>NZ_ALOU01000014.1 GCF_000292345.1 Cupriavidus sp. BIS7
GTGGAAATGGAAGTGCGCGAGCTGCTCTCGAAGTACGACTTCCCGGGCGACGACACCCCGATCATCAAGGGTTCGGCCAAGCTGGCGCTGGAAGGCGACAAGGGCGACCTGGGCGAGCAGGCGATCATGCGCCTGGCCGACGCACTGGACACGTACATCCCGACGCCGGAGCGCGCTGTGGACGGTACGTTCCTGATGCCGGTGGAAGACGTGTTCTCGATCTCGGGCCGCGGTACCGTGGTGACCGGCCGTATCGAGCGTGGCGTGGTGAAGGTCGGTGAAGAAATCGAAATCGTCGGTATCCGTCCGACGGTCAAGACCACCTGCACGGGCGTGGAAATGTTCCGCAAGCTGCTGGACCAGGGTCAGGCTGGCGACAACGTGGGTCTGCTGCTGCGCGGCACGAAGCGCGAAGACGTCGAGCGCGGCCAGGTGCTGTGCAAGCCGGGTTCGATCAAGCCGCACACCCACTTCACCGGTGAGGTGTACATCCTGTCGAAGGACGAAGGTGGCCGTCACACGCCGTTCTTCAACAACTACCGCCCGCAGTTCTACTTCCGTACGACCGACGTGACTGGCTCGATCGAGCTGCCGAAGGACAAGGAAATGGTAATGCCGGGTGACAACGTGTCGATCACCGTCAAGCTGATCGCCCCGATCGCCATGGAAGAAGGTCTGCGCTTCGCTATCCGCGAAGGTGGCCGTACCGTCGGCGCCGGCGTTGTGGCAAAGATCCTCGACTAATTAGTCGAACTGGCGAACGCAGCACCAACCGGCTGCGTTCGTTTGCCAGAGGGGTTGGCTATGCCAACCCCAAAGTAGTTTTAGGGGTATAGCTCAACTGGCAGAGCGTCGGTCTCCAAAACCGAAGGTTGGGGGTTCGATTCCCTCTGCCCCTGCCAAATTAATCAGCCGCGTCGCGAGGAATAATCGTGACGCGGCTTAGTCTCGTTTGCGAAACATGGCCAATCCCAATGTCGAAACCGTAGGCGCCTCCAGTGGCAAGTGGCTGCTTGGCGTAGCGGTGCTCCTGGTGGTTGCCGGGGTCATCGGCTTCTACGTGCTCGCACAGCAGCCCTCGTACGTGCGAGGCGCCGCGCTGTTTGCCGGTATCGCGCTAGGCGTTGTTGTGGCGCTGGTGTCGGCACCGGGCAAGGACTTCGTGGGTTTTGCCCGTGAATCGTATCGGGAAGTTCGCAAGGTCGTATGGCCGACGCGCAAGGAAGCCGGCCAGATGACCGGGCTCGTGTTTGCGTTCGTCGTAATCATGGCGCTGTTCCTGTGGTCGGCTGACAAGCTCATCGAGTGGGTGATTTTCTCCCTCGTGCTGGGCTGGAAATAAGAGGTAGCACATGACGGATAACGCTCAGCAGGAAACCACGGCCGCGGAATCGCCTTCGTCGAAGAAGCGCTGGTATGTGGTGCACGCCTACTCCGGCATGGAGAAGAGTGTGCAGCGCGCGCTGCAGGAGCGCATCGAGCGCGCCGAGATGCAGGACAAGTTCGGCCGCATCCTGGTGCCCTCGGAAGAAGTCGTCGAGATCAAGGGCGGCCACAAGTCGGTCACCGAGCGTCGTTTCTTCCCCGGCTATGTGCTGGTGGAAATGGAAATGACCGATGAGACCTGGCACCTGGTGAAGAACACCAGCAAGGTGACCGGTTTCGTGGGCGGTGCACGCAACCGTCCGAGCCCGATTTCCCAGCGGGAAGTCGACAAGATCATGACCCAGATGCAGGAAGGGGTCGAGAAGCCGCGTCCCAAGACGCTGTTCGAAGTGGGCGAAATGGTTCGCGTCAAGGACGGTCCTTTCACCGATTTCAACGGCAACGTCGAAGAAGTGAACTACGAAAAGTCGCGCCTGCGCGTGACGGTCACGATCTTCGGGCGCGCTACGCCGGTCGAACTCGAGTTCGGTCAGGTCGAGAAGGTTTAAGTATTTTTGGCTGCTGCGCTCCGTAAGGAAGGCGGCAGCCAGGATAGGGCAAGCGAAAGCGAGCCCAAGAGGAGCGCGAGGTTGTGCCAAGCGGTACAACGACAGCGCGTTACGACTCAACAGGATCTGATTCCCGAAGGAACGGATCCGGATTGGAGTAAAGATGGCCAAGAAGATCGTTGGCTTTATCAAGCTGCAAATCCCGGCTGGTAAAGCAAATCCCTCCCCGCCCGTTGGTCCCGCACTGGGTCAGCGTGGTCTGAACATCATGGAGTTCTGCAAGGCGTTCAACGCCCAGACCCAGGGTATGGAACCTGGTCTGCCGGTGCCGGTGGTGATTACCGCCTTCGCCGACAAGAGCTTCACCTTCGTGATGAAGTCGCCGCCGGCGACCGTGCTGATCAAGAAGGCAGCAGGCATCACCAAGGGTTCGCCCAAGCCGCACACCGACAAGGTTGGCAAGATCACCCGTGCCCAGGCTGAAGAAATCGCCAAGGCCAAGAACGCTGACCTCACCGCCGCTGACCTCGACGCCGCCGTGCGTACGATCGCTGGTTCGGCGCGTTCGATGGGCATCACCGTGGAGGGTCTGTAAATGGCTAAGGTTTCCAAGCGCGTCGCCGCCAACAAGGCGAAGATCGAGCGTACCAAGTTCTACCCGATCGACGAGGCCCTGGGCCTGGTGAAGAGCTGCGCTTCGGCGAAGTTCGACGAGTCGATCGACGTTGCCGTGCAACTGGGCATCGACGCCAAGAAGTCGGACCAGGTGGTGCGTGGTTCCGTGGTGCTGCCGGCTGGTACCGGCAAGTCGGTTCGCGTGGCCGTGTTCGCTCAGGGCGAAAAGGCTGAAGCCGCCAAGGCTGCCGGTGCTGACATCGTTGGCATGGAAGACCTGGCCGAGCAAGTGAAGGCCGGTAACCTGAACTTTGACGTCGTGATCGCTTCGCCGGACACGATGCGTATCGTCGGTACGCTGGGCCAGATCCTCGGCCCGCGCGGCCTGATGCCGAACCCGAAGGTTGGCACCGTGACGCCGGACGTGGCCCAGGCTGTGAAGAACGCCAAGGCTGGTCAGGTGCAATTCCGTGTCGACAAGGCCGGTATCATCCACGCCACCATTGGCCGTCGCTCGTTCGAAGACGCCGCGCTGAAGAGCAACCTGAGCGCCCTACTGGACGCCCTGGTCAAGGCCAAGCCGGCAACGAGCAAGGGTGTGTACCTGCGCAAGATCGCCGTGTCGTCCACGATGGGCGTTGGCGTTCGCGTCGAACAGACCTCGCTGTCGGCCTGAGCTGACGGCAATCACCTGACCGGATCCCGATAACACCGGCCAGGGCAGGAATTGAAGATCCCGGCATTGCCGGGGTCGTCTCCGGCGCCGGAAGGCGATGGAGGATGGCTTTGGGCAGTGGCCTCGGCCGTGCGATGAGCGCAGGCAGATGCCGCTGGTTATCAAAGACCGCTGGTGTTCACACCGCCGTAGTCTGGCAGCGTGGACTTAATCGGTCGGCACGTGCGGGGCATGCCCCGACGACAGCCGTCCCGCCAGCGCAGATGGCGCACCCGAAGGGATTGATGAAGCCGGGCATGACCCGGGTGATTCGGGCCAATCGGACGCCGTTCGTTTGGACTGATGTGTTTGTGCCAGGTTCGCCTGGTGTATTCGCATCGTTTTGGAGCTTAACCGTGCCACTCAATATTGAAGATAAGAAGGCCGTCGTTGCTGAGGTTTCGGCGCAAGTCGCCAAGGCCCAGACCATCGTCGTGGCCGAATATCGCGGCATCACGGTTGGCGATCTGACCAAGCTGCGTGCCGCCGCTCGTCAGCAAGGCGTGTACCTGCGCGTTCTGAAGAACACGCTGGCTCGCCGTGCTGTCGAAGGTACGCCGTTTGCAGGCCTCGCAGAGCAGATGACCGGTCCGCTGATCTACGGTATTTCCGAAGATGCAGTGTCCTCGGCCAAGGTTCTGAACGACTTTGCCAAGACCAACGACAAGCTGGTCCTGCGCGCAGGGTCGTATAACGGCAACGTTCTCGATGCTGGCGCCGTGAAGGCCCTGGCTTCGATCCCGAGCCGTGACGAACTGATCGCTCAGCTGCTTGGCGTGATGCAGGCACCGGTGTCGGGCTTTGCCCGTCTGCTGGCTGCACTGGCCGCCAAGAAGGCAGAAGGTGCTCCCGCGGAAGCGGAAGCTCCGGCCGCCTGAGCCGTTGCATAGACAGATCGCATTACCGATCCCGAATCAAATCTAGTAGGAGTAATCCAAATGGCAATCACTAAAGACGACATCCTGGAAGCCGTAGGCGCGATGTCCGTGATGGAACTGAACGACCTGGTCAAGGCGTTCGAAGAGAAGTTTGGCGTGTCGGCTGCTGCCATGGCTGTGGCTGCTGCTCCGGGCGCTGGCGGTGCCGCCGCTGCTGAAGAACAGACCGAGTTCAACGTGATTCTGGCCGAAGTTGGCTCGAACAAGGTTGGCGTGATCAAGGCCGTGCGCGAAATCACCGGCCTGGGTCTGAAGGAAGCCAAGGACCTGGTCGATGGCGCACCGAAGCCCGTCAAGGAAGGCGTGGACAAGGCTACTGCCGCCGACGCGAAGAAGAAGCTGGAAGACGCTGGCGCAAAGGCCGACGTCAAGTAAGTGGTACCACGCGTGCCCTCTGGGGCACGCGGATGGGGCTGGCAAAGGGAAATTCCCGGCGCCAGCCTTTTTGCGCTTCTGTGGGGTGTGTTTGACAGTGCACCCAAAAGGCGCAAAGGTGCGCGAAATGCGCCAAGAAGTGCGGCATAAGATGCTTGGCAAGCGACAATTATTCGCTGCCTTAGCAGAAGCCAAACATCAGTGGCACACTAGGTGGTTGCTGATGTTTGTCTTCTGAACCGACTGCAGAAGACAAGTTTGGTCGGGTGTCCCCCGGGCGAGTACAGGCATTGCGCCGTGCAATGACCACACCGCCCGCAGCGTGCGGGCACCGTCAGCCAGAGGTTGGTAGCGGCCAACCGCCAAATCCCCTCCCAGTCGCTGAACACCTCAGGTGCCGGCCAGGTCCAGCCAGCCCTGCGATGATTCGGAGATCCCATGGCGTACAGCTTCACCGAAAAGAAGCGCATTCGCAAATCCTTTGCGAAGCGTGCGACTGTTCATCAGGTTCCATTCCTGCTTGCCACGCAGATTGAATCCTACACCCAGTTCTTGCAAGAGGATACGCCGCCCGCGCGTCGTAAGACCGAGGGCCTGCAGGCCGCTTTCAACGCGATTTTCCCTATCTCCTCCCATAACGGGCTTGCCCGTATGGAGTTTGTCTCGTATCACCTGTCCAACCCGCCGTTCGACGTCAAGGAATGCCAGCAGCGTGGCCTGACGTTCCACTCGGCACTGCGCGCGAAGGTTCGCCTGATCATCAATGATCGCGAGAACCCGGGCAAGGTGAAGGAAGTGAAGGAACAGGAAGTCTACATGGGCGAAATCCCGCTCATGACTTCGACCGGTTCCTTCGTGATCAACGGCACCGAGCGTGTCATCGTCAGCCAGCTGCACCGTTCGCCGGGCGTGTTCTTCGAGCACGACAAGGGCAAGACGCACAGCTCGGGCAAGCTGCTGTTCTCGGCACGGATCATCCCGTACCGTGGCTCGTGGCTCGACTTCGAATTCGACCCGAAGGATATCCTGTACTTCCGCGTTGACCGCCGCCGCAAGATGCCGGTGACGATCCTGCTGAAGTCGATCGGCCTGACGCCGGAACAGATCCTGGCCCACTTCTTCGTGTTCGACAACTTCACGCTGCAGAGCGAAGGCGCACAACTCGAGTTCGTGCCCGAGCGCCTGCGCGGTGAAGTCGCGCGCTTCGACATCGTCGACAAGAACGGCCGCGTGGTCGTGGAGAAGGACAAGCGGATCAACGCCAAGCACATCCGCGACCTGGACTCCGCCGGCACCAAGCTGATCAGCGTGCCGGAAGACTACCTGCTGGGCCGCGTGCTGGCCAAGAACATCATCGATCCGGATACCGGTGAGGTGATCGCCAACGCCAACGACGAGCTGACCGAGTCGCTGCTGGAAAACCTGCGCGAAGCCGGCGTCAAGGACATCCAGACGCTGTACACGAACGATCTGGACCAGGGCCCGTACATCTCGCAAACGCTGCGTGTGGACGATACCGCCGACCAGACGGCCGCGCGTATCGCCATCTACCGCATGATGCGCCCGGGCGAGCCGCCGACCGAGGACGCCGTCGAAGCGCTGTTCCAGCGCCTGTTCTACAGCGAAGAATCGTACGATCTGTCGCGCGTTGGCCGCATGAAGGTCAACAGCCGTCTGTCGCGCCCGAGCGGCGAGGGCAGCATGGTGCTGCAGGACGAGGACATCCTCGAAACGATCAAGATCCTGGTGAACCTGCGTAACGGCAAGGGCGAAGTCGATGATATCGACCACCTGGGCAATCGTCGCGTGCGTTGCGTCGGCGAACTGGCCGAAAACCAGTTCCGTGCCGGCCTGTCGCGCGTCGAGCGCGCCGTGAAGGAGCGTCTGGGCCAGGCCGAGACCGAGAACCTGATGCCGCACGACCTGATCAACTCGAAGCCGATTTCGTCGGCGATTCGCGAGTTCTTCGGTTCGTCGCAGCTGTCGCAGTTCATGGACCAGACCAACCCGCTGTCGGAAATTACCCACAAGCGCCGTGTTTCGGCCCTTGGCCCGGGTGGTCTGACGCGCGAGCGCGCCGGCTTTGAAGTCCGTGACGTGCACCCGACCCACTATGGCCGCGTGTGCCCGATCGAAACGCCGGAAGGTCCGAACATTGGTCTGATCAACTCGCTGGCTCTGTACGCTCGCCTGAACGAGTACGGCTTCCTGGAAACGCCGTACCGCAAGGTCGAGAACAGCAAGCTGACCGACCAGGTGGACTACCTGTCGGCCATCGAGGAAGGCAAGTACGTGGTGGCCCAGGCCAACGCTACCGTTGACGCCGAAGGCAACCTGACCGACGAACTGGTGTCGGCGCGTGAAGGTTCCGAGCGTGAAACGCGTATGGTCACCCCGGACCGCGTGCAGTACATCGACGTGGCGCCGTCGCAGATCGTGTCGGCCGCAGCTTCGCTGGTGCCGTTCCTCGAACACGATGACGCGAACCGTGCACTGATGGGCGCGAACATGCAGCGTCAGGCCGTGCCTTGCCTGCGTCCGGACAAGCCGCTGGTTGGTACCGGCATCGAGCGCACCGTGGCCGTTGACTCGGGTACGGCCGTGCAGGCGATGCGTGGCGGCGTGGTCGACTACGTCGACGCGATGCGCGTGGTGATCCGCGTGAACGACGACGAAGCCGTGGCCGGTGAAGTCGGCGTGGACATCTACAACCTGATCAAGTACACGCGTTCGAACCAGAACACCAACATCAACCAGCGTCCGATGGTGAAGGTTGGCGATATCGTTGCCCGCGGCGACGTGATCGCTGACGGCGCCTCGACCGACCTGGGCGAGCTGGCTCTGGGCCAGAACATGCTGGTCGCGTTCATGCCGTGGAACGGCTACAACTTCGAGGATTCGATCCTGATCTCGGAGCGTGTGGTGGCCGAAGACCGCTATACCTCGATCCACATCGAGGAACTGTCGGTCGTTGCCCGTGACACGAAGCTCGGACCCGAGGAAATCACGCGCGACATCTCGAACCTGGCCGAAGCGCAACTGGCGCGTCTGGACGAGTCGGGCATCACGTACATCGGCGCCGAAGTGGAAGCCGGTGACGTGCTGGTGGGCAAGGTAACGCCGAAGGGCGAAACCCAGCTCACGCCGGAAGAGAAGCTGCTGCGCGCAATCTTCGGCGAGAAGGCTTCTGACGTGAAGGACACGTCGCTGCGCGTGCCGTCGGGCATGAGCGGTATCGTGATCGACGTGCAGGTCTTCACGCGTGAAGGCGTGACGCGCGACAAGCGTGCCCAGTCGATCATCGACGACGAACTGAAGCGTTACCGCCTGGACCTGAACGACCAGCTCCGTATCGTGGAAGGCGATGCGTTCCAGCGTCTGGAGCGCCTGCTGCTCGACAAGACCGTCAACGGCGGTCCGAAGAAGCTGGCCAAGGGCGCCAAGCTGACCCGCGAGTACCTGGCCGATCTGGACAAGTACCACTGGTTCGACATTCGTCCGGCCGACGAGGAAGTGGCCGCCCAGCTCGAGGCCGTGAAGGAAGCCATCGAGCAGAAGCGTCACGAGTTCGACCTGGCCTTCGAAGAGAAGCGCAAGAAGCTGACGCAGGGCGACGAACTGCCGCCGGGCGTGATCAAGATGGTCAAGGTGTACCTGGCCGTGAAGCGCCGCCTGCAGCCTGGCGACAAGATGGCCGGCCGTCACGGTAACAAGGGTGTGGTGTCGAAGATCGTCCCGATCGAAGACATGCCGTACATGGCTGACGGTACGCCGGCAGACATCGTGCTGAACCCGCTGGGCGTGCCGTCGCGGATGAACGTGGGCCAGATTCTGGAAACCCACCTGGGCTGGGCCGCTCGCGGTCTGGGCCAGCGCATCGGCGACATGCTCAAGGCACAGGCCAAGGCACAGGAACTTCGCGCACTGCTCGCTCAGATCTACAACGAGAGCGGCAAGCCGGAAGACCTGGACAGCCTGTCCGACGCCGAAGTGCTGGAACTGGCCACCAACCTGAAGAAGGGTGTGCCGTTCGCCACGCCGGTGTTCGATGGCGCGCATGAAGACGAAATCCGCCGCATGCTCGACCTGGCCTACCCGGACGAGATCGCACGCGAGCGCGGCCTGACCGCATCGAAGCAGCAGGTCACGCTGCACGACGGCCGCACCGGCGAAGCGTTCGAGCGTCCGGTCACGCTGGGTGTGATGCACATGCTGAAGCTGCACCACCTGGTCGACGACAAGATGCACGCCCGCTCGACCGGCCCGTACTCGCTGGTGACGCAGCAGCCGCTGGGCGGTAAGGCCCAGTTCGGTGGCCAGCGTTTCGGTGAGATGGAAGTGTGGGCACTGGAAGCCTATGGCGCGTCGTACGTGCTGCAGGAAATGCTGACGGTCAAGTCCGATGACGTGAACGGCCGTACGAAGGTGTACGAAAACATCGTCAAGGGCGAGCACTCGATCGATGCCGGCATGCCGGAGTCGTTCAACGTGCTGGTGAAGGAAATCCGCTCGCTGGGTATCGACATCGACCTGGATCGCTACTGATCCACGGATGGATGCGGGTACCGGCTGCGGCCGGTACCCACCAGAGCAGGTTTCCCCACAGGATTGAATGCCGCTGCCCCGGACAGACTCCGGGCCGGCGGCGAAACAAGGAGTTGCAATGAAAGCATTGCTCGATCTCTTTAAGCAGGTACAGCAGGAAGAGCAGTTCGACGCGATCAAGATCGGCCTGGCCTCGCCCGAGAAGATCCGTTCGTGGTCGTACGGTGAAGTGAAGAAGCCGGAAACGATCAACTACCGTACGTTCAAGCCGGAACGCGATGGTCTGTTCTGCGCCAAGATCTTTGGCCCGATCAAGGACTACGAGTGCCTGTGCGGCAAGTACAAGCGCCTGAAGCACCGCGGCGTGATCTGCGAGAAGTGCGGCGTGGAAGTGACGCTGGCCAAGGTGCGCCGCGAGCGCATGGGCCACATCGAACTGGCCGCTCCGACCGCTCACATCTGGTTCCTGAAGTCGCTGCCGTCGCGTCTGGGCATGGTGCTCGACATGACGCTGCGCGACATCGAACGCGTGCTGTACTTCGAAGCGTTCGTGGTGCTGGAACCCGGCATGACCCCGCTCAAGAAGAGCCAGATCATGTCGGAAGACGACTACATCGCGAAGTGCGATGAGTACGGCGAAGGCGAATTCGTGGCGATGATGGGTGCCGAGGGCATCCGTGAACTGCTGCGCGGCATCGATATCGAGAAGCAGATCGAACAGATCCGCGCCGAGCTGCAGGCCACCGGTTCCGAAGCCAAGATCAAGAAGTTCGCCAAGCGCCTGAAGGTGCTCGAGGCGTTCCAGCGTTCGGGCATCAAGCCGGAATGGATGATCCTGGAAGTGCTGCCGGTGCTGCCGCCCGAACTGCGTCCGCTGGTTCCGCTCGATGGCGGCCGTTTCGCAACGTCGGACCTGAACGACCTGTATCGCCGCGTCATCAACCGTAACAACCGTCTGAAGCGCCTGCTGGAGCTGAAGGCCCCTGAAATCATCGTGCGCAACGAAAAGCGCATGCTGCAGGAAGCCGTCGACTCGCTGCTGGACAACGGCCGTCGCGGCAAGGCGATGACCGGCGCGAACAAGCGTCCGCTGAAGTCGCTGGCCGAAATGATCAAGGGTAAGGGCGGTCGTTTCCGTCAGAACCTGCTGGGCAAGCGCGTGGACTACTCGGGCCGTTCGGTGATCGTGGTGGGGCCGACGCTGAAGCTGCACCAGTGCGGTCTGCCCAAGCTGATGGCCCTGGAGTTGTTCAAGCCGTTCATCTTCCACAAGCTGGAAACGATGGGCATCGCCACGACGATCAAGGCTGCCAAGAAGGAAGTGGAAAGCCAGACGCCGGTGGTGTGGGACATCCTCGAAGAGGTGATCCGCGAGCATCCGGTGATGCTGAACCGTGCCCCGACGCTGCACCGTCTGGGTATCCAGGCGTTCGAGCCGGTGCTGATCGAAGGCAAGGCCATCCAGCTGCACCCGCTGGTCTGCGCGGCGTTCAACGCCGACTTCGACGGTGACCAGATGGCCGTTCACGTGCCGCTGTCGCTGGAAGCCCAGATGGAAGCCCGCACGCTGATGCTGGCTTCGAACAACGTGCTGTTCCCGGCCAACGGCGATCCGTCGATCGTGCCGTCGCAGGACGTGGTGCTGGGTCTGTACTACACGACCCGCGACAAGATCAACGGCAAGGGTGAAGGCATGACCTTCGCTGACATCAGCGAAGTCCTGCGCGCCTACGAGAACAAGGAAGTCGAACTCGCTTCGCGCGTGAACGTGCGGATCACCGAGTACGAACTCGTGAACAAGGATGCCGACGGCGACGCCCGTTTCGCACCGAAGATCACGCTGCAGGCCACTACGGTCGGCCGCGCGATCCTGTCCGAGATCCTGCCGAAGGGCCTGCCGTTCTCGGTGCTGAACAAGCCGCTGAAGAAGAAGGAAATCTCGCGCCTGATCAACACGGCGTTCCGCAAGTGCGGTCTGCGCGAAACCGTGATCTTCGCCGACAAGCTGCTGCAGTCGGGCTTCCGCCTGGCAACGCGCGCCGGTATCTCGATCGCCATCGACGACATGCTGGTGCCGCCGCAGAAGGAGAAGATCATCTCCGACGCTGCTGCCAAGGTGAAGGAATACGACAAGCAGTACATGTCCGGTCTGGTGACGGACCAGGAGCGTTACAACAACGTCGTGGACATCTGGGGCGCCGCTGGTGACCAGGTGGGCAAGGCGATGATGGAGCAGCTCCAGCACGAAGACGTGGTCGACCGTAACGGCAACACCGTCAAGCAGGAATCGTTCAACTCGATCTACATGATGGCGGACTCGGGTGCTCGCGGTAGCGCGGCCCAGATTCGTCAGCTGGCTGGTATGCGTGGCCTGATGGCCAAGCCGGATGGCTCGATCATCGAAACGCCGATTACGGCGAACTTCCGTGAAGGCCTGAACGTTCTGCAGTACTTCATCTCGACCCACGGCGCCCGTAAGGGTCTGGCCGATACGGCACTGAAGACCGCAAACTCGGGTTACCTGACCCGTCGTCTGGTCGATGTGACGCAGGATCTGGTCGTGGTGGAAGACGATTGCGGCACCTCCAACGGCGTGGCCATGAAGGCCCTGGTCGAAGGCGGTGAAGTGATCGAAGCGCTGCGCGACCGTATCCTGGGTCGTGTGACGGTGGCCGATGTCGTGAATCCTGAAACCCAGGAAACCGCGATCGAAACGGGCACGCTGCTGGACGAAGACCTGGTCGAACTGATCGACAACATCGGCGTGGACGAAGTCAAGGTCCGTACGCCGCTGTCGTGCGACACGCGCTACGGCCTGTGCGCCAAGTGCTACGGCCGTGACCTCGGCCGCGGTGTGCTGGTGAACTCGGGCGAAGCGGTGGGCGTGATCGCTGCACAGTCGATCGGTGAGCCGGGTACCCAGCTGACCATGCGTACGTTCCACATCGGTGGTGCGGCATCGCGTGCGGCAGTGGCATCGAGCGTGGAAGCCAAGGCGACCGGCACGATCCGCTTCACGGTGACCATGCGTTACGTGACGAACGCCAAGGGCGAACTGATCGTGATCTCGCGTTCGGGCGAGGCACTGATCATGGACGACCATGGCCGCGAGCGCGAGCGCCACAAGATCCCGTACGGCGCCACGCTGCTGGTGCAGGACGGCCAGGCCATCAAGGCTGGTACGCAACTGGCCACGTGGGACGCACTGACTCGTCCGATCGTTTCCGAGTACTCGGGCACGATCAAGTTCGAGAACGTGGAAGAAGGCGTGACCGTCGCCAAGCAGATGGACGAAGTCACCGGCCTGTCGACCCTCGTGGTGATCGACGCCAAGCGCCGTACGGCTGCCACCAAGGGTCTGCGCCCGCAGGTGAAGCTGCTCGACGCGAACAACCAGGAAGTGAAGATCCCGGGCACGGACCATTCCGTGACCATCGGCTTCCAGGTGGGCGCGCTGATTACCGTGAAGGACGGCCAGCAGGTTCACGTGGGTGAAGTGCTTGCACGTATCCCGACCGAATCGCAGAAGACCCGTGACATTACCGGTGGTCTGCCGCGTGTGGCCGAGCTGTTCGAAGCACGTTCGCCGAAGGACGCCGCCGTGCTGGCGGAAGTCACCGGTACCGTGTCGTTCGGCAAGGACACCAAGGGCAAGCAGCGCCTGGTGATTACGGACCTGGACGGCAACGCCCACGAGTTCCTGATCGCCAAGGAAAAGCAGGTGCTGGTGCACGACGGCCAGGTGGTGAACAAGGGCGAAATGATCGTGGAAGGTCCGGCGGACCCGCACGACATCCTGCGTCTGAAGGGCATCGAGGAACTGGCGCACTACATCGTGGACGAAGTGCAGGACGTGTACCGTCTGCAGGGCGTGAAGATCAACGACAAGCACATCGAAGTGATTGTTCGTCAGATGTTGCGCCGCGTGCAGATCGCCGATGTTGGCGATACCAAGTTCATCCCGGGTGAACAGGTGGAGCGTTCGGATCTGCTTGACGAGAACGATCGCGTGATCGCCGATGGCAAGCGTCCGGCGGTGCACGAAAACCTGCTGCTGGGTATTACCAAGGCGTCGCTGTCGACCGACAGCTTCATCTCGGCTGCATCGTTCCAGGAAACGACGCGCGTGCTGACCGAGGCCGCGATCATGGGCAAGACCGACGACCTGCGTGGTCTGAAGGAAAACGTGATCGTGGGTCGTCTGATCCCGGCTGGTACCGGCCTGGCCTACCACCGTGCCCGCAAGGCACGCGAGGCCTCCGAGCGCGAACGCGCCCAGGCGATCACCGAAGAAGAGCAGTCGCTCTTCATCGAGCCGCCGGTGGTGCAAGCGACCGAAGGCGAGGGCGACGCAGTCTGAAGCGCGTCACGCTCAGTAGTTCAGTAGTAGAAAAACCCGGCTCCCCGAGCCGGGTTTTTTTTCGTCCGTACGATCAGGCGCCTGACCTGCTCATGTCAGGAGCAGGTCAGCCGAGCGCGCGTGCCGCCGCATCCATGCCTTGCGGTGTGGCGAGTGGCCATGCCGTGATCCGTGGCGCGATGCGTCTGCACAGGCCGGTCAGCACCTCACCCGGCCCCACTTCAAGCACGTGCGATGCCCCGGCGGCCGTCATGCGATTCACGGTTTCGGTCCAACGCACCGGGCTGGTCAACTGCGCGACAAGCTCCGGCTTGATCGACGCGGCGGTTGCCACCGCCATGCTGCTGTTATGCAGCACCGGCAGAGCTGGCGGGCGAACATCGATCATGTCGAGCGCCATCGCAAGAGCGCTGGCAGCCGGCTGCATCAAGGAGCTATGGAACGGACCGCTGACAGGCAGCATGAAGACCATCTTCGCCCCGGCATCGCGCGCTGCGGACTTGAGTCGCTCGATGGCCGATACATGGCCAGCGACCACCACCTGACCCGGTGCGTTGTAGTTGACCGGCTCCAGAACGCCGTCTTCCGCGCAGCGCGTGCACAACTGCTGCACAGTTGCATCGTCGAGTCCAAGCACGGCGGCCATCGTACCCGTGCCTTCCGCTACCGCGGCGCTCATCGCGAGAGCACGTCGCCGCGCGATGCGCATGGCGTCCGAAAGCGATAGCGATTGCGCCGCTACGAGCGCGCCGAGTTCGCCAACGCTGTGCCCGGCCGCAAATGCGATGCGCCTGGTGCAGCGCTGTCGCCATGCCCTCCACAATGCCGCAGACACGGCAACCATCAGCGGTTGGGTGTTGATCGTGAGCGCCAACGCTGCCGCATCCCCGGCTTCGCTCAGTTGCCAAAGATCCAGCCCCAATGCATCGGATGCTTCCGTCATGGTGTCGACCACCAAGCGGTCCCCCTGCCACGGCGCGAGCATGCCTGCGGATTGCGATCCCTGTCCCGGGAACACGGCGGCGATGAGAGGAGCGCGGGTCATTTACGCGCTCCGCGTTGTTTCGCATGCGCGCAGCCAAAGCACCACCGCCGCACAGTGAAGCAGGCCGATACCCAATGACACTAGCGAGGACCAGAGATCAAACGCCGAAATCCGGGTGCCGGCCAGCCATACGGGCAACAGCAATGCGCCGCGCAGCGTGTAGACCGCCGCAATACCGATCAGCGCAACTCGCATGTAGGGCAACGAAGGAAACAGGCCGGCGCCAGCCGCGAAGTAGGCAGCAAAGACGAGGAACACCACGGTAATGCCGGCTGTCAGCAGACCAGGAAGCCACGAGCCTCGCTCCGCCATGGTGGCCAGTGTTTCGCCGGCGCCAAAGAATCGATACGCCCATGGCCCCTTGACGATGATGTAGACGTGAAGCAGAGCGGCCAGCAAACTGCATACCGACGAGATCAGCATCAGATTTCGAATCAGCATTGCGCAACATTCCTTTCCTGAAAGATTCCATTGAGGGACGCGAGAATTCAGAAGCTGTGACTGAGATTGACCTGAACCGCGCTGTCCTGGCAGATCGGTGCGAACGGACTATTGGCGCCGCAGGAAGCCTTGCGAGCCTCGAGGGAGAGTCGAACGGATTGCCCAAAACGCCGGCTGAACTCAAGCCGGTGCATCAGCACCTGGCTGGCTCGGTCATGCAGGATGCCGTACAGGAGCTCGGCGTCCCCGGACTCGTTGAAACGCAGCCGCACGCCGCCGAAGATCGCCTGCTTGTAGAGGGCGGGCGGCGCGCTGCTGTCGCGATCGTCATTCAGCAATTCGAGCAGCAGAGAGATATCCGAGCTCGACTGGTTAATCGTGTATTCGCCGCCAGCAATCCACGACCAGAACGGGCGACCCTGACCACGGCGATAAATCGCCTCGCCCTTCCATAGCATGTTGCCCACCGGCAATTGCGCGGTCAGCCCCAGTTGGCGGATACGCCGGTAGCTGGTCGTCAGGTCCGCTGAATAATCCGGCTCACGAGACATACCGTTGAAGACATAGGCGCTGAAGTCGGCATTGCCAACCGTACCTGACCAGCGAACGGCCATGTCGTCGGTACGCAACCACGGCGCCAGGCCATGCGGGGCCGGCTCTGGTGCCACTGGGCCGACACGCTGACGGCTACCGGCGCCCAACAGCGGTCGAGGACGGAACCATGGCATCCAGTACGCGGAAAAACGTCCGTACGTGGAGCTGAAGCGTGTATAGGACAGCATCGGTTGCCCAAGCTTCGCCTCGAGATCGACATCGGCCCGAGGGTCGAGCTGGTTGATGATGTTGACGGGGTGGCTGGACTCCATCACGCTCCAGTCAACGGTCTCCATACCCGCCTGCCAGAGGTTGTCGCCATCCTGAAAGCGCATGGTGGCCTCTCGAAGGTCGAAATAGCGCATCGCTGAATCCGCGGTGTCCAGACGTGCATAAACCGTCAGCCGCGCCGACAACCCGGGGTTTGACGGAAATGACGCGATCCAGCCGGGGTTCAGTACCAACGCGCCGGCATGCCGGCGCTGCTCGGGAAACACAGGCGGCCGGTTGAATAGCCGCGCTTCAATCCCAACGCTTCCGGTTGTTTCGATGACCGGCATGGCTTCGATACTGGCGCACTGCACACCCATTCCCACTGCGGCGAGCCAGCGTGCACCGAACCATTCGTTAGCGCACATACTCCAGCCGTTGCGGAAGGAAATCCTGGCGACTGATGCCGGCATCGCGGAACTTGTAGCCGCTCATGTTGATGCGCGTGGATTTCCCGGTCTGGTGGTTCTGCATCGTCATCCAGGCAGGTTTCAGCAGCCCGCCCTCGTAGCGTTCATACCCACCCGTCTCCAGGGTTTTCTGAAGCGCGCCGCGACGGTCGTAGAACTCCGTCTTCAGAGTGACCAGTCGTTCCTTGTCGATCCAGAGTAGCTGGCGGGTATAGCCAGAGCCCTCGTACCGAGGTACTCGCTCCAGCTTGAAGGTCGTCCGATCGGCCACGGTCTCCTCGGCAATGTACGTGTGGCTGAACTTGCGCGGCAGCTGGGATGTGAGGTCCTCGAACGAAAACTCGCTTCCCAGGAAAGATCCTGACTTGCTGTCAGAAGCAATGCGCCGCGTGCGCTTGAGCGAAGGCAGGTAAAGCCACTGGTCGTCGGGTTTGTCTGCGTGAGAGAAGGTCAGGAAAGCCGTGTGCTTGATATCGGCGGGTGCCTGGAACACGATCAGGTGCTTGTCTCCGTCACCGCTCACTTCGAGCACCGTACCTTGCATCCTTCGCACGCTTTCCTGACCTTGCCGGTCACGCAGGATCATCTCCATGTCCATTCTGTAGCTCTCAAAGCCACGCTCGCGGGCATATACGTCCGCCGCGATCGCCTCGCCGCGGGTTTCCGCGTCGGTCGGCCCCGCACTGGCGAAGGGGGCAGTGAACAGGCAAAGCAGAATGGCAAGCTGTGGAATCCGTCTGATCATGATGACAACTTCCCCTCGGTCATGGTTGAGCACGGTGTGTGCGGCGTTTCGCCTGTAGTGCGTCGATCCATCACGTAGAGCAACGGCGGAAGCAGTACGAGATCGATCAGCCCGGCCATGCCGATGGTAAACATAGACATCATTCCCAGATCCGCATTGAGATCAAAATGCGAGAAGGTAAGCACGCCGAAACCTGTCACCAATACGGCCGTCGTGAGAACCAGCGCGATTCCCGAGTTGCTGTACGCGTACTCGATCGCCGCCCTCGACCCCAGCCCATGTCTGGTGCGCGCGATGTGGTACTTGTAGACGCTGTGAATCGTGTCGTCGACGATGATCCCGTAGGTCAGCACGCCAACCACGGCGACGGACAACCCCACATGTCCGACCATCGCCCCCCAGATTCCGAACGCCAGCAGAGACGGCAGAACATTGGGAAGAAGGCTGGCCAAGCCAAGGCGCACGCTGCGCATGGCCACGCCGATCACCAGCGAGATCAGAAGGATCTGAAGCACGTAGCCTTTCAGGGTCCCGGCGACGTTCAATTCCCCAATGCGCGAAAACATCATCGACGGGCCCGTGCCATACGTCGCCATGCCCGGCAGCAGGTTTGTGCCCATCCAGTCGTGCACCCGGCGGTCGAAGTCCACCAGCGCGACGGATGTGATGTTGCCCAACACGACCGTGAGTTTGCTGGCGGATCGATCAACCCGGATCTGATCGTTGAGATCCAGTCCGGGAGGCAACGACATCTCGAAAAGCAGCAACATCTGCGCCGCCTGCAAGTCGTCATCGGGAATGCGGTAAGCACTCGGTGAATCGTTCTCGATGGTGCGGTGGATCCGCTTCACGATGTCGGATAGCGCATCGACATGGTGAACTTCCGGCTGGGCCCGCAGCCAGGTGGCGAAACGATCCAGCGCCTGCAAGTAGCTGGCCGAGGCAACCGTCGTCCCGGCCGGTGCCGGTACCGAGTAGTACACGGTGTGCACGCCGGTCAGGTGCGCATTGATGAAATCGGTGTCACGCCGGAACTCAACGGCCGGGCTGAAGTATTCGACGAAGTTGTCTTCGAGTTGATTGCGCGAAGTGAACCAGGCGCCGAGTATTGCCAGCACTGAAACGCAGACAAAAATGGATCGTCGCCAATCCACCAGCGCGGCCGCCAGTCTGCCCAGTGCATTGCCCTGCCGCAACAGCGCGCGGCTGCCTTTCAGAGGCAGCAGTGCAAGGCAGGCGGGTAGAAAAGTCGTCGTGAAGACAAAGACTGCCAGCGCCCCGACTCCAAGTATCACACCGAAGGCGGCAATCGGCGGCACGTCCGACAGACACATGCTGAAGAAGCCGAGTGCATCCGTACCGCAAGCCATCGCAACGATCGGCATGTTGACGGCCACTGACTCACGTACGGCATCGAGTCGCTGAATGCCCGCCGCCATGCGTCTGCTTGCGTAGACAATGATATGCAGACAGCTTGCAACGGCGATGGTGGTCAGGATGGTTGGCGCGGAAACCGACACCGCGGTGAGCTTGAGGCCAAGCCAACCCGTCACGCCGAGGGACGCGAGGATCGACAGGGTCATCACCAGCAATGCCGCCAGCACACCCATCGCGCTCCGCAGCGCTATGAACATGACGATCAGAATGAGCCCATACATCATGGGAATAAGGGTCTCGAGATCGCCCTGCGCTTGCTCTTCGAAAGCGGTATCCAGCAGAATGCCGCCGCTGGCCAGAACCCGTATCTCCGGAAACTCTGCGCGATGTGTCTCGATCAACCTGCGCAATGCATGCACCGATTCCGGCGTGCTGACTTCGGTGGGGGCGGGGAGCGTGAAGTTGATGCTCACGCCGGCCACGGCGCCATCCGGTGAAACCAGCCTGCCAACCAGGGCCGACTCGCTCAACGCGATCGCGCGCACTCTTTCGACGCCTTCGGCCTTTTCGGCGGCTTGAGACTGATAGAGCGGGCGGACGCGCAGAAGATCCTCATCCGCTTCTGCGTGCTGATAGTTCGTCAGGCTGTCGACGCGTCGTGCGTGCGGCAGTTCCCACGCCTTCTCCGTGAACTGCGCGATGGCTGCCAGCGCTTGCTTCGAGAAGACTGTGCCATCAGCCGGCACAAAGGCAACCAGCGCGTCGAAATCATCCGAATACGCGCTACGCAGCGCTTCGTGTGCCAGCAGTTGTGGATCGTCGGGCTGAAAGAAGTCACGGTAATCACTGCTGAAGCCCAGACGGCTGAGTCCGGTCGCGGTCGCGACGCATAGCAGCGTCGACATCACCAGCACCAGCCAACGGTGACGTATCAGCCAGGCCGCGTAGCCTTCCGACCAGCGACCACCACGCACTTCACGTTCGATGCAATTGGTTTGTGCCATAGCCGCTCAATCAAGGAAGAACCCGTTCCGCCTCATCTCTGTCAGTGACTGCCTGAAGGCATCGCATACGTGTTCGAGATCGGCAAGGCTATGGGCGTGGCTCAAGGCCAGGAAATGCAGTTCTGGCATGTACACGCCATGGGTGCGCATGTAGTAGGCCAGCGCGATGCCGGCCTTGTAATTGCTGCCACCCTGAATCTCACGGTAGTAGCGCGTCTCGCGATGGGAAAAGCTGATCGTGAAGATGGTGTGCAACATGACAGTCCCCGGGGCTTAGTAGACAAGCGACGCGGATGCGACTGACATGCCGGAACTACCCATCCAGAACCCGAATCGTTCGCCGCGCGAAAGCGATCCATCCTGTGCATGCAGGGCGATGGAAGCCGGGATGGAGGCGGCGCCAAGATTGCCGTACTCGGGGTAAATGAAGCGCACGCAGTCGCCGAAACCTGCTTCCTCTGCCCACGACTGGATGATGGGCACGGAGCCGCCGGTGTGTGCAAACACATGGCGAATGCTGTCGCGAAACGGCTCAAGCTTGCGGAGCACGTCCACCATGAATGGATGGGCGTGATTGAACACCTGGGAGCTGAACGACGTGAAGGCGCCAAGCCCATTCAGGCCGATGCGTTCGCTTGGCATGGCACGCCCGGCATGGCCTGCCAACGGGATGGTGCACAGATCTGCAGTGCCCTTGTCAGACAGGTAATTGAACGTCCAGGGGCGATCCGGATCAGCACGCAGCAATGTGGCAGTGGTGCCATCGCCGCCGCAGTAAGCCGAGAAACAGTAGGCAATGTCGCGCGTGCTTTCCAGGGTGAAGTTGCTTGGGTAAGCCACGCCTCCCGGAAGGTAGAACGATTCCGCGTTCACGATCAGCGCAGTACGGTAGCGGCCACTCTGGAAGAAACCTTGCGTGACATCGCAGGCGCGTGTCCAGGCCATGCATGCGTCAAGGATGTCAAAGCAGTGGACGTTATTCATTCCAAGGGCATGGGCGATGAAGTAAGCATCGGCTGGTTCCATGAAGCCTCGGCAGTTGCCGGCGTAGATCAGCAGATCCACGTCGTTTGGGCGGCACCCTGCCTGTTCAAGCGCCTCATTGCAGGCTTTCAGCATGGGTTCCAGTGGCCGTTCGCCTTCGCTGAACCAATAGCGCGTGCGGGAGCCGATCTCCTCCAGCATCCACTGAATATAGTTGAGTGCCTGCTGCAGATCGCCCTTGAAGCCGGGTTCGCTCAGCTGACGAATCTCCTCAAGGATGTCCGAGTTGGTCATCTTGCGCGAGGCAGGAATGAACGAAATGCCATCGATACGCATTGACGTTTCTCCGGTTGCAATATTCAGGTGTTGGAATTTGGCGCGTGCCGCTGGTCGATCATCGCCACCAGGTTGCCCACACGAATGACGGGTTCCTGTCCGACGAGTACCGCACCGCTGAGCACCATGGCGTTGTCCAGAAGCCGCTCGATCCGCCCTTCGAGTGTCAGCACGGTGTCGAACGGAATGGGGCGGAGCAGTTCTACGCCGCTGATGGCGCCTAGCAGGATGTCCGCCGGCGAGACATCGCTCCTGCTCAGGAAGCAGAGCGCGATGCCCGCCTGTCCGAGAGATTCGATGGCAAGCCCGGACGGATAGTTGGCGGGCGCATTGCGTCCCAGCAGCGGCGAGTCGCGGTGAATGACTTTGCTTGCGCGGATACTGGCGCCTGCCCTGTAGGTGTGAATCCTGTCGAGCAGAAGAAATGGATAGCGGTGCGGCAGTACACGGGCAATATCGCGATGCGACAGCGCTTGCGCTGCGTCTGGCATGTCCAGGCTCGGCAAAGGCTCAGCGGCGGGTGGGGTACATCCGCAGGTAATGGTCGCCCTGGCGTGGATCTCTCCGCGAACGCTGGCGGTTGCCGTGACGGTTGCCGAACCCGCATCCATGGCCTTGATGGATGCGTCGAGACTCACCACGTCACCGGGCAGTACAGGGGCCAGAAACTGAATGCGATCGACGGCCTTGGCGCTGGCGGCCATGCCAAGGGTGCGACTGGTCAGCTTGACCGAAAGCTGGAGCAGATGGTCCAGTAGCAGCACGCCGGGATAAATCGGATTGCCAGGGTAGTGTCCCAGCGAAAATAGGTCGCCACCGCTCACGTACAGCGTTTCGTGCGACGTGGCGTCCTGAGGTTGTTGCGAAATGTCTGCGAGTCTGGTCATGTCATCGATACCGGCACGAGTTCCTTCCGAGTTGATCGACGCGAAGCCAACGGACCGGTGTAGGGCGGCCACACGCAAATGGAGGCTTCACGGCCATGAGGGCTCCTAGCCGCAGCCTCCGGCATGGTCGAATATGGTGGATGCGCGTGGGGCGTTACCGGTGCGCATGTCGGTGGCGCCAGTGAGGCGCGGTGTTTCGTTGATGGCGGCAAGGAACTCGTTCAGGCGGTCGATCCCCCAGAATGCGTTCCGGCCGACGGTGAAGTACGGCACGCCAAACACGCCCGCATCTATGCAGGATTTCAGGTGTGCAAGGCCTGACTCGCGCGCCGCAGCGTTGGTTTGCGCGCCGGCAAGTGAATCGGGGTCGAGCCCGAGTTCCGAGGCAATTCGGGCAACTATCTCCGGATCGCAGATATCCAGCCCTTCATGCCAGCGCGCATGCGTTGCCCGCACGAGAAAGTCCAGCCCCTTTCCTGCCGCATCGGCGAGCACCCAGGCCAGATGTGGTACCTCCCAGTTCGGCGAAGCGTCTAGCGGCCAGGTGGGGCGCAGCCCGCGCCTGGCCGCCAGCCGCGCGACATCCCTGAGGATGTAGAGATGCTTCTCGCGCGACATCGTGCTGTAGAGGAAGGCCTGGCCCGACTGGCCAAGCTGAGCCTGGTACTCGGCGTCCGGCTCCCAGAATGGCACCAGACGCAGTTGGGCGAGGAGCTTGGGATCTGCTTGCCGCAGATCATGCAGCGCCAGCCACGAGTAGGGACTGCGCAGCGAAAAGTAGAAGACTGGAGTGGCTCGCACGGCTTGCCCTCCTTAGCCTGCTGCCTGACGGCCGCCGGCGCGCAGCGCGTTCGAAACCTCCTCATCAAACGTCACCAGCGACCAGTCGCGACGGCCATCCACGGCGGCGTAGCCGTGGGTGATGACTCCGGTAGCCGTGTGAACCAGTTCGCCGTTGCGCTCCACGTAGCAGTCCATGCGCGACCGGTAAGTGGTGTCCTTGAAGATGTCTTCCACCGTGAAGACCGTGTAGAGCGTCTCCTCCATCATGGCTTCCTGCAGGATCTGCAGGCTGGCCTGTGGCACCACGGGAATCCACCGTTTCTTGGTCAGCAATGTACGGATGGAGATGCCTCGCTCGGCCACGAAGAGATCGAGCACTTCCTCCATCAGCCGCAGGTAGCCCGAGTGCTGGAGCCGGTCGTTGTAATGACAGTAGAAGTAGGGAACCCGCCATTGCCAGACGAAGCAGTTGGCGTTGTCAGGGGCCAGGGCGTGTCGCACATCTGGCGGTATCGCGCCGGGTTGCCGTGCGGTTGCCAGACCGGCATCTGGAATGTTGCGAGGCTGGCCGCGCACGATACGCGAACAGGTGTATGGCGCCAGCTGTGGGTCACCCGCTGCAGGTTGAGCGGTGACGACGCTGTCATCGAGGCGGAAGACGACATCCACGGTCCCGGTCACGGCCTTGAGTGGCTTGCCTTCGCGCGGCACCGTCACGGTAACGGCAACCCTGAGCGCACCGGGGGGAGCCTTGGCATCCGGCTCGACCTCGATGTCTACCAGGTCATCAATGTGCAATGCATGCAGGATGCGCACGCTTGAATCAACGATCTCCAGGCACAGACCCTTCTGCTCGTACAACTGGCGCGGGCCCATATCGTGCGCGCGGAAGTGTTCAAGAACAGCTTCCTCTACACAGTACATGACGTGCTTGAAGCCAATCCAGGCGCAGATGTTGCACCCCTCGAAGCGCGGCTTGATCTGCGTGCGCGTACGGTTGAAGGTCGCGTTTGCCGGAGTTTGCTGAGTCATAGGGTTACCTCCATGAAATGGGATGGTTCGGTGCCGGTACCGCGCGCGGCGCAGAGGCCGGTTGGCGTTGGGCAATGAGCGGCCAGGAACTGCTCGGTCTTCTCGACGATTGCCTGGCGACGGCTGCTGATCAGGAAATGCCCCGCGTCCTGGACTACGTCGAGCGTGGCGGCGGGAAGGTCGGTGGCCAGTTTCGTGACGTCGGACAGCCGGGAGCAAAGGTCATCGGCGCCGGTGATGACAAGTGCCTGCTGCCGTATGGGGTGCAGCGAAAGGAATGGCATTGACGAGAACAGCCGCCAGAACTCGATCCAGGCATGGCTGCCGAAGCTCTCGCACGCGGCTCTTGTCATTCGGGTGAGCACGTCGGGCGACAGCGTCCTCGAAGTGCGAGCGAGGATGCTCTGCTCGACGAACGCGGGGAACTCGTCGATGTAGCGCTTTAGCAAGTGCCAGGTAACGCCACGGCGCGATGGTGCGTAGAACGGCGATATCAGGGAGGCGGGTGCCGTCGCTCCGGGAAACGTTCGATCCTTTGCAAGCAGGCTCACGAGCGTGCTTGCACCGAATGAATGGGCGATCCAGGCATCGGGCTGGATGTCGAAGCGCCTTACGCCTTCGGAAAGCCATTGCTCTGGCGCCAGAACGCTTCCCCACAAGCCGTCTTGCTGGCCGTTCCAAGGCATGGCCAGTGCGATACATCGGTAGCGCGCCGAGAGTTGCTGAACAAGTGGGTGCCAGACGTCGACGGATTCCATCATGCCGTGTACGAACACCACCTGGGGGGCATCGACCGGGCCGCAGGCGTGGAAGTCGAGCGTGTAGCCGTCTATGCGCGTGGATTCCGCAGTCATGACGCGATGCCCTGTGGCTCGATGGCCATGGCGCTGCAACGTCCATCGCCCCAGCCCGGCCCACTGACTATCATCGCCCCGCTTCGGGCGCTTGGTGTGCCGGCTCGCGCCTGTTCGCAATGGTGAACCAGCGCCAGAAGCGGGCTGCAGCCGTATGTTCGGTCGGTGAGCGGGCCCATGTCGATCGACATATGCTCCGGCTCAAGCCACGCCGGCATGTTCGTCCGATGCAGATGGCTGCGCGATACGTAGCTTCGCTTGGGCGAAAGCCTGGCCAGCAGGCCATGCAGATCGGGAGTTCCGCTCGAATCTGCGCGGCCAAAGGCGTAGTCGCCCATTCTGGCCACGCCGCGCGACGCGTCGCCGGAGGTGCCCTCGAGAACCACCGCTGCCGCAGAATCGAGCACGGCGGCATCCCCTTCGTCATTAACCGATCGTTGTCCGGCGAGAAGGCTGCGCACGGCAGGCCCGTCTGTTTCCACGGCTACCACGAGCATGCGTCTGGCGCGCCCGTTGCGGATGGCATTGGAGGCCAGAACCAGTGCGTCGATTGCCGCAGAAGCGCCCGAGCAGACTGTCAGGTTGATGGCACCCAGGCCAAAGCGAATGGCAATGGCGGCAGACACCACGTTGCTCGATGCATTGGGAAGGTCCATCACGCTGGTGGCATTGACGTGCTCGCGGCGAATGATCTCCGCGGCGCGGCAGACGGTATCCAGGTTGCAGGTGTTCGTGGCCACGACAACGCCAAACTCGGCATCGCCCAGCGGTTGGCCTGATGCGTCGGAAAAGCCGGCATCGGCGAGTGCTTGGCTGCATGCGCAAAGTGCAAGCAGCGTGGCGCGCTCCTTGTAGCGGAGGCCCTTTTTTCCAAGCTGCAGCGCGGGATCGAACAGAGCCTCCGACGCGGGCCCGGCGGCCAGTGCGTCGGAGAGCGTGGCGTGACCATGAAAGGCAGGAATCTCCCAGCCCGCGCCGGTGACGACTACCGAAGGCTTGGACTGGATCATGATCCTCGCTCCAGGATGGCAACAGCGTTCACACCACCAAAGCCGAACGCGTTGACCTGCGCCAGCTCCGCGTTGATGGGGACACTTTCATTGACGATATTCATCGACCTGGCCTCTGGCATCAGGTGTTCCAGGCCGATGGTGGGTGGCAGAAGCCCGCTGTCGAGCGCTTCGATGGCCGTGACCACGCCCACCAGCCCCGACGCGCCGGAGGTGTGTCCGGTCATCGACTTGATTGCGGAGATTCGCGGATGAGAGGCCATCTCTTGCATGACCTGCTGCATGGCGACCGCCTCGGCCTTGTCATTCAACTGGGTGCCCGTTCCGTGAGCCATGACGATATCGATGTCATGCGGCGAGACAGCTGCTCGCTGGTAGGCATCCTGCATCGCGCGCATGATTCCGGCCGCGTCGGGCGCGGTCTCGTGCCAGGCATCGCAACTGGTGCCCACGCCGCGCAGCGTGGCCAGCACTTTCGCACCGCGTGCCAATGCGCCGTCTTGACGCTCCAGCACCACGGCGGCGGCGCCGTCGCCCATCAGCACGCCTTGCCGGTCTCGATCGAACGGCCGCACAGCATCAGGTCGAACGGGATTCACGTGATCGAGAAGCCCGAACATGCTTTTCGTAACGGTGTCGCAACCACCGACGATGGCATAGTCGAACGCGCCGTCACGCAGGAAGTCCTCGGCCACGGCCAATGCAAAATTCGAGGCCGAACAGGCATTTGCGAGAGTGACGACGGGGTAATCGACCCCCAGATGCTGTTGTACAGCCGCTTCGAAATGCAACTGGTCGATCGACATGGGCAGGCCGTCGGTCCAGAACAGTTCCAGGCTGCGTAGCTCGCGCAAGCCGGTGCCCACGACTATGACCGCGCGGCTGTTCTCCGGCAGGCGCGCTTCATGTACCGCTGACGCGATGGCCTTGCACAACAGGGAGGACGCCCGCAGCGGGCGGTCGATGCCGTCCGGTCGGTCGGCGATCTCGTAGGCATGCTGGACGTTGAAGTGAGTGGAGGTGAACGATTGCAGCGCCTTGCGGCCGGAGCGTCCGGAGCAGAGGCCTTCGAAGCACGCGGCCTTGTCGGCGCCAACGCTGGTCGTCATGGCGGAGCCGGTAATCACGCAGGTCATCGCGATTCCCCAGAGTGCGGGCCCACCTTGCGCACGATCATGCAGCCGACGTGGCCGGTTTCGGTGGTGGCCAGAACCATTCCAGCGGGCGAAGCGATGTCGTGTGCCCGTGCTTCCAGATGCGAGAGCAGGTGGCAGAGGGCAAGCGCGAATGTGGCGCTGTACGTGTCGCCGAACTGCTCGCTCAGAATGGTGTCGTGGACCGTGAGACCGGGTGCGCGCAGGGCATCCACCGCACGCCGCTCGTTATCCGCAGCAAGGGGTTCGGCGCCACCGCACAGGCAGCAGTCGGTCAGGTCGCCAGAATCCATTCCGGCCTGTTGCAGTGCGTCCCGGATACAGTCGAGAGCACCTTGCCGGGGATCGCCCGTAGCGGGGTCGTAATAGTGCCGATAGCACAATGCGGCAATCTCGAAACCATCGGTCACTCGTGGTTCGAGTACGAACATGCCGCAGCCTTCGCCAAGCGCCACATCGTTACGTTTTCCCTGGTGCATCAAGGCACGATGCGCCCAGGCCATCTGTGGGCTCATCTCCTCCACCGCACCGGTAAGCAGGCAGTCGGCGTAACCACGGCGGAGTATCTGCGAAGCGTAGTGCAGCGCCAGCAGGCCGGACAGCCTGCCGCCGGCAATGGTGGCATTGACCCCACGGGCCTTGAATCGAATGGCGCACTGACCCGCCGCGCAATTCATGACGGTGTTGGGAAACCGGGCCGGATTGACGCGGAAGGGCCGGTCCTGCACGAGTGAATCGCGCGTAAAGTCGCTGGAACTTCGGATGCTTCCCGTGCTGGTGCCGATGACAAATCCGACGCGTTCCGCTGGATCGCCGGAATACGGTCCGAGATCGCCGCGCAGCAGCTGCGCTGTGCCGAGTGCAAGCCCGGTGATGCGGTCGATGTTGCGAATCCCCTTCTCGCCGATCAGCCCGGCCAGATCGAGGTTGGCGGCGCGATACCTGACGTCTGCCGGGTAGTCCCCCTCGGGTGCCGGCATCTGTGGAATCGGCTGGCCATGATGGCGCAAGGCATCGGCACCCACGCCCATGGCGGAGATGGACTGCCAGCCAGTGATGGTGATGCGGCGAGGCGCCCGGGTTGGGCCGGGATACGGTTCAGTGGTGTCTTGTTTCATGGCGCCCGTAAATGGTGATGGCGTTGTTGCCGCCAAATGCGAAGCCGTTGTTCTGCACGATGCGCAGGTTCGCGGGCCTGGAATGGTTCGGCACACAGTCGACGTCGCAGCGATCGTCCGTCGTATCGTGGTTGATCGTGGCGGGCAGGAAGCCCGAGTCGATGGCAACGGCGCAGGCAATGCTTGCCAGTGCGCTCGCTGCCCCCATGGTGTGGCCAATCATTGATTTGATCGACGACACCGGTGGCTTGTGCTGGCCGAATACGTCAGCAATTGCTCCCGATTCCGTGATGTCGTTGGCAATCGTGCCGGTGCCGTGTGCGCAGATGTAGTCGATCTCGCTGGCGTCCACGCCTGCATTCCGATGGGCCAGCCGGATACACCGTGCAATGCTGTCCTGATTGGGCGCGACCATGTGCTCGGCATCGCAAGTCAATCCATAGCCGAGCACCTCGGCATAGATGCGTGCGCCCCGGGCCAGCGCGCTGTCAAGCGACTCGAGCAGCAGCACGCCTGCGCCTTCTCCGGTAAGGAGTCCCTTGCGGTTCTTGTCGAACGGCTGGCACAGAGATGGGGCAATGGCGCCTAGCCGGTAGAAGCCCGCAAACGTCTTCCGGCAGACCGAGTCGGCGCCACCGCAGAGCATGACGTCGCTGTCGCCCAGGCCGATGCAGTCGTACGCGTACCCGATGGCATAGTTGCCGGCCGAGCACGCCGTGGGGATGGTCATGACGCCGCCGCGCAGCTTGAACGCACGAGCGATGGCAAACGAGATGTGATGCGATGGCACCTGCCGGACCAGGGCGGTGTCGATGGAGGCGTAGCCTCCGCGCACCGCCTGCTCCGTCAGCTGGTCGATGATCTGGGATTCACCATCCGTGGTGCCGATCGAAACGCCACAGCGGCCATCCGCAAGCTGTGCGGCGCTGATACCGCTGTCACGAATAGCCATGCCGGCGGCTGCCACCGCGAACTGGGCGCTACTTCCGATTGTGGCTGGGTCGATTCCCGTGATCCAGTCGCTCGGCACGAACTGCTGCACTTCGCAGCCACGGTGACTCGCGAATCCCGTGGTGTCGAATGATCGAATATCCGACACGCCGCACGTACCCGCGCGTAGTGCCTTGGCGAAGGCCTGGACGCCCATGCCGATGCTGCTGACGGCACCCATGCCTGTTATGACGACGCGTCGCATGATGGTCTCCGTGACGCGTCAGGCCGTCTTCGACGCAGCTTCGTCGACCACCTCGCAGACGCCCTGCAGGTTCACCATCCGTGCCAGGGCATCCTGCCTGATCTCCAGGCGGAACGCTTTCTCAAGGCTGGCGAGAATCTCGATGGCGCGCAGTGAGTCTGCGTCGTGATCCTCCTTGAACAAGCTCGTCATCGTCATTTCGGCTGGATCGATTTCGAGGATCTCGGCGACGATTTGCTTGATGGTCGTGATGCGGTCGGATGAAGTCATGTTGAGCTCCTGGTTGGGCGGAAGAATTTCAAAAACGGCCGCAGACGAACGCCAGGAATCGGCGCTCATGAACGGCCACGAGAAGAATTGGTGCGTCACTTAGAAGTGCGGGAAGCGCAGAAAGCATCGGTGCCAGAGCGCCGGGGCCTGTGCATGTGCTCACCTCGACGTTAGTGCCGAGTACCCGTGGCAACGCGAGGACAAGGGGCGCCGCAGATTCGTCGTGGGCGTTTGCGATAACGATGACGGTTGGGGAAGCCGTTACAGCGAATTGCCCGAGCCCTTGCAAGAGCCGCCGGCCAAGATCGCGAGGCGATGCCGCGCGGCCCCAGCAGAGCGTTGCCAGACGGCGGCAGGGCCAGGCTGATTCATCATTCGCCAGACGCAGTGCTACGGCTCCTGGCAGTACGTCGTCGCCGGTATCGATCGGGAGCGCTTCCTCGGTTGCAATAGCGATGACGTTGTCAGCATGTCCGGCACGAATCGCATGTATGCCGAACCATAACGCCTCGAATCCCGACAAGAACGGCGAAGTGAACGTGGAACAGAAAGCGCGAGCCTGAAGTGCGACGGCCACCCGTGTGGCAGCCATGTTCGCGGAAAAACTCGGCGTGCTGACAGCGTTCAGCGCATCGCCGCCATCGGTGAGCACAGTTCTGTCCATGTCGTCGCGTGCTGCGTAGTCGGCAACAGACGTGCCAAGACAGATGGCCAGCCGCTCGGGCCGGTCTGCAGGCCCGGTAGTGCAGCACGCCGCTGCGGCAAATGCGTAGCGGGCGCTATCGCTCCAGTAGCGCTGACGAGCGGCGCGCGCATTGCGCGACGCCTCGAACCAATCGACGGTGTGCGCTGAGGCGGGACGGCTGGTCGTCTTCGGAATGTCCTCAACCGACAAGATTCCGGGCGCGATCACACCATGCGATTCCAGATAGATGTTGGTCACGCTGAGGCTCCCTGCAGAACCAGCGCCACGTTGTTGCCACCGAACGCGCTGGCCTGGACGAGCGCGCGCAGCGAATGCTTCTGCGCCAGAGGCGCCGTCATGCGTATTGGAATCGCCGGATCAGGCTGCTCGCACCGACCGCCTGCCGGCAATTGACGACGTGCCAGCGCGTAAGTGGCCGCGAGCAGCGAGAACATCCCCGATGCTCCTGCGGTGTGACCGATGTGGGCCTTGATCGACAGCAGCGGTGGTATCGCCGCATTGCCGCCGAAAACGTTGGCCAATGCCTCGGCCTCGATCCGATCGTTGGTCTCGGTGCCTGTTCCATGCGGGACGACGAAGTCGATCTCGTCAGGTGATGTCCGCGCGCTGCGCAGCGCCAGATCAATGGCGCGTGCGATGTCGCGGCCGTCTGGGTGAGGTGCGGTAGGGTGATAGGCGTCGCAACTGAGACCTATGCCGGATATGCGGCAATAGGTGTTCGCTTCCGATGTCTCAGAAGGCCGCCGGATGAGTACCGCGGCTGCAGCGCCTTCGCCGAGAACGGTGCCGCGACGCCGCTTGTCGAATGGGCGGCAGCGATCGGGGTCGAGCGCATTCATGCGCTGGAAGCCGGCCTGGCTGACACGAGACAGACAATCAAACGCGAGCACGATCATCGTATCCGCCTGGCCTGCCAGAAGCAGCTGCGCAGCGTGGGCGACGGCGTATAGCCCGGCCGTGCACGCGTTGGCGTTCACGAAGCATGGTCCGTCGATTGTCGCGGGCAGCGTGTCCGGCAGTGTGGAGATCGTCCGGTATGGATTGCTGCCGGCAAACGCGTATGCAATGCCATCGGCACGCATCTGCTCGACCGTCCTCGTATCGCCAGCAGCCGTGCCGAGCGCCAGTCCGGTGATGCCGCGGTGCGGGGCGATGCCGCGAAGCTGCGCGTCCTGCAGCGCTTCAACGATTGCAGCACGCGCCAACGCGTCGAAGTCATCGACCTGCCCGGCGGACGCCGGAATCCGGTAGGCGTGGCGCAACGCCTTACTCTGGGCGGGTGGAAAGGGAATGGCGTTTTGGTCCGGTCCGTTGGGTGGATCGAACAGTGCTTCCCAAAAGGCTGCGGTGCTCTGGCCGGCAGCACTGATGGCGCCCACGCCCGCGATGTGGATCTCCTGCGTGCCATTCATCGGGAGACCTCCCCGCGCGGCACAGCACCAGCGGAGATGCTGAAAGCCATCAGTGAGCCGAAGCTGGCAACGATCCGGTCTTCGACGCACGACACTCCCGCCAGATGCGCGATATTGCGACCAACGCTCGTGAGCTGGATCTCGTGACGCAGTTGATCTCCTGGCAGCGCATTTGAGCCGAACTGAATATCGCGGAACTCTCCGAACAACATCAACGATGGCTGTGATGACCCGGAGCCGAGGAAGCCTCTGCGGGACAGCAGCAGTCCGGCACCCTGTGCGAACGATTCCACGATCAAGGCCGGTGGGTAAGCCAACTCGCCCGCGCCCGTGTCATGTCCGGCGTCGCGGTAGCAGGGCTCGTTGATGGTGACGTTCTTGTAGGCAGTGGCGCGATCCTTGTCGCATCTGTCCAGGGCAAAGCCATCGACCAGCAGCATGGGGTAGCGATGCGGGAGCACTTCAACGGGAAGGACACCGTCGCGGGCGATGGCCGGTGCAGAGCCGGTGTGCTTCCGAAACGCGCCTCGATCCGGTTCGCCGATGCCGATCACGCCATGCGCGACGTTGGTGCCGGCCTTTGTGAAGGCGATTTGAATTTGCTCGGGGTCTTCCCAGTGCAATCGCAGGACGCACGTGTCTCCGGGCAGGATGGGGTTCACGAAGCGCAGCCTTGAAACGCTGCGGATCTGGTGGCCCGGCATTGCAGCCTGTTCCAGCGCGTACTCGGCCGCCCGTATTGCCATTTCAAGCAGGAATACGCCGGGCAGTACCGGGTGGCCCGGGAAATGTCCGCGAAAACACTCGTCGTCGGCGGCAAATTGCCAGACGAACTGCCAATCGCACGGTGCGTATTGCGTGCACGAGCGGAATGAACGAATTCCACGTGCGATGGGAGCGGAGAAGGTTGCCATGCTGGTCACGCGCACTCAGATGACCATGCCGCCGTCGATCTGGAATACCTGGCCAGTGACATAGGCGGCGTCCGGAGAGGCGAGATAGCGGACCATGGATGCCACCTCCGCGGCCGTGCCGAATCGCCGCATCGGGATCTGGGTCAGGGCGGCAGCAACGACGCTCGATGGCAAGCGCGCGGTCATGTCGGACTCGATAAAGCCGGGCGCGACCGCATTGACGCGAATGCCGAATCGGGCAACTTCCTTGGCAAGGGAGCGCGTGAATCCGATCATGCCTGCCTTCGAAGCCGCATAGTTGGTCTGCGTGGCATTGCCATACACGCCGGCAATCGACGAGAGGTTGATGATCACCCCCGACTTCTGCTTCATGAAATGGAAGACAACCGCGCGGGAGAGATTGAAGGTGCCGGTCAGATTGGTGTCGATGACGGTGTCCCATGCATCCTGGGTCATCGTTGCGAGCGGAGCATCGCGGGTAACTCCCGCGTTGTTGACCAGTACGTCGATTCGGCCAAAGCGGGAAAGCGCTGCGGCGACGAATGCGTTGCAGGCGGTGCTGTCTGAAACGTCGCACTCAAGTGCCATCGCAGGAAGGTTCGCGTCAGTCAGTTGCGAGAGCGTTTCCAGGGAAGAGTCGCTGACCTTGCTGTAGCAGTAGGCGATGGCGTAGCCCGCGTTGGCAAGTGCCAGGGATATGCCTTGGCCGATGCCGCGTGACCCACCGCTGATCAACGCGACGGGTCGCGAAGAGAGAGAGTTGCTGATCATGCTGACTTGTTCCTTGTCGGAAGTTTGTCAGAATTTCAGCAAAACAATCTAGCTACAACAACTAGCAGATCTGGTAGGTGCGACGGTGTTTTTGCGGAAGCGCAAAGATGCGCACGTTCATAGCCAGCCGAGTCGAGTAGCTCGAACAACGGCACACGTCTTGTTCGGAGCATCCAGTTTGACGACTGCATTGCGGATATGAAAATTCACCGTGTGCTCGGACACGGAAAGCAGGCGCGAAATCTCCGCTGATGTTTTACCTTCGGCCGCACGCCGCAGTACCTCGCGTTCGCGTTCTGTCAGTGGTGAAAGGCGTTCCTGCGGATGACGCACAGTGATCTCGCGCGCGAGCGCCAGAAGTGCGACGCAGGCAAACCAGGACTCTCTGATCTCGCGTTGATCCAGTCTCCCGTTCCTCCGAAACAACCGACCGATTCTGAGAAGTGTGTTCTCGCGTCGGCCGCTTTCTGAATTCGGGTGCGGCGTCGCGCTGCTGCTAAGGCCAAAGGCCTGGGCAATGTGCAGAAGCGCATTGCTTCGTGCCGACAACGATTCGGCGCAGATCTCAAAGCCGAGCAGCCTGGCGGCGGACGTAATCTTGTCCAGAACCTCTTGCTCTGATGCGGCTCGTACGCTAATGCAATTGAGATGGTCTTGCCAGCTGTTCATTGCTGTCCTCGCGCGACGAAGAAACTTCAAATTGGAGTCTCGAGGTCATTCTGTGCGCAATCATCAATTATTGAAATATGACGCGGTCAGGCAATTTCTGAGTTCTTTGATGACACGCGGCAGCTTCGCCATCTTTCGGTGAAGGCACACGCATCAGCTACGCGCCTGAGTCGGCCTACCGGTTCGGCGTACAGATCGATTCAACGCAACCGTGCCCATCACAATTCCAATGGCATCCCCCCTCTCGCAGAAGCTTCCGATGGCACATTGGATGCATCGCTGTTTGGATGACTGACCAGGGAGGTATCAGACGATGCTCGCGAGGACCATAGTTGCGGCATTCTTGACCAGCGCCTCGGGCGCGCTGCTAGCGATGACCGCTGAAGACCTGAAGCGTGCGGATGCGCTGTACCAGGCCAACTGCGCGGTATGCCATTCGGCCAGCCGGGGTGGCTACGTTGGGCCCGCCTTGCACAAGGACAGGCTCGTCCAGAGCGAGGCCGCGTTGCGTGGCACGATCATGACCGGCATCCCCGACACCCTGATGCCGCCGTTCCATTCCCGTCTGGCGGACGCGGACATTCGCCTGCTGGCGCAGTACATCCACACGCAACCCGTAGGCCGGCCGGAATGGTCGATGCAACAGATTCGCGACAGTCTTGAAGTTCTGGTCGACGAAACCACGCTTCCATCGAAACCGAGCTATGCGATCGAATCCGTCTACGACTTGATGGTGGTCATGGCACGCGGACGCTATGGGCGCGGTACCGGCGCGGATAACGCGAAGACGGTATTCCTCGATGGCAGGACGAACAGGATAGTTGGCGAGATTGCTACGCCTGTCGCGCCTCACATCATGGAGTTCAGCCCGGTTGACCAACGGTGGGCGTGGCTCAAGAGCGATGACGGCCATGTCTACAAGATCGACCTGTACTCGCTCAAGGTTGTGCGCAAGATTCGCACCGGCTTGACCGGACCGGGCATCGCCGTATCGAACGACGGCAAGTGGCTGGCAGCAAGCTCGTTTGTGCCGAACCTCGTCGTGATCCTGAAGGCAGACACGCTGGAGCCCGTGAAGTATCTGCGCCTGGAGGGCAGGGACCCTGATGGCAAGTTCATTCAGTCGGCCGGTGGGCCAGTGATCGGCAGCCGGATCAACAACAAGTTTGCGCTGACGCTGCGACAGGCCGGGCAGATCTGGATCGTCGACCCGGATCGGGAGGGCATGCCTGTCACCAGGCTGGAGGCGGTCGGCCGCATGCTGCACGACACCTTCCTGACGCCCGATGGACGGTATTCGATGGTTGCATCCTATGGCGACAACAAGATCGTCGCCATCGATCTCAAGGAAGACAAGGTGGCCCGCGATATTCCCGCGGGCTGCCAGCCCCACGTTGGCTCCGGCGCGGTGACGCCGGTTGGCGGCCGGATGCTCGCGTTCGGTACCAACATCGGCCAATGCGAGAAGGGTGACGTGGTAACGGTCTGGGATACCAGCGATTTCTCGGTGGTGAAGAACATCCCGGTGGCCGGCCCCACGGAGTCGCCGGCGGCCCACCCCGATGCGCCGTATGTTGCGGTCGATATCGTCAGCAAGGACAAGAAGGCTTCGCTGATCCAGCTTATCGACAAGCAGTCGCTCGAGGTTGTACGCACGCTCGATGCCGGAGGCCATGCGTTCTTTCCGGAGTACTCGCGTGATGGGAAGTATCTCTACGTGAGCGCGGGCTACTACGGTGACCGGGTTCGTATCTACGACAGCAAGACGCTGGAACTGGTGGCCGAGCACAAGATGGAAAGCCCGGCGGGCATCTTCTCGCGCGCCCGGACGCAATGGATTTCCGTGGGTTTGCCGCCCACACGCAAGCACTGATGGGGAGCGACTGCCATGATCGATTTCCGCTTGAACCGCAGCGCCGCCACGCTTGCATTGCTGATGCTTTCGGGAGGGCTTTGCGCCGAGACCACGAAGCTCGATGAGAAGGTGTCCGCGATCCTGCCGCTGTGTGCCTCGTGCCATGGCATTGACGGCATCAGCAGCGTCGGGCTGTATCCGAACCTGGCCGGGCAGCAGCCCGAGTACCTGGCCAAGCAGCTGCACGACTTCAAGACTGGCCGCCGCCAGGACCCGGTGATGCGGCCGATGGCAGAGCCGCTCGACGATGCCACCATCGGTGCGCTGTCTCGGTACTTCGGCACGAAGACACCTTTGCGCTGAACCATCAGGCTGAGGTGGCCTCCGGTGAGAGGCTCCCGACCCGGGCAGCCAGCGCAGATTTGAGCAGGCCCATGGCCTCGCTGATCTGGCTGGCTGTCAGCGAGGCATAGCCCAGCAGCACGACACGATCAGTTTTCGCCGAAGCCTGCCCGCATCCGGCGTCCGCCAGCGGGTAGATTCGGATGCCGCTGGCCAGCGCGTATCGTGCAATGTCGGTGGCGCGCGGGCCTTCGGCCGGCAGGTGCAGGGCGACATGCATGCCCGTGGCAATCCCGCTGATCCGGCAATCATCGCCCCAGATGGCGCGCAAGCCTGTCAGCAGCGTGTCGCGCTGCACACGGTATCGCTGGCGCAATTTGTACAGGTGCCGGCTGTAGTCGCCGTACTCGATCAATCGGGCCAGCACTGCCTGCTCGAGCCACGGGCATCCGTGGTTCAGCAGCGCCTTCCGATGCGCGACCGCCTCTGCCAGCCCCGGCGGGCACACCATGAAGCCGAGCCGAAGACCCGGGCCCAGCACCTTGGAGAAGGTGCCCAGGTAGACCACACGCTCGGGATCGAGCGTCATCAGTGGAGGCAGGGGCGCGCCGTCGTAGGAGAAGTCCCCATCGTAATCGTCTTCAATCACGCAGGCCCCGACGCGCGCAGCCCAGGCCAGCAATGCGCGTCGACGGCTGATCGACATCGTGTAGCCAAGCGGATACTGGTGCGATGGCGTTGTGTAGACCAACTGCACGGGCGCCTCGGGAAGCGCGTCGGTGTTTAGCCCCTGAGTGTCCACCGGCACGGCTGTCTGCGTGGCGCTTGCCAGTGATGGCAGATTGCAGAAGCCGGCATAGACGGGGGATTCCATGACGACGTGGCCGCCGGGGCGGACGAGGTGCGCGGCAAGCAGGTGCAGCGCCTCCTGCACACCGGCAACGATGACGATCTGTGCGGGGTCGACGGCCAGTGCGCGCGTGGCAGCGAGATAGTCCGCGATCTGTACGCGCAGCCCCCAGAGTCCTTCGGCTGGGGTGTACTCGGTGAGCGCGTGGCCCATGTGGCGCAACAGAGGGTTCGCCAGGCTGGCCCAGCGTCGCGCCGGGAAGGCGTCCGGGGCGGGGCGCCCGATCTTGAAGTCGAAGCGCACCGGAGAGGCGGGCGGAACCGCATGGATGCCCGGAGTACGCAGCGCCACGCCGGTATCACCGAACTTTCGCGTTGGCGCGGCGGCCATCAAAGCTGTCTGTCCAGCCGCGGGCAGCGAGGGTAGGCGCGGCGTATCGGTGGCGACGAAGAACCCCCGGCCCGGCTCGCCGCGCAGAAGGCCGGCGTCGGTCAGTCCTTCATAAGCGCCGACCACCGTGTTGCGTGAGACACGCAGCATTCCCATCAGGCAGGCAATCGAGGGTAGGCGGTTACCGGGCTGCAGCCGGCCCGACACGATCAGCCACTCGATCTGGCGCATGATCTGCCGCTTGTAGGGTTCGGCACCGTCGCGCGTAATTGCAATCGGCAAGCTGAAGGCGTGGTGCTGCATTACTGTGAGGACTCGCTGACCAATGCCCGCGTCGAATGCGCGGCTCGGGTCATCCTATGGCCGATGCGCAGCCCGCATCTTGTGCTGGGGCAATTGGCATCCGATTGCGCAAAGACCTTGTTGCCGCGTGTTGACATGCATGCCACGCAGCGATGGTTCGATGCGGGCCAGCCCGGACCTTAGTGGTATGGTTACGCCTTTCCCGGCTTTCCGATTCCCGCTGTCCCATGTCGCGCGCCCTGGCGATCCTCAAAGAAGTCTTCGGCTACCACGCTTTCCGTGGCCGGCAGGGGGAGATCATCGATCACGTTGCAGACGGCGGTGACTGTCTGGTGCTGATGCCCACCGGCGGTGGCAAATCGCTCTGCTATCAGATTCCGGCGTTGCTGCGTCAGCAGGCAGGGCAGGGTGTGGGGATCGTCGTATCGCCGTTGATCGCGCTGATGCAGGATCAGGTTGCGGCATTGACAGAGGCGGGTGTGCGCGCCGCGGTGCTCAATTCGACCTTGAGCAGCAGCGAGGCCTCGGCAGTCGAGCGCGACTTGCTGGCCGGGCGCCTCGAAATCCTCTATGTGGCGCCAGAGCGGCTGATGACGCCGCGCTTCCTCGACCTGCTCGAGCGCACACGCGTGGGCCTTTTCGCGATCGATGAGGCGCACTGCGTGTCGCAATGGGGCCACGATTTCCGGCCCGAGTACATCCAGCTATCGGTCCTGCACGAGCGCTTTCCCAGCGTGCCGCGCATCGCATTGACGGCCACGGCCGACGCGCTGACGCGCCAGGAGATCGTCGAGCGCCTGGCGCTGGACGACGCGCGCGTGTTTATTTCCAGCTTCGACCGCCCCAATATTCGCTATCGCATCGTCGAAAAAGACAACGCGCGCCAGCAGCTGCTTGCCTTCATCAAGGCCGAGCACATGAACGGCAATGGCGGGCACGACAGCGGCATCGTCTATTGCCTGTCGCGAAAGAAGGTCGAAGACACCGCGGCGTGGCTGTCCAGCCACGGCATCAACGCGCTGGCCTACCACGCCGGGATGGACGCCCAGGTGCGGCAGGTTCACCAGGCGCGCTTCCGCGAGGAGGAGGGCATCGTCATGGTGGCCACCATCGCGTTCGGCATGGGTATCGACAAGCCTGACGTGCGATTTGTCGCGCATCTGGACCTGCCCAAGAGCATGGAGGGGTACTACCAGGAAACGGGCCGCGCCGGGCGCGACGGCCTGCCAGCCAACGCGTGGATGGCCTACGGCCTGGGCGATGTGGTGCAGCAGAAGCGCATGATCGACGAATCCGAGGCGGACGATGCGCACAAACGTGTGTCGTCATCCAAGCTCGATGCCTTGCTGGGTTTGTGCGAAACGGCCGGGTGCCGGCGCGTGCGGATTCTGGCCTACTTCGAAGAATCGGCCGAGTCCTGCGGAAACTGCGACACCTGCCTGGAGCCGCCCGCTACCTGGGACGGCACGCGCGAGGCCCAGATGGCGCTGTCCTGCGTTTACCGGACCGCCCAGGCCAGCCGGGTGCATTTCGGCGCCACGCATCTGGTCGACGTGCTGCGCGGCAATGCCAACGAGAAGATCCGGCAGTGGGGGCACGACAAGGTGTCGACGTTCGGCATCGGCAAGGATCGCTCGGTGGCCGAATGGCATGCGATCTTCCGCCAGCTTATCGCCCAGGGGCTGCTGGTCATCGACCACGGCGGACACGGTGCGCTGCTGCTGGGCGAATCCGCGCGTGCTGTGCTCAAGGGTGAGCATTCGATCATATTGCGCCGGCAGGTCAGCAAACCGGGGAAGTCCGGCGAGCGCGGAACGCGAGGCGCGCGCACCGACCATACCGCCACGATGGATGCCGATACGTTGGCCAACTGGGAAGCCCTGCGCAGTTGGCGGACCGCCGCCGCCCGCGAGCACGGCGTGCCGGCCTACGTGATCTTCCACGACGCCACGCTGGCCGAACTGGCGCGCAGCGCCCCCGAATCCCTCGACGAACTGGCTGAAGTGCCCGGGATTGGTGCATCAAAGCTCGAACGCTACGGCGAGGAAATCCTCGAAATCCTGCAGGCGGTCTGAGCTGGGCCCGGACATAGCGGCCGGTACGCGGCCGCTATGTATACGGCGGGTATACCGCTTGACCGTTGTCAAGCCGCCTGCTAGAGTGCCAGATTCGAGTTTTTGGCTTTGGATTTCGCTCGCCCGTCGGATTTGTGACCTCAGGTTCGCAGCCGGGCAGGGCGACAGCGGGATCCGGGCGAGCTCGCGCTCTTTGGCAAGTCTGTCACTTCACAGCCCTTCCTCCTGAGCGTTCGCTCTCCTTTCCCGTCCGAAACCCGTAGTTGCTCCTCTGGTCACCCGCTGACCGAGGGGTGTTTTTGTAAAACCAAGCTGGATTGAACAATGCCAACTATCAACCAACTGGTTCGCAAGCCGCGCGTCTCTGAAATCATCAAGAGCAAGAGCCCGGCGCTTGAGAACTGCCCGCAGCGTCGCGGCGTGTGCACCCGCGTGTACACCACGACGCCGAAGAAGCCGAACTCGGCACTGCGTAAGGTCGCCAAGGTGCGCCTGACCAACGGTTTCGAAGTCATTTCGTACATCGGCGGTGAAGGCCACAACCTGCAGGAACACTCGGTCGTGCTGATTCGCGGCGGCCGTGTGAAGGACTTGCCGGGTGTGCGTTACCACATCGTCCGTGGCTCGCTGGATCTGCAAGGCGTGAAGGACCGCAAGCAGGCCCGTTCGAAGTACGGTGCGAAGCGTCCGAAGGCTGCCTAAGCTTCTACGCAAAGCAATATCCGACAGCTGTGGCGCAAGTCATGGAGCTGTCACCAGGCGGCGGTACAACGGAGCGTTTTTCGTGCGCCGTGCCGTCGAGTAAGTGGTCACCCGGCGAATTTGCCCAATCAGTTGGCAAGCTAGTTGGTGGCCGGAGAAGCGGAAATATCTGTCCGCCTCTCAACTGAATCTAAAGGAAAGAAGATGCCACGTCGTCGTGAAGTCCCCAAGCGGGATGTTTTGCCTGATCCGAAGTTCGGTAACGTTGAAGTTGCCAAGTTCATGAACGTGCTGATGCTGGACGGCAAGAAGTCGGTTGCCGAACGTATCGTGTACGGCGCATTCGACCAGATCGAAAAGAAGGCAGGCAAGGCCCCCATCGAAGTGTTCTCCGTTGCCATCAACAACGTGAAGCCGGTGGTGGAAGTGAAGAGCCGTCGCGTGGGCGGCGCCAACTATCAGGTTCCGGTCGAAGTCCGTCCGTCGCGTCGTTTGGCATTGGCGATGCGTTGGCTGCGCGAGGCCGCGAAGAAACGCAGCGAGAAGTCGATGGCGCTGCGCCTGGCAGGTGAGCTGCTGGAAGCTGCTGAAGGCCGTGGTGGCGCGATGAAGAAGCGCGACGAAGTGCACCGCATGGCCGAAGCCAACAAGGCGTTCTCGCACTTCCGCTTCTAAGGCGCGCGAAAAACGCTGTTGGTTGCCGGGCGGGCTGTGTTTTCACACATCTCGCCCGTTTGTGTTAAGGGCGCAGGTCATGAGATTTCTGCGCCTCATGGACGAATAGAGGATTAAAGTGGCTCGTAAGACTCCTATTGAGCGCTACCGTAACATCGGTATTTCGGCTCACATTGACGCGGGTAAAACCACCACGACCGAGCGGATCCTGTTCTACACCGGTGTGAACCACAAGATCGGTGAAGTGCATGATGGCGCGGCCACCATGGACTGGATGGAGCAGGAGCAGGAGCGTGGCATCACGATTACCTCCGCTGCTACCACCGCCTTCTGGAAGGGCATGGGCGGCAACTACCCCGAGCACCGCTTCAACATCATCGACACCCCGGGACACGTGGACTTCACCATCGAGGTGGAGCGTTCCATGCGCGTGCTGGACGGCGCGTGCATGGTGTACTGCGCAGTGGGTGGCGTGCAGCCGCAGTCGGAGACTGTCTGGCGTCAGGCCAACAAGTACCGCGTGCCGCGTCTGGCGTTCGTCAACAAGATGGACCGTACCGGCGCGAACTTCTTCAAGGTCTATGACCAGCTGAAGACCCGCCTGAAGGCCAACCCCGTGCCCGTCGTGGTGCCGATCGGCGCTGAAGACGGCTTCCAGGGCGTCGTCGATCTGCTGGAAATGAAGGCGATCATTTGGGACGAAGCCAGCCAGGGCGTGAAGTTCGAATACCAGGACATCCCGGCCGAGCTGCAAGCCACCGCTGACGAATGGCGCGAAAAGATGGTCGAGTCCGCCGCCGAAGCCAGCGAAGAGCTGATGGAAAAGTACCTGGGCGGCGAAGAGCTGACCCGCGCCGAGATCGTCAAGGCATTGCGTGACCGTACCATCGCCTGCGAAATCCAGCCGATGCTGTGCGGCACCGCGTTCAAGAACAAGGGCGTGCAGCGTATGCTCGACGCCGTGATCGACTTCCTGCCGTCGCCGGTGGACATTCCGCCGGTTACGGGTACTGACGAGGACGACAGCGAGAAGAAGCTCGAGCGCAAGGCTGACGACAGCGAGAAGTTCTCGGCGCTGGCGTTCAAGATCATGACCGACCCGTTCGTTGGTCAGCTGATCTTCTTCCGCGTCTACTCGGGCAAGATCAATTCGGGCGACACCGTGTACAACCCGGTGAAGCAGAAGAAGGAGCGTCTGGGCCGTATTCTGCAGATGCACGCCAACCAGCGCGAAGAAATCAAGGAAGTGCTGGCCGGCGACATCGCCGCTGCAGTGGGCCTGAAGGATGCCACCACGGGCGACACGCTGTGCGATCCGGCTGCCCCGATCGTGCTCGAGCGCATGGTGTTCCCGGAGCCGGTGATCTCGCAGGCTGTCGAGCCGAAGACCAAGGCTGACCAGGAAAAGATGGGCATCGCCCTGAACCGCCTGGCCGCTGAAGATCCTTCGTTCCGCGTGCGTACCGATGAAGAATCGGGCCAGACCATCATTTCGGGCATGGGCGAGCTCCACCTGGAAATTCTGGTCGACCGCATGAAGCGCGAATTCGGCGTGGAAGCCAACATCGGCGCGCCGCAGGTTGCCTACCGCGAAACCATTCGCAAGAAGGCCGAAGACGTCGAAGGCAAGTTCGTCAAGCAGTCGGGCGGCCGCGGCCAGTACGGTCACGCTGTGATCACGCTGGAACCGCAAGAGCCGGGCAAGGGCTTCGAGTTCATCGACGCCATCAAGGGCGGTGTGATTCCTCGCGAATACATCCCGGCGGTCGAGAAGGGTATCGTCGACACGCTGCCGTCCGGTATTCTGGCTGGCTTCCCGGTGGTGGACGTGAAGGTCACGCTGACGTTCGGTTCGTACCACGACGTGGACTCGAACGAAAACGCGTTCCGCATGGCCGGCTCGATGGCTTTCAAGGAAGCCATGCGCAAGGCCAGCCCGGTTCTGCTCGAGCCGATGATGGCCGTGGAAGTGGAAACGCCGGAAGACTACACGGGTACCGTGATGGGCGACTTGTCGTCCCGCCGCGGCATCGTGCAGGGCATGGACGACATGGTGGGCGGCGGCAAGATCATCAAGGCCGAAGTCCCGCTGTCGGAAATGTTCGGTTATTCCACGGCGCTGCGCTCGGCCACGCAAGGCCGCGCCACGTACACCATGGAATTCAAGCACTACGCTGAGGCACCGAAGAACATCGCCGAAGCCGTGATGACGGCCAAGGGCAAGCAGTAAAAGCTTTGCCGCCACGCCTTATCCGGCGTGGCGGTGTAATGAATCGAATCTCACTGTATTCCATTAGGAGCTGAAACATGGCAAAGGAAAAGTTCGAGCGGACCAAGCCGCACGTGAACGTAGGTACGATTGGTCACGTTGACCACGGCAAGACGACGCTGACGGCAGCGATTGCCACGGTGCTGGCCGCGAAGTTCGGCGGCGCAGCCAAGAA
>NZ_ALOU01000015.1 GCF_000292345.1 Cupriavidus sp. BIS7
TTCTTGGCTGCGCCGCCGAATTTCGCGGCCAGCACCGTGGCAATCGCTGCCGTCAGCGTCGTCTTGCCGTGGTCAACGTGACCAATCGTACCTACGTTCACGTGCGGCTTGGTCCGCTCGAACTTTTCCTTTGCCATTTCGTGACTCCTGTCTCGGTAGCAATTGCCAGTGCGGGTATTGATGGTGCCCATGGGCAGGATCGAACTGCCGACCTCTCCCTTACCAAGGGAGTGCTCTACCACTGAGCCACATGGGCGAAACTTGACTTACTTCTCTGACGACAACCGAGGCTTTGGAGCGGGTGAAGGGAATCGAACCCTCGTCGTAAGCTTGGAAGGCTTCTGCTCTACCATTGAGCTACACCCGCCCGGTTACTTCCTGCTTCACCGGCTTTCGCCTGGTTGCTGTCTTGCATTCTGGTGGAGAGGGCTGGATTCGAACCAGCGTAGGCGTAAGCCAACAGATTTACAGTCTGCCCCCTTTAGCCACTCGGGCACCTCTCCGCAGAGAACTTGTGATTATGGTACTACCTGCCTTGGCTGTCAAGCACTTTCCATTGCGGTTAGTGACTTTGCGGATTGCCAGGAGGCCCTTCGGAAGCGCGTTCTGCATTGCTTCCGGGGAACCAGAATCATCGATATAAAACCGACGCTCTCACCCTATAGGGGTGCGCCGTAACGCTTCTGAACGCGCCAGATTCGGCTTCGGAGCGCTCAGCTGCGCGATCGATCGGCGTTAAATCGATTGCGCTCGCGCAAAAGCAAAA
>NZ_ALOU01000016.1 GCF_000292345.1 Cupriavidus sp. BIS7
GCCCGCCGTGGATGCCGTGGCCGCGCCACTTTCAGTGTAGGCGACCGGGCACATACTGCCATTGCCCGCGCGCGAGCTACCCGTTTCCGCCCGCCAGCAGGCATGGCGATACAGGCGTAGCATTGTCGACATTCTTCAACCTGCAGCGCAACGCGCGCCGGGATTCCGTCACATGCCTTCCGCAAATGCCGATGTCTCCCCCGGGTTGATCGCCCGGCAAACCGCCAGCCCGTGGGCCGTGGCCGTTGCCGGGCTTGTGTCCCTGGCGCTGGCCATGGGGATCGGGCGCTTCGCGTTCACGCCGTTGCTGCCGATGATGCTGCACGACGGCACCGTTTCTCTGGTCGAGGGCGGGACACTGGCGACGCTGAACTACATCGGCTACCTGATTGGGGCGCTGCTTTGCCTGTTCATCCGGCCCGATCCGGTGCGCATGGTGCGCGGGGCGCTGGTCCTGACCGTGGTGCTGACCCTGGCGATGGCGTTGCCGGGCAGCATGCCGGCATGGCTGGTCTGGCGGACGCTGGCCGGCATCGCCAGCGCCGTGGTGATGGTCTACGCGACAGCGTGGTGCATGCAGCGGCTCGCCGAACTGGGCCAGCCAACGCTGGGTGGCCTGATGTTCTGCGGGCCGGGGATCGGGATCGTCATCACGGGCGTGTCGGTGTTTGGCATGGTGGCAGCGCACTGGCGGGCCAACTGGGGATGGGTGACGTTCGCGGTGCTCGGCGCGGCAATGTTGGCGGCAGTTTGGCGCGTGTTCGGCTCGCCGGCGCCCGCGCCACATGCGACGTCTGGGAAGGGGGCGACGTACGCAACACCGGCCCATGCGCCCAGGCTCGATCTCGAAACCTGGGCCCTGACAGTGGCTTACGGCCTGGCCGGATTCGGCTACATCATCACGGCGACCTTCCTGCCGGTGATCGCACGAAGGGCCATGCCCGGCAGCGTCTGGGCGGACCTGTTCTGGCCGATCCTCGGCGCTGGCGTGGCCGTGGGTGCGTACATCGTGACGCGCGTTGGCATGCATCACGACAACCGTCGAATGATGATGATCCTGTACACGATGCAGGCCATCGGGGTTGGCGTGGCGGCGGTGTGGCCGACGGTGGCCGGGTTCGCGCTCAGCAGCATTCTTGTAGGCCTGCCGTTCACGGCACTGGTGTCGTTTGCGATGCGTGAGGCGCGTCGCCTGTGGGGCCTGCGCGCATCGAAGCTGATCGGCCTGATGACGGCGGCATATGCACTTGGACAGATCGCGGGGCCGCCTCTGGCCACCACGCTCGTTGCGCGCACGGGAGGGTTCGCGGCGTCGCTCGCGGTGGCTGCCGGGGCGTTGCTGCTGGGCGCGCTGATCTATCTGTGGATGTGGCGCACGCTGCCGGTGGGCGCCACCGTCGGCCACGCCAGACACTGAGGACTGCGCTACATTATTGCTTCGCCGCTCACTCGACCAGACGCATCCGCGCAGGCGTTGCAGGGCGGCGCGGAGCCATTGCCCCCATGTCTTTTGCCTTGCAGCCCGCGCGTGCCGCAGGCCCGGCCTTTCCGATCACTCCCGAGGAAGCGCGTGTGCGTGTTGACCTGGCCGCCGCCTACCGGCTGGCCGCGCTTGAACGCTGGGATGACCTGATCTACACCCACATCTCGGCCACCGTGCCCGGTGAGCCTGATCACTTCCTGATCAACCCGTTCGGCTTTGCCTTCGAGGAGATCCGTGCCTCCGATCTCGTCAAGATCAACGGGCGCGGCGAGGTGGTGGGCGAAACCGTGCATCCCGTCAATGTCACCGGATTTGCGCTGCATGCCGCCGTGCATGCGGCGCGCAGCGATGCGCACTGTGTAATGCACCTGCATAACACGGCGGGTATCTCGGTATCGGCCCAGGCCGAGGGGCTGCTGCCGCTTTCACAGCACGCGATGCGTTTTCACGGCCGCATCGCCTATCACGATTACGAAGGGCTGGCCTTCACGCCCGCGGAAGGAGGGCGCCTGACTGCGTCGCTTGGCGAGCATCCGGCCATGCTGCTGCGCAACCATGGCACGTTGACCGTGGGCCGTACCGTTGCGGAGGCCTACGTGCTGATGGCTACGCTGATCAAGGCATGCGAGATCCAGCTTGGCGCGCAACTCGGCAGCGCCACGGTGCAGCCGCCTCCGGCCATTGCCGACAAGACCTCGCTGCAGCTTCATGACGATGGCGCGGTGGAGGGGGTGCTGGAATGGCCCGCGCTGCTGCGCAAACTCGATAGAATCGATCCCTCTTACAAGAACTGATATTCCTGGAGTCACGAATGCCCACCTTCCATGTAGAAATGTTCGAAGGCCGCACGGTCGAGCAGAAGCGCAAGTTTGTCGAGGAGGTGACCCGCGTCACGTGCGAGACGCTTGGCTGCGCGGCTGGCGCCGTCGACATCATCATCACCGACGTCAAGCGCGAGAACTGGGCCACGGGCGGCGAGCTCTGGGTCGACAAGAAGTAATTCCACGCAGGGCCGAACGATGACCTCCGCAGTCTCCACCATGCAGCAGTTTGCTTCCGACAACTACGCCGGCTTCTGTCCGGAGTCGCTGAAGTACTTCCTCGAAGCCAATGCCACGGGCCACGAGAAAGCCTACGGCGACGATAGCTGGACGCAGAAGGTCTGTGACCGCATCCGCGGCCTGTTCCAGACCGATTGCGAGGTCTTCTTCGTCTTCAACGGCACGGCCGCCAATTCGCTGGCGCTTTCGTCGCTGTGCCAGTCCTACCACTCGGTCATCTGCCATGAGCTGGCCCACATCGAAACCGACGAGTGCGGCGGCCCCGAGTTTTTCTCGAACGGATCGAAGCTGCTCACCGCACCCGGAGAGAATGGCAAGCTGACGGCTGACGCGGTGGAAGCGCTGGTCACGCGTCGCTCCGATATCCACTATCCGAAGCCGCGCGTGGTGTCGCTGACGCAGGCCACCGAGGTGGGCACCGTCTATACGGTGGAAGAGGTGCGCGCGATTGCGGCAATCGCCAAGCGGCGCCAGTTGCGCGTGCATATGGACGGCGCCCGGTTCGCCAATGCGGTGGCGTCGCTCGGCGTTCATCCGTCGGAGATCACATGGCGTGCCGGCGTTGACGTGCTGTGTTTCGGCGGCACCAAGAACGGGCTGCCGGTTGGCGAGGCCGTGGTGTTCTTCGACCGCAAGCTGGCCGAGGATTTCGCCTATCGGGTCAAGCAGGCCGGGCAACTGGCATCGAAGATGCGCTTTATTTCGGCGCCGTGGCTGGGCATGCTCGAACACGATGTCTGGCTGAAGAACGCACGGCATGCCAACGCGATGGCAACGCTGCTGCATCAACGCATTGCCGATGTCCCCGGCGTACGCATCATGTTCCCGACCGATGCAAATGCCGTCTTTGCCGAGCTGCCGCTGCCAGCCATCGATGCCCTGCGCGCCAAGGGCTGGCTGTTCTACACGTTCATCGGCGCGGGCGGATGCCGGCTGATGTGCGCGTGGGACCTGCAGCCCGAGACCGTGGAAGCATTCGCCGCCGATATTCGCGCGGCCTGCACGCAGTGACGGCAAGCAATAACGGCAAGCGCGCAGAGCGCTGACGATAACGAGACAGTTCCCAGGAGCCCCCAATGCAACCCTATCGATTCTGCCCGCGATGCGGCGCGGAGCTTGAACACCTGCCGATGTCCGGGCGGTATCGCCATGTCTGCGTGCAGGATGGCTGCGGATTCGTCCACTGGGACAACCCGCTGCCCGTGCTGGCAGCGGTGGTCGAGTACGAGGGCAAGCTGCTGCTGGCGCGCAACGCCGCGTGGCCCGAGAAGATGTTCGCGCTGGTAACCGGCTTCATGGAGCGCGACGAGACCCCAGAGCTTGGCGTGGCGCGTGAACTCAAGGAGGAAACCAATCTCGACACGGTGTCCGCGTCGCTGATCGGTGTCTACGAGTTCATGCGCAAGAATGAGCTGATCATCGCGTATCACATCCAGGCGACGGGCGAGATCCGGCTGTCGGAGGAACTGGCCGAGTATCGGCTGGTGGCGCCGGAGAAGGTGCGTATCTGGAATGCGGGCACCGGGTTTGCGGTGGCCGATTTCCTGGAGCGCCGAGGATTGCCCGTGCAATTCTTCGATCGCGCCACTGGCAACGATATTCCCGACCCGCGCCGCCCGACCGACTTCAGTCTGGTCGGCGCTTCGCTACAATACGGCATCGATCAGAAATAGAAGGTGAGAGGAATGGATTTTCAGAAGGAAGTGGACGCTCGCGGCCTGAATTGCCCGCTGCCGATCCTGCGTACCAAGAAGGCTCTGGCCGACATGGCCAGTGGCGAAGTGCTCAAGGTGCTGGCCACCGACCCGGGCGCCACGCGCGATTTCCAGGCGTTTGCCAAGCAGACCGGCAACGAACTGCTGTCCCATGCCGAAGTGGACAAGGTGTTTGTCTTCTACATGAAGCGCCGCTGAGCCACACGGCAGCCTGTGCGCAATAAAAAAACGGACGCCGTGGCGTCCGTTTTTTATTGGCGAGGTCCGGCTCAGACCGCGAGCAATTCCACTTCGAACAGCAGCGTGGCGTTCGGCGGAATCACACCGCCGGCGCCGCGTGCGCCATAGCCGAGATCTGCCGGGATGACCAGGCGGCGCGTACCGCCCACCTTCATGCCCTGCACGCCTTCGTCCCAGCCGCGAATCACATGGCCGGCGCCCAGCGGGAACACGAACGGATCGTTGCGATCCTTGCTCGAATCGAACTTGCGGCCGGCCTGGCCGTTCTCGTAGAGCCAGCCGGTGTAGTGCACGGTCACATGCTTGCCTGCCTTGGCTTCGTCGCCGGAACCGACAACGGTGTCTTCAAATTGCAGGCCGGAGGGAGTGGTTTGCATCGCAGTCTTCCTTTGTATGTGGCTGGGAATCAATCGTCGGCACGCTGGAGCACTTCACGCGTGACCTGTACGTTGTGGTCGTCGTCGCTGACCCAGATGTCGCCGTCCTGGATGGTCACGGAAAGGCGCATGGCACGCTTGGCCATCTGCGCCAGCGCCTCCACGGCTTCCGACGGCACATTGTAGATGGTCACGTTGCGCAACTTGCTGGCCTTGCCTGCCATGCCCTTCCACCATTCGCGCGCGCTGGCGCTCTGGTAGGTATAGACGGTGACGTGGTCTGCACGTGCGGCTGCGCGCTTCAGCCGCGTTTCATCGGGCTGGCCGAGGTCGACCCAGTGGGAAATGTCGCCGGTCAGCGTCTTGTCCCAGAGATCGGGTTCGTCGGGTTCGTCGAGGCCGCGCGTGAATGCCATCGTTTCAGTGGCTTCGCAGGCGAAGGCGAGCAGCCGGACCATCATGCGCGCGTCGTTCTCGGACGGATGCTGGGCGATGGTCAGCGTGTGGCTGCCGTAGTACGGGCGGTCCATGTCGGAAACGGACAGCTCGGCTTTGAAGATGGTGGACTTGAGCGCCATGGGATCTTGTGTGCGGCGCGCGCCCGCAATGCTGCAGTGCACGCGAAAGGCCGAATCATACGTGATCCGCGCGACGAAGCGATGGAAGCTGTGCGGCGGACAGGCCACCAGAGTCCGCCAAGGGCCAAAAACAGGCCCCGAACTGCGTGGGAAGCTCAGGGCTTGCGATAGTCGCCCAGCCAGAATCGCAACACGGCGGAAGCCAGCACGAGGGCCAGGAATGACGCCGCAGCCACCAGCGCGATGCCCCCATCGCTATTCATCTGGCCTTCCATGGCGACGCCGGCCAGCAACGTGCCCACCATGACGGCCAGCAGCGGCAACAGCAACGCGCCACGGCCATATGTCTTGTAGGCCCAGGTCGGGAATCGACGGAGAAAGTCGGGGGGAATGCTGCATGCCAGGCAGGCGCCCGCAGCAGCCAGCGACGCCGCAACGACGTCGTTCAGGTGAATCATGCTCATCCAGGTTTGCGCATCGCCGGTTGCGGGGGCGCTACGCGGCAGATGGATTTCGGCAAAGCCGTGATTCTACTGAAGTTCCCGAGCGCAAAGGTGACGCCGGACCGTCGTCCGACAGTCATTTTCCAGATGGCTGGGCAGTTCCGCCCGGTGAGGCTTCCACCGAAATCTGCAGTGTGACTGTATCGCCGACATCGGGCAGGAAGCGTGTGATTCCAAATGCGCTGCGCGGCAGGGTGGTGCGGAAGTCGCCACCGCACACATTGCGCTTGATGCCGAACAGGACCACCTCGCCGCAACTGAACCGATCAGCCTCAAGCTTGATCGGCTTGGTGACGCCGTGGAGCGACAACGATCCTTCCACGGCAACTAGCTTGCCGCCCTCGACGATAAAGCGGTTCGCCTGCAGGCGTGCGGTAGGGAATGCCTGGGAATCCAGGAACTGGGCCGAGTGCAGCACGCCGTCCAGGCTGCGATTGCCGGTATCGACCGAATCGGTGTCGACCGTGAAATCGATCGAGCCGGTGCCGTTGGCCGGGTCGTACAGAATGCGTCCGTCAATCTTGTTGAAGCGCCCCCGTACGGTGATTCGATCGAAATGACTGGCACCGAAGTACACCGCCGTGTGCGTCGGATCGACCGTATAGGCCGTTGAGGCGGCCAGGGCAGGGGTGGCGAGCAGCGCTGCCGTGGACGCCGCAAGTGGCACGGAAAGCCTGCGCAATGGTGCCATAGTCATTTCCGTGGTGTCCGTTAGTGGACAAAAACCGGCAGCAGAAAGATGCCGATCACCGTCAGGTAACCGATCGTCCAGCACAGCGTGCGCAGCGTGGCGCGATCGGTCAGGTAGCAGATCGTGTACAGCACTCGGACGACGATGAAGACCATCGCCAGTTCGTCGATGCGTGCCTGCGGTGCGGCCAGGTGCGTGGCGGCAAACACCGCGGCGGCGAAGAACGGGAATGCCTCGAAGTGATTGCGGTGGGCCATGTCGGCACGCCGCGCCCGGCCGCTCTGTCTTTCGAGCCAGGCGCGCGGGTCGTGATTGTCATAGCCACCGCGGTTGCCCGCCTTGGCTATGCCAACAGTCAGTATCGGCATCAGGCCCGCCACGAGTACACACCAGAACGCGATTGGCATCGAAGCTCCTTGGAATTCAGAATGATCCTGGCGTCGTTGCGCGGCCAATCCTGCGATGGTACTGCCAGCCGCTCAGGCTGCCACCACCTTGATGCGTACACCGCCGGCGCCACCTACGCCGACCACCTGGCCGGCGCGGATCTTGGCGGTCTTGCGCGATTCGGGCGAGCCGTCGACCGATACCTCGCCAGACGCGACCAGCGCCTTGCCGGCGCCGCCGCTGTCGCACACGCCCGCAACCTTGAGCAGGTCGTTCAGCGCGATGTACTCGCCTTCGAGCGGAAACGTGATGGTTTGCGTCATGCTTACTTGCCCCAGCTATCCTTGAGACCGACCGTGCGGTTGAACACGGGTTTGCCCGGCTGCGAATCGACATGGTCCGCCACGAAGTAGCCGTGACGCTCGAACTGGAAGCGGTCTTCCGGCTTGGCTTCGCGCAGGCCCGGCTCCAGATAGGCGGTGACCACCTTCTTCGAGTCCGGGTTCAGGGCGTCGAGGAAGTTCTTGCCGCCAGCGTCCGGATTCGGGTCGCTGAACAGGCGGTCGTACAGGCGGACTTCCGCTTCGTACGCGTGGGCCGCGCTGACCCAGTGGATGTTGCCCTTGACCTTTACGCTGTCCGCCCCGGGCGTACCGCTCCTGGTCTCCGGAAGGTAGTTCGCGTGCACGGCGATGACATTGCCGTCGGCATCCTTGTCGAAGCCCGTGCATTCGATCACGTAGCCGTAGCGCAGACGCACCTTGTTGCCCGGGAACAGGCGGAAGTAGCCCTTCGGCGGGGTCTCGTTGAAGTCCTCGCGCTCGATCCACAGCTCGCGCGACAGCGGGAACACGCGGCGGCCCATCTCGGGCTGCTTCGGGTGCACCGGCGCCGAGCACTCCTCGCTCTGGCCTTCCGGATAGTTGTCCAGAATCAGCTTGAGCGGGTCCAGCACGCCCACGCTGCGTGGCGCGCGCGCGTCGAGATCGTCACGCACTGCGCCTTCCAGCGTGCTCATGTCGATCCAGCTATCGGACTTCGCCACCCCGATGCGGTCGCAGAACAACTGGATCGACTCAGGCGTATAACCACGGCGGCGGATACCGACGATGGTCGGCATGCGCGGATCGTCCCATCCGTCTACGCGCTTTTCGTCGACGAGCTGCTTGAGCTTGCGCTTGCTCGTGATCGCGTAGGTCAGGTTCAGGCGCGCGAACTCGTACTGGTGCGGCAGCGGATTGGCGAAGACGCCGGCATCGCGCAGGTGTTCGAGCACCCAGTCATAGAGCGGGCGGTTGTTTTCGAACTCGAGCGTGCACAGCGAGTGCGTGATGTTCTCAATCGCGTCGGAGATGCAATGGGTGAAGTCGTACATCGGATAGATGCACCACTTGTCGCCGGTCCGGTGGTGATGGGCGTGGCGGATGCGGTAGAGCACCGGGTCGCGCATCACGATGTTCGGCGCGGCCATGTCGATCTTCGCGCGAAGTACGTGCTCGCCATCGGCATATTTGTCGTCGCGCATCTCGCGGAACAGCTTCAGGTTCTCCTCGACGGAGCGGTCGCGGAACGGCGACGGCTTGCCCGGCTCGGAGAAGTTGCCGCGCGTGGCGGCGATCTGTTCAGCGGTCTGGCTGTCCACATAGGCCGCGCCGCGCTCGATCAGCGTCTCGGCGAACTGGTAGAGCTGGTCGAAGTAGTCGCTTGCATAGTAAAGATGCGGCGTGCCGCCGGCCTTGTTGCTGTCCCAAGAGAAACCGAGCCAGTGCACGGCATCGATGATCGAGTCGACGTATTCGGTGTCTTCCTTGACCGGATTCGTGTCGTCGAAGCGCAGGTGGCATTGGCCGGCGTAATCGCGGGCCAGGCCGAAGTTCACGCAAATGCTCTTGGCATGGCCGATGTGCAGGTAGCCGTTCGGCTCCGGCGGGAAGCGCGTGATGACCGTCGGCAGCGGCTCGCCCTGCTTGTCCGCGCGGCTGGCGTAGGTGCCGGCGGCGAGGTCCTGGTCGATGATGCTCCGCAGGAAATTGGAGGCGGCGGGCGTGTCGTTGGGCTTGTTGTCTTGGCTCATGGTGGCGCCGCAGCGCGTGCGGCTCGATAGCTTGGGCGGACGGCCCGGGTCTGGATTGACCCGGCCAGCGTTCGCCATGTTCCGTGGAATGGGGCGATTTTACCGTGCCTGAGGGGCAACTCGGCGCAGACACTTCTTTTTCGGATTCGTCTCACTGCGCGACTGGCCGAAGTGGTGCAGAATCCACGACGAGTCACGGTTGTCATAGTGTGGTTGAGTGCCTGGCGAGCGGCGTGATCGTCGCATAGTGGTCGCCATGGTGGTCGCCATGGTGGTCACCCATCGTCGCACGGCCCGATGGGCCTTCGCTGCTGGAATACATGCCATGAATCCCGCCTCTTTCGCCGCATCCGATCCCCAACCCGCCGCCGACGTCCTTGCCGCGCTCTGGCGCGAATCCGGAATGCCGGCTGAGGCACTTGCGCACGCGGCGCTGACCGGCGCCGATCCGGTGTTCCCGTCGAGCTTCGCGGTGGGCGCGGCCGCCCAGGCCAGCCTTGGCGCCTCGGCCCTGGCCGCGGCGGCGCTGTGGGCGCAGCGCACCGGACGCTGGCAGCAGGTCTCGGTCGACATGTGTCATGCGCTGGCCGAGTTTCGCAGCGAGCGCTACCTGCGCGTCAACGGCAGCGCGGCATCGGAACTGTGGGACAAAATCGCCGGCCTGTATCCGTGCGGCGACGGGCGCTGGGTCCGGCTGCATACGAACTTTCCGCATCACCGGGACGGCGTGCTGAAGATCCTGAACTGCGCGTATGACCGGGATGCGGTGCGGGCCGCGCTGGCGAAGTGGAGGGCCGAGGATTTCGAGGCCACCGCCTCGGATGCCGGAATGGTGGTTGCCGCCATGCGCACTCACGACGAATGGCTGGCGCACCCGCAGGCGCAGGCGCTGCGCGGGCTTCCGCCGGTCATCATCGAGAAGATCGGCGATGCGCCGCCGGCACCGCTGCCGGCGTTCGCCCCCCATGCCGAAATCAATGTCGACGCGCGGCCGCTGTCGGGCGTGCGCGTGCTGGACTTCACGCGCATCATTGCCGGCCCGGTTGCGGGGCGCACGCTGGCCGCCCATGGCGCAGACGTGCTGCTGGTCACCGCGTCGCACCTGCCGTCGATTCCGCCGCTCGTCATCGATACCGGGCGTGGCAAACGTTCCTGCCAGCTGGACCTGCGCGATGCCGATGACAAGCGCGCGCTGCACAAGCTGCTGCACGGGGCAGATGTGGTGGTGCAGGGCTATCGCCCGAACGGGCTCGCCGGGCTTGGTGTCGGCGCGGAGGCCGCAGCGCGTGCGCGGCCCGGCATCGTCTATGTGTCTCTGTCGGCGTACGGCCACGTCGGACCGTGGGCCGGCAAACGCGGCTTCGACTCGCTCGTGCAGACAGCCACCGGTTTCAACGACGACGAGGCACGGGCAGCGGGCAGCGCGGAGCCAAAACCGCTGCCGGCACAGGTGCTTGACCATGCGGCGGGCTACCTGCTCGCGTTCGGCGCGATGGCGGCGCTGCATCGCCGGGCCGTGGAAGGCGGAAGCTGGCATGTGCGCGTGTCGCTGGCGCAGGTTGGGCAGTGGCTGCGAAGCCTGGGCCGCGTGGCCAATGGCTTCAGCGTTCCCGATCAACATATCGACGAGATTTCCGACCTGCTCGAGGTGCAGGAATCAGGATTCGGCGAGCTTACCGTTGTGCGTCACGCGGCAAAGCTTTCGGAAACCCCTGCGCACTGGGCCTTGCCGTCAGTCCCGCTGGGGACACACGCGCCCGAGTGGCTGCCGCGCCAATAGCGGCGACCGACGCTGGTTCAGAATGATTCCAGCGTCGCAATGACGCTGGTTGTTCTGTCGGCGGGTCTTAGAGGCGCGATCAAAATGAAGCGAAGCGGTTCTGGCTAGGCGCGCGGCCGCAGACAGTACAAGTGGTACGGCAAGGCTGCGCAACGACGCCAGAATCTTTTTGATAGCGCCTCTTAGTACAGGTTGTTGCGCAAGCGTTCCGGCAACTCGCGATCATAGGTGGCTGCGTCGATCGCGTTCTGACTCAGCGTGGCCACGATGGTGCCGTTGCTGGGCAATGCATCACGCGATATCTGTGTATCGGCCGACCACAGGTGCGATCGCATCAGTGCGCGCGCGCACTGGAAGAATACTGACCGGATCGTGATCACTAGCACCGTGGTCGGGGCCTTGTCCTGAACCAGGCAGCGCGCGATCAGGGCAGGGTCCGTGGAGATTCTCGCGGTCCCGCTGATGCGCAGTGTTTCGTTGACGCCGGGTACCAGGAACAGCAGTCCGACGCGCGGGTCGGCGACGATGTTGCGCAGGCTGTCGATGCGGTTGTTGCCGCGCCGGTCCGGCAGCAGCAGCGTGCGGTCGTCGAGCACTTGCACGAAGCCGGGTGCATCGCCACGTGGCGAACAGTCTCCGCCCTTGTCACTGAGCGTCGATAACAGGCAGAACGGCGATGCTTCGACGAACGCGCGGTAGTGCGGGTGGAGGTAGTCCACTTCCTTGGCGAGCGATGCCCCCGACGGTTTCGCATACAGCGTTTCGAGATCGGCAAGCGTGGCGATGTCATGCATTGGCATGGCGAAATCCTTTGTCAGACGGTCACGGTGCCGCGGCCCAGTTCGATGACGCGGCCGCCCACGCGGATCGCGCCCTCGGTGGTGACGGTAAGGTCCAGGCGGCAACGGCGGTCGACGAACTCACCCTGGTCCACCTGATAGCTGGCGGGTAGCGAATGGCCGGTGGCCAGCAGCCATCCACCGAGATTGGCGCAGGCGGAGCCGGTGCCCGGGTCTTCCGCCACTCCGCCACCCTGTTTGGTGAAGAAATACCGCACTAGCACCTTGCCCGGCTGTTCCGGGTCGAATGCGAACACATACGCGGTCTTGCGGCCAAGGCTGCTTTGCGGCCAGCGATCAAGGCGGCTGCTGTCAGGCTGTGCGCGGCGCACGGCGTCCGGGGTCTTCAGGGGCACCAGCAACTGATCGGCGCCGGTATCGACCCACATCGGCGGTCCAGCCAGATCGTCTTGTGTCAGACCCAGCAGCGATGCCATTTCGGCGTCCGGCAGGCCCGCCGCAGCAGTTTTCGGTGCGCCCGAGTGCGGCGCGGTCAGCGTCCAGCGATCGCCTGCGGCGACCACGGGCACCACGCCAGCCTTGAATTCCAGGGAAAGGGAATCGCCGGTATTCGCCAGTTCGCGCACGACATGCGCGGTGCCCAAGGTCGGATGGCCGGCAAAACGCATCTCATAGCCGGGCGTGAAGATGCGCACGGCGGCAGTGGCGTTGTCGGACGGGAAGACGAACGTCGTCTCAGACAGATTGAACTGCAGCGCCAGCGCCTGCATGGCTGTGTCATCGAGTCCACGCGCATCCTCGAACACGCATAGCGGGTTGCCGCCGAAGGTGGACTCGGCAAAGACGTTGACGATTCGGAATGCGTAGGTGGCCATGGGGCAATTTGGGGAGAACGCGATTCGGCAAGTCTACGGGAGCCGCTACATGACGCCATGCACAGTTTTGCATGAGTACAACTGAACAGTTACAGATCAATCAATATTCAGCCGCAGCGCGCCAGGATACATCGCGCCGATGCCGGGTTTGGGCATATTTAGGCGAATCGCGATTGGCGCAAACGATTTCCGCGCCAACAATGGGTTCCCTTTAGCCCAATCGCCAAATCTCCCATGCTGGAACTCAATACCTTTGAAACGCTCGTGGCGGCATCTCTGGTGCTGCTGGTCGGGCGCAAGCTTGTTGCGGTCACCGCGCCTTTACGCACTTTCAATATTCCCGAGCCGGTCGCGGGCGGGTTGATCGTCGCACTGTGCCTGGCGCTGGCCCGCTTTGTTGCCGATGTGCAGGTCAAGTTCGATACCAGCACGCAAGCGCCGCTGATGCTCGCGTTCTTTGCCTCGCTGGGGCTCAGTGCCAACCTTGCCAGCCTCAAGCAGGGTGGCAAATCGATCGGCGTGTTCCTGGTAGTGGTTGCCGGCCTGCTGGTGCTGCAGAACGGCATCGGCGTGGGGCTGGCTAGCGCAATGGGCCTCAATCCGGCAGTAGGCCTGCTTGCGGGTTCAATCTCGCTGTCGGGCGGCCACGGCACCAGCGCTGCCTGGGGCCAGACTTTTACCGAGCAGTTCGGCATGTCCTATGCCACGGAACTCGGTGTTGCGTGCGCCACGTTCGGGCTTGTGCTCGGCGGCCTGATCGGCGGGCCCGTGGCGCGCTATCTGTTGCGCAACGTGTCCAGGCCGGCGGCCGAATCGGCGGCCAATGCTGATCCGCTCAACTTCGAGAATCCGCAGGCCGTGCGTCTGATCACAGCCTCCGCGCTGATCGAAACGCTTGCGCTGATCCTTGTGTGCCTGACCGCCGGCCATGCGCTGGCAGCGGCGTTCAAGGGTAGCTGGCTTGAGTTGCCAACGTTCGTCTGGGTGCTGTTCGTCGGCGTCCTGTTGCGCAACGGGCTTGCCTTGCTCGGCTGGTACAAGGTGTTCGACCGTGCGCTGTCGGTGCTTGGCAATGTGAGCCTGTCGATGTTCCTGGCCATGGCGCTGATGAGCCTGCGCCTGTGGGAGCTTGCTGCGCTGGCCCTGCCGATGCTTCTGATCCTGGCCGCGCAGACCGCGGCGATGGCTGGCTACGCAGTGTTCGTCACCTTCCGCGTGATGGGGCGCACCTACGACGCCGCAGTGCTGGCGGCGGGCCATTGCGGTTTCGGCCTTGGTGCCACGCCAACGGCCATTGCGAACATGCAGGCCATTACGGACCGCTTCGGGCCGTCGCACCTTGCGTTCCTGATCGTGCCCATGGTTGGTGCATTCTTTATCGATATCGTCAACGCGGTGGTGATCAAGCTGTTCCTGAGCTTGCCCGTGTACTAAGCGCTGACAGAAAAAAGGCGCCGTGGGTTACCCCAGGGCGCCTAGCAGGACTTCTACTGCGAACTACGTACTACGGTACTGCAAAACCTGCATCAGAAGCCCACGGCCTGGCCGTCGCGACGGCTGTCGCTGGCGGCCACGTAGCCTTGCTCGGCATCGTCGGACAGGCGCCAGATAAACTGGCCCGAGCCGAAATCCATATACGGGTCTTCCACGGACTTGAGCTTGTGGCCACGCTCCTTGAGGCCGGCCACCGTGTTCGCATCCATGGTGCCTTCAACGTCCAGCGTGAAGTCCCGGTTGACCTTCCATCGCGGTGCGCAGCATGCGGCTTGCGGCTGCTGGTTGTAGTCGAGCATGCGCACCACGGTCTGCAGGTGGCCCTGCGGCTGCATGTCGCCACCCATGACGCCAAAGCTCATCACCGGCTGCCCCTGCTTCGTCAGGAAGGCAGGGATGATCGTGTGGAACGGGCGCTTGCCGCCTTCCACCACGTTGGCGGACTTCGGGTCCATCGAGAAGCCCACGCCACGGTTCTGCAGGCTGATGCCGGTGCCCGGCACCACCACACCCGAGCCGAAGCCCATGTAGTTCGACTGGATGAACGAGATCATCATGCCGTTCTCGTCAGCGGCTGTCAGGTAGATCGTGCCGCCCGTGCGCGGCATGCCGAAGTTGAAGTGCGTGGCGCGCTGCATGTCAATCAGCTTCGCGCGGGACTTCAGATAGGCGTCGTCCAGCATCTGCTCGGGCGTGACTTCCATGCTGCGCGGATCGGCCACGTAGCGATACAGATCGGCAAACGCGAGCTTCATCGCCTCGATCTGCAGGTGCTGCGAATCGACCGAATCCACCGGCAGCGCGCCCACGTCGAACTGGTCCAGGATGCCCAGCGCCATCAATGCCGCAATGCCCTGGCCGTTCGGCGGGATCTCGTGCACTTCGTAGCCACGGTATGACTTGCTGATCGGCGTTACCCATTCAGGGCGATAGTTGCGCAGGTCGTCGATCGTCATCGCGCCGCCGCAAGCCTTGCTGAACGCGGCGATCTTCTCGCCGATCTCGCCTTCATAGTACGCGCGGCCCCCGGTGGCGCCGATCTTGCGCAGCGTGTCTGCAGCGTCCTTGAACACGAACTTCTCGCCAACGTGCGGCGCGCGGCCGTTCGGCATGAACGTCTCCGCAAAACCCGGCTGGCTCTTGAGGTCCGGCACCGCTGCTGCCCACTTGTGCGCAACCACCGGCGGCACCGCGTAGCCGCGCTCTGCAATCTCGATCGCGGGCTCCATCAGGTCTTCGAACGGCAGCTTGCCGAAGCGCTCATGCAGCGCGGCCCAGCCGGCGACGACACCGGGCACCGTCACCGAATCCCAGCCACGGATCGGACGATTCGCAATGCCGTTGCCATCGACGCCGTACTTGTTCTTGAAGTAATCGGGGTTCCATGCAGCCGGTGCGACGCCCGACGAGTTCAGGCCATGCAATTCCTTGCCGTCCCACAGGATCGCGAATGCATCGCTGCCCAGGCCGCACGAAACGGGCTCCACCAGCGTGATGGCTGCTGCGGCGGCGATTGCAGCGTCTACCGCGTTGCCGCCCTTGAGCAGCATGCGCAGCCCGGCCTGCGCCGCCAGCGGGTGCGAGGTCGACACAACGTTGCGCGCAAACAGCGGGATGCGCACTGTGGGGTAGGGGTTGGTCCAGTTGAAGTTCTGCATGGTCGGTCTCTCGCTATGCCAAATGTTTTCTCCCCTCTCCCACGAGTGGGAGAGGGGCGGGGGAGAGGGCTTTGAGGTTCAAATTGCGACAAGTCGAAGTTTGATCCGCTGAACCCTCTCCCCCAACCCCTCTCCCGCCATGCGGGAGAGGGGAGTAAAAATAGAGATCAAAAATTCATTCCACCTGGATCTTTCGATCCTTGATCAGCTTGCCCCAGCGGGCGCTGTCGTGCTTCACCATTGCGGCAAACTGCGCTGGCGTTCCGCCGACCGGTTCCGCGCCAAGCTTGGCCAGGCGGTCCTTGACGTCCTGCGACTGAATGGCCTTGTTGAATTCGGCGTTCAGGCGATTGACGATATCGGCCGGCAGGCCCTTGGGCCCGTAGATGCCGAACCACGTATCCGATTCGAAGCCAGGCAGGCCCGATTCGCTGACGGTCGGCAGGTCCGGGGCCAGCGGCGAGCGCTTCAGGCTTGTCACTGCCAGGCCCTTCAGTTTGCCGTCCTTCACGTGCGGCATGCCGGACACGATGCTGTCGAACAGGATCTGCACCTTGTTGGAGATGAGATCAGGCACGGCCAGCGCAGTGCCCCGGTAAGGGATGTGCGTGATGAACACGCCTGCCTGGGCCTTGAATGCTTCGGCGGTCAGGTGCACCACGGTGCCGTTGCCGCTCGACGCGTAGTTCAGTTCGCCCGGATGCTTCTTCGCATAGTCGATCAGTTCCTTGACGTTCTTCACCGGCAGCGAGTTCGGCACCACCAGCACATTGGTGGCCGTGGCAACCTGGCCGATCGGCGTGAAGTCCGTTTCGGTGTTGTACGGCAGGTGCGTGTTGATGAACGGGCCGATCGAGTGCGTGCTGGTCGTTGCGATCAGCAGCGTGTAGCCGTCAGCGGGCGCCTTGGCGGCCATGTCGGAGCCAATTGCACCGCCGGCGCCGGGGCGGTTGTCCACCACGATCTGCTGGCCCAGGCTGGCCCCCACCTTCTGGGCGATGGCGCGCGCCAGCAAATCGGTGGCGCCGCTGGCCGGGAATGGCACGATCAGCCGGATCGGCTTGTTGGGATAGGTGTCGGCGCGCGACGGGGCGGCGGCGACGGTCAGGCTAGTGGCAAGGCCGATGCCGATCAGGCGAAGCCAGCTTTTCATGTCTCTTCTCCGGTGCGGGGTGCAACGCTTTTTCTTCCTGGCAGGAATCCAAAATTATTCCGCGCCGACGGACATAATGAAAGTTAATATTCCTTGCTGAATACACAAGAAAAACTTGTGAATCAACGCATGGAGCGTACGCGACGTAATGAGCACAATCCGCTTTCTCAGAACCTTCGTGGCCGTGGCCGAGCACGGCTCGTTTGCCGCCGCTGCCGGGCAGGTGGCATTGACGCAGGCCGCCGTGAGCCTGCAGATGCGATCGCTCGAGGAAGAGTTGCGGCGCGAGCTGTTCGATCGCAGCGGCCGGGTGGCGGTGCTCAATGCCGATGGCCGGGAACTGCTGCCGCAGGCGCGCCGGCTGCTGGCGCTTTACGACGAGATGCGGCTGCCGCTGGCCGGCTCCGAAGTCATGGGCGGCGCCGTGGCGGTAGGGGCCGTGGTATCGGTGATGGGCGGGCTGTCGCACGTTGTGGCACGGCTCAAGCGCACGTATCCGGCGCTGGATGTGCGGCTGGTCAGCGCCAAGTCGATCGAACTGGCGGCGATGGTGGAGGGCGGGGAACTCGATGCGGCGTTCCTGGTGGAGGGCACCGCGAAGCCGTCAGGCGTGTTGCGCTGGACGCCGCTCTACGACGAGCCGCTGGTTGCCATCGCCGCGCGCGGCAGCAAGGGCAGTACGGCGCAGCAGGCGCTGGCCGCCAATCCGTTCCTGCGCTTCGACCGTACGCAGCGCACCGGCGCGCTGGTGGAACGTGCGCTGCGCCGCGCGCATCTGCGCACCAATGAATTCCTGGAGTTGAACTCGATCGAGGCGCTGGTGGAACTGGTGCGTCAGGAAGTGGGCGTCACCGTGGTCCCGTTGCTCAAGCGCGCCCGCTGGCATGAGGACGAAGCGTTGCACATCCTGCCGCTGCAGGTGGACGGAGCGCCGACGGTGCGCACCATCGGCATGCTGGAGCGGCGCGATCACGGCCGCGCGCATGTAACCGAGGCGATCCGCGCGGCCTGTGCCGCGCTGTTCGGCGCATGAATCGAAAAGATGAAAAAGGGCGCCACGACGGGCGCCCTTCGGGAACAGCAGAAGTTCAAGCCTGACGGGCTTACTCTTCCTGGAACGCTTCTTCGCGCTTGGCCTTGATCGACGGCATCGCCACGATCGCAACCAGCACTGCCGCGCCGATCAGCAGGCCCAGCGACAGCGGACGCGTCACGAACACGCTGAAGTCACCACGCGACAGCAGCAGCGAGCGGCGGAAGTTCTCTTCCATCATCGGTCCGAGCACGAAGCCCAGCAGCAGCGGTGCGGGTTCGCAACGCAGCTTGATGAACAGGTAGCCGATCACGCCGAAGGCCGCGGTCTGGAACACGTCGAACGTGGTGTTCTGGACCGAGTACACGCCGATGCAGCAGAACGTCAGGATCGCCGGGAACAGGAAGCGGTACGGCACCTTGAGCAGCTTCACCCACACGCCGATCATCGGCAGGTTCAGCACGATCAGCATCAGGTTGCCGATCCACATCGACGCAATCAGGCCCCAGAACAGCGCGGGGTTGCTGCTCATCACCTGCGGACCAGGCTGGATGTTGTGGATCGTCATTGCGCCCACCATCAGCGCCATCACGGCGTTGGGCGGAATGCCGAGCGTCAGCAGCGGGATGAACGAGGTCTGTGCCGCGGCGTTGTTGGCCGATTCCGGACCTGCCACGCCTTCGATCGCGCCCTTGCCGAACTCGTGCGAATACTTCGACGTCTTCTTTTCCAGCGAGTACGCGGCGAACGAAGCCAGTGCCGCGCCACCGCCCGGCAGGATACCCAGTGCCGAACCCAGTGCGGTGCCACGCAGCACGGCCGGGATCATGCGCTTGAAGTCTTCCTTGGTCGGGAACAGGTTGGTCACGCTGTCCGTGAAGGTTTCGCGGGCTTCCTTCTGTTCGAGGTTCGCGATGATTTCCGCGAAGCCGAACACACCCATCGCCACCGATACGAAGTTCAGGCCGTCGGTCAGTTCAGGCACGTCGAACGAGAAGCGCGCCGCGCCCGAGTTCACGTCAGTACCGACCAGACCCAGCAACAGGCCCAGCACGATCATCGCGATGGCCTTGACCAGCGAACCCGAGGCCAGCACCACGGCGCCGATCAGGCCCAGCACCATCAGCGAGAAGTACTCGGCCGGGCCGAACTTGAATGCCAGCTCCGACAGCGGGGCGGCAAATGCGGCCAGGATCAGCGTGGCCACGCAGCCCGCGAAGAACGAGCCCAGACCGGCGGTGGCAAGTGCCACACCTGCTCGGCCGCGACGCGCCATCTGGTAGCCGTCGATCGTGGTCACCACCGACGACGACTCGCCCGGCAGGTTCACCAGAATCGCGGTGGTGGAGCCGCCGTACTGCGCACCGTAGTAGATGCCGGCCAGCATGATCAGCGCGGCCACCGGCGGCAGCGTGTACGTCACCGGCAGCAGCATGGCGATGGTCGCCAGCGGCCCGAGGCCCGGCAGCACGCCAATCAGCGTCCCGAGCACGCAGCCCAGGAAGGCGTAAGCCAGGTTTTGCAGCGACAGGGCGGTTGCAAAGCCCAGTCCGAGGTTGCTTAACAGTTCCATGAGGCCCGTCTCCTTAGCTAGCCAGGAAAGCCGGCCACACCGGCATCTGCAGGTTGATGCCGTACACGAAGGCGCCCATGCTGATCAGCACGAGGATGACCGCGTTCAGGATGGCGCCCTTCCAGCTGAATTCATGACTGGCCATCGAGGAGACCAGCACCAGTACCACGACCGACAGCACCATGCCGAGCGGCTTGAGCAGCAGGCCGAACAGCACGACCGCACCCAGGATCCAGAGCAGGATCTTGACGTCCCAGCGCTCCAGATGATCTTTCGCCATCTTGGACGACAGCGAACCCCACAGTACCAGCGCGCCCAGCAGGGCGAGCACGATGCCGAGCCAGAACGGGAAATATCCCGGTCCCATCTTGGCGGCCGTTCCCATGGAATAGCCACGGGCGACGAAGGAAAAGCCCAGACCGACCAGAATGAACATCAGGCCGGAGGCAAAGTCCTTTTGGCTACGTATGCGCAAAATGATTCTCCTCGATTGACTTGCTTGGACTCACACGCGACGTGCCGGAAAACCGGCCTGTCAACTGGGTCGGGAACGCACAGCGCCCCCGGCCCCGCGACACTCCCCGTCGCGGGCAGGCTGGAAGGTAAAAGTGCATTCTTTCAGCTACCTTTCATATGTCTGCAATTGGGGTCATCCTAAGGGTATTTCCCTAGGCATACGTACGAAACGGGTCAGCATGTCCGTCGATAAGTCGTTGTCAATGCAAGGGAAATCGCGGGAAAGGCAGGCGGGGCTGGGCGCATGCGAGGCGTGCATGGGCACGCGGAATTCGGGGCGGGACTGGCCTGCGCGTGCACTATCATCAACTCACCAGTGGGCACCAGTTGGCACCAGTCGGCACCAGTCGGCACCAGTAGCCGCGTCGGCGGGACAACAAAACGGGGGAGCCACGGTTTGGAAAGTATCGAACACACCATTCTGCTCGGCGCCGTGGTGATGACCGCGGGCATACTGCTCGGGGTGTTCTCGTCGCGCTTCGGTGTCCCGTTCCTGCTCGTGTTCCTCGGCGTCGGCATGGCGGCGGGCGTCGATGGCCCCGGCGGCATCCGCTTTTCCAACACTTGGCTCAGTTTCCTCGTCGGCAACATCGCGCTGGCCGTGATCCTGCTCGACGGCGGATTGCGCACGCGCCTTGCCACGTTCCGCGTGGCATTGCGGCCCTCTCTGTCGCTGGCCACGTTCGGCGTGGCGATAACGGCCGGGCTGGTCGGCATGTTTGCGTCATGGATGCTCGGGATCGACTGGAAGCTTGGCCTGCTGCTGGGCGCCATCGTTGGTTCGACTGATGCCGCAGCGGTCTTCTCGCTACTCAACAGCAGCGGTGTGCGGCTCAAGGAGCGCGTGGGCAGCGTGCTGGAGATCGAGTCGGGCATCAACGATCCGATGGCGATTTTCCTGACGCTGACGCTGATCGAATGGATCACCTCGCCGCATGGGCTGTCTCCTGGCGCGCTGATCCTGCGGCTGGTGGTGCAGTTCGGCGTGGGCGGGCTGCTTGGTGCGGCGCTTGGATACTGCCTGGCCAACGTGATGGAGCGCGTCAATGTGGCGGAGGGCCTTCAGGCCATCCTGGTCTGCGCGGGCGGCTGCATGGTCTGGGCAATTGTCCAGACGGCCGGCGGCAGCGGCTTCCTGGCCATCTACCTGGCCGGGGTGATCGTGGGCAACCGCGAGCGCGCGGTCAGCGAGGACACGATGCGCGCGATGGACGGCATGGCCTGGCTGGCGCAGTCGGCGATGTTCCTGTTGCTGGGCCTGCTGGTTGCGCCGCACCGGATCTGGGAGATTGCGCTGCCGGCGGCGGCGGTGGCGCTGTTCCTGATGTTCGTGGCGCGGCCAGTGGCCGTCTGGATGTCGCTGCTGCCGTTCCACTTCAACGCGCGCGAAAAGGGATTCATCGCGTGGATGGGATTGCGCGGCGCAGTGCCGATCGTGCTGTCGCTGTTCCCGCTGCTGCGCGGCATGGAAGATTCGGGGCTGCTGTTTCGCGTGGCGTTCGCCGTGGTGCTGGCCAGCCTGCTGTGCCAGGGCACGACCGTGGCGCTGGCCGCCCGTATGGCCCGCGTGCTGCGTCCGCTCTACAACGAGCCGCTATCGCGCGAGCGACTGCGCGGGACGCAGGCGCCAGCCATGGAGCTGATGCAGTTTCAGGTCGCGGCCAATGCGCCAGTGGAAAGCCTTCGCGCCGACCGGCTCGAACTCCCGCTGCGCAGCCAGTTGATGACCGTAGTGCGCGACGGCGCGCTGGTACCGCTCGACCGCGCCATCCTGCGTGCTGGCGATACCGTGTCGGTGCTGGCGCCCGGCGGCGTGGTGCCGGTGCTGTCGCGGCTGTTCCTGACGCCGGGGCCGCCGCCGGCATGGGATCAGGTCACCTACGACTTTCTGCTGAGCGGGCAGGCAAGGCTGCTGGAAGTTGCGGCGCTATATGGCGCGCGGGCGCTGACGGAAGCAGAACGGCTGCGCACGCTCGAACAGGCGATGCTGGCGGTGTTCCAGTCGCCGCCCGTGGAGGGGGATGCCGTCGAGATTGCAGGTTTGCGGCTGACTGTGACCCGCATGGACGGGGCGCGCATCGTGCAGGTGGGCCTGCTCCTGCCCCGTTCTGTTGTGGCGGAAGCCAGCGATGGCAAAGGCCATGGCTGGCACCGCCACAGCCGCGCGCGGCAGGAGGGCGGATCGGGCGGATCGGGTGGATCGGGTGAATCGGGCTAGTCGACCTTCGCGCCCGAGACCTTGACGACCTGGCCGTACTTCTTGAGTTCGCGCTGGATCAGCGCCGCGAACTGCTCTGGCGTGGTCGGCGCAGGCTGCGCGCCGATGCGTGCGAGGCGCGCCTTCATGTCGTCGGTCTTCAGGATCGCCACGATGTCGTGATTGAGCCGGTCCACGATGTCGCGCGGCGTGCCAGCCGGCGCGAGCACACCGAACCACGTGGAAATATCGAAGTTCTCGAGGCCCAGGCCCTTGCCCGCTTCGGCAATCGTCGGCAGATCCGGGAACGCCGCCGCGCGGCTGGCGGTGGTCACCGCGAAGGCCTTGAGCTTGCCGGCCTTGATGTTCGCCGATGCCGAGGCGAGGTTGTCGAAGATCAGGTCGGTCTGGCCAGACAGCACGGAAAGCTGGGCCGGCGATGCCCCGTTGTACGGGATATGGACCATGCTCACATGCGCCATGCTCTTGAACAGCTCGCCCGAGAGATGGCCGGCGCTGCCATTGCCGCCAGAAGCGTAGTCAAGCTTGCCCGGGTGCTTGCGCGCGTATTCGACCAGGTCGCGCACGCTGTTGATATGCAGCTCGGCGGCCTTGCCCGGGTGCATCACCAGCACGTTCGGCACGTCTGCCACCAGCGTGATCGGCGCGAAGTCCTTGACCGGGTCATAGGGCATCTTGCTGAACAGCGTAGGGTTGATCGCATGCGTGGCCACGGCGCCCATCACGATCGTGTAGCCATCGGCCGGCTGCTTGGCGACGAAATCTGCGCCAAGGTTGCCGCCCGCGCCAGGCCTGTTTTCCACCACCACCGGCTGGCCGAGGCTGTCACGCAGCTTCTCGCCGATGGCGCGCGCCACGGTGTCCAGCGGGCCGCCGGCCGGATAGGGCACGACAAAGCGGACCGGTTTGGTGGGCCAGGTGGTGGCTGCGGCTGCGGCTTGTACCGGAGCCGCGAAGGCCAGCGTGGCGGCCATGGCGGCGGAAAGCAGGGTCTTCAACATAAGTCAGAGGAACGATCGGGAAGTCGACAGGCCCCGGGCGTACGCTGCGCGCCGGGGCTTCATGGCTTGCCTGCGGGCAAGTGGGATGGAGGTTCAGTAGATCAGCGGATCAGTGGATGCCGATGCCGCGCGCCATCATCACCGCGCACAGCGGCAGCAGGATGAACGCGTGGGCTTCGATCATGACCCAGCGGCGGACCTTCTTGATTTCGGCCGGCGTCGGCACGAATTCTGGCAGCTTCTGGGCCTGCTTGCGCCAGCGCGTGAACGCGAAGGTCGGCGGCAGCGAGGCCAGCGCGATCAGCACGAACACGGTGATCTTGGCGTGGAACCACGGGTTGTGGATATAGAAATCCACGCCCTTGGCGCCGTAGAACAGGCGCAGCAGGCCCGTTGCCAGTACCAGCATCGCCGACAGGAAATAGAAGAAGTCGTACTGGGACAGGCGGCGCACGGCGGTTGGGGTCATGTCCGGGCGCAGTACCACGGCCTCGGCGGCCATCAGCGTGACAAGGACGAAGATCGCCGTGAAGTGCAGGAACGCTAGCAGGGCGTCGGTCAGCATGCATTCTCCTCAGGTTGGGGAAACGTCATGATCACCGGCCGCGCGCACCCGCAGGAAGCGGGTGCGGTCAAGCAAGGTCAGAAATTCGTGAGTCAGCGAGTTTTCAGACCACGCCCTTCGTGCGCAGGGCGGCGATGTGTTCGGCACTGTAGCCGAGTGTCTCCGCAAGCACCACATCCGTGTGCTCCCCAAGCAACGGCGGATGGCGCAGCGCCTCGGGCGGGGTGGCGCTCATCTTCATCGGGCTGCCCACCAGCTGGACCGTGCCGGCCGTGGGGTGCGGCAGATCCACGCGCAGGCCGCGCGCCAGCACCTGCTCGTTGTCGAACACCTCGTCGAGCGTGTTGATCGGCCCGCACGGCACGCCAGCGCGCTCCAGGTCCAGGATCCACTGCTCGCGCGTGCGCGGGGCCACCATTTCAGCCAGGATCGGCACCAGCACGTCGCGGTGGGCCACGCGCTGCGGATTGGTGGCGAAGCGCGGGTCGTCCGCCAGTTCGGGGCACCCGCCGGCGGTGACGAACTTGCGGAACTGGCCGTCGTTGCCCACCGCGACGATGATCCAGCCGTCGGCGGCATGGAAGGTCTGGTAGGGGACGATGTTCGGGTGCGCATTGCCCCAGCGCTTCGGCGCCACGCCGCTGGCCAGGTAATTGGTGTTCATGTTGGCCAGCATCGACACCTGCACGTCCAGCAGCGCCATGTCGATGTACTGGCCTTCGCCGGTACGTTCACGATGCGCCAGCGCTGCCAGCACGGCGATGGTGGCGTACTGGCCGGTCATCAGGTCCGAGATGGCCACGCCGGCCTTTTGCGGGCCGCCGCCGGGCAGGTCGTCACGCTCGCCGGTCAGGCTCATGAAGCCGCCCATGCCCTGGATGATGAAGTCGTAGCCCGGACGCTGGGCGTAGGGGCCGGTCTGGCCAAAGCCGGTGACCGAGCAGTAGATCAGGTCCGGCTTGATTGCCTTGAGCGATTCGTAATCGAGACCATACTTCTTGAGCTGGCCGACCTTGTAGTTTTCGAGCACCACGTCGCTCTGCGCGGCCAGGTCTCGCACCAGCTGCTGGCCTTCGGGCGTGCTGATGTCGCAGGTCACCGAGCGCTTGTTGCGGTTGGCCGCCAGGTAGTAGGCGGCCTCGGCCGTGTCGCTGCCGTCGCGCGCCTTGAGCCAAGGCGGGCCCCAGATGCGGGTGTCGTCACCGGCGCCGGGGCGCTCGATCTTGATCACGTCGGCGCCGAAATCGGCAAGATTCTGGGCGCACCACGGCCCGGCGAGTACGCGGGTCAGGTCGAGGACGCGGAGATGGCTCAAGGCTCCCATGGCAGTGGCGGCAGTCAGGTTCAATGGAGCCAGAACTCTACACCGGGGATGTTGGCCAATGCGGCCGCTGGGGGCCGTCTAAGGGTGTTCCTTGGGCGATAACCGGACAATCGCCAGTGCGCCGTGGCGCTTGCCGTCACATGCCGGCCCGGTACTGCCCCGGGACGGGGCTTGCCCGTATAATCAACGGTTTGCAAATCCAACCTGACTGACTGCGCCCTGCCTTGATGCCGGCCGCGCCCGATACAACATGAAAGTCTCCGACATTCGCAGCAAGTTCCTGCAGTTCTACGAGTCGAAGGACCATACCGTGGTCCGCTCGTCCAGCCTGGTGCCGGCGAACGACCCGACGCTGCTGTTCACCAATTCGGGCATGGTGCAGTTCAAGGACGTGTTCCTGGGCACCGACAAGCGGCCCTACACGCGCGCCACGTCGTCGCAGCGCTCGGTGCGCGCAGGCGGCAAGCACAACGACCTCGAGAATGTGGGCTACACCGCACGCCACCACACGTTCTTCGAGATGCTGGGCAATTTCTCGTTCGGCGACTACTTCAAGCGCGACGCCATCCAGTACGCCTGGGAACTGTTGACCAAGGTCTACCAGCTTCCGGCAGACAAGCTCTGGGTCACGGTCTACGCCGAGGACGACGAGGCCTACGACATCTGGGCCAAGGAAGTGGGCGTGCCGACCGAACGCATCGTGCGCATCGGCGACAACAAGGGCTCGCGCTACGCGTCGGACAACTTCTGGCAGATGGCCGATACCGGCCCGTGCGGCCCGTGCTCGGAAATCTTCTACGACCACGGCCCGGAAGTATGGGGCGGCCCCCCGGGATCGCCGGAAGAAGACGGCGACCGCTACATCGAAATCTGGAACCTCGTGTTCATGCAGTTCAACCGCGACGAGCAGGGCAACATGACGCGCCTGCCGAAGCCGTGCGTTGATACCGGCATGGGCCTGGAGCGTATTGCCGCGGTGCTGCAGCACGTGCACAGCAACTACGAGATCGACCTGTTCCAGGCACTGATCAAGGCCGCCGCGCGCGAAACGCACTGCGACAACCTGAACCAGAATTCGCTGAAGGTCATTGCCGACCACATCCGCGCGTGCTCGTTCCTGATCGTCGACGGCGTGATCCCCGGCAACGAAGGGCGCGGCTACGTGCTGCGCCGTATCGTGCGCCGCGCTATTCGCCACGGCTACAAGCTCGGCCAGAAGACCCCGTTCTTCCACAAGCTCGTGGGCGACCTCGTCGCGCAGATGGGCGAAGCCTATCCGGAACTGGCACAGGCCCAGTCGCGCGTGGTGGAAGTGCTGAAGGCCGAGGAAGAGCGCTTCTTCGAGACCATCGAAAACGGCATGTCGATCCTCGACGGCGCCGTGGCCGATCTGAAGACCAAGGGCGGCAAGGTGCTCGACGGCGAACTGGCGTTCAAGCTGCACGACACGTTCGGCTTCCCGCTGGACCTGACGCAGGACGTGGCGCGCGAGCAGGAAATCACGGTGGACGAAGCCGCGTTCAACGCCGCGATGACGCGCCAGCGCGAGCAGGCTCGCGCAGCCGGCAAGTTCAAGATGGCCGCCGGCCTGGAATATTCGGGCGACAAGACCGTGTTCCACGGCTACGACTCGCTCTCCAAGGAAGGCGCACGCGTGACCGCGCTGTACGTGGACGGCGCCGCCGTCGACACGATGCAGCCGGGCCAGACCGGTGTGGTCGTGCTCGACAACACGCCGTTCTACGCCGAGTCTGGCGGCCAGGTGGGTGACCAGGGCACGCTGGTGTCGGGCGCCGCCGTGTTCGCCGTGGCGGACACCACCAAGATCCAGGCCGATGTGTTCGGCCACCAGGGCACGCTGGCCAACAGCGCGCTCAAGGTGGGTGACACCGTTGCCGCGCAGGTCGATGCGATCCGTCGCGCGCGCACCGTGCGCAACCACTCGGCTACCCACCTGATGCACAAGGCGCTGCGCGAAGTGCTTGGCACGCACGTGCAGCAGAAGGGCTCGCTGGTCGATCCGGACAAGACCCGTTTCGACTTCTCGCACAACGCGCCGCTGACCGACGACCAGATCCGCCAGATCGAGGAAATCGTCAACGCCGAGATCCTGTCCAACGCAGCGACCGTTGCTGCGGTCATGCCGTTCGACGATGCGGTCAAGAGCGGCGCCATGGCGCTGTTCGGCGAAAAGTACGCCGACGACGTGCGCGTGCTGTCGATCGGTACGTCGAAGGAACTGTGCGGCGGTACGCACGTGACGCGCACGGGCGATATCGGCCTGTTCAAGATCGTCGTGGAAGCGGGCGTGGCCGCCGGCATCCGCCGCGTGGAAGCCATTACCGGCGACAACGCGCTGCATTACCTGCAATCGCTCGACGCGCGCCTGAATGAAGCCGCCGCCGCGCTGCGTGCCCAGCCTTCGGAACTGGTGCCGCGTATCGGCCAGGTGCAGGACCAGGTTCGCGCGCTGGAAAAGGAACTGGAAAAGCTCAAGAGCAAGCTCGCTTCGTCGCAGGGCGATGAACTCGCTGCGCAGGCCGTGGACGTCAAGGGCCTGAAGGTGCTGGCTGCCCAGCTTGATGGCGCCGACGCGAAGACGCTCCGCGAGACGATGGACAAGCTCAAGGACAAGCTGCAGAGCGCGGCCATCGTGCTGGCAGCCGTGGCCGACGGCAAGGTGAGCCTGATCGCAGGCGTGACCGCCGACGCAACGTCGAAGGTCAAGGCTGGCGAACTGGTCAACTTCGTCGCCCAGCAAGTGGGCGGCAAGGGCGGCGGCCGTCCGGACATGGCACAGGCCGGCGGTACCGAACCCGCGAACCTGCCGAAGGCACTGGCTGGCGTGACGGAGTGGGTGTCGGCGAAGGTTTGATCCTGCATCCGCACCAATGAGAAAGGCCTCCCGGAGTGGGAGGCCTTTCGGACCGAAACGGCCGCGCAAGCGGCCGTTTCTCATTGCGACGGCGGCGATCAGGCGTGGCCGAGTTCGCCGTCCTTGAGTCGCCAGAGGTTCAGCGGATTGCCATCCTGCAGCGCCTGCGGCAGCAGGTCGGCCGGGAAGTTCTGGTAGCACACCGGGCGCAGGAAGCGGTCGATCGCCGTCGTACCTACCGACGTCGTGCGCGTGTCCGACGTGGCCGGGAACGGGCCGCCGTGCACCATCGCAAACGACACTTCCACGCCGGTCGGGAAGCCGTTGAACAGCACGCGGCCCACCTTGCGCTCCAGCGCGGGCAACAGGCGCGCAGCCAGTGCGTGGTCGCCGCTGTCGGCCTGCACCGTGGCAGTCAGCTGGCCCTCAAGGATGCGCGTGACGGCCACCAGCGCGTCGGCGTCCTTGCAGGTGACCAGCACCGTGGACGGCCCGAACACTTCGGCATGCATGCGGTGGTCGGCGATAAAGCGTTCGGCCGACGTTTCGAAGAACACCGGGCGGGCCTGGTTCGGTCCCGTGGAATCCAGGCCGCAGGCCGCGCGCGTGAGGCCATCGACTTCCGAAAGCTGTGCCACGCCGCGTTCAAAGGCCTGGTGAATGCCCGGGGTCAGCATGGTAGCGGACGGCTTGCCGACCAGCGCCGCCAGCGCCGCAGCGCGGAAGCGCTCAAGGGCGGGGCTTTCGATGGCCAGCAGCAGGCCGGGGTTTGTGCAGAACTGGCCGACGCCGAGCACCAGCGAGTCGATCAGGTCGCGTGCAATCTGTTCGCCGCGTGCGGCCAGCGCTTCAGGCAGCAGGTACACCGGGTTGATGCTGCTCATTTCGGCGTAGACCGGGATCGGCTGTGGGCGGCTGTTGGCCACGTTCATCAGCGCCAGCCCGCCAGCGCGTGAGCCGGTAAAGCCAACGGCCTGGATCGAGGGGTGCGCCACCAGCGCCGTGCCAATCGCGTTGCCCACGCCCATCACGAGCGAGAACACGCCTTCCGGCAGGCCATTGTCGGCCACGGCTTTCTGGATCGCACGACCCACGAGTTCCGACGTGCCCGGGTGGGCCGGGTGCGCCTTGGCCACCACGGGGCAGCCCGCAGCCAGCGCGGAAGCGGTATCGCCGCCGGCTACCGAGAAGGCCAGCGGGAAGTTGCTGGCGCCGAACACGGCCACCGGGCCAACTGCGATCTTCTGCATGCGCAGGTCGGGACGCGGCGGGGTGCGCTCGGGCAGGGCGGAATCGAGTGTGGCGTTCTGCCAGCGGCCATCGCGCAGCAGGCGTGCGAACAGGCGCAGCTGGCCGGTGGTGCGGCCGCGCTCGCCCTGCAGTCGGCCAATCGGCAGTGCCGATTCGGCGTGAGCGCGCTCGATCAGCGCGTCGCCGATGGCTTCGATATTTTCGGCGATCGATTCCAGAAACCGGGCGCGCTGCTCAGGCGTGGTTGCGCGGTAAGTGTCGAATGCGGCCTCCGCCAGCGTGCACGCGCGTTCGATGTCATTGGCGTTGCCGCCCTGGAACGCCGGCTCCAGCTTTTCGCCGGTGGCCGGATTGATCCCGTAAAACGTGTCTTCTGTGCCGCGTGCGGCGCTTGCGCCGATCAGCATGTCGCCAGTAATCGTCATGATCTTGGGTCCTGCGGGGGGTAAGGGAAAGGAATGACGGTCCGCGTGGCCGTCATGCGGGAATCGCAGTGATTTTGTCGTAAGACATCATATGACATTGCACGGAGACTCGCAACCGCGCCACCGGCAGGGAACCCCCCGCTGGCGGCGCCCCGGCGTTCAGACCGCCGATCCCGCCATGGCGGAGGCCTTGCGCAGGCGTTCGCGGCTATTGGTCAGGTGCATGCGCATGGCGGCCTTGGCGGCTTCCGGGTCGCGCCGCTCGATGGCGTCGTAGATGCTCTCGTGCTCGAAGTTCACGCGCTCCAGGTACTGCTCGCGCTCTGGCTGGCTGACTTGCAGCCTGCTGCGCGGGATCACAATAGTGCCCAGGTGACCCATGATGTCCGTGAAGTACCGGTTGCCCGTGGCGCGTGCGATGGACAGGTGGAACTCGAAATCGGACCCGACGGCGTCGCTGCCTTCCAGGGCATTGCGCTTGAGTTCGTCAAGGGCGCGGCGCATAGCACGCAGGTGCTCGTCACTACGGCGCGTGGCGGCAAGGCTGGCCGCTTCGGCTTCCAGGCTGACGCGGAATTCCAGCATCGCCAGCACGTCCATGGCGGTGACCATGGCCGACGGATCGATGCGGAACGGCGATAGCGGCTCGGCAGGGCGGTTCAGCACGAACGTGCCGATGCCGTGGCGGGTCTCCACCATGCCGCTGGCCTGCAGCCGCGACAGCGCTTCACGCACCACGGTGCGGCTGACGCCAAGCGTGGCCATGATTTCGGATTCTGTCGGGAGCTTGTCACCCGGCTTGAGCTGGCCCTGCTGGATGCTTTCGGTCAGGTTGCCGACCACTTCTTCGGCAAGCGTGCGGCCACGGCGGCGCAGGGGAGCGGGCGAAGTCAGCGGAACATTGGACATGGCGGGCGGATATCTTGGCCGGTGGAAAACACCGGTGTTGACCGGGGATGGATGCGCTAATTATACTGCGTCATAAGTTATACGACGACAGATAACACACAGGTGCTTGCGGCTGCGTTCACGTTGTGGCAACACCGGATCCGGAGACAATCGACATGAATGCAGCTTCCCTTCAGGCCACCGCTGGCGCAACGCCCGTTGTGACTGAACTTGTGGTGGTTCCCGTTGCCGGGCACGACAGCATGCTGATGAACCTGTCGGGTGCCCATGGCCCGTACTTCACGCGCAATATCGTGATCCTGCGCGACAGCGCCGGAAACACCGGCGTGGGCGAAGTGCCGGGCGGCGAGGGGATTCGCCAGACGCTGGAGGATGCGCGCCCGCTCGTGGTCGGCCAGCCGATCGGCCAGTACCAGGCCATGCTGAACAACGTGCGCGCGACGTTTGCTGGCCGCGACGCCGGCGGTCGTGGGCTGCAGACGTTCGATCTGCGCATCACGATCCATGCGGTAACCGCACTGGAAGCCGCACTGCTCGACCTGCTCGGCAAGCATCTGCAGGTGCCCGTGGCCGCGCTGCTTGGGGAAGGCCAGCAACGCGACGCCGTGGAGATGCTGGGCTACCTGTTCTATGTGGGCGATCGCCAGCGCACGACGCTCGACTATCGCACCGAGCCCGATGCCGACAACGAATGGTTCCGCGTGCGCAACGAGGTGGCGATGGATGCCAGGGGCGTGGTGCGACTGGCCGAAGCGGCCTTCGAACGCTATGGCTTCAACGATTTCAAGCTCAAGGGCGGCGTGCTGCGCGGCGACGAGGAGATGGAAGCGATCGTCGCGCTGCATGAGCGCTTTCCCAAAGCACGCGTCACGCTGGATCCGAACGGCGGCTGGCTGCTGGCCGATGCCATCCGCCTGTGCCGCGACAAGCATGGCGTACTGGCCTATGCCGAGGACCCCTGCGGCGCCGAGGACGGCTACTCGGGCCGCGAGATCATGTCCGAGTTCCGGACCGCCACCGGCCTGCCGACCGCCACCAACATGATCGCCACAGACTGGCGCCAGATGGGTCACGCGGTGCGGCTGCACTCTGTCGATATCCCGCTGGCTGACCCGCACTTCTGGACCATGCAGGGTTCGGTGCGAGTGGCGCAGATGTGCTCGGAATGGGGGCTGACATGGGGCTCGCATTCGAACAACCACTTCGACATCTCGCTGGCGATGTTCACGCACGTAGCCGCTGCGGCGCCGGGCCGCGTGACGGCCATCGACACGCACTGGATCTGGCAGGACGGCGAGCACCTGACGCGCAACCCGCTGAAGATCGAGGGCGGACTGGTGCAGGTGCCGAAGACGCCGGGCCTGGGCGTGGAGCTAGACATGGATGCGCTGGCCCGCGCCAACCGGCTCTACCAGGAGAAGGGCCTTGGTGCGCGTGACGATGCCATCGCCATGCAGTTCCTGATTCCGGGCTGGAAGTTCAACAACAAGATGCCCTGCATGGTGCGCTGAAGGGCCATGCCACGTGGCGGGGCCATGCGTCCCCGCTTCGACTGCAAGAGAAAACCAAGAAGCCAAACGCCTTTTATCAAAGCAGGAGACAAACGATGTATCAGACTCTTTCGCCCGTCGGGGCACACGGGGGCGCGTCGCGCGCGTCCCGCCTCTCCACGCTGCTGCGCCGCTGCCTCGGCGTGGCCGTTGCACTCGCTGCCGGGGCAACCGTCAGTGGCGTGGCAATCGCCAACACCACCGCATGGCCGCAGAAGGCCGTGACGGTGGTCGTGCCGTTCCCGGCGGGCGGCTCCACGGACACCATCGCGCGCATGCTGGCCGCTCCGCTCAACGAGAAGCTCGGCCAGCCGTTCGTGATCGACAACCGCCCAGGTGCCACTGGCGCAATCGGCGCGACGTTCGTCAAGCGCGCTCCGGCCGATGGCTACACGATGATGGTGGCCTCGATCGGCGTATATGCCGTCAATCCGTTCCTGCAGAAAAACCTGGCATACGATCCGGCCAGGGACTTCGACCTGCTGACGGTGGCCGTGCGTGCGCCCAACGTGCTGGTGGCCAATCCGAATTTCCCGGCCAAGTCGCTGCAGGAACTGGTGGCCTACATGAAGCAGCACCCGGGCAAGGTCAGCTTTGCCACGTCGGGGGCCGGTTCGTCGGACCACCTGACCGCCGCGCTGTTCTGGCAGAAGAGCGGCACTGAGGGCCTGCATGTGCCGTACAAGGGCGGCGCGCCGGCAATCTCAGATCTGCTGGCTGGCCAGGTCGATGTGTCGTTCCAGAACATCAACGCGGTGCTCCAGCACATTCGCTCGGGCAAGCTCAAGGCGCTGGCGGTGACGTCGGACAAGCGTTCGGCCGTGCTGCCGAACGTGCCGACCATGGCCGAGGGCGGCGTGAAGGACGTGGAAGTGTATTCGTGGCAGGGCGTGGCCGCGCCGAAGGGTTTGCCGGCTGACGTGAAGTCGCGTCTGCATGGTGCCATCGTCACGGCGCTCAAGGACGCGAGGATGCAGCAGAAGCTCAGCGAGCAGGGTTTCGAGGTTGTCGGCAACACGCCCGAGCAGTTCACCGAGTTCGAAAACAAGGAACTCAAGCGATGGAAGACCGTGATCGAGCAGGGGAAGATCACGGCTGAGTAAGCCGCGCTCACGGAGCTTGCGCAGAGGCAGTTCAGGTAGCTCCACAGAAGTGTTTGCCCCGCCGTGATGGCGGGGCAATTTTTTTCGGGCGATGTAGCGTGGTCTGACATCGATGCAACCGTTTGTAAGTCTGTCATCGCGGCATGGACACCTCTCGTTATGGGCACATAACTCATGGAGGAACGCCCCGATGTCTTCTCGCTTTTCATTTCGCTGCACCGTTTTGGTGTCGGCCGTCTGCCTGGCCGCGGCCAGCTTGAGCGGTTGCGTCATCGCACCGCCGCGTGGTCATGTCGAACGCGCAGAGCCGCAGCACGTCACCCAGGCCCCTCCCGCGCCGCTTGTGGAGCAGATTCCGCCGGCACCGTATATCGATGCCTACTGGATTCCGGGGCACTGGGTCTGGAAGCACGACCGCTACGTCTGGAATGGCGGGCACTGGGAGCAGGCGCGCGTGAATATGGTGTACCAGCGCGCCCACTGGAGCGAGGAGCACGGCGCATGGGTGTTCTATCCCGGACGCTGGGTCGAGATCGTCCAGCAGGCTCCGGTGGCGCCGGTTGTCGTCAACGTGCCGCCGCCGATGCCAAGGGTGGAGGTCATGCCGCCGCCACCGGGCCCTGGCCATGTCTGGATCACCGGTTATTGGCATTGGTCCAATGGCAGGCATGACTGGATCGCCGGCCACTGGGAACCGCGTCGCGATGGCGCGTTCTGGGTGCCGGGGCACTGGTACCACAATGGCGGCGGCTGGAGCTTTGCAGGCGGTGTCTGGCAGCAGTATTGAGATTGATTGAGTGTTGATGTGTGGTGACCGGGCTGCGTGGCAGTCCGGTTTTTTTTCGTGTGTCGCCTCCGGCGACGCGCACGTTTCGGGGTCGCATCCCATCTCATAATGTCTTTAAAACAAGTCATGCGAAGTGCCGCATGGTTGACCTGTAAATGCGAATGATTTACATTTGCGTGTCTGTGCTACCTGCCGTCACTTCAACCATCCGCAAATGCGAACACCCGTCTGACATGGGTCGAGGCCAGCCACTGTAATTCCCGGCTGGCCGGAACCCGGCATTCCATCGAGAGTGAAACGTCCTCGCGATCCCCGTGGATCGCGAGCGGGTATCCCTTTGCCTTGCAAAACGCATTCCCGCATTGAGGTGGCTGCGATCGCCGTTGGATCGCAGCCCTGACTTCGACTGGCGCGGCAGCACTGAACGTCGTATCGAGTCAATCATGCTGGAGTCTTCCGTGCAGCAAAAAATCCTATCGAATGCCATCGGCGTGCTGGTGTCCGGCGCCGCGTCGGCGGGACTGGCAATCTCCCTGTCGTCAGTTCCCGCGCTTGTTCTTGCACAAACCACGCCCGAGGGCCAGAAACCCACAGAGGCGGCCAAGGACAGGAGCGTGTTGCCGTCCGTCACCGTGACGGGGCAGGGCTTCGAGAACACGAACGAGGCGCCGACCGGCATTTCCCGGCTGCCGGAGACTGTCAAGGAAACGCCAAAGACCATCAACGTGGTGCCGAAGCAGCTGATCGAGCAACAGCAGGCCACTTCGCTCGAACAGATCCTGAAGAACGTGCCGGGGATTACGATCTCCACCGGTGAAGGCAACGGTGGCCTGAATGGCGACCAGTTCCGGATTCGCGGCCTGTCCGCCAAGGGCGATGTCTATGTCGACGGCCTGCGCGACTTCGGCGCGTACAAGCGCGACAGCTTCAACACCGAAAGCGTCGAAGTGATCAAGGGGCCGTCCGGTGAGACGTTCGGCGTTGGCAATATCGGCGGGCTGATCAACCAGACATCCAGGCGGGCCAACCTGAACACGAGCACCAGCATCGACCAGGGCATCGGTTCGGCTTCGACGTACCGCACGACGGTCGACAGCAACATCCGCCTGAACGACACGTCGGCCGTGCGTATCAACGGCATGTTCCAGAACGGCCGCGTTGCCGATCGCAACAACATCGACGATGACCGCCGCGGCATCGCCATCGACTTCGGCACGGGGCTGGGCACCAGTACCGAATGGCACCTGAACTATTCTTACCTGCACCGCAGCGGCGCGCCGGACTATGGCGTGCCGGTGGCGCAGGGCGCTGATGGGATCTATCGACCGCTGACCGAGTACGGCGTGCCCGGCTATTCGTCGTCGACGTCCTATGTGCGCAACACCGACCGCGACATCACGGACGCGCATATCGTGTCGTCGTCGTTCGCGAAGCGGCTCGACAACGGCATCACAATCAGCAACGACACACGCTTCAGCTTCTACGAGCGGGACTTCTCATCGACCAATCCGGCATCGCTCGACTATGCAAGCCTGCAGCGGCTGCTGGCGGGTGGCAACGTGAACTTGCGGTATGGCGCCGGCGGCGGCTCAACATATCTGCAACGCGGCTGGGGCATCCAGAACGTGCTGAGCGCGAAGGGTGAGTTCCATACTGGCGGCATTCGCCACAAGGCCATGGTGGGCCTGGATACGATCTACCAGCGCGACCACCGGGACATTGGCACGTGGACGGGCCGCATGAACAACCAGACCGTGGTGGACCCGGTGTTCTACAACAGCCCGGGTGCAACGGTCAGCTACGGCAGTACCCGTGACGCCAATTCGACGGACATCGGCGTTTTCATGAACGACCGCGTCTGGTTCACCGAGCAGTTCTCGTTGCTCGGCAGCTTGCGCTGGGACTACTTCCGCAGCGAATACTCGACCAGCGCATCATCGGCTGGCGGCACGGCGGATTCGAAAAAGCTGAGTCCTGCGATCAGCGCCATCTGGGAGCCGACGAAGGACTACATGTTCTACACGTCGTTCTCGCGCACCTACCGGCCAATCGGGACCGACATCGCCGTCGCCGTGGGCGGTGTGCAGACGGAAGTGCCGAAGGATGGCGTCAACAGCGAGCCTGAGCGCGCCGATACGATCGAAGTGGGCGCCAAGCTGGACTTCCTCGACAAGCGCCTCGGTGCCACCGGTGCGTTGTTCCAGACGAAGAAGTACAACGCCTACACCGTAGATCCCATCACCGGCGACATCGTCAACGGCTTCTCGGACTCGGGCGAAGGCCGCCGCATCCGCGGCTTCGAGCTTGGCCTGAACGGCCGCATCACGAGCAACTGGTCGGCCAACCTGGCCTATGCCTATCTGGACGGCATCGTGACCTCGGCGACCGCCGCGTCATCGGTCGGCAATGCCGCGCCCGGCGTTTCGCGCCACAACGTGACACTCTGGACCAGCTACGACATCCCGCACACGATCCTGCCGCTGCCCGGCCGCCTCACGGTTGGTGGCGGGCTGCAGTACGCGTCGGACTACTGGGCTGACACGGCCAACACGGCGCGCATGCCTGAGAACTTCTCGCTCGACGCGATGATCGCCTACAAGCAGGGCAAGTTCCGTATTTCGCTGAACGGCTACAACCTGACGAATCGTCTGAACTATCAGTCGTCGTTCAACGCAGTGCGTGCCGTGCCCACTTCGGGGCGCACATTCCTGCTGAGTGCAGGCATGACGTTCTAACGCCATTCGCTGGTCCCGGGGAGCCGGTACGCCATGCCTTCCGGCACATGCGTGCCGCTCCCCACCCCACAACTCCCAAGTACCATGCTCATTCAGATCCCGAATGTCCTGACGCCGGATGAAGTCCGGTACTGCAGGCAGCGGCTGGAAAGTTCGAACTGGGTCGACGGCCGCGTCACAGCCGGCGATCTTGCGGCCAAGTCCAAGCTCAACCTGCAGATTCCCATCGATAGTGCAGAGGCGCATGAGCTGAGCGAATTCGTCCTGGCTGCGCTGGGCCGCAATCCGTCGTATCACTCGGCCGCGCTGCCACTGCGCGTGCTGCCTCCGATGTTCAACCGCTATGAAGGCGGCATGACGTTTGGCTCGCATGTCGACAACGCCATCCGTACCGTGCCAGGTACCGGCGGCATGCGTATTCGCGCTGATGTCTCCAGCACATTGTTCCTGACCGACCCCGATGAATACGATGGCGGCGAGCTCATCATCAAGGACCTGTACGGCAACCACACGGTGAAGCTGCCCGCCGGCTGCATGGTGGTCTATCCCGCGTCCTCGTTGCATGCGGTGACGCCCGTCACCCGTGGCGCCCGCTGGGCATCGTTCTTCTGGGCACAGTCGATGGTCAAGGACGACGGCCAGCGCACCATGCTCTACGAGCTTGACCTTGCGATCATCGATATCCGCAAGCGGCTTGGCGACGACAACGACGCCGTGCTCTCGCTCGTGAACCACTATCACAACCTGCTCCGGCGCTGGGCCGAGCTGTGACGGCCATGCAGATTCCTGCCGATACTGTCTCGCTACGAGACTACGAGTACCGTTTCCACGAGAAGGTGGACCCGGCGATCCGCGCGTACATCGCTGGCGCCGCGGCCGATGCGGTCACGCAGCGCGAGAACGGCGCCGCCTTCGAACGTATCAGGCTGATGCCGCGGGCACTCGTCGACATGTCGAAGGCGTCGGCCCGTTCGGAGCTGTTCGGCGAGACACTCGAATATCCGATACTGATCGCCCCCACGGCTTACCACAAGCTCGTGCATCCGGATGGGGAGCTGGCTACCGTTCAGGGTGCCTCGCTGACCCGCACGTGGATGACCGTTAGTACCCAGGCAAGCGTCACGCTGGAAGACATCGCGAATGCATCCACGGCGCCGCTCTGGTTCCAGCTTTACGTGCAGCCGCGCCGCGAGCACACGCTGTCGCTGGTCCGCAGGGCGGAGCAGGCCGGCTACAAGGCGATCGTTGTGACGATCGACGCGCCGGTAAGCGGCATCCGCAACGCCGAGCAGCGCGCGGCCTTTCGCTTGCCAGGCGATGTCAGGGCCGTCAATCTTGCCGCGTTTCCCTCGACGGGGCCTGTCAGTGCCAGTCTTGGGAGCCCGGTCTTCCGAGGCATGCTCGACCATGCGCCCACCTGGGGTGACATCGCCTGGCTTTGCCACCAGACCGCGCTGCCGGTGCTGGTCAAGGGCCTGCTCAATCCCGCCGATGTGAAGCCTGCGCTGGATGCTGGCGTGTCCGGCATCGTTGTATCGAACCATGGCGGGCGTACGCTCGACACCGTGCCTGCCACGATCGATCTGCTGCCCGCAATTACCAGCGCCGTGGGCGGCGCCGTACCGATCCTGCTCGATGGAGGCGTGCGGCGCGGCACCGATATCGTCAAGGCCATCGCGTTCGGCGCTTCTGCGGTGCTTGTCGGCCAGCCGGTTCTCCACGCGCTTGCCGTTGGCGGGATGCCCGGCGTGGTGCATATGCTGACGCTGCTGCAGACCGAGCTGGAGGTTGCGATGGCGCTGCTCGGGCGGCCTACGCTGCAGGACATCGACGCATCGCTGCTGCTGAGGCCGGGCGGGGTGTAGGCAATGCAGAAGCCAAAAACGGGCCGCGTGCGGCCCGTGTCGTGCTGAGTTGCGCAAGGTTACTGGAACCGGTAGCGCGCCGTCAGCATGGCGCTGCGCTTGTCGCCCGGCAATGCGCCAGAGAAGGTCGGCGAGATGTAGTAGGTCTTGTCCGTCAGGTTCCGCAGGTTCAGCGTGACGTCGAGGTTCTTCCGGCGATAGTAGACCGCGGCATCCAGCACGACGTACGACGGCACCTGGTAGAGGTTCAGGCTATCCGCATAGCTGTCGCCCTTGTAGGTCAGGCCCAGGCCGACACCCCAGCCGTGCAGCGCCTGCTGCTGGAAGTCGTACGTGGTCCACAGGCGGCCACCGGTGCGGGCCACGCCAGCGGGGCGGGTTCCGGCGATGCTGCGGTTGAACACACCCATCGAAGCGTTCGACGCCAGCGTGTTCGATTCCACTTCGACGTTCTGCAGCACGAAGTTGGCCAGTACGGTCCAGCCCGATAGCGGTCGCGCGGCAAGCTCCAGTTCTACACCGCGGCTCTTGTCGCGGCCATCGGGCGTGGGGCTCAGCGCGCCCGGCAGCGTGATGTAGTAGTTCTTGCGCTCGGTCTCGAACAAGGCGACGTTGGTCTGCAGGCGGCCATCGAGGAACTCGGCCTTGGCGCCGATTTCCTTCTGCAGCGAGCTTTCCGGAACCGTGGTCAGTGCCGCCGGTTCGGTGGACACGTTGATGAACTTGCTGGTCGACACCCCGGCGTAGAAAGACAGCGTGCGCGTTGGCTGCCACACGCCGCCCAGCGACCCGGCCGTCAGGTTCTGCGTGTCGCCAATCGTGCGGAAGGCGCCGCCTTGCGTGCCGATATCGCTGAAGTTCACATGATCGGTACGTACGGCCGCACGGATCTTGAACTGGTCGCCGAACGCAAGCTGGTCCTGCAGGTAGACGCCGAAATCCTGCTGCTTGAGCACGCGGTTGAACCCCTGCGAGACCACCGGCGCCAAGCCGTTGAGCGTGGTCTCGGGCACGATGGGCGCGTCGATGTTGGTGATGTTGGGCAGGTTGTAGCCCGTGCGGACCGTATTGATATGGGTGTCCGAGTACTCCATGCCGAACAGCACCGTGTGATCGACCGGGCCAGTGTTCGTTTTCCACACCAGCTCGTTCTGGGCCAGCATGAAGTGCCCATCATCGGATTGGGTGCGCGCCGAGCGGCCGGTCATCTGGTTCAGCGCATTGCCGCCGTTGCCGCCCGCATTGCGCGTCATGTCGAGCGTGCGTTCGTCGTAGATGAACGCCGTGCGCATTGTCAGGGCGGGGTCGATGCGCCAGTCGTGGCTCACCGTGACACGGTCGATGATCTGGCGCGTGTCGTTGAACGGGCTGTAGTAGCGTGCATCGCGCGGCGCGGCGGCGATCTTGCCCTGGTTGTTGAATACGATGCCGTAGTTGTCCGGCACGATGCTGATGTCGCGGTGGTCGTAGTCGATTGTCAGCGTCTTGTTGGTGTCGTAGGCCCAGCTGAACGACGGCGATACCTCCTTGATATCGCGTCCCAGGCCGCGATAGCCGTCGCTCTTCTCTACGTCGGCAATCAGCCGGGTGCTCAGTTGCGAACTGACCGGGCCGCCCACGTCCACATAGGTGCCCCAGGTACCGAAACTGCCGCCGAACGCGCCGACCTCCGCCGAGAATTTCGACAGGGGCGCCTTTGTGACCAGGTTGACCGTGCCGCCCGGCTGCCCCGAACCGTACAGCGCCGAACCCGGGCCCTTGAGAACCTCGATGCGGTCCACGTCATACATCGTGCGGTAGTAGCCGTTCTGGCTCGGGCCATCGGCATAGCCGTCGCGCAGGAAGCGCATGGCCAGGCCACGAATCGCGTAGTTGTTGGCGAACCCGTAGCCGCCGGCCAGCACGGGCTGGACACCGGCGGAGTTCTGCAGCGCGTAGTTCATGTCGATGGCGCCCTGGTCGCGCAGCACATCGTCGGGGATGACAGTGATCGCCGCCGGGATGTCACGCAGCGGCGTGTCGGTTTTCGTCCCGGTCGTCACCGTTTCATTCAGGTTGCCGGGCAGTGACTTGTCGGCCGATGCCGTCACAGCAGGAAGCATCTGCTCCGCACTGCCGGATTGCGCATGTGATGCGATGGGAACGCCGGCGATCAGGGCAGAGGCGATGGCGGCGATGGCATGCGGGCGTGGTGCGAATCCGGGACGGGCAGGGCGAGACATGGATCGGTGATGAGCTTGCAGGTGACTGGCATGGCGCGAAGGCCGCGCCGGCTTGACCCGAACGCGGCACCGCAGGAAGGCGGTTGCAGATCGAGCGAAGCGAGGCTAATGCGAATCATTTGCAATTTCAATTCCGAAAGCAGCTTTGTCGAGCACTTGTCCCGCAGTTTCAGGACGTCTGTCCGGGCAATTTTCCGTGATGCGTTGTGAACTTTTGGGTCACGGGGCATATGTCCTGCACGCTAAAAGTGATGTATGCGCTATCTATGGGCAACCCATGCTTCAGGCTTCCCATGTAAGTGAGAATAAGTTACATTTGCATCCGGTCTGTTGCAGACCGGAAATTCGTGTGTAACCGTTCGGCACGTGGCACCGCGCCACCGCGTTTATGTCTCCCAAGCTTCCCCTTCTGCTGGCCGTCTTTCCCGCTTACCAGGCATGGGACCTCTATCAACTCGTCAATGGCGGGGCCACCTACCACCTGCTGACCGAGGCAGCGGCTACGCTCGCGTTCCTCGTCATCCTCTATCTGCTGGTCCGCGACCGCCGACGTGCCGCGCAAGAGTTCGAGTCGCTGAAGCATTCGGCCGACGCTTCGTTGCGCGCCATGGGCGAGCGAAACGATGCCGCCCAGCGGTCGACCAGAAGCTTCTTGCTGGCGATGCAGGAGCAGTTCGATACCTGGCGGCTGACCCCTGCCGAGAAAGACGTGGCGCTGCTGCTGGTGAAAGGGCTGTCGCTCGAGGAAATTGCCCGGGTGCGCGAGAGCGGGGCGAAAACAGTGCGGCAGCACGCGGCCAACGTGTACGCGAAAGCGAAGCTCGATGGCCGCCATCAGCTTGCGGCGTTCTTCCTGGAAGACCTGATGACACCGGCCGCGGGATGAGTGTGTCACCCCTCTAACGTCTGTATCAATTTCTCCATCTTCCTGTCGATAGCGACAGAAGTTGTCCAGACTTGCCCTGCGTCAAATTTCGCAATTTTTCGCTGGATTGCTGGTCGGGGTTTCGTGGACACTTGGCGGTCGCGTCAATTTGACCGCGTTGACTAGGAGAAATCGATTGAAAAAGCTGAAAACCTGCTGCCTGCTCGGCATCGTTGCCGCCATGGGCATGGCCGGATGCGCCACAGAGACGTCGACGGTGCTGTCCGTACCGAAAGTGGAGAGCGCCAGCAGGCCGTACAACGGGCCGCGTACGCCGATCGCCGTTGGCAAGTTCGATAACCGTTCGAACTACATGCGCGGCGTGTTCTCGGATGGCATCGACCGCCTGAGCGGCCAGGCCAAGACCAGCCTGGTGACCCATCTGCAGCAGACCAACCGCTTCAACGTGCTTGAGCGCGAGAACCTCGACGAAATCAAGCGCGAAGCCACGATCAAGAACCAGGCACAACGCCTGAAGGGTGCCGACTACGTCGTTACCGGCGACATTACCGAGTTCGGCCGCAAGGAAGTGGGCGATGTGCAGCTCTTCGGCATTCTCGGCCGTGGCCGCGAGCAGGTGGCCTATGCCAAGGTCAACCTGAACATCGTGAACATCACCACTTCCGAGGTCGTGTACTCGACCCAGGGCGCTGGCGAGTACAAGCTGTCGAACCGCGAGGTGATTGGCTTTGGCGGTACGGCGAGCTATGACTCGACGCTCAATGGCAAGGTGATGGACCTGGCCATGCGCGAGGCAATCAACAACCTCGTCAACGCCATCGACAGCGGCGCCTGGAAGCCGGGCAATCAATAAGCCGTTCATTCACAACGAGAACAACAATGTTGAAACTGGTCACGCTGCGCAAGGCAGCGTTTATGTCGGCCGCCGGCAGTCTTCTGCTGGGCGGATGTGCTGCGCCAAAGCCCCTGTACCAATGGGAGGGCTACCAGACGCAGGTTTACGAGTACTTCAAGGGTGAGTCGAAGGAAGCGCAGGTCATCGCCCTCGAATCCGGCCTCCAGAAGATCCAGGCAACAGGCGGGACGGTGCCGCCGGGCTACCACGCCCAGTTGGGCATGCTGTACCTGGGCCTGGGCAAGGACGATCAGATGGCGAAGCAGTTCCAGACAGAGAAGACGCTGTTCCCGGAGTCTGCGCAGTACATGGACTTCCTGCTCAAGAACGCCAGCCGTGGCAGCAACGCTTCCGCCGCAACCGGCAACACCACCAAGGGGAGCCAGCAATGATGCGCCGTCTTCTGACCTGGCTGGCCACGTTTGGCGTGGTCATGATGTTTGCCGGCTGCGCGGCCACCAAGCCGCAGCAGGTTGATTACGCGGCGTTCAAGGAAAGCCGCCCGCGCTCGATCCTGGTGCTGCCGCCGCTGAACGAGTCGCCCGATATCAAGGCCACTTACGGCATGCTGTCGCAAGCCACGTTCCCGCTGGCTGAATCCGGCTACTACGTATTGCCCGTGGCGCTGGTCGATGAAACGTTCCGCCAGAACGGCCTGACCACACCCGGCGATATCCACGAAGTGTCGCCGGCCAAGCTGCACGACATCTTCGGTGCCGATGCGGCGCTGTATATGAAAGTGACCAGCTACGGTTCGCGCTATCAGGTGGTCAGCAGCGTGACGACGGTGACGGCCAACGCCAAACTGGTTGATCTGCGCAACGGCAAGACGCTGTGGACGGGATCGGCCACCGCCACCAACGACAGCGGCAGCAACGCCAGTGGTGGCCTGATCGGAATGCTGGTGAGCGCCGCTATTTCCCAGGCGATGAACCACGTGTTTGACGCCACCTACAAGGTGGCCGAGTCCACGAGCCTTCGCCTGCTGTCGGCAGGGCAGCCCAACGGGATCCTGTTTGGCCCGAGGTCGCCGAAGTATCAGTCCGACTGAAAATCCGGCTGAGGTGGATAGCGACTGATCTGGATGGATCATCCGTTGCCAGTGCAGTGGATGATCGTCAAAATGCCGCGCCTGCGTTTTCCTGATGGAAAGCAGGGCGCGGCATTTTTTTGTCTTGGCGGAAGCGGTGTCCGTCGAACTATTGCCTGGAAACGGCGTGCACAAGCCAAATGGATCGGAGGTCGTCTATTTCAGCCCCCAGTTTGACCACCGTAACCCCATGGCCACATTCGACAGCTCTTGGCAGCGTCCCCACGCGCGGACCCCATGCCTGCGTATGCCTGCCGTAGCCCTCTCGACGGTCCTCCCTTGCGGGAACTCCTAAAAACTGGGCTGAACAACATGCAGCTCTATGTCGCGCACTAAACAACATAGCGTAGCTTGCTCCCGATATTTAATGTGTCGCTTCATGCGCAGACAGTAGCGCTTGCATGAGATGTCAAGCTCTCGGAAGGCGACGCAAAGCTGTAAGGCTCCTACCCTCCTACCATCGTTGCAAAGGCAGCAGCCGAACCCTCCCCACGCATGTTCGTGACGTCATCTGCATATCGGAGGCTGCTCGCAAACCTGTCAATGACGTACTGCGCGCATACGTCAAACGACAAGCGAACAAGCGCGCCCAAGGATACAAAAAATGAAGGGCATTTCCATTGCCGCGCTCTTGTCTGTTGGCGTGGTACTCACCGGGTGTGCAACTGCCTACCAACCGGAAGGATTGACTGGCGGGTTTAACGAGACCCAGCTCGATACGAATATTTTTCGTGTTTCTTTTCGCGGGAATGGCTATACGCGTCCAGAAAGAGCAGAGGACCTTGTCCTGCTTAGGAGCGCCGAACTCACCCTCACGCACGGGTTCACGCATTTTGTGATCGTCGACGCAAAATCCAGAGTAGATCAAAGCTCCTTTACTACACCAACTCAGAGCTATACAACTGCAAATATTACGGCAGTTGGAAACACTGCCTATGGTTCTGCGCATACGACAACGACCGGCGGCCAGACGATGGTCTTTTCAAGACCGAGCACGACAAATACAGTTGTCGCATTCGCGGGACGCCCGAACGTGCCCGGAATGGTCTATGACGCCCGCATGGTCTGCGACTCTGTTGGGCCCAAGTACAAGGTGACTTGTGGGGTGGGCGGGAGTTAATTTAGCGCAGTGGCTGGGCTTCGTTGACTCCGAGCTAGTTGCTTAATGTCTAGTCTAGGCATCAGGGGTAAAGAACCCGAGAAAGGTCATATGAAGTGGCATGACACCCTCTAGTTCGCTTAAATTTTTATTAATTAACATCAAAATGAATAAGTCAATTTGTGTAATTGTAGCCGCATTATTAGCTGTATTCGCGAGTGCGAGCGCATTCGCTGATCAGGCCATTGTAGTTTTTAAGAGGTCGGGCTGCGACTATTTTATTGCGAGCAATAATAAAGGGCTCTATCTCTTGGAGTGGTACGGCGGTTACGACCCTTCCGAAGGCGATTTAGTTGTTGGCCCCATAAATCGGTATGGTTTCAAAGATGTCTATTACCCAAGGCAAGATCGGGAGGGGCGTCTGTATATTGATGACTATGAGCTCTCCCAGGATAGTGCAATCGACAAGTGGAAGGGCCATTGCCAATGAAAAACCGCCTGATTTCGACCTTGAGCGTCGAAATTTCCCGAAGGACGCAAGGATGAAGCACGCTATTACCGCCGCAGCGCTAGCCGCGGCCTCTCTGATAATGGCTCCTGCCGCGCGGGCAGGCACGATCTTCGTGCAGCCAAACCGTGCCGGGGGCGTGATCGAGCTAACCAGTACGGCTTGCCACCAAACTGACTGGAAGTCTGCCCACCAGGTCATTGCGTCTGGCGCGAGCGGGCATACCACCTACGGTTGCTGGGTCTTCGACAGCAGCTCGGACATGTTCCGAATTAGGTGGGATAACGCCGAGTGGTCGAACTTCCAGTTTGGCCAGTTCACCGTGACCGAGTTCGGGCGGCAGGAATTGAGCAGATACCATACCGGTAACTAGGCGGCATCGACGCCATCCACCTTGGAACGGTCGTCCAATGGGGCTCTGAGTTCACAAACTATAACAGGATTATGAAGAGATTTCTAATCGTAATTATTTTTTTATTTGTCGCCGTTGAAGCGCGTTCGGAGATGCCAAAGGTTATTTCCTACAAAGAAGACGGCGCTGGAGGCAGGATTGAATTGCTTGATAAAGCGATCCCCGCCAAGAATTGCGGTCTTCCCGGCGATGGCTACCTCCTGATGGCGCGTAGCTGGGACCGACAAGGCATTACTTTGCACGGCTGTTGGTATTGGGGGGGTGGCGACACCATAACAGCCTATTGGATGACACAGAGTGGCAGCATTGCTGAGCGTACCTATCGAAGTTCAGACTTTGAGCCTACAAAGTCCGACACTACACGCTCAAACTGAGTCCAATCCCTGAAGGCGTCGACACCATCCCTTAGCAGGGAGAGCGTGCACGCGCAGGTACAGGTCTTTCAATAGTAGGTTGCGGCGTTCAATTTTGAGGAGTAGAGAAATTGTCGAATGGACAGCGCGCGTTTCGAAGTGCAGAAAGTATTGCGGCGGAAAGAGTAACGCGAGATGCAATCGAACCATTTCTTCGTGAGCGGGGGTACGAGGTAATTGAGGACCGTCGAAAGGAAGTTGGATCGCCTAATGCACAATTCCTCTCTGTACGCTCTCCGGATGGTAGCAACTTACAGATGCGCGTGCGCCTTTGCTGGCGGCGAGAAGGTCGAACTTCAAGCGAACGAAAATACTCGGCCGCTCAATTGCGTGCGCGACTTATCAATGATAGCTGGGAGGAAACGCTTGAGTTCATCGTGCAGCGAGACCGCGACCATGGAAACACGCACAATCTCATTGTCCAGCGAGATGGTGGATTAATAATCTATGCGGCCTTAATCCCCAGAGAGGAATTGTCCGGGATTTGGTTTCGGCAACGCGATGTAAGCGCCGAATTGCATCGTCGGAAACTGATGGGGCGCAGTTCCAAAAATCACGCAATGAACGGCACAAGCCCGACCATATGGCTGCAAGATAACCGGACTAATGATTCCCATGAAGTCGCCGATGTGCTATGGAATTGGCCGGGCGTCGTGGATTTGGCCAAGATCGAGCCTCATGGTAATGTCACTGCAGGGGACACATACGATGATTGCGCTGGCGTTGACTATTCTCTCATGGGTAGTGACGGTGCAGCGCGTCGGCTTGTCATCCGTTCCGAAGTCAAACGTGACCCACAGGTGCGTAAAGCCGTTCTAGCTCGAACACCAGGATGTGAACGCGATGGCTGTCCCGAAATAAAGCGATACCCTGGCTTTCTCGACGTTCATCACATACTGGGAGCGGAGAAAGGTGATCGCATATGGAACTGCGTAGTGCTATGTCCAAACTGCCATCGGGAAGCGCATTTCGCCCCAAACGCCGATGCACTGAACCAGCAATTGCTTAGATATGCGGAGCGTTTCAAATAAATCGTAGTATCTCATTTGATCCAACCATCGAACGCGATGCGCTGGTGCTGGTCGGGCGCAGCGGGTGGTACTGGCTCCCTGCGCTTGGATAGCGGTTGTGTCGCTGTTGCGCGCCTGCCGCGCGGGCGCACTTCACTCCAGGGACTAATCGACTAATCTCTATCATCGCCAGGGTGCCAGTTGGCCGCTGATAAGCAGCACTGCGGCTGTGATTTAACTTCTATTTGTTACCAATCGAGGAAGAGATGGCTCGACACAGCGAGCGCTGCAAAGCCTGCAAAACGGCCGTACTGCGCATGCTTTCTGCCTTGTACGGCGAGGTGAAAGAATCTTATCGTTTGGCTATTCCGACTGCGCCAAATGCATATTCTGAGACCCAGTTTGGGGATGTACTTCAGCGTATCTACGATGGGTTGTCATCTTTTCGAGGTCACAAGAACTTTGTGCGTATTTCGGCGCTGGCACCTGTCGATTTCTACGTGCCGTCAATGGAACTGGTCGTTGAGTTTGACGAATCGCAGCACTTTACCGAACCCCGTGCTCTTACGCTCGCGCTGTATCCGAAGGATTTGGCAGTCCACTTTGATTCGGTTCGATGGCAAGAGTTGAGCGCCAAGCTCAAGAGACATGACCGCGACCCTGCTTACCGCGATGAACAGCGCGCGTGGTACGACGCGCTACGCGACTTTGCGCCACTGGTGTTCGGATATGGACATACGGCCAGGCTGTATGCGCAAGACCGAGTGTGGTGCGCCATGGACCCGTCAAATGAGGCGAACCGAGTAGACTTCCTCAATCTAATCAATATGCAGAGGGGCGATTTTTTAATACCTATCAGTAGCAGTCGAAAATAACGCCCAGTATCAGAGTCTCGGTCCGTGCAGGAGATTGCCACGGGCTGCCGTGGGCAAGACGTAGTCCCAAGGCCCTGGTAGCGATGCCTCGCCGCCGCTGCGCGGCCTGCCGCGTGGGCGGTTAACGCTGGGGTCGGCAACTTCGCGGGTCGCGCATCGGACGCTTCGACCACACCAGGCGGTGGCCAGCGCCGCCCACTGGCGAGCCCACCGTCGAACCAAACCCGTACACGGCGCCAGCCCACAAAAATCAAGGCAGTGGGTCAGCTTCTCGTCCGACGCGCAGGCACCTCTTGCGCATCTGGTGGAGCAGGTATTACAGGCGATTGCTGGCGGCCACGTTGCACCGGACATGGGCAAGCAGATCATCGAATCTATCTCGGCGCTCGCTGGCGTTCGCCAGATCGATGAATTGGAACAACGCCTACAAGCTCTGGAGGGAAAGCAATGAACCGCTTCGTTTCGTTTGACAGCGCCGAGTACAGGCGCATGCAACGCGATCGACGTATCCACGACATGCCGAGCGTACCCGGTGCGGTGGCCGTGCATCTGGTGTTCAATGCACGCGGCTATGAGCTGAGCCACGGTTCACTGAAGAAGAGTATGGCCGAGGCGCGCAAACTCGCGCACAGGCTCATCGAAGAGTACGACGGGACGGACAGCAACCCCGGGCTCGCGCCGCATGCGACTTTGAGCCCGATCACGGCGCAGCAAGCTCGCGTGGCCAGCAATGACGGTGGCACCTTTGATGTGGAGCAGTTCGAGGCCACCCGCGAGTTCATCGTCCAAGCCTGCTATCGGGAGATCCGCGACTGCGATGACCCTGAGGTGCGCATGCAGGCTGCACATCTACTTCAGTGCATTGGGTACATTCCACCAAGGAGAATGCAATGACACGAACTGGCAATGGTCACAAGGCGGAGCCGACGGACGAGCGCGGACTTACCGAGAGGGATCGTGTACGCCTCGTCAACTTGTTCTTCGAGCAAATGGAGGCGCGCAAGGAGCAACAGGCGCATGACCTCGCTCTGTTGCAGGTGATCGGCGGCTCCCTGCTGAAGAATCGATAATGCGTGGGCGAGTCAGTCTGACCACACTGCGGCGACTTGAGCGAATCGAACAAGCCCGCAGTGTGAACCGTCCTCGTGGAGAGTGGCCCGAGATGATGAGCGTCGATGAATGGGAGGTTAAGGCGCTGGAGTATTACGAAGAGCGTAGCCGCCTGGAAGACTTGCCAGCCTCCCCACCTCCCGCCGCGAACCACAACGATGTGACGCACCGGTACAAGCCGCACGTCTTCATGCACGGCACCGAGGTCAGGCGATAGCGTAGGAACTGAACTGCGGGACGTCAGCGCGTTGTCCCTCCAACAGGGCGCTGATGCAGTCGAGCCATAGGAAACCGTCGCTCGCTAATCAAAACGGACCCAGCAGCAGGGCAGTCCATGTGCTGCCTGATGCCGCCTTCAGCGGGTGCCGCATGGCACCCGTTGTCGTCAGTGGCTCAGACGTTGTACATCCAAGTGGAGCAATAAATCTCCATGTCATTCATAGATGTCCATGAACGCTTGTCCCACATGTCGCGGCCGTCGGCGGAGAACTTAACGTCCTTGTGCATTGAGTCGTAGACCGCTTTTGTAATCCACAGCGGCTTTTCCGATAGATTCGTCAGTTTGGCAGCGTAGTTGGCTGCGCGCCCAATCCATACTAGGTCGTTATATCCACGCACCCCGATTCGAGCCGTTCGGAGTTGACTCGTGTCCACGCCGACAACGTGGTTCAGCGTGAAGCTTGTGTTTTGATACTGTGCCGCGAGGGCGGGGCGAATGATCTTAACCACAGCGTGGTTAATCTTCATCGCGGCGCGCACTGCGTTGGTATTCTTCGCATCTCCGGTGAACACGGCCATGATGCGGTCTCCGTCGTAGGCGGTCACGACACCCCCTTCCGCCGCAATAATCCGTGCTGCGCAACGTAGATACGTCTTGTAGACTTCAGCGCAAAACTCCCATTTGAACTTGTCTACCATGTTGGTGGAGCCGTCGAGATCCGCATAGAGCACTGTTGCGGCTTCAAGGTCTTTCGCATGGTTTGAGAGACGTAGATCTTCTGGGTCAGGCACGCCAGTTGTGGTCTGAACCGTCCACAGTTCCTTGAATATCTGCTTTACTTCCGATTCCAGATCTTCTTTGAGCGCCATATTTCCCCCTAGAGTTTCACCAGCAGCCCGATTGCGGCTATCGACGGGATCACTGCGAAGAACGACCACCTCATGCTTTTCCGCACCCAGCCATACTTAGCGCAAGCAATCTCTGCGTTTCGATGAATCTGACTTGCCCAGTCGGCAAGCAATTGCTCGTCTGAAACGCTGCTAAGGGCCTTCTGGTAGTAGTCGGATTTTAGGGTGGCTACTTGCCCGAAAAAGAGAAGAGAATTCTGTGGGCCGTTAGTTCTTGGTAATACAGCCATGGCTGCACAGACCAATCCGACGACAGTTGCTCCGGCGGCGACCAGAGTAAACAAATACGTCCATGCAATCCGAGCGCAAGGGTCAGAAGTACCAAATGCTGCGGCCAAGCCTCCCAGCATGGCGGTATCGAGAGCTACAATTACCCCGACTTTGACCTCTGCTGCCGCTATCCACGCAAGGTGACGTTCTAGGACCCATTGTGCCGTTGCTAGGCGCGCATGCGTGTCCACGCTTCCATTGGCGTTATTGCTCATCCGATTCCCCGTACAAAGCAAAAGCCCGACACCTTCTCTGATGTCGGGCTTCCTATCGGCTTAATCTGCTATTTCTTGTCAGGTGCAGGCGTGCGGTGCTTCTGGACAATTGCGCGAATTTCCGCATCCAGCTTCCCCTGGTCCCGCCTGAGCTTGGCTTCTGCCGTTCTCAGTGCTTCTGCGCCTTTAGGGTCGAACCGTCCATTGACATAGTTCGCAGAGTTCTCTTCGGGGAAGTCCTCGAAGTATTCCGACCACTCGCCCATACCTGACTCCTTGTTCTTTGTGTGAGGCGTTAGGGAACTGGAAAATGGCGGTGGGTCAGGGATTCGAACCCTGGAAGGGGTTACCCCCTTGCTAGTTTTCAAGACTAGTGCCTTCAACCGCTCGGCCAACCCACCGTACTCTGATGCGCTAGGAATCCGCTAAACACTGCCTGTGACAAGCGCCGCGCGGAGCCTACTAACCCATTGTTTTTGCTGCCCTTTCTGCTGCTCTGCTGGCATCAAGGCCGCAAGCGTTCAAGACTGCTGCCTTAAACCACTCGGCCACGCTTCCGTATCGGGAAGGGTCCGGGCATTGTAGCGCGCATGGCCAACATGCCCGGCCGCGCATTATACAGGGATGAGCGGCCGGGCAGGTATCATGCGGGCACGCAAACTTTGCGATGCTGTCGCGCCGGTGTCTGTGGGCGCAGCGGAACCTTGTCGGACTCGCGCACCTCTGAGGGAGGACGCGCATGCGGTCTGCACCGCATGTTCGCTTTTCGTACAGGCGATTTGAGGAGAATTCTTTGATGCAAGATCAACGCAAACCATGGCTGGCCCTTGGTACCGCTGGCGCGCTGGTGTTGGCGGCCGGACTGGCCGGTTGCGCGCAGCCGGGCTATGGCGGTTACGGCAACTACAGCACTGCCCCGGCCCCGGCCGCTTACCAGCAGCCAGGCACCAAGACCTATCAGGCGCCGTCCGGTTCGGTATTCGTCGGCCACGTGGAGTCGATCGAACCGATCCAGACCTCGCAGGGCAGTTCCGGGATTCTGGGCACGGTGATTGGCGGCGCGGCCGGTGGCCTGCTGGGCCATCAGATTGGTGGCGGATCGGGCCAGACCGTGGCGACGATTGTCGGCGCCGTGGGTGGTGCCGTGGCGGGCAACCAGATCGAGAAGCGTGTTGGCACCAATAACAGCACCGCCTATCGCGTCAATGTGCGTCTGGACGACGGACGTATGGCGACGGTGACGCAAAGCAATCTCGGCAACCTGCGCGTGGGCGATCGCGCCCGGGTGGCCAACGATATGGCGGCGCCGTATTAATTGGTTTGCAGCCGAATCAAAAAAAGCGCCACACGCAATGTGGCGCTTTTTTTGTGGCTCCCCTCTCCCCATGGGAGAGGGGTTGGGGGAGCAAACACACTCAGTCCTTCAGGAACATCTCCTGCAGGTCATTGAGGAAGCGCCTTCCGAGTTCCGTCGGCTTGATCATCGTCGGGTCCGCCTCAAGCAGTCCCTTTTTCTCGGCTGCCGCAAGCTGTTTGCCGATCGTGTGCAACGGCAGCCCCGTGTAATCGTAGAAGCTTGATGCCGGCACGCCATCGGTCAGGCGCAGTGCATTGAGCATGAACTCGAACGGAAGTTCGTCGGCGCCGACTTCCCGGGCTTCCTGCACCGCGTTGCCGGCCATGGCCTGCTCCATGTAGGTGGCCGGATGCTTGTGGCGCATCTGGCGCAGGATGCGGTTCGGGAACGACAGCTTGCCGTGTGCACCGGCGCCAATGCCGAGATAGTCGCCAAAGCGCCAGTAGTTGAGGTTGTGGCGCGCTTCGCGATGCGGCCTGGCGTAGGCCGAGGTCTCGTAGTGCCGGTAGCCAGCCTGCGCAGTGCGGGCCTCGATGATGTCCTGCATCTCGTAGGCCAGGTCTTCGTCCGGCAGCGCGGGCGGGTACTTCGCAAACAGCGTGTTCGGCTCCAGCGTCAAGTGATAGAGCGACAGGTGCGTGGTGCCATATGACAACGCGGCTTCCAGGTCGTGCACGCATTCGTCCACGGTCTGTCCGGGCAACGCGTACATCAGGTCCAGGTTGACGTTGTCGAAGTGCGTCAGTGCGATGTCGATGGCTGCGCGTGCCTCGCGCTCGCCATGGATCCGGCCGAGTGCCTGCAGGTGCCGGTCGTTGAAGCTCTGGATGCCGATCGATAGCCGGTTGATACCGCTGGCGCGATAGCTGGCGAAGCGCTCGGCCTCGAACGTGCCGGGGTTGGCTTCCATCGTGATCTCGGCGTCGGCATCGAGCGGCAGCAGTGCGCGGATATCCGACAGCAGCCGGTCCATGCCGTCCGCGGAGAGCAGGCTCGGCGTGCCGCCCCCGATGAACACCGTATGCACGGGGCGTCCCCAGACCAGCGGCAATGATTGCTCAAGATCCGCGCGCAGTGCATCGAGATAGGCATCCTCGGGAATCTCGTGGCTATCCGCCTTGCCGGGCGCCGCGTGCGAATTGAAGTCGCAGTATGGGCACTTGCGCACGCACCATGGGATATGGACGTAGAGCGACAGCGGCGGCGAGCCGGGCAGGGCGATCTGGCCCGGCTTGAGCCAGAGCTTCTGGTTATCGGCAGGGGATACCTGCACGGATGCGGCCGGCGCACCGCTGCCGGCAGGGACGATCGGAATCATATGCAGCCCTTGGCGCCAAAGGTCTGCAGTCGAGCTACCAGCCCCTGCAGTGCCAGCGCACGGTGGCTGATCGTGTTCTTCTCATCCGCGCTAAGTTCGGCAGCGGTCCTGCCGAGTTGCGGCAGGAGGAAATGCGGGTCATAGCCGAAGCCGCCGTTGCCGCGCGGGGCATCGACTACCTCGCCGGCCCAGACCCCTTCGGCGATGATCGGGCGCGGATCGTCAGGGTGGCGGACCATTACGAGCACGCAGTAATAGTGCGCGTGGCGGTTCAGCTTGCCGGCCAGCTGCGAGATCAGGTGCGCGTTGTTGGCTGCATCGGACTTCGGCTTGCCGACGGTCTGGGCATAGCGCGCCGAGTACACGCCCGGCGCGCCGTCGAGCGCGTCGACACAGATACCGGAGTCGTCAGCCAGCGCCGCCATGCCCGACAGGCGGCTGGCGTGGCGGGCCTTGGTCAGCGCATTCTCGACGAACGTGGCGTATGGCTCTTCGGCTTCGGGGATGCCAAGGTCGCCCTGCGTCACGATATCGAAGCCGAGCGGCGCCAACAGCGCGGTGAATTCGCGTAGCTTTCCGGTGTTGTTGGAGGCCAGGACCAAACGTTGCATCAGCGTGTTCCTTCTTGCGCTTACAGCCCGAGCGCCTGCTTCTGGTGGCGCACGAGGTCGGCGATGCCGGCTTCGGCCAGGCGCGTCATGGCGTCGAGATCGGTGCGGCTGAAGGGGGCGCCCTCGGCCGTGCCTTGGACTTCCACAAAGCCGCCGCTGCCGGTCATCACCACGTTCATATCGGTGTCGCAGTTGCTGTCTTCGGCGTAGTCGAGGTCGAGCACCGGTACGCCGTCGACCATGCCGACGGAAACCGCGGCGACGAAGTCGCGGATCGGGCTCGTGGCGATCAGGCCGTCACGCAGCATCTTGGAGATGGCGTCATGCGCCGCCACAAAGGCCCCGGTGATGGCGGCCGTGCGCGTCCCGCCGTCGGCCTGCAGCACGTCGCAATCGAGATGGATCGTATATTCGCCGAGCGCGGACAGGTCGAACACCGAACGCATGGCGCGGCCAATCAGGCGCTGGATTTCCTGCGTGCGGCCAGTCTGCTTGCCGCGTGCGGCTTCGCGGTCCGAACGGGTATGCGTGGCGCGCGGCAGCATGCCGTATTCGGCTGTGACCCAGCCTTCACCACTGCCTTTCTTGTGCGGCGGCACCTTGGCCAGCACGCTGGCTGTGCACAGCACCTTGGTATCGCCAAAGGCACTCAGCACCGAGCCTTCGGCGTGACGGGTGTAGTGGCGGGTCAGGGTGATGGGTCGCAGCGCATCGGCCGCGCGTCCGCTGGGTCGCATTGGAATCTTTCGTTGGAATCGGGTGAGACCGCGATTCTAACGCCGGCAGGCAATGCGTGCCTGCCGGATCCCGGCCAAGAGGCCGTAAAGGCGCGTTTTGCCGGGGGCTCAGCGCATCAGGTTGCTGGTCTTGTCGATGGCCGCGCGGATCTCCGCAATCGAGCGCTCGATCTCTTCCTCGGACAGCAGGTCGGTCTCGTTGCCCGTGCGCTCAAGGATCGACGTGGTGAATGCGTTCAGCGGCAGGGTGTCGGTCAGCACCGCATCGTCATTCTGCACATTGGCGTCGGCTTCCCACATCATCGCGATGGCTGTGGTGTTGTCGGCACCTTCGCCGGCATTGCCGAGCGCCTGCTCGATCAGGTCGGGTATCGCATGCACCACCGACAGGTGGGTGACCTTGTCGACGATGATGCCTTCCTCCAGGCTGCCCCAGAGACCGTCAGAGCACAGCAGCGCCACGTCGCCGGGCTCCAGGCGGACCGGGCCTCCGATATCGATCAGCGGCAGGTTCGGCGAACCAAGGCAGTTGTAGAGCTTGTTGCGTTCCGGGTGGTTGGCCACATCCATCGGCAGCACGCGTTCCTGCTGCAGCAGGTTCTCGATCTTCGAGTGGTCGCGCGTGCGGGTAAGCAGTGCGCCTTTACGCATCAGGTAGAAGCGGGAGTCACCCGCGTGCGCCCAGTGGATCTGGCCATGCTGGATCAGGCAGCAAACCACCGTGGTACGCGGGATATCGGCCAGCTTGTTGGCTTCCGCGTAGCGATGGATCTCGCGATGCGCGAGCATGATCGTATCCTGCAGGAAGTCTGCCGGATTTCGGATGGCGGGGCGGGCCTGAGCCTGGAACTGGCGCGCCAGTGTCTGCAGGGCCTGCTGCGCGGCAACTTCGCCGAACGCGTGGCCGCCCAGGCCGTCGGCCAGCACCATCAGCAGGGCGTCGCGCGTGAAGCAGTAGCCCATGCGGTCCTGGTTGATGCGGCGGCCGCCTTTCCGGCTTTCCTGATAGACGGAGAATCGCATGTTGGCTTAGCGGAATCTTGTTATGTGTGGTGGCTCAGTCGCCGCTGCTGCCTGCTTCGGCGGCCGGGAGGGACCTCTCCTCGCGGCGGCGCAGCAGGGTCATGAAGCGGCTCGTGGCATTCATGCGTTCGGTCACCGGCCCGGCCGGGTTTGCCGCGGCGGCGGCCGCGGCAGACTGCTCGCCAAGCGCGTTGGATTGGTCGCGCAGTTCCTTCTGTAGCCGGAATACGCTTTGCGGCCGTTCGGATGGCGTCAGGCGCAGGCACCATTCGACCAGGTCGACCAGGCCGTTCGTGTAGGTGGCGCGCAGCCGCCCGAACGACTCGGTCATGCGGTCTTCCTTCTCGCGCTGGTTGGCTTCCTGCGGCGGCATGCCGGCCATGCAGGCGTAGAGCGTGGCGCCCAGGCTGTAGATGTCGGTCCAGGGGCCGAGATCCGAGTGCTTGCCGTAAAGCTCGGGCGCCGCGAAGCCAGGTGTGTACATCGGCTGGAACCGGGCCGCTTCCATGGTCAGGATCTGCCTGGCTGCACCGAAATCGAGCAGGATCGGCGATTCATCCTCGCGCAGGTAGATGTTTCCCGGCTTGATGTCCAGATGGAGCAGCTTGTGAATATGCACTTCGCGCAGACCGCTCATCAGGTCATGGAAGACCTTGCGGATGAACCGTTCGCGCAGCACCTTCGGCTTGCCCTGTTGCCGGGCCTGCAGGATATGCTCCTGCAACGTCTTGCCCAGCTCGTAGTTCATGACCATGTAGACCGTGGAGTTCTCGCGGAAGAAATTCACCACGCGAACCACGCTCGGGTGCGAAATGCGTGCGAGCGACCGGCCCTCTTCGAAGAAGTATTTCAGGCCTAGCCGGAAAGAGGCCGCGCTTTCGTCGGGGACGACCGGGATCAGCTCGCCGGGGCTGCGCCGGGCCAGCGACGAAGGCAGGTATTCCTTGATGGCCACCGGGGCGCCGGTTTCGTCCGTTGCGAGGTAGACGAAACTGAACCCCCCACTGGCCAACTTCTTTACAATACGGTAGTTGGCCAGCAGCGTACCGATCGGCAGCGGCGCGCTCTTGGATTGGTTTGCGCCCTTGGACTCTGTCATAGGATTCGGGACCTCATTTGCTCCCGGATTCTCCGGGCTAATCGGTCACTTGTAAAGAAATCATTAGCGGGGACTGTTGCCAAATATCCGCGCTTTTCCGCCGCTGTTTTCAGTTGATTTTTTGGGCGATCCAGTGGCCCCCGGCCAAGCCCGGGCGCAGGTCGCCACGCCGTGCCAATTTTGCCGTTTTCCGTTTTTTTGATTCTTTCGCGAGACTTATCGACGATGATCCACAGCATGACAGGCTATGGCCTGGCCACCGGCCAGGCACCGCTGACCAACGCCCAGGGCGAACCTAGCGGCCGCACCGCATCGGTTTCGGTGGAATTCCGCACTGTCAACTCGCGTTTCCTTGACCTTCTGTTCCGCGCGCCCGAAGAGTGCCGTGCCTTCGAGCCGTCCCTGCGTGAAATGCTGATGGGCGAGCTGTCACGCGGCAAGCTGGAGTGCCGTATCAACCTGCAGCGCACCGACACCGGTGGCGCCACCCTGGCATTGAACCAGACGCTGCTCGACCAGCTCCGCGCGCTGGAATCCACCGTCGCCGGCACGTTCGCCAGCGCCGGCACGATGCGCATGGGCGAGATCCTGCGCTGGCCGGGTGTGCTGGTGGAGCCGGAGCTGTCGCAGGAAGCGTTGCGCGAAGCCGTAATGGGCGCCGCGCGCGAGGCACTGAACCAGCTCCTGGAAGCCCGCCGCCGCGAGGGCGCCGCGCTCAAGGCCACGCTGGAGGAGCGGATCGACGCCATGCTGGCCATCGTCGAACGCCTGACGCCGCTGGTTCCGCAACTGATCGCCCATCACCAGGAAAAACTGACCGAGCGCCTGCAGGAAGCGTTCAACCTGGCCGCGCCGAACGGCATGCCGTCAATGAGCCGCGATGAGATCGCCGAGCGTATCCGCCAGGAAGCCACGGTCTATGGCATCCGCATCGACATCGCCGAAGAGCTCTCGCGCCTGCAGGCGCACCTCAACGAAACCCGGCATATCCTGAAGAAGGGCGGCCAGGTTGGCAAGCGGCTGGACTTCATGATGCAGGAGCTCAACCGCGAAGCGAACACGCTCGGCTCGAAGGCCGCCGCGAAGGAACTCGCCGATGCGTCGATGGAGCTGAAGCTCCTGATCGAGCAGATGCGCGAACAGATTCAAAACCTCGAATAAGATCATGAGCGAAACGACCCACACCGCCATCGATACCGCCTACCCTGGCAACCTGTTCATGGTGGTGGCACCGTCCGGGGCCGGCAAGTCCACGCTGGTCAATGCGCTGTTGGCGCAGGACCAGGCAATCCGCCTGTCGATCTCGCACACCACGCGCCGCCCGCGCCCCGGTGAGCAGAACGGCCGCGAGTACCATTTCATCTCCGTGGAGGAATTCCGCGCCGCGCGTGACCGGGGTGACTTCCTGGAATGGGCCGAAGTGCACGGTAATTACTACGCCACGTCGCGTGTCTGGATCGAGGAACAGATGGCCCAGGGCACCGACGTGCTGCTGGAAATCGACTGGCAGGGTGCGCAACAGGTGCACAAGCGCTTCTCGAACGCCGTGGAGATCTTCATCCTGCCGCCGTCGCTGACGGCCCTGGAGGAGCGCCTCAAGAAACGCGGCCAGGACGAGCCGAACGTGATCGTGCGTCGCCTGCTGGCCGCCGGTAGCGAGATGTCGCACGCATCCGAGTCGGATTACGTGATCATCAACGAGGTGTTCGATGACGCGCTGAGGCAGTTGCAGAACGTCGTCCACGCGACCCGTCTGCGTTTTTCGTCGCAAAAGGCGCGGCACACCGAGCTGTTTATCGAGCTCGGAATACACTGAAGAAATCGCGCGGCCGGAGGGTTCCGGCCGCGTGCTGTAAAATACCGGCCTGTCGAACAGGTTTCATCCCAAGGTGGATTTGATATGGCGCGTATTACCGTCGAAGATTGTCTGAAACACATTCCGAACCGCTTCGAGCTCGCCCTCGCCGCGACGTACCGTGCACGCCAGCTCGTGCAGGGCCATACGCCCAAGGTCGAGGCCAAGGACAAGCCCACCGTGGTGGCGCTGCGCGAGATCGCATCGGGTCAGGTCGGCATCGAGATGCTGAAGAAGGTACCGACCTGATTGACGGGACGGCCTGTGATTCATCCTTGCTTCGCGTACATGCGCTTCCAGCCGCGCGTTCAGCGGAATTACAGGGGCCGTCCCCATGCCTTCATCGCCTTCCGATCCTGCTGTCGTTCCGCCCGCCGACCCGGCGTCGCGGACGTCGCATGTCGGGCAGGCGACAGGTGGGCAGCCCGCCCTGGCCACGACAGTGGCCCCCGGGGCACCGCTGCCCGTCTCCTCTGCACTACCCCCCTCACCGTCGTCGTTAGCCGGATCAATCGGGCGTAAGCGTCCAGGACAATCCACTGTGACTGCCCGAACCGGTGCTCCCAATCTGCCCGATCCGCTCGGCGACAACGTCGTCGGGGAGCGTGCCGTCGTGCCGCCGATCCAGCAGGGCAAGGCGCGCGCCGCACTGGCCAACGATCTGGTGGCCGAGCCGGTAGTCGGCACGGTGCCGGCGGGGCCCGGCGGCGACCTGTTCATCGATGCCGTGCTGGCGCAGTCCTACCGGCACTTCTTTGGACCGACCTCGCAACCGGCGGTGCCTCCGCGCCAGCAGGTCGTCTCCATCACACGGCTGATGGAGACGCTCGCGTACCTGAAGCCTGCCGACCAGGCGCTGGTTCGCGAAGCCTTCCAGTTCTCGGATGAGGCCCACCTGGGCCAGTACCGCCAGAGCGGCGAGCCGTACATCACGCATCCGGTGGCGGTGGCCGAACTGTGCGCGGACTGGAAGCTTGATGTGCAGTCCATCATGGCGGCCTTGCTGCACGACGTGATGGAAGATCAGGGCATCACGAAAAGCGAACTGGCCGAGAAATTCGGTCCAAAGGTCGCCGAACTGGTCGATGGCCTGACCAAGTTGGACAAGCTCGAATTCCAGAGCCGCGAGCAGGCGCAGGCGGAGAGCTTCCGCAAGATGCTGCTGGCGATGGCGCGTGATGTGCGCGTGATTCTGGTCAAGCTGGCCGATCGCACGCACAACATGCGTACGCTCGATTTCGTGCCGCCCGAGAAGCGGCGCCGGATCGCGCTGGAAACGATGGAGATCTACGCGCCGATCGCGCACCGGCTGGGTCTCAATACGATCTATCGCGAACTGCAGGAATTGTCGTTCAAGGTCGGATCGCCATTCCGCTACGCGACGCTTGAAAAGGCCGTGAAGGCCGCGCGTGGCAACCGGCGCGAAGTGGTCAAGCGCATTCTGGAGGCCGCGCAGTCCGCGCTGGCCGAGGCCGGCATCGTGGCGGAACTGTCGGGGCGCGAGAAAACGCTCTACAGCATCTATCGCAAGATGCACGACAAGCAGTTGTCGTTCTCGCAGGTGCTAGATGTCTACGGTTTCCGCGTGGTCGTGGAAACGCAGATGCACTGCTACATGGCGATGGGCGCGCTGCACAGCCTGTACAAGCCGATGCCCGGCAAGTTCAAGGACTACATCGCAATTCCGAAGATCAACGGCTACCAGTCGCTGCATACGACGCTGGTGGGCCCATTCGGCACGCCGGTGGAGTTCCAGATCCGCACGCGCGGCATGCATCAGATCGCCGAAGCCGGCGTGGCGGCGCACTGGATGTACAAGCATCAGGCCGATCACGCCAACGATATCCAGCAGCAGGCGCACCAGTGGCTGCAGTCGCTCCTGGATATCCAGAGCCAGACCGGCGATTCGCAGGAATTCCTCGAACACGTCAAGATCGACCTGTTCCCGGATGCGGTCTACGTATTCACGCCGAAGGGTCATATCCGCGCGCTGCCGCGTGGGGCGACTGCACTCGATTTTGCCTACGCCGTGCACAGCGACCTGGGCAACCAGTGCGTGGCAGTGAAGATCAACAACGAGCTGCTGCCATTGCGCACCGAGCTCAAGAGTGGCGACATCGTCGAAGTTGTGACCGCGCCGTATTCGAAGCCGAATCCGTCGTGGCTGGCTTTCGTGCGCACGGGCAAGGCGCGTGCCGCGATTCGTCACTACCTCAAGACGACCAAGCTGGACGAAGCCATACAGCTTGGCGAGCGCCTGCTGGAGCAGTCCGCGCGGCAGCTCGGTATCGAACTCAAGGCCGTGCCGCAATCCGTTTGGGATCGCATGATCCAGTGGACCGGCAACAAGCTCAAGGAAGATATCTTCGCCGACCTGGCGCTGGGGCGTCGTGTGCCGGCCGTGGTGGCTCGCCGCATGGAGATCCTGCTGCAGGAGCTTTCAGGCGATGTCGACAGCGCGCTGCTGGCGGCAGTGCAGACCTTTGCCGGCGAAGAAGCGCCGGCCGTGCCGATTACCGGCGACGAAGGTATGTCGATGATCTTTTCGGCATGCTGTCGTCCGATTCCGGGCGACTCGATCGTCGGCTATCTCGGCAAGGGCGAGGGGCTGCAGATTCACGTGCAGGACTGCAAGGTCGCCAAGCGCCTGCACAGCAAGGACCCCGAACACTGGATCGAGGTGATGTGGGCCAAGAAGACGACGCGCGCGTTCGACGTGTCGATCAAGGTCATGGTCCGCAACGTGAAGGGCATCGTTGCCCGCGTGGCCGCGGATCTGACGGCAGCCGATGCCAACGTGGCGCACGTGGCGATGGAGCCGCAGCAGGGTGGCCATCAGGAGGCCACCTACATGCAGTTCGTCATCCAGGTTCAGAATCGTCTGCACCTGGCAAACGTCATGCGCGCGTTGCGGCGCAACCCCGACATCATCCGTATCTTCCGCGACCGAAACGACGGCTAAGCGGCTTTCTGCGGGTAGCGGACTTCCAGAATATCGATCTGTTCGATGCCGGCCGGCGTGCGCAGCGCCACGGTGTCGCCTTCGCGCGCCTTGATCAGGGCCTTGGCGATCGGTGAAATCCAGCTCACGTGGTTGCTATCGAGATCGACCTCATCCATGCCGACGATCGTGATCGTGGTTTCTTCGCCATCCTGGTTGACGTAGGTAACCGTGGCGCCGAAGAAGATCTGGTCGTTGTCGCCCTGCAGGGAAGGGTCGACAACTTCGGCCTTGTCCAGTCGGCGAGTCAGGAAGCGGATGCGGCGGTCGATCTCGCGCAGCCGCTTCTTGCCGTAGAGATAATCGCCGTTTTCGGAACGGTCACCGTTCGATGCGGCCCATGACACGATCTGCACGACGTCAGGACGGTCCACATCGATCAGTTGCATCAGTTCGTCGCGCAGCCGCTTGTAACCGGCAGCGGTGATGTAGTTCTTGGTGCCGGCAGGCAAAGGCGTGGCGCCTTCGGGAAGATCGTCGTCGTCATCATTCGGCGACTCTTTGACAAAAGCCTTGTTCATGGTCCGGATCACTTCATCGGGCTCTCATTATAGGAAGTTGTGCCCGCCGAGCCCTTCACATGAAAAAAATGCACGAAGGGGGTTCACAAAACTGAAAACTTCTATATAATCTCATTTCTCGGTTGCGGCTGTAGCTCAGTTGGATAGAGTACTTGGCTACGAACCAAGGGGTCGTGGGTTCGAATCCTGCCAGCCGCGCCAACCTATACGAGAAAAGGGCTTCCGGAAACGGAAGCCCTTTTTGCATTGCGCGTTCTGCGCAGTCCGTGCGCTTTCTCGCGCGTGTTTTCCCATCTTGTGCGTATTCTGTCTGTGGAGGTGTGGCGTCAGGCCGGAACGCATCGGCGGTCGCCTGGCTCCAATCACTATCGTCGATGCCCTCAACGGAGGCGACAAATGCAGCAGGAAGACTGGCGGGTGGAAGGCTATCGTGGCCTGGATGCATATGTCCAGGTGACGGCAGACGCCGATGCTGGTGGTGTTCGGCGCTGGGGATACGAAGCGCGCATCGGGCAGGAAGGTATGGACCCATCCGATGCGGGCGATACGGAAATCCTCTTGAGCGGTGAGCAGTACTTCGCGACACGTCACGCGGCGGAAGTGGCTGCATTCAGCGCGGCATACGCGCTGATCGACAGGCTGATCGGGCCGATACGCTAACACCGCGGCACGTGATGGCCATTGCGATATGCGCAACGGCTTATGTCGCGTCGAGACTCACATCATTGGTCATGACTTGACCGGGGTCATTTTTGCTTTGGGACATCGCTCCTAATCTGAATGCAGGGCGCGCCAGCAAGTGCGTGCCAGCAGCAGAAAAAGGAGTTCGTCATGCCCGAGTACGAAGGGCTCAAGATCATCTATGAGGTTGTCGCTATGCCGAAGGGCAAATGGGCCATCCTGATCGAAATCCTCCGGCGGGAGGATGGGGAGATCCTGATGCCGCGCCACAATCCATTTCCACGCCATCCGTTCGACACCAGGCTCGAGGCGCTGGACAACGTAAGGCGCTATCTTGCCGATACGATCGAGCAACTTGACCCGCCATCGCGCACGAACCGCATAGCGTAGGCGCGTCCTGAGGTCATGTGGCTGCAAGCTTCTGCGCAAATTCTCGTTGATGGTGCACAAAATGCTTGCCACGTACGCATGATTGCGGCATAATCTCTTTTCTCAGACGCGGGGTGGAGCAGTCTGGCAGCTCGTCGGGCTCATAACCCGAAGGTCGCAGGTTCAAATCCTGCCCCCGCAACCAAGACCTTTTGTCTTGGGTATCAATACCCTCCAGTTGTTCAAGGCCGTCCGGCCAATATTTCCAGTTCAAACAAAGCAGAACGCGTGACAGCGTAGCGCTTTCGTGCGCCTTGTCGTCACGCGTGTTTTTGCGTCCAAAAGGACACGGGGTCAGGGCTTGCTCAGCAGCGCCGCGGCCATTGCGAATGTGTCGCGCACTTGCGGCTGGTCCTCGCGATCGGCCGCGTCGATGCGTTCCTTCAGCCGGGCTGCCAGCACGTCACGATTGCCGCCGGCGCACTGACGCTTCGCCTCGTGCATGAGCTGCGTGAGTTCCTGGGTCACGTCAGCGCCATCGAATGCGCTGACGGATAGCGCAGAGATACGTTCCAGGAAGTTGTTGATCAGCGCTTCGTCATGTTGCGGTTCGCGCATGACTGCTCCTTTTCGAACGATCGAGAAACGCCTGGATGGCGGACGGGGGCTACCTATCCCGCAGCGGGTGCGGCGGCATTGTGGTGCGCCGGCGCGCGGGTTTGAGCGCTCGGTTCGGCCACAGCACGTAGTTGGTATGCGGATCCATCGGCTTGCCGAAGTAGGACACCCACACCTGCACGCCTTGTTCGGTTTCGGCAACGATGGCGGCGACCGCGCGGGCCGCGGCGGACGGGGATTTGAGCAGGTCCGCGAGCGCTTCCACGCCCTGGACCACATGATGCTTTACCCCCTTGAACCACACGTATTGACGCATGGCTGCAAGAAAACGCTTGGTCATGAAATCTGCTCTTCTCGTTGGCAATGCGGAACTCAGACCACAGCTTACACGGATAGTTGTGACAATTTTGTAGGGCCGCGTCTGATTTTGCCGAGCGGGTCGAAATGATGTGACGTTTGGGCACTTTTCGCGACGAGGCGCCGTGCGCGGCACCAAATTGACAAGGCGGGCCCATTCGCTTAGCGTGGTTGCATATGCTGCACAAATCGGAAGTGTCTTACGAAACGGACATGGAGGCTGTGTGGAAATCCAGGCTGACGTGGAGGAGCGCCGCACGCGCGGCAAGGTTCTGCGGCAAAAGGTGCAGCGCCGCGATCATGAAACGGTCGGTAATGTCGACCGTGACCCGATTGCGTTGCTTGAGGAAAGCAGTGCAGGCCGCGTTTCGCGCCTGATTCCGCTGCGCTACGGGCGAATGATCGCTTCGCCGTTCACGTTCTATCGGGGTAGTGCCATCATCCAGGCGCACGACCTGGCAGGCACGCCGAACTCCTCGCTTGCCATGCAGATCTGCGGGGACTGTCACCTGATGAATTTTGGCGGCTTCGCCACGCCCGAGCGCGCGCTTCTGTTCGACGTCAATGACTTCGACGAAACCAGCCCCGGGCCGTGGGAATGGGATCTGAAGCGCCTGGCGGCGAGTTTCGTAGTGGCTGCGCGTCATCTCCGGCATGGCAAGGCCGCGGCCGACAGCATGGTCTACGACGTCGTCAACAGCTACCGCGACCGCATGGCCGAGTATGCCGAGATGGGCATCCTCGACACCTGGTACGACCGCATTACCTTTGACCGCCTGCTCGAATCGGCGATCGACCCCGAGGTTCAGAAGCGCATCCGGCGCGCCATGGAGCGCGCGGCGGGGCGTACCCACGAATCGTTGTTGCCCAAGCTCACCGAACGACAAGGCGACCGCTGGCGCATTCTTGATGCGCCGCCCGCGGTGTTCCATGTTCGTGGTGCCCAGACCCTGTTTGAATCCGACGACGACTGGCTCAACGTTGATGACCCCGAAAGGGTGGTCGACGATTGTTTTGGCGACTACAAGTCCACGCTTGCACCGGACCGCCGCCAACTGCTCGACCATTTCGCGCTGCAGGACGTCGCGTTCAAGGTAGTGGGGGTTGGCAGCGTCGGCACGCGCTGCCTGATCCAGTTGATGATCGACGGTCACGGAAAGCCGCTGTTTCTGCAGATCAAGGAGGCCTCGAAGTCTGTTGTGGCGCGCTATTTCAAGTCGGCGACCGTCTCGCACGAGGGCCGGCGTGTGGTGGATGGGCAGCGTCTGATGCAGGCCGCCAGCGATCTGTTCCTTGGCTGGTCGAAAGGGCCGTTTGGGCGGCATTTCTACATCCGCCAGTTGCGCGACATGAAGTTTTCGGCCGACATCGAACTGATGGATGCCGGCCTGCTGGCCAACTATGGCCGGGTTTGCGGCTGGGTGCTGGCGCGCGCCCACGCCAAGGCAGGCGGGCTGGCTGCGGAGATCAGCGGTTATCTCGGCGCCAGCGACCGTATGGCCGAATCGATGATCGTCTACTCGAATGCCTACGCCGATCAGGTGGAGCGCGACTACGACCTTTTCGTGAAGGCATGCCGATCGGGGCGCCTTGAAGCCCGTACCGACACCGACATGGCCGCGGATTTCTTCGTATAAAGATCTTTCTCAGGAGGTTGCCGATGACCGAAGCGATGCTGCTGCAGTTGATGGTCGAGGTGGAGAAGGCGGATCCCATCGACTATGCAAACCTGCCGTTCGACGACGAGGCGCTGCGGGCGATGGCTTGCAAGCTGATTGCCGAACGATCCACCGAACTCGAAACCTCCGGCTTGTCGCACGAAGCGTTGCTGGCGACGCTGTGGGCGTCCACCGCGAAGCTCGTGCTCGAGAACATCGTGCTCAACGCGCGGCTGCTTACCCTGCAGGGCAAGCCAGACGACGCGCGCGTGCTGATCGACCGGATCTCCCGACAGTCGCGCGGCAAGTCCTGAGCTCCCGATGGAAAGTGCGCGAGGCGCCCTGTGAATCACGTGGGTGCGTCAGGGACGGCGATTGGCTAAAATAGCCCGTTTTCCGCCCGGCACTCGGGCGGCGTCTGTCCTGGAGGATTTCGGGTGATCAAGTGGATTATCGTCGCGGCCTACCTCGGTGCCATCCTGTATGTGCACTTCCGCGGCAAGGTACGTCTGCCTTTCATGCGCCAGTTGCTGGACCACTCCGCACTGGTCGCGCCGGTCAACTGTTTCATGTACATGTTCTCGGGGGTGCCACGCACGCCTTACATTCCGGTCGACCGTTTTCCGGATCTTGAGAAGATTCGCGCCGCGTGGCCGCAGATTCGTGACGAGGGCCTGGCCCTGGTCGCGATGCGCAAGATCAAGGCGGCCGAGAAGAACGACGACGCAGGTTTCAATTCGTTCTTCAAGTACGGATGGAAGCGTTTCTACCTGAAGTGGTACGAAGCCCAGCATCCGTCGGCCGAGGCCCTGTGCCCGAACACCGTGGCGCTGCTGCGCGGCATGCCGTCGGTCAAGGCGGCGATGTTTGCCGAGCTGCCGCCCGGTGGCAAGCTCAACCCGCACCGCGACCCGTTCGCTGGTTCGCTGCGCTATCACCTGGGGCTGTCCACGCCGAACGACGACCGCTGCTTCATCGAAGTCGATGGCGAGCGGCATAGCTGGCGTGACGGGCAGGGCGTGGTGTTCGACGAGACCTACCTGCACTGGGCCGAGAACAAGAGCGAGACGGATCGCCTGATCCTGTTCTGCGATATCGAGCGCCCGATGCGTTATCGCTGGGCCGCGGCGGTCAACCACTGGATGGGCCGCAAGGTGATGACCGCTGCGAGTTCGCCCAACGAGGAAACCGACCAGACCGGCACGATCAACAAGCTGTTCCGTTTTGTCTGGCTGGGCGGCCAGTATCGCCGCCGCTTCAAGTCGTGGAACAAGAACGTGTACTACGTGACCAAGTTCGGGCTGATCATCGGCGGCATCGCGCTGATCGTGTTCCTGTGATTCCCGTTACACCCAGCAGCAAGAAAGCCGGCATTGCCGGCTTTTTTGCTGCCCGATCCTACAACGCGCCGCGCTCGTTGCCCAACGCTTCATAGTAGGCGCGCTTGGCCTCGTACATCCGGCCATCCGCGATCTTCACGGTGTCGGTCAGCCGTTCCCCCTGGGCGCATGTTGCCGCACCAATCGAAAACGACAGCCGCGCGCCGGGATAGAACTGGTTGTTGAGCACGACGACTTCCTCGATCTGCTCGACCACTGTGGCGGCGCCGCGCTCGTCGCGACCAGGCAGCAGTATCATGAATTCGTCGCCACCGGTTCGCGCGATACAGGCCTGCTCGCTCACGGCCTTCTTCAGCACTTCGCCGGTCCGGCGCAGCAAGGCATCGCCGTCGCTGTGACCGAACTGGTCGTTGACCACCTTCAGGCCGTTCAGGTCGACCGCGATCACGCTGATGGGCCACGGCCCCTTGCGGCCCAGGCGCGCCAGTTCGTCCTCGTAGTAGGCGCGGTTGTAGAGCTTGGTCAGCACGTCATGCTTGCCCAGGAACTCGACATAAGCCTCGGCCTTCTTGCGCGCGGTGATGTCGGTCAGCGAAACCAGCACCTGGTCCCACTCGGCTTCCCGGCCCGGAAAGACGGACCATTGCATGAACACGTCCACCGAGCGGCCATCGAGCGCATAGTTGATGACCTCGCGCTGCTGCCAGAGTTTTTCGTGCCAGAGGTCGATCAGCTGTTCGGCGAAGTGGATGCGCATGTCGTCGCGAAAGACGTCTCCAAGCCTGGACAGCAGGATCTCCTTGCTCGAGGCGCCAAACATCGTCAGCGTCTGCTGATTGACGTCGAGCACGCGGATCTCCTGCATGCAGCGCGAGACAAAATCGGGATGCACGTTCAGGAACGTGCGGAAATCCGTGATGCCAGCCGCGCGCACTTCGTCGAGCAGCATCTTGACCGCGCTGAAGTCCTCTACCCATAGCGATACCGGCGAATGCTCGAACAGGCCCACGGCGTACTGCCGGGCGCTGCGCAGGTCGCGTTCGGTGCGCACACGCGCGGTGATGTCCTCGATCGACAGCAGTACGCGTGACCAGTCGTGTTCGTGACCGGGCATCACGCTGGCTTCCAGCCGGATGTCGAGCCGCTCACCATCGAGCGTGTAGTTGACGGTCTGGCTCGAGAAGTGCATGCCGCCGTCCCACAATTGCCCCAGTTCCTCGACGTGCTGGTCGAACATGTCATCGCGGAACACGCTGCCAAGGTTGGCGACAAGCTCCGCCAGGTCCGCTGCGCGGAACAGATCCAGGGTGCGGCGGTTGACCTCCAGTACGCGGATCAGCGATGAACAGCGCGCAACTTCCGCGGGATTGGCACGCAGGTAGCGGCGCAGATCGCTTACGCCATCAGCGCGCAATTGCTCGAAGGCCTGCCGTACCGCGCTGAAGTCCTCGAGCCACAGGGAGACCGGCGCAAGCTGAAACAGCGATGGATAGTCATTGTCGAGCCGCGAGGCGGCGGGTACGTGCACCAAGTCTTTCTCCCCTGTTTTTCATCATGGTCCGCGAATCGCGCACTAGCATAGGCGAGCCGGCACCCATCGGGGGGAAAACTTGCTGTGGCGATATTCGAATCGGCATCCGCGCCACGCTCGGGTGCCCAGGTTCTCGGGCTCAGGCAGCCAGGCGCCGGACGATGCTTGCCACGGAGTCCAGCGCTCGCTCGATTTCCGGAGATCGCGGCATGCCGCAATTCAGGCGCAGGTAATGGTTGAAACGATTCGAGTTCGAGAACATGGCGCCCGGCATCACGCGGATGCCTTCGGCCAGCGCCTGTTCGAAAACCGTCTCCGACGAGATGGCCTGCGGCATCTCCACCCAGAGGTGCAGGCCGCCGCGCGGCAGCGTCAGGCGGGTTCCGGACGGGAACGTTGCCGCGACCTTCTGCGCCATCCATTCACGCTGGGTCCGCAATTGGGTGCGCAGGCGCCGCAGATGGCGCTCGAACGCCCCGGTGCCCATGTATTCGGCCACGGCAATCTGTGTCAGCATTTCGTTGGGGCGTGACAGGCCGAACTTGAGCATTTCCACGCGCGCCTGCCACTTGCCGGCGGTGATCCAGCCAAGCCGCATCCCAGGCGCCAGGATCTTGTGGAGCGATGCGCAGTGAATCACGGTGCCGGAGGTATCCCAGGCCTTGGCAGCGGTCAGCGGAACGTCATCGTCAATGGTGGCAGAGCAGCAATCGTCCTCGATCAGCGCAAGGCCGCGCGCGGTGCACCACGCCACCAGGCGCTGCTTGTGGGCATCGGGCATGACGCAGCCAAGCGGGTTTTGCAGATTCGGCACCACGCAGACGGCCTTGATGTTGTCGTAGGTCTGCGCTGCAAGTTCCAGCGCCTCAAGTGACATGCCTGTCTGCGGGCTGCACGGAATCTCGAGCGCGCGCATGCCAAGGCTTTCCAGGATCTGCAGCAGCCCGTAATACGTTGGCGATTCGACGGCAATGACATCGCCAGGCCCGGCCACCGCGCGCAATGCCAGCGTCAAGGCTTCCGTGCAGCCGTGCGTGACCACGATGTCCTCGGGCGCGACGTTGATCCTTGCGCGCAGTGCGTGCCGAGCCAGCGCCGCGCGAAACGCCGGGTGACCATCAAAGTCCACGGAACTGCCGAATAGGGCTGGATAGCGGCGCAACGCGCGTGTGGCGGCATTGCGCAACGCGGCGGTCGGGTACAACTCGGGCGCCCCGCAGGCACCCCCGAAATTGATCCGGTGATGCTGGCCACGCGCCAGGATCGCGGAAATGCGCTGGTGAATGCCAACGTACTGCGCAGGATCGGGCAGTCCGGGCGCCGGTTCCTCGATCGGCGCCAGCGTCGATCGAGAGGCGGCACGCACAAAGTAGCCCGAACGAGGCCGGGCTTCCAGCAGGCCCGCGGCCTCGAGTTCGCGGCAGGCCTGAAGTGCCGTGGACAGGCTCACGCCGTGCAATCCCATCAGCCCACGTACTGACGGCATGCGGTCGCCGGGCGCCAGCGTGCCCATCGAGATTGCCTGCCGATAGTGGCCGGCAAGCTGCTGGTACAGCGGCAAATCGGAGGAAGGGGGCAATACAGCAGCAGTCATGGCGGCGGTCATGGCGGCATCATCGCGTGATGGCAATGTGTGGAACAGATACAGATGTGGCGTATCTGTATCGTAACAGGGCCGGTATCTCGCATCTGTTCTGGTTCCGGTCCCAAAGGCTTGTGCCTGTTGGCAAGTCAGGCGGGCCGATAGGCTGGTGACATGTTTTTCCGACCGAGGAGCCCATGCCATGTCGCCCACAGAATCCGTCGAGCCCATCTCCAGAACCATCCAGATGGTTGCCGGTCAGTGCTTCAATATTCACTTGATTGCCGGCTCGGTCGTGCATGTCGAGCATGGCCGCATCGCCGTGACTGCTGCGCCACGCTGGCTGGCGGGCGGCGTCAGCCAGGCCGCACACGCATTGTGTGCCGGGGGCGTACTTGTGATCGATGCCGCCGGCTGGACGTGCCTGTCGGCGCAAGGCCAGGCGCAATTCAGAATCATCGAGCCCGCACAGCGCCCGGCATGGTGGCGGCTGATAAAATTGCGCCTTGGCCGTTCTGGCTCCCTGCTGGGTAACTCCCGGCCACCAGACACCAAGGCCGCAGAACCATCGGTACCCCATGCTACGTCTCAGTGAAGTCAAACTCCCGCTCGACCATTCCGAAAGCGACCTGGAAGCTGCCGTGCGCAGCCATCTTGCGCAGATCGGTGTCAAGGGCGACGGGCTCATCGGTTTTACCGTCTTTCGTCGCGCGCACGATGCACGCAAGCGCGACGATATCAAGCTGACCTACATCATCGACATCGAGGTCAAGGACGAAGACGCCGCCGTGAAGCGGATGGCGCGCAAGCCGAACTGGAGCGTGACGCCGGACATGACCTACCACTTCGTGGCCCGCGCGCCCGAAGGCGGGCCGAAGTCGCGCCCGGTGGTGATTGGCCTGGGCCCGTGCGGCCTGCTGGCCGGCCTGATCCTGGCGCAGATGGGGTTTCGCCCGATCATCCTCGAACGCGGCAAGGAAGTGCGCGAGCGGACCAAGGACACGTTCGGCCTCTGGCGCAAGAGCGTGCTGAATCCAGAGTCGAACGTGCAGTTTGGCGAAGGCGGCGCAGGCACGTTCTCGGACGGCAAACTCTACAGCCAGATCAAGGACCCGAAGCACTATGGCCGCAAGGTGCTCAACGAGTTCGTGAGGGCCGGGGCGCCCGAGGATATCCTGTACAAGGCGCGTCCGCACATCGGCACGTTCCGGCTGGTAAGCATGGTCGAGAAGATGCGCGCCGAGATGCTGTCGCTGGGCGCCGAGATCCGCTTCGAGACCCGCGTGGACGATATCGACATCGACAATGGCCAGGTGCGCGGCCTGAAGCTGTCCACCGGCGACTACCTGCCATGCGATCACGTGATCCTGGCCGTAGGCCACAGCGCGCGAGACACGTTCGAGATGCTCCACGACCGCGGCGTGTTCATGGAAGCCAAGCCGTTCTCGCTGGGCTTCCGCATCGAGCATCCTCAGGGGCTGATCAATCGCAGCCGTTTCGGCAAGTACGCCGGCAACAAGCTGCTGGGCGCGGCCGACTACAAGGTTGTGCACCATGCCAGCAACGGTCGCGCCGTGTACAGCTTCTGCATGTGCCCGGGCGGCACCGTGGTGGCTGCGGCATCCGAGCCGGGTCGTCTGGTGACCAACGGCATGAGCCAGTATTACCGGGCGGAGCGCAATGCCAACGCCGGTATCGTCGTGGGCATCACACCCGAGCAGGACTTCCCGGGCGGCCCGCTGGCAGGCATTGCATTCCAGCGCAAATGGGAAGAGCGCGCGTTCGCGCTGGGCGGTAGCGACTACCGTGCGCCAGGGCAACTGGTTGGTGACTTCATCGCTGGCCGTGCGTCGACGGCACTCGGATCGGTGGAGCCATCGTACAAGCCCGGCGTGACGCCGACCGACCTGAGCACGTCCTTGCCTGACTACGTTATCGATGCGATTCGCGAAGCGCTGCCCGAGATCGACAAGAAGATTGCCGGGTTTGCGATGCACGACGCGGTGCTGACCGGCGTGGAGACGCGTACGTCTTCGCCGCTGCGCATCCGGCGCAACAACGACGACTGCCAGAGCATCAATGTGAAGGGCCTCTATCCGGCTGGCGAAGGCGCGGGATATGCCGGCGGCATCTACTCGGCAGCGATCGACGGCATTGAAGTGGCCGAGGCGGTGGCGCTGCACATTGCGAACGGCGAGTGAGTACGAGCATGGCCACCCCGAACGACAACGATCGCATCATCGAGGACGTGCGCCACTGGCTGGCGCGCGCGGTGATCGGCCTGAACCTGTGCCCGTTCGCCAAGAGCGTGTACGTGAAGGACCAGGTCCGCTACGTGATCAGTGGCGCAACGCGTGACGAGGATGTGCTGGACGACCTGGAGCGCGAACTGCGCCTGCTGGAAGAGGCCGATCCGGAGAAGGTCGACACGACGCTGCTGATCGTGCCCCATGCGCTCGGCGATTTCCTGGCCTACAACGATTTCCTCTATTTCGCCGATCGCCTGCTGCGCACCATGAAGCTCGAAGGCACGTTGCAGATCGCGAGTTTCCACCCGCAGTACCAGTTCGAAGGTACCGGGCCGGACGACATCGAGAACTACACGAACCGCGCGCCGTATCCGATCCTGCATCTGCTGCGCGAGGACAGCATCGCGCGGGCCGCCGAGGCATTCCCCGACGCGGAAGACATCTACGAGCGCAACATGGAAACCGTGCGCAAGCTCGGCCACGCCGGCTGGCTCAAGTGGATGGCCGGAAAAAGCGACCTCTGACGCGACCTCTGACGCGGCCCCTGACCGGGGAGCCGGTCAGGGTGTGATGAAGAAGCGCTCGCCCAGTTCTTCAAGGCCGACCGATTCGAGCACCTGCTGCAGCCGCTCGGCGGGCCGGCGGCGCGGAAGGTCCTTGAACTGGGCGATGATCAGCTCGTTCTTCATTGAGTGCTCCCAGCCCACCAGCTCCGTCACGCTGACCTGATAGCCATGCGCTTCGAGTTGCAGGCAGCGCAGCACGTTGGTGAGCTGGCTGCCGAACTCGCGCGTGTGCAGCGGGTGGCGCCAGATCTCGGTCAGGGGATTGCCTGCCAGCAGCTTTCCCTTGTGCTTGCGCAGCACGCTGGCCACCTCGGCCTGACAGCAGGGCACCAGCACGATATGCCGCGCCTGCTTGGCCAGCGCGAAGCGGATGGCGTCATCGGTGGCGGTATTGCACGCGTGCAGCGCCGTGACGACGTCAATCGCCTGGGGCAGGGCAGACGATGTGATCGAATCGGCCACTGACAGGTTCAGGAACGACATTCCGCCGAAGCCGAGCCGGCTGGCCAGTGCCTGCGAACTGGTGACCAGTTCCTCGCGCGTCTCGATGCCGTAGATGTGCGAACTGTCCTTCAGGTCTTTGAAGAACAGGTCATAGAGGATGAAGCCGAGGTACGACTTGCCCGCGCCGTGGTCGACCAGCGAGACCGCGCCTTTGTCGTCCTTCACCTCGCGCAGCAGCGGCTCGATGAACTGGAACAGGTGATAGACCTGCTTGAGCTTGCGGCGGCTGTCCTGGTTCATCTTGCCGTCACGCGTCAGGATATGGAGTTCCTTGAGCAGTTCAACGGACTGGCCGGGACGGACTTCGTAGGTGCTTGACATCAGGGGGCCTGCGGCGGGGGACTTCAAAGGCCGATAGTTTACCGAAATTGCGCGGCCCCCACTTTTGTGGGCTCAAGTTCACTCTGCAAATGCCGTTGAGCAAGCATCGACGACAAGCAGGGTTGGCGACGGATTCGGTGGGTCTTTGCGGAAAGTCCCCGGGCCAAAAGGGCCCAGGCCGGCTGTTGCGACATGCAGCAAGAAGCGGGGACACATGACAGCCGACGCGGGATTGCGCCTGGAACTCAGTCAGCCTGGGGACCAGGTCAGGGCGTGCTTTACACCGGAGCCGGGGCGTTTGCCGCCCGATCGCGCCAGTCTTGAGAATTGCCTGGCCTATCAAGGCTGGCAAGGGGCGCGGCTCAATGCCGCTGCCGTGACCGGTTTCCTGACGCAGTGCCAATTGACCGATCGCGAGATTGACGCGGTGATCGGCAACATTCTCGATGGCGAATTCGAGCTTGAGATCACGGCGGACAAACTGCGGCTGCTGCTGACACTGGTACCTCCGGAGGGCGGCCAGCCGATCACGGCCGATGAGATCGCGGCCGCTGCTGCATCGATGGGCGTGGCGGCATTGGTCGACACGGCGGCGATCGGTGTGGCGCTCCAGGCCGGCAGTTGCGAGGGCCGGGAGATTGCGCGTGGCGTGGCACCCGTGCAGGGCACGCCGGCGCGCTTCGAGAGCCTCGTCAAGCCGCCCAAACCTGCGCAGGTGGAAAACGAGGACGATCGCGTCGACTTGCGCGATCTGGGCAGCCTGCTGCTCGTCAATCCCGGTACCGCGCTGATGCGGCGTACGCCGGCCAGATCGGGCAAGGATGGCATGGACGTGTTCGGCAAGCCCATTCCCGCCGACCCGGTGGTGGATACGCCGTTCGCGTCCGAGTTGACTGGTGTGGCTGCCGATCCGAACAATCCGCTGCTGCTGATTGCCGTGATTGCAGGCTCGCCACGCGTGCTGCCCAACGGCGTGATTGTCAGCCCGGTGGTCGACGTCGAAGCCGTCGACCTGCATTCGGGCAATGTCAATTTCGATGGATCGCTGCGCGTTTCCGGAGATATCCGCACGGGCATGTCCGTGCGCGTGACCGGCGATGTGGTGGTTCAGGGCACGATCGAGGCAGCCAGCGTGCGCGCGGGCGGCGACGTGATCGTCAAGGGCGGCATCATCGGCAAGGCCGAAACCGCACATGGCGGCGCGCCCAGCGAGATTGCCAGCGTGCGTAGCAAGGGTTCGGTCCATGCGCGCTTTATCCAGAATGCGATCGTCGAGGCGGACGCCGAGGTGAACGTGGAAAGCGGTATCCGCCAGAGCGACGTATCGGCGGGCCAGCGTGTGGTGGTTGGCACGTCCACCGGGCCGGGCAGCATCAGCGGCGGACGCACGCGCGCATTGCTTGGCGTCAACACGGCAACGCTGGGCGCGCCCGCGGGCACTGCTACCGTCGTGCAGGTCGGACTCAATCCTTTTGCCGACGAACAGAAAGCGGAACTGGAGGCGCGACGTCGCAAGGTGCTCGAGGAGCAGGCCAAACTGCAGCAGCTCGTGGCGTTCTTCGCCAAGCATCCAGAGCGGGCCACTGGCGATATTCGCGAGAAAGCGCGTGCCACGATGTACAAGATCAATCGCGACTTGTTCGAGCTCGATGCGGAGATCGCCAGGGTGGCCGAACAGATCAAGCCGTCCGAGCAGGCCGTGATCGCGGTTGGCCGCCGCATCCATGGCGGCGTGACGCTGCAGGTCGGTCACAAGGTCCTCAAGGTCATGGAAGACAAGACCGGCGGGCAGGTTCGCGTGGTGGACGACCGTATCACGGTCAGCTGACCCGCCCCGCATTCTCTCCGGGGCTGGCCGATCCGCGGTACGGCACGCGTTTGGCACGCGTTACGGCCCGCGTGACACGTTACGCCTTCCGTACGTGACCTGCGGGCGCCCGCATCAGGCGCTACCGCATGCGCGCATCCTGCTGCTGTCGGACAATATGTGGATGCATGTGCCGTCATCGCTGCGCGCAAGCAGTGTGCGGAGCATCTGCTCACGTCTGCGCCGATCAAGCGCATGGAGGCGGTGCTCATGCGCATGCTTGGCGATGACGACGAGGGGGCAGGTTCGTTGTCGGATGAGGAGTCAGCGTTCGGATCGCATCGTCGATCGACGAATCTGTAGCTGAGAGATTGCCTCTTCGGTGCAAATTACGATGTGCTCGTAGGCCTGTGGATGAGACAAATCGTATTTTGCAGGCCCCCCGGTTTTTCATCGATCTTCGCGCCTAGAATCTCCGTCATCCATTGTGGATGCCAACCAGCAAGGAGAACGCGATGATGGAAATGATTCTGGATGATCAATCCGTACGGTGCAGTGTGGCGCCCGTACTGGCGCAGTGTGGCGACGGCGGGGTGCCTGGCAATCCCGAGGCAGCGCATCTGCGGGCAGCCGACGAACTGCTGCGGCGTCACGGCATGTCGCTGGCGGACTGCGAGGTATCGCGTGTCGATGCCGGCTTCGATGGCGCCGATGGCTCTGTGCTGTTTGTGGTGCGGGTGGGCAGCGACATCGACGCGTTCGCCCTCAACGAGGCGCTGACGGCAGTGCAACTCGCGCGTGGGCTTTCGCCTTCGACGGAACTCGACGTCGTATTTCAGTCATGAGCGTCGCGGCGAGGGACATTCTCCATTGCGCTTTCGGTATTGCCGAGGCGGCGGTGGGGGAGGCGAACTACCGTTCGGTGATAAGCCGCAGCTACTACGCGGCTTATCACGCAGCCTATGCGTGGCACGCGGCGCTGCCTGTGCCGGGCAGCGCCGGCTACTACCAGACCGGCGCGCACGAGACGCTCGTCAACCAGCTTTATCGGCCCGGGCTGAAGCGGTCACACGCTGCCTATTGGCAATCCATCGCACTTGCAAGGATGCTGAATCGCGGCAGGCTGCTTCGGGCTGAAGCGGACTACCGCGTGAACGTGATGGTGGAGCGTGGAAAGATGGCGGATGCGCTCAGCAACAATGCGGCCATTGTCGATCGGTGCGCAGACGGAGGTTGCCATGCCGGAGCTTGATTCGCACTTGCCCCAGTTGGCGCAGCGATTACGAAGTTGCACGACACTGCATGCAGCGGCTGCTGCGACAACTGCTGCGCTCGGGTACCAAAACCCGCGGTTACCAAGCCCGCGGTTACCAAGCCCGCGATTACCAAGCCTGCGATTACCAAGCCTGCGATTACCAAAACCCGCGCTTATCAAAACCACGCTTGGTAGAACGCTACAAAGCAAAAAGGGCAACCCAGACGGGTTGCCCTTTCTACTTTCAAGTGGTGCCGGAGATAGGAGTCGAACCTACGACCTTCGCATTACGAATGCGCTGCTCTACCAACTGAGCTACACCGGCGAAACCTTAAACTTGCGAAACCTGCTCTACCGCTCAACCGACTTTTGCGTTGCTGCTTGCGAATTGATCGAATCGGATAGAGCCCGCAATACTATCAGCGACTTTGAGCTTTGTGAAGCCCCTTGCGCAGTTTTTTTCCGAAAACCCGCTTCGGCGGTCGTTGCTCAAGCATCGTCGCCCGTCGCCTCGGACGAATGCGACAGGCGTAAGCATCGCACGAGTGGCGTCCGCGTCGCGGGCAAATAAGCGGGCAATGCAGCTCTCTTTTTCACGTTTCACCAATCCCTGCCACGCACTCGGCAGACGACGGAAAATGAAACAGGGCGCCGAAGCGCCCTGGTCCAGTTTTCGCTGAGGTCCGGATTAAGCCTTGGCGGCGTCTTCCTGGTGGTATCGCGTGACGCGATCGACTTCGTTCTTCGAGCCAAGAATCACCGAAACGCGCTGGTGGAGCTTGGTCGGTTCCACGTCGAGGATGCGCTGATGTCCGTTGGTGGCGGCGCCACCAGCCTGTTCGACCAGGAATGCCATCGGATTGGCTTCATACATCAGACGCAGCTTGCCCGGCTTCTCGGGCTCGCGCTTGTCCCACGGATACATGAAGATGCCGCCGCGCGTCAGGATGCGGTGCACATCGGCCACCATCGAGGCGACCCAGCGCATATTGAAGTTCTTGCCGCGCGGGCCTTCATCACCGGCCAGGCATTCGTCGATGTACTTGCGCACGGGCGGGGCCCAGTGCCGCATGTTGGACATATTGATCGCGAATTCCTTGGTGTCTTCCGGGATCTTCACGTCCGATTGCGTCAGCACGAAACTGCCGGCCTCGCGGTCCAGCGTGAACATGTGCACGCCATTGCCGACGGTCAGCACCAGCGTGGTCTGCGGACCGTACACGGCGTAGCCGGCAGCCACCTGATGCGTGCCCGGCTGCATGAAGTCGTGCTCGGTCACGGTCTGGCCCGGCTTGGGCATGTGCAGGACCGAGAAGATCGTACCGATCGACACGTTCACGTCGATGTTCGACGAACCGTCGAGCGGATCGAACATCAGCAGGTATTCGCCCTTCGGGTAACGGTTCGGGATTTCGTAGAACGAATCCATCTCTTCGGAAGCCATCGCCGCGAGGTGGCCGCCCCATTCGTTGGCGTCCAGCAGCACTTCGTTGGCGATTACGTCGAGCTTCTGCTGCGTTTCGCCCTGAATGTTGCCGGTGCCGGCCGAGCCCAGTACGCCCGCGAGGGCGCCCTTGCTGACGGCGTTGGAAATGGCCTTGCAGGCACGCGCAACCACTTCAATCAGCAGGCGGAGTTCCGGCTGGATCGTGTTGTGCTTGCGCTGCTCCTCGACCAGATAGCGGGTGAGGCTGATGCGTGTCATGGTGGGGTTCTCCTTGGATGGCCGCAATTCTACATGTGTGCAGCTACGGACATGTCCAATCCGGGTCAGGCGCCCAGGGCCTTGCTGACGATCTCGCGCACATCGCGCGACAGTGCCGACGATGCTGCCACGCGTTCCAGCGCCGCGCGCATGCGCTCGCGCAGCGGCATTTCGTATTTCTGCCAGCGGTCCATGACGCGGGCCAGACGCGCAGCCACCTGCGGGTTGATCGCATCGAGCGCCAGTACCTGATCGGCCCAAAACGCGTAGCCCGAGCCGTCCTGCGCGTGGAACTGTGCCGGGTTGCCCGAGCAGAAGCTGAAGATCAGCGATCGGGCCCGGTTCGGGTTGCGCAGGTTGAATGCCGGGTGCTCCATCAGCGCACGCACCGTGTCGATCGTACGCTTGCCGGCATGCGGGCCGACTTCACCGCGCTGCATGCCTTGCAGCGAGAACCACTTGTCGATGACGAGTGCGTCGTCCTCGAAGCGCTCGTAGAAATCAGCCAGCGCATGTTCGCGGCCCGGCGCAAAGCTGTTGACCAGCGCTGACAACGCAGCGAAGCGGTCGGTCATGTTGTCGCATTGCTGATAGTGGCGGTCGGCCAGCGCCTGCATGTCTGCGTCTCCGCTGTCGGCCAGATAGCCGAGCGCCAGGTTGCGCAGCGCACGCTTGGCCATCGAGTCGGCATCGGGGCTGTAGGCGCCCGGCGTGGCATTGGCTTCGTACGCCGCCAGCCATTCGGCCTTCAGCGCGTGCGCCAGGCCTTCGCGCATGAACAGCCGCGCACGGTGAATCGCGGCCGGGTCGGCCACGCCCATGCGTTCGGCCAGGTAGGCTTCGGCCGGCAGCATCAGCGCCTGCTCGCGGAACGCCGGATTCAGCGTGCCATCGGTCAGCACCGTGCGGAAAGCCGACACCAGCGCAGGGTCCAGTTTCAGTTCGCGGCCTGCCTGGACATCGCCAACCAGTTGCAGCAGTGCGCGCGTGGCCAGGCGCTGGCCCGCTTCCCAGCGGTTGAAGGCATCGCTGTCATGCGCGAGCAGGAAGGTCAGTTCGGCATCGCTGTATTCGTAGTCGACGATGACAGGCGCCGAAAAATTGCGCAGTAGCGAAGGCAGCGGCGCCTTGGCACCGCGCGGCAGGTTGATAAAGCGGAAGATCTGTTCGGCCTTCGTGAAATCGAGCACGCGCGTGGTGGCCGCCGCGCTGCTTTCGCCGTCCAGTTGCAGCGGCAGGTCGTTGCCTTCGGCGTCGATCAGGCCCAGTGCAAACGGGATATGGAACGGTTGCTTTTCCGGCGTGCCTGGGCGGGTTTCTATGCCGACCTTCGGGCAACGCTGCGAAAGCGTCAATGTCAGCGCCCCGGCGGCGGCATCCCACGCAGTCTTGACGGTGACCACCGGCGTGCCTGCCTGGCTGTACCAGTGGCCAAACTGCGTCAGGTCACGGCCGTTGGCGTCGGCCATTGCCGCACGGAAGTCGTCGCACGTCACGGCCTGGCCGTCATGGCGCTGGAAGTACAAGTCCATGCCCTTTCGGAAGCCGTCGCGGCCCAGCAGGGTCTGGTACATGCGCACGACCTCGGCGCCTTTCTCGTAGACCGTGACCGTGTAGAAATTGTTGATCTCTTCATAGCTGTCAGGGCGCACCGGGTGGGCCATCGGGCCGGCATCCTCGGGGAACTGCACCTGACGCAGCACGCGCACATCTTCGATGCGCTTGACCGCACGGCCCGATTCCGATCCCATCATGTCGGCCGAGAACTCCTGATCGCGGAACACGGTCAGGCCTTCCTTGAGCGAAAGCTGGAACCAGTCGCGGCAGGTCACGCGGTTGCCAGTCCAGTTATGGAAGTATTCGTGCGCCACAACCGATTCGATGTTCGCAAAATCGACATCGGTCGCGGTCTGCGCGTTGGCCAGCACGTACTTCGTGTTGAAGATGTTCAGGCCCTTGTTCTCCATCGCGCCCATGTTGAAGTCGCCGACGGCGACGATCATGAAGCGGTCCAGGTCGAGTTCCAGGCCGAAGCGCCGCTCGTCCCAGCGGATCGCGTGGACCAGCGAATCCATGGCGTGGCGTGTCTTGTCCAGGTCCTGCGGCTCCACCCAGACCTGCAGCAGCTTCTGCTTGCCCGAAGCGGAAACGATGGTCTCCTCGATGCGATCGAGCTTGCCCGCCACGAGCGCGAACAGGTACGAAGGCTTGCGGAACGGGTCTTCCCACACCGCTTCATGGCGGCCGTCAGGCAGTTCGCGCTGCGAAAGCAGGTTGCCGTTCGACAGCAGCACGGGGCTCGCCGTCCGATCGGCGCGCAGCGTGACGCGGTAGGTTGTCATCACGTCCGGGCGATCGAGGAAGTACGTGATGCGCCGGAAGCCTTCGGCTTCGCACTGCGTGAAGAAGTTGCCGTTGGAGACGTACAGGCCCGACAGCGTCGTGTTGGCGGCAGGATTGCAGGCCGAGGTGATTTCCAGCGTGCCTTGCGCGGGCAGGCCGGTCAGGGTCAGCTTGCCGTCGTCCTGTTTGAAGCCGGCCAGCGGCTGGCCATCGATGCGCACGCCAATCAGTTCGAGTTCCTCGCCGACCAGCACCAGCGGAGCATCGGCCGCGCCGGTACGCTGAATCTTCAGCGTGCTGGTGACGATGGTGCGCTGCGGGTCAAGGTCGAGAACCAGGTCGACATGGTCGATGGCAAAGGCGGGCGGGGTATAGTCCTTGCGATAGACGGTAACGGGCGTATCGGTGCGCAGCATGGGGGAATCCTGTCTTCGGAGTGACCGGGGGGCGGGCGGCGTGCTGAAGAACGCGACGGCCCTCGAAGCCCTCATTGTAGCCAAGGGGTCCGGGCCATGCGGGCTGCCAGAGCCGGCGTGGGAATTCGGAGCGGCCGTTCCTGTCTGAGGAAATGCAATCGAATCAAGCGAAGCAATAGAAGCAATAGAAGCGGGAAAACAGAACCAGGAAGAATGAGGTAGCTGGCAATGCAGGGATCGTGGGAAGCAGTGATGAGTTGGGGACGCAAGGGAAGCATGTGGGCGCTGGTGGCGGTCTGCGCGCTGTGGCTCGCGGGATGCGCTACCACCGTGACGACCGAGGTCACGGCGTTCAGGCAGACCGGCTGGCAGAACGACGCGCCGCGCACGTATGCGTTCGAGCATACGCAGCAGCAGGAAGCGCAGCTTGAGCGCCAGACCTTCGAGCAATGGCTGGCCGATGCACTGGCCGGGATTGGCTTTGAACAGCGGCCGGCAGGACAGGCGCGCTATCTGGTGACGATGGACTACGACGCGGCACCCGGCATGGTGCAGGTGGCCGAGACGGTCTATCCAGACCCATGGTACGGGCCATGGGGGCCGTACTGGGGCCCGTATGGTGGCTGGTACAGGCCCTATGGCCCGTGGGGTTGGGGCCCCGGCTACTGGCCGCCACAGACGGTGGTGCGCGACGTGCCCGTGACCTATTCGAGCCTGCGCGTCTATTTCAAGGATGCCGCCAGCGGCAAGCGTGTCTATCAGGTGACTGCCACCAACACGACCGAGAGCGGCAACCCGGCCGCCGTCATGCCCTACATGATCCGCAGTGCGTTCACGGATTTCCCCGGCGAGAGCGGGCGCCCGCGCCACGTGACGCTGGAGGTCGACAAGGACAAAAAGTAGCCGCGCGCAATTTCCGTTCACCGGTGAGACAAACGGCATTGCTTACCGCACGGTAAAAGCAGTTTTGCCCTCGATACCGGCAAAATCTTCCAATCGCACTAGGGAAAGCCCTGCCGCCACGTGGTGGCTGGGCTAGAATGGCTCCTCGATTTTTACCAGCCTCTACCCGGACGAGCAGAGAATGAGCAGCAAGACCAGCGGTGATGCACCGCAACATGTCCCGAATAGCCCCGAAGCGCAACTGCGCCTGGCAGCGCTGGAATACCACCGCAGCCCGACCAAGGGGAAGATCCAGGTAACGGCCACCAAGGCGCTTTCCAACCAGCGCGACCTGTCGCTGGCTTACTCGCCGGGCGTGGCATATGCCTGCGAGGAAATCCACAAGGACCCCTCGATGGCCGCCGAGTACACCTCGCGCGCCAACCTTGTGGCGGTGGTGACCAACGGCACCGCCGTGCTGGGCCTGGGCGATATCGGCCCGCTGGCCGGCAAGCCCGTGATGGAAGGCAAGGGCTGTCTGTTCAAGAAGTTCGCCGGGATCGATGTGTTCGACATCGAACTCGATGCGCGCGACCCGGACAAGATTGTCGAGATCGTGGCGGCGCTGGAGCCGACGCTCGGCGGCGTGAACCTGGAAGACATCAAGGCGCCCGAGTGCTTCTACATCGAGAAGAAGCTGCGCGAGCGCATGAACATTCCCGTCTTCCACGACGACCAGCACGGCACGGCCATCATCTCGACCGCAGCGCTGCTTAACGGCCTGAAGGTCGTGGGCAAGGACGTCGGCAAGGTCAAGCTGGCTGTGTCGGGCGCCGGTGCTGCCGCGATCGCCTGCCTGGACACGATGGTCAGCCTGGGCGTGAAGCGCGAGAACGTCTTCGTGGTCGACTCGAAGGGCGTGATCTTCCAGGGCCGCGATGCCAACATGGAAGCCAACAAGGCCCGCTATGCGCAGGACACTTCGGCCCGTACGCTGGCCGACATCGTCAAGGACGCAGACGTGTTCCTGGGCTGCTCGACCGCCGGCGTGCTGACCGCCGACATGGTCAAGACCATGGCCGACCGCCCGATCATCCTGGCGCTGGCCAATCCGGAACCGGAAATTCGCCCGGAAGTGGCCAAGGCCGCGCGTCCGGACTGCATCATCGCCACGGGCCGTTCGGACTATCCGAATCAGGTCAATAACGTGCTGTGCTTCCCGTACATCTTCCGCGGCGCGCTCGATTGCGGCGCCACGAAGATCACGGAGGAAATGAAGCTGGCCTGCGTGAAGGCCATCGCCGAGCTGGCCGAAGCCGAGTTGAACGATGCCGTGGCCGCTGCCTACGGTGGCCGTGAACTGAAGTTCGGCCCGGACTACATCATCCCGACGCCGTTCGACCAGCGCCTGATCGAGAAGATCGCGCCGGCCGTGGCCAAGGCTGCCGAAGAGTCGGGCGTGGCTACCCGTCCGATCAAGGACCTCGAAGCCTACCGCCAGCAGCTGACCAGCTACGTCTACCACACCGGCATGATCATGAAGCCGGTGTTCACGGCTGCCAAGGCCGCGCCGAAGCGCGTGGCCTATGCCGAGGGCGAAGAAGAGCGCGTGCTGCGCGCGGTGCAGGGTGTGGTGGATGAAGGCCTGGCCCGCCCGATCCTGATCGGCCGTCCGCACGTGATCCAGATGCGTATCGACAAGGCCGGCCTGCGCCTGCGTCCGGGCGTCGATTTCGAGCTGATCAACCCCGAGGACGATCCGCGCTATCGCGCCTATCACGAGGAATACCACGCGCTGCGTGGCCGCGACGGCGTGACGCCGGACATGGCCAAGGTGGCGCTGCGCCGGTCCAACACGCTGATCGGCGCGATGCTGATGCACATGGGCGATGCCGACGCGCTGCTGTGCGGCACGGTAGGCCGCTTCGAGGCACATCTGGAGCACGTTCGTGATGTGATCGGGCTGGCGCCGGACGCCAAGGTGTTCGCGGCCATGAACGCGCTGATGCTCGAAAAGCACACGCTGTTCATCACCGACACCTTCGTCAACGAAGATCCGAGCGCCGAGGAACTGGCGGCTATCGCGCAACTCGCCGCCGAGGAAATCGCGCGCTTCGGCCTGCACCCGAAGGTGGCGATGATGTCGCACTCGATGTTCGGTTCGTCGAACCGCGCGTCGGCGCGCAAGATGCGCGAAGCGGCCGCAATCCTGGCGCGCGTGGCGCCGCAGCTCGAAGTGGAAGGCGAAATGCAGGGCGACGCGGCGCTCGATGAAGATGTGCGCCGCCATTTCCTGCCGACCACCAAGCTGTCGGGCAGCGCCAACCTGCTGGTGATGCCGACACTGGATGCCGCCAACATCGCGTTCAACCTGCTCAAGATGACGGGCGGCCAGGGCGTGACGGTGGGCCCGATCCTGCTGGGCGCGGCCAAGCCGGTGCACATCCTGAACCCGCAGGCTACGACCCGCCGTATCGTCAACATGACGGCCGTGGCCGTGGCGGAGTGCAACGCCAAGCGATGATTTACAGAGGCTGAAGGCCTCTGGAAGAAGGAAGCAAAATGAAATCGGGCCGCCTCAAGCGGCCCGATTTCTTTGTCGGTGCGCTGGCACGTCTGCCGGGGTGTCAGCGCGTCGGCGGGTCAGTACGCACGGGTCGTGCCCTTTATACCAACTACCTACTGCAGCACGTTGTACTGCTCCCGCATCACCACGATGATCGAACGGGCCGCGGCCATCTGCTGTGCCAGATCGTCGAAGGTGTCCTGGCGAAAATCAACCTCAGCGCTCCAGTTGCAACCCGTATGGTCCGGCTGGTGTACGCGCATCGCGTGCAACTCAACCTCGCCGCATTCTGGGTTGTTATCCAGGCACTGGCTCAGGATGGCCATCAGTTCCGACCGGGATTTCACATAGCGCCGCATGCGTCACCTCATTCGTTCCTGTTTACGTGGGCCGGCACACAGTCCGGAAAACCAATCTAGGGCGCGGAGGCGGACCCCGCCAATTGAATCGGACTATGGAGCAGGAACTTCCCATGTCGCATTGATTGCGCCTTGTTGCATTGCAGGGCAGCATTGTGGCGCCCGTGTCATGACGCTGCGCAACAAAAAGCCCGCCGGAAGGGCGGGCTGTGTGACGGTCGATGCGGCGGAATGTGCCGGTATCAGAACCGGTGGCGCACGCCGACACCGAAGGTGTCGCCATGCTCGACACCCGAGGTCTTGTCGTAGTAGTACGCGCCGTAGACGTCCGTACGCTTCGACAGGTTGTAGTCGTAGGCAACGGCAAACGTATTGCGCTTGATGCCGGCAACTTCGTTCAGCACGCGGCCGTAGGTGTACGAGGCCAGTACGCTGCCAGCGCCAACCGGCACCGAGACGCCAGCCTGGCCGTCGATGTGCTTGATGTTGCCCGTGGGGCTCGCGTTGAAGTTCGTCTTGATGTACTGGCCCTGCAGGAAGGCCTTGACGATCTTGAAGTCATACGTGACGCCTGCCTGGACGGCGGACTGCCTGTCGAGGCCCGCGAGCTGCGGGTTCTGCGGGTCAAACGGCACGACGTCGAACTTGACCTGCTGGAATGCCAGCGTGGCCGCGAAGTCGCCTGCGAAGTAGGTCAGGTTGCCGCCCCACTTGTTCTTGCCATTGTTGCCCGGCGATTCGCCGAAGCCGTAGATGAAGTTCGCGGTCAGGCCGCCGAAGTTCGGCGTCGAGTAGAGCAGCGAGTTGTTCCAGCCGGAGTCGCCGATGATGCCCGGATCGAACACCGCACCTGCCGGGGTCGGGAAGTACGTGTGGAAGATCATCGGGCTGAACGTGTACGAGTCGATCAGCGGGTTGAACAGGATCGTCGACACGAAGTAAGGCGTGGTGTTGCGGCCCAGCTTCAGCGCGCCGTAGCTTTCGTTCGTCAGGCCCACGAAGGCGTTACGGCTGAACATCGAGTCGCCGGTGAAGCGGCCCATGCTGCCGGTGTCCGGGCGGAAGAAACCGTTCAGGTCGAAAATGGCCTTCGTGCCCATGCCCAGGTCCTCGGTACCCTTGATGCCCCAGTACGAGGTTTGCATGCCACCCGAGTTGACCACGTAGGCACGGTCGCTCGAGCCCGGGTTCTTGACGCCTCCGATGAAAGCATCGGCCATGCCGTACAGCGTCACGCTGGACTGGGCCATGGCCGCGCCGGAGAAAAGGGTGGCTGCGATTGCCGCCAGCTTGAGAGCCGGCTTGTACTGCTTCTTCATGTTTAAGACCTCCGTGGTTGTGTTGCTGCTCAGAACGTTTTCTTTTGTGCTGAGACCCTTGCGGGTCTACTCTTGCCCCGTACCCCGGCAGCGCGCGCAAATGCCGTGCAAATGCCGCTGCTGCCGGGGCCGCTTGTGGTACAGCGAAACGTGATCTGTCGCTGAACGTTCCTGATTTCTCTCTCTTTTTCTGTCGTGCTTTTTTTGTCAGGCGGATACTAAGTCGTTCAGTCGGAACTGCGCAATGCGGTGGATCTGGTTGATGCAAGTTTGCAACTCGACCTCGGGCTCGTTGTCGAGACGTGTTGCAAACGCGTTGATGATGCCGTGGCGGTCATAGCCGCGAACGGCGAGGATGAACGGGAAGCCGAACTTGCGGTTGTAGGCCGCGTTCAGGTCCTGCAGGCGCTGGAATTCCTCTGCCGTGCACTGGTCCAGGCCCGCGCCGGCCTGTTCGCGCGTGGATTCCGCGGTCAGTTCGCCACGCACCGCGGCCTTGCCGGCAAGCTCCGGGTGAGCACGCACGAGCTTGATCTGCGCTTCCTGGCCCGCCGCGTCCACGGCGCCGCGCAGTGCAGTGGCCAGTTCCGCCGCATTGGCGAACGGGCGCTTCTGTGCGGCTGCTTCCGCAAACCATGGCGAGTGTTCGTAGATACCGCCGAGTACCTTGACGAATTCGGCCTCGGGCATCGTGTTCAGTTGTGCAATCGTGTAGGTGGTCTGGCTCATGCCTGGCTCCGATAGGGGTGGGTCTCAATCCAGTGGCGTGCAATATCGACACGCCTGCAGATCCACACCTTGTCGTGAGACTGCACGTAATCCAGAAAACGCTGCAGCGCGCGGAAGCGTCCCGGGCGGCCCAGCAGCCGGCAATGCATGCCGATCGACAGCATCTTCGGGCGGTCCTGGCCTTTGGGATCGCCTTCGGCGTACAGCACGTCGAACGCATCCTTCAGATACTGGAAGAACTGCTCGCCCGTGTTGAAGCCCTGCGGCGTGGCAAAGCGCATGTCGTTCGAGTCGAGCGTGTAGGGCACCACCAGATGCGGCTTCTTCTTGCCGCCCGTGACTTCCACTTCGGTCCAGAACGGCAGGTCGTCGCCGTAGTAGTCGGCGTCGTAGAGCAGCCCGCCGTGCTCGACCACCAGGCGGCGCGTATTGGGGCTGTCGCGGCCGGTGTACCAGCCGAGCGGCATCTCGCCGGTCAGTTCCTTGATGATCTGCATGCCGATGCGCATGTGCTCGCGCTCGGTGGCTTCATCGATGTTCTGGTAGTGAATCCAGCGGTAGCCGTGGCACGCAATCTCGTGGCCCAGTTCGACGAACGCGCGTGTCAGTTCCGGATGACGCTGCAGGGCCATCGATACACCAAAGACCGTCAGCGGCAGCTTGCGCTGCTCGAACTCGCGCAGGATGCGCCAGACGCCGGCACGTGAGCCGTATTCGTAAATGCCCTCCATGCTCATGTGCCGGTCGGGATAGGCCGCGGCACCAACGATCTCGGACAGGAACTGCTCGGACGCGGCATCGCCATGCAGCACGCAGTTCTCGCCGCCTTCCTCGTAATTGAGCACGAACTGCAGCGCGATGCGCGCGCCGCCCGGCCACTGGGCGTGCGGCAGTTGCGCGCCGTAGCCGATGAGATCGCGTGGATAGTTATCGTGTGTCATCTCTTTATTTCTGCTTCAGGAGAAACTGCTCGCCCGCGAGAGCCTGGCGTCGAAGCGTCTGGACTTATGCAAAGCACGTGCCAGAGTCGCTCTCGCGGGCTTGACATCGGGCGTCGGCTGGCGTTGATTGTCCGCGCCCGATTGTCGTTATTGATTGTTGGGTGTGAGTTGTTGGCGTTACTCCGTGCCGTGCGTGTTCGCGGCGGCGTTGCGCATGGCCTCTTCGGCCGACTGCATGCCGTTGAAGAACAGGTTCAGTGCCACGGCGACGATGGTGCCCAGCACGATGCCGCTGTGGGTGAACGGATCGGTCCACTTGGGCAGGTACTGGAACAGCGTCGGCGAAAGCGTCGGAATCATGCCGAAGCCGATCGAGATCGCGACGATGAACAGGTTGTGGCGGTTGCGGTTGAAATCGCACGAGCCCAGGATGCGGATGCCGGTGGCCGCCACCATGCCGAACATCACGATGCCAGCGCCGCCCAGCACGAACTGCGGGACGGAGGCCACCACGTGGGCCATCTTCGGGAACAGGCCGAATGCAATCAGGATCAGGCCGCCGGCGGCCGCCACATAGCGCGAACGGACGCCGGTCACGGTGACCAGGCCGACGTTCTGCGAGAACGACGTGTAGGGGAACGTGTTGAAGAGGCCGCCGATCACGGTGCCCAGGCCATCGGCGCGCAGGCCGGCGGTCAGGTCGTCACGGCTGAGCTTGCGGCCGGTGATGTCGGACAGCGCCAGGAACATGCCGGTGGATTCCACCAGCGTGATCAACATCACGATACACATCGACAGGATCGCCGAGATCTCGAACTTCGGCATGCCGAAATGCAGCGGCGTGATGACCGCCACATAGCTGGCTTCATGGAGACCTTCGAACGACACCTTGCCAAGCGACATCGCCACCAGCGTGCCGATGATGATGCCGAGCAGCACCGCACAGTTGGACACGAGGCCGCGGCCGTACTTGCTCAGCACCAGGATCACCACCAGCACCAGGCCCGCGATGGCCAGGTTGCTGAGGTCGCCATAGGCCAGGTTGGGTACTTCCTTCACCACGCCATCGATCACCGCGCGCGTGGTAGGTTGCCCGCCGCCGGCCCAGTTGATGCCCACCCGCATCAGCGACACGCCAATCAGCGTAATCACGGTACCGGTCACCACGGGCGGGAACAGGCCCAGCATGCGGCCCATCATCGGCGCCACCAGTATCCCGAACAGTCCCGAGGCGATCACCGCGCCATAGATGCCGAGCAGGCCGATGTTGGGGTCGTTGCCAATGGCGATCATCGGCGCCACCGATGCAAACGTGACACCCATCATCACGGGCATGCGGATGCCGAATTTCCAGAAGCCGAACGCCTGGATCAGCGTGGCCAGGCCGGCCGCGAACAGGTCGGCGTTGATCAGGAACGCCAGTTGGTCCTTGGGGAGCTTGAGAGCACCGCCGATGATCAGCGGGACCGCCACCGTGCCGGCATACATCACCAGTACATGCTGCAGGCCCAATGCCAGCAATCGCCCGGAGGGCAAACGCTCGTTCGTGAGATCCGTGGGGACCGTGGTGCTTGCGGAATTCATGGGTGTTGTCTCCTCTCCTTTGGATTTGGGAACGCACGCCGGGTCTGGGTCCTGGCCGTCTTTCCGGGTCTCTTTTCGTGGACTTCCGTTGACGGCTCTCGTCCGGTTTTGCGCCTTGCCCCTTGCCTCTTGATGGGCGTCGGTGGCAGGCGAAACCGCTGGTTCTGCATCGGCAACAGGGGGTGGCTGTTGCCCGGCGGCGGGAACATTGCGCTAGGTGGAGAGCCCTAGCACGCTGCGAAGATCGAAGTTGCCCGGTTCATCAGGTTGTACACGTTCGGCACACGCGCCAAGGTGGTGCGTCATGCGCGACTGGGCCAGCGCGGCATCGCCCTGTTCCAGTGCATCAAGAATCTCATCGTGCTCGTCGAACGAGCAGGCGTTGTGGCCCGGCGACTCCACGCTGGCAATCATCAGCGTGGTGCGCGACACGAGCCGCCGCATCATCGTCACCAGCAACTGGTTGCCGGACAGTTCGGCCAGTGCAGTGTGGAACTCGGCCGAAAGACGAATCCAGCGCGGGCGCTCGTGCGTCAGGAAGGCCTTGCGCTCCTCATTGACCATCTTGCGCAGCGGGGCGATCACGGTGCGGACGTTCGGCATGCTGGCGAGCTTATCCAGCACGGCACGCTCGAGCATCTGGCGCAGTTCGAACATGTCGTGCGCCTCGTCCGTGGACGGGCTGGCGATGAACGCGCCGCGGTTCGGTTCCAGGTCGACCATGCCGTCGGCGGCCAGGCGGGACAGCACCTTGCGCACGGTATGGCGCGCGGTGGCATAGATCTCGCAAAGCGAGTGCTCGGTCAGCTTCGTACGCGGCGGCAGGCGGTGCTCCATGATCGCGTCGTAGATCTCGTGATACATGCGCTCCTCGACGGAACCCTTGCGGGCCGGCTTGGTGTCGGAGGGCGCGGGCAGGGCATCGGCCGCGGCAATCAGCTTGAGATTCTTGGACATCCTGGTCACTCACAAAAAGCGGAGGGGGCAATGGTCAGCGATCGTAGCGAGTGGTCGTCAGACCAACATCAAGCGCTTTGATACTGACCATAAGGCCGCGCAGATCTAAAAATTGTTGACAATTATTTGGATATGCAAGCACCATTGTCAACAAAACCGACCACGGTTTTCGACAACTACGGGTATTTACCGAGTTGTCATCCGGATGGGGCAGGCGCATTGTCGCCTCGCACCAATCCAGCGCCGGGATGCGTTGAAACACGTACCGAGCGGGCACCATACCCCCAAAATGGTGCTAGTGAAGGCAGCGGCGCCCCTCACAACCCACACCCCAAAGGAAGAACAGGATGGGACGCTTGACCACTCACGTTCTCGACACGGCCGCCGGTACCCCCGGTGCAGGCATGTCGGTTAGCCTTCATAAAATTGTCGACAATCGTCGCGAAACCCTGAAGTCGATCAAGACCAACCACGACGGCCGGGCCGACCAGCCGCTGCTGGAGGGCGCGGACCTGCAGCCCGGGGTCTATGAACTGGACTTCGGCGCCGGCGACTATTTCCGTGCCCAGGGCGTCAAACTGCCCGAGCCGGCATTCCTCGACGTGGTCACGCTGCGCTTCGGCATTGCCGATACCAGCGCGCACTACCACGTGCCGCTGCTGGTGTCGCCGTGGTCGTACTCGACCTACCGCGGCAGCTGATCAAGGCGGACGGGAATAAAGGAGACAAGTCATGGAAGGCTACATTCTCGACTGGGCCAATCTGCTCTTGCGTTGGCTTCACGTAATCACGGCGATCGCCTGGATCGGTTCGTCGTTCTACTTTGTCTGGCTGGACAACAGCCTGACGCGCCCGACGGCCGGCGACCTCAAGGAAAAGGGCGTCGACGGTGAACTCTGGGCCGTGCACGGTGGCGGCTTCTACAACCCGCAGAAGTACCTGACCGCGCCGAAGAGCCTGCCGGAGAACCTGCACTGGTTCTACTGGGAGTCATACTCGACCTGGATGAGCGGCTTTGCGCTGCTGGTGGTGCTGTACCTGTTCAACGCCAGCACATTCCTGATCGACAAGAACGTCTACGACATGTCGCCTGGCGCGGCCGTCGGTTTCGCTGTGTCGTACCTGGTGGTTGGCTGGGTGGTCTACGATTCGATCTGCCGCTTCTTCGGCAAGAGCGACCGTACCGTGGGCATGCTGGTGGCGATCTACGTGGGCGTGGCAGCGTTCGTGGCGTGCCACATCTTCTCGGGCCGTGCAGCGTTCCTGCTGACCGGCGCGATGATCGCGACGATCATGAGTGCCAACGTGCTGTTCTGGATCATCCCGGGCCAGCGCAAGGTGGTGGCGGCACTGAAGGCAGGCCAGCCGGTGGACCCGATCCACGGCAAGCGCGGCAAGCAGCGTAGCGTTCATAACACGTACTTCACGCTGCCGGTGCTGTTCGCGATGCTGTCGAACCACTACAGCATGACCTACGCGGCCAAGAACAACTGGCTCGTGCTGATCATGGTCATGCTGGCCGGTGTGCTGATTCGCCAGTTCTTCATCCTGAAGCACAAGGGCAAGATCAACATCGCATGGCCGGCCGCCGGTGTGGCATGCCTGGGTGCGGTGGCATTCATGATCGCGCCTCAGCCGCGTCCGGAAGTTGCCAGCAATGCCGGTGGCGACGCTGCCAACGCCGTGAGCTTCGTGAAGGTGCAGGAAATCATCAATACGCGTTGCGTGCAGTGCCACGCTGAACAGCCGAAGCTGATGCCGACTGCCGCCAAGGGCATCAAGCTCGACACCGCGGATGGCATCAAGGCGCACGCGCAACTCATCTATCAACAGGCCGTGCAGCAGAAGGCGATGCCGCTGGGCAACGTCACGCAGATCACGGACGACGAGCGTGCGCTGCTGGGCCAATGGTTCGAAGGTGGCGCGAAAACCACCAACTGATTCACCAACTGATCTAACTACCGAGCATCGGTGATCGACGGTCCGGAGGCTGTGCAGGTTGCAGCCGGCTGTTCCGGACCGGCGAGGGTTTGAGCGGGGCTTAGGCCCCGTTTTTTTATTGGCGCTTTTCGCGTTTATTCGTGTTTAACCGCCGACGTTGAACAACGCCAGCAGGCCCAGCACCAGGAAGATCGCTGCGGCAATCTTGTGCACCAGGGCAATCGGCATCTTGTTGGCGAAGCGGTCGCCCAGCAATACGGCCGGGCCATTGGCAAGCATCATGCCGAAGGTCGTACCGGCCACCACGGCGATGACTTCGCCATGGAAACGCGCGGCCAGGGCTACGGTAGCGATCTGCGTCTTGTCTCCCATCTCGGCAAAGAAGAACGCGACGATCGTGGTACCCAGGATGCCCAACGCGCCCTTGGCTGGCCTGACCTGTTCCGCATCGTCAAGCTTGTCGGGAATCAGCATCCAGCCGGCCATTGCAATGAAGCCGAGGCCAAGAATCCAGCGCAGCAGATCGGCGCCGAGCACGCCGGTAATCCACCCGCCGAGCGCACCGGCAAAGCCGTGGTTGACGATCGTCGCAATCAGGATGCCAAGGATAATGGGGGCGGGCTTGCGGTAGCGTGCGGCCAGGACGAGGGACAGCAATTGCGTCTTGTCGCCCATTTCGGCGAGCGCGACGATACCTGTGGAGACGAGGAACGATTCCATTGTTGTGGATTGGATAACCGGGCCGCAAATGCATCGCGAGATGCCAATGACGCACACCTTTCCCGGCCCGGCCAGAAAGGTGAGGTCATTGGTCTCGCCAGGCGCTGGACACAAGGTCCGGGCTGCGCACGCCATAACCGCCTGCCGAGTTGGCATTTGGTCAAGTCTGTTGACGTACGCCCCTGTCTTCCGGGTGCCGCATTGCGCGGCGCGGTGAGATCAGGGCGGCTACTCCCCAATGGAAGGTCGCATTTTAGCGAGACCGGTGGAGGAAGTCCACCGGTCTCGCTGATTGGGTCAAATCTGAGGTTTGGTGCCGAGAATCAGACCGGCACCGGGGAGTTCTCGCTGGTCTGGCGGCCACGGAAGTCCGTCCAGCACAGGGCCTTGAAGTCGTACAGCTTGCAGCGGCGCGCGGTCTGGAAGTACCAGCGCCACGAGAACTTCTCGATGATGATGCGGCCCGGCAGCGCGTGCTCAAGCAGTGCCTGGGCGCGCTTGAGTTGGTACAGCGGCACGCTCATGTCCACGTGGTGCGCCGTGTGTTCCATGATGTGATGCAGCGCCGCGCCGATGCCAAAGCCGAAGCGCAGGTGCACGGTCGTCGAAACGAACGGCTGGGCCTTTGACCACATGGGCTTGGTGTCGTACCAGGCGACGCTGGTATGCGTATGGTGGACATACAGTACGAAGCCGACGGTGGCGTTCCAGACCAGGAACGGCACCACGAAGCCGGTGCCGACCATCAGCAGGACAGACTGCCCGGTGGCCACGGCCAGCCAGGCCAGTGCGCCGATCCACAGCGCGCCGAAGGCTGCCACGAGTGCGCAGTCCCAGGTGAAGATCGCGCGGCGCGTGGCCATCTGGCGCTTGCTCGGGAAGAACAGCTTGAACCACCAGATTTCGATCAGATAGTACAGACCGGCGCCAAGGCCGTTGCGGTAGATGCGCTCCATGATCCGCCGGCTGCGCGGCAGCGCGCGGTATTCCTCGAGCGAGTAGGGCGCCCAGACGAAGTCGAAGCCCTTGAGGTTCGTATAGCCGTGGTGCACGACGTTGTGGCCGACTTCCCACAGGCTGTAAGGCGTGAGGGACGGCAGGAACGTGAGGCGTCCAAGCCACTTGTTCAGGCCGCGATGGTCGGTCAGGCTCTGGTGGCAGGCATCGTGCCCGATGATGAAAAGCCGCGCGATCATCAGTCCGGCCAGAATGCCGAGGGCGATCTTGGCCCACCACGCGGACGCCAGCACCACACCTGCCAGCAGCGCCCCGAAAACCGCGTAGTCAAACGCGAAAAGCAGCAGCGCACGCGGCGTGCTGCGGCTCCCGAGGGGGATCAGCCAGCTGCGGATGGTCTTGCGGTTTGGAAACGGCGCCTCGAAGGCGATTGGCTCAGGGAGGGGAACGTCCTTGGCCTGGCGCTGCGGCCGGGCCGCGCCGTGCCTGGGCGCGTGCGAGATCGCTTCGGCATCGGCCGGCGACAGGGTTTCAGAGCGGGCAGTCATCAATTGTCCAGCGAGTCGTTATTCCGTGCGGGCCTGCCCGGTCGAGCGGACAAGCGTACAAATGCGACAGGCTAGAAGGCTTTGATGACGGCTGTGTTGATTCCGATCAAGGCGCGACGTCGATGGATTCACATTGATGCTGTGAGGTCACATCGGGACGCCACGCCCGGTCGGAAGTGTCCGATCCGTGTGCGTTTCAGGCCGCGACAGCGCTGGTGGCTTCGCCCATGATGTAGACGCTGTCGATCACGCGGTCGTCGCCAAGCATTGCGAATGCGAACAGTTGCTCCTCGAGCGTTTCCGAGCGGCTGCTGCGGCGCGAGATCAGCGGCGTGGCGTCCGGGTCCAGCACGAGGAAGTCGGCCTCGCAGCCCTCGCTGAAGCTGCCGATGCGATCCTGCCAGCCAAGTGCCTCAGCCGCCGCGCGCGTGGCCAGGTAGAACATGCGCAGCGCGGTCAGGTGGTAGCCGCCCATGCGCGCCACCTTGTGCGCCGCGTTCATCGTGCGGAACATCGAGAACGACGTGCCGCCGCCAACATCTGTCGCCAGCGTCACATTCAGACGATTCGCATCCGACTGGTGGAAGTCGTAGAAGCCGCTGCCGAGGAACAGGTTTGACGTCGGGCAGTGCGCCACGGCCGCTCCGCTGTCGGCCAGGCGGCGTCGGTCGTCCTGGTCCAGGTAGATCGCGTGGCCATAGAACGCGCCCGGGCGCAGCAGGTTGTAGCGGTCGTACACGTCCAGATAGCTGCGTGCATCGGGGAACAGCTCGGCCACCCATTTCACTTCGTCGCGGTTTTCCGCCACGTGGGTCTGGATGAAGACGTCGCTATGCGCCTTGGCAAGTTCGCTGCATGCGGCCAGTTGCGCTTCGGTGGATGTGGGTGCGAAGCGCGGCGTGATCGCATAGGCCAGCCGGTCGACGTTGTGCCACTTCGAGATCAGGTCCGCCGAATCGCGCGCGCCGCTCTCGGCCGTGTCGCGCAGGAACTCCGGGCAGTTGCGGTCCATCAGCACCTTGCCGGTGATCATGCGCATGTTGCGCGCCTGGCTGGCCGCGAACAGCGCATCGGCCGAGGCCGCATGCACGGTGCTCCAGACCATTGCGGTGGTCGTGCCGTTGCGCAGCAGTTCGTCGGTGAAGAAGTCGGCCACGGTCCGCGCGTAGGTGGCGTCGCTGAAGCGGCGCTCCTCCGGGAACGTGTATGTATCAAGCCAGTGCAGCAGGCCCGGCGACGGCGACGCGATGATGTCGGTCTGCGGGTAGTGGATGTGCGTGTCGATAAAGCCCGGCACGATCAGCTTGCCACGGTGATCGACGACTTCGGCCCCTTGCGGAATGTCACGCTGCAGATCTGCGTAGTTGCCGACCGCGGCGATGCGGCCAGCCTTCACGATCATCAGGCCATCTTCCCAATACTGATAGGCGTCGTCATGAAACTGCGGGTCGCGCAGGAAATGGAGAATGCGGCCACGGATTGCGCGGGTCGCAGCGCCGTTGGCGCCGAATGCGGGGGAAGTCGTCGTCATCTTCATGTCTCGGGGCGGCCGGAGCCCCGCCCGTGCAGTGGTGCAGCGGGCGAAGCATCCGGTTTTCTTGGAATGCGCCCGCTCAGGTCGTGGAAGCCACGTTGGCCGATGCGGGCGGGGATGCGGGCGAAGCCGACCAGAAGTGGTCGACGTCCGCCAGGAACTCGGCCTTCTGCACGTCTGGCAGGAAAGCCGCTTCAAAACTGTTGCGGGCGAGCTTGTAGGCATCGGCCGCGTCGAGTGGCAGCGCTTCGAACGATGCCTCCCAGTTGGCGTTCATGTAGCCGCCGAAATAGGCGGGGTCGTCGGAGTGGAGCGTCACGGCCACGCCGGCATCGAGCAGCCGCTTCATCGGGTGGTCGCGCAGGTCGGGGTGGACCATCAGCTTCTGGTTCGACAGCGGGCATACGGTCAGCGCAATGCGATCACGCGCCAGGCGCTGCACCAGCGCGGCATCCTCGACGGCACGCACGCCATGGTCAATCCGCTCCACCTTGAGGATGTCCAGTGCATCGGTTACGTACTGCGGCGGGCCTTCCTCGCCGGCATGGGCCACCAGATGCAGGCCAAGCTCCTTCGCACGGGCGAATACGCGTGCGAACTTCTCGGGCGGGTTGCCGCGTTCGGACGAATCCAGGCCCACGCCGATAAACCGGTCGCGATAGGGCAGGGCCGCTTCCAGCGTGGCCATCGCATCGTCTTCGGACAGATGGCGCAGGAAGCAGAGAATCAGGCTGCTCGAAAAGTCGTACTCGGTGCGTGCCTGGGCCAGTGCGTCGGCGATGCCGTCGATCACCGTGCCGATCGGCACGCCACGTGCGGTATGGGTTTGCGGATCGAAGAAGATTTCGGCATGGCGGACGTTGTCGGCGGCGGCGCGCTTGACATAGTCCATCGTCATGTCGAAGAAGTCTTCCTCGGTCAGCAGCACGCTGGCGCCAGCGTAGTAGATGTCCAGGAAAGATTGCAGGTCCGTGAACGCGTAGGCGGCGCGCAGCGCCTCCACGTCGGGGTAGGCCAGCTTGACGTTGTTGCGCTGGGCCAGCCTGAAGATGCGCTCGGGTTCGAGCGTGCCTTCGATATGCACGTGCAGTTCGGCCTTTGGGGTACGGCGGATCTTGTCCGCCAGCGCGGCATCGATGGTCATGGGGCCTCTTTCTTTATGGCGACAGCCGGATCACGGCTGCCCGGTTACGGATGCACCGCCTCCCGCCGGCTCGCGGCCAGCGCGGCTGCACGCTGGTCGCGGACCTGGAGCAGTTGGGCGACGATGGCTACCGCAATCATAGCCGGTGCCTTGTCCGTGATGCCGGAGACTCCCATGGGACATGTCATTTCCGGAAAGCGCGCCGGATCGATGCCGTGATCGACCATCCGGTGTTCGAACTTCGCGCGCTTGGTCTTCGAGCCGATCAGGCCGAAGTAAGCAAAATCGGTGCGGCGGAAGATCCGCTCGCAAAGCGTCTGGTCCAGCGCATGGCTGTGCGTCATGACCAGGAAATAGCTGCCGGCCGGGGCCTGGTCGACCACGGCCTCGGCCGTGTCGGTGGCCTCGGCCTCGACGTTCTCGGGCAGGCCGGCGGGGAAGAGCGTGTCGCGCTCGTCCACCCAGTGCACGCGGCACGGCAACGTGGCCAGCACCTTGACGAGCGCGTGGCCGACGTGACCGGCACCGAACAGCACGACGTGCATCTCGTCAGGCACCAGCGTGTCGATCCACGTGTCGTCAGCGTCGAGCTGCACCGACGGCAGCAGATCGCGGCTGGCATCGACGCGCACCTTGCCCGTGACGGGAACATGGCGTGTGATGGCCTTGCCGGCCGCGAACGCGGACTCCACCGCATCGAGCCAGACCAGATCGTCCTGGCCCAGCACCTCGAACGCCAGGCGCACCACGCCGCCGCAGCATTGACCCAGCGCGGGGCCAAGCGGAATCCGCTCGATCCGGCGCTGTTCGCCGTTCGCGATCATCTCGCGGGCGATGTCCATGCCACGCCATTCCAGGTGGCCGCCACCAATCGTGCCAACCAGGTCGCTGGCCGTGACCAGCATGCGGATACCCGGCTCGCGCGGCGCAGAGCCCTTGACTTCGGCGATGGTGACCATCGCCACGGGCACGCCGGCGCGCACCCAGCGGGTGGCGTCGGCGAAGCGGAACGGTTTGAGCGGGGCGTCCTGCATGATCGGTCCTGGTGTTGCGTGGTATTGCGTGGTGTTGCCTGGTGGTGCGTCAGACAGAGGCCACGGTGGCCTGCACGGCCTCCACGGCGTCGAGGATCGCTTCGCTGGTGGCGGGCGCGCGCAGCGGCGGGTTGACCTTGTAGTCGCCCACTGCGGCAATCGCGTCGCGAATCGCGAAGAACACGGAGAACGGCAGCAGCAGCGGCGGTTCGCCAACGGCCTTCGAGCGATGGATGCTGTCCTCGACGTTGCGGTTCTGGAACAGCCGCACGTTGAACTCTTCCGGGCAGTCGTTGATCGTCGGAATTTTGTAGGTCGACGGTGCGTGCGTCATCAGCTTGCCGCTCTGGTTCCACCACAATTCCTCGGTGGTCAGCCAGCCCATGCCCTGGATGAACGCGCCTTCCACCTGGCCGATGTCGATGGCCGGATTCAGCGACTTGCCCGCGTCGTGCAACGCATCGGCACGCAGCAGCTTCCATTCGCCGGTCAGCGTATCGACCAGCACTTCGGAGCACGCCGCGCCATAGGCGTAGTAGTAGAACGGCCGACCGTGCAGCGCCTTCTGGTCCCAATGCAGCTTGGGCGTGGTGTAGAAGCCGTCGGACCACAGCTGCACCCGGGCCACGTAGGCCTCGCGGGCCAGGTCGCCGAACGACAGGCGCAGTTCTCCCGCCACCACGAGGTCGTCGCCGAAGCGCACTTCTTCGACGGGCACGCCGGCCTTGCGCGCGGCGAAAGTGGCCAGCCGTTCGCGGATCTGGCGCGCGGCATCCTGCGCGGCCTTGCCGTTCAGGTCGGCGCCGGTCGATGCGGCCGTTGCCGACGTGTTGGCGACCTTGCTCGTATCGGTGGCCGTCACGCGCACGCGCTCCATGCGGATGCCGAGTTCATGCGCCACGACCATCGCCACCTTGGTGTTCAGGCCCTGGCCCATCTCGGTGCCACCGTGGTTCACGAGCACCGAGCCGTCGTTATAGACGTGCACCAGCGCACCAGCCTGGTTGTAGTGGGCCACGTTGAACGAGATGCCGAACTTGACCGGCGTAATGGCGATGCCCTTCTTGAGGATCGGGCTCGTCTCGTTGAACGCGCGCGTCGCGGTGCGGCGGGCCTGGTATTCGCTGGACGCCACGAGTTCGTCGATCAGCTCGTGGATGACGTTGTCCTCGACGGTCTGGCCGTACGGCGTGACGTTGTTATCGGTCCTGCCGTAGAAGTTGGCGCGTCGCACCTCGAGCGAATCCTTGCCCACGTTGCGCGCGATGTTGTCGAGGATGTACTCCACGGCGAACGCGCCCTGCGGGCCGCCGAAGCCGCGGAACGCGGTGTTGCTCTGCGTGTTGGTCTTGCCGCAGTAGCCGTCGATCTGCACGTTCGGCAGCCAGTAGGCGTTGTCGAAGTGGCAGATCGCGCGCGTCATGACGGGACCAGACAGGTCCGCAGAGAAGCCGGCACGCGACACCATTTCCACGCGTACGCCTTCGATGTGGCCGGCGTCGTCGTGGCCAACTTCGAAATCGAACACGAAGTCATGGCGCTTGCCGGTGATCATCATGTCGTCGTCGCGGTCCGGGCGCAGCTTGACCGGGCACAGCAGCTTCCACGCGGCCAGAGACGCGCAGCAGGCGAACATTGCCGACTGCGATTCCTTGCCGCCGAAACCGCCACCCATGCGGCGGCATTCCACCAGCACCTGGTGCGCATGCCAGCCGAGCATGTGGGCCACGGCGTGCTGCATTTCGGTCGGGTGCTGCGTCGAGCACCAGACGTGCATGCCGTCGTTCTCGCGCGGCGCGGCGTAGGCGATCTGGCCTTCCAGGTAGAACTGCTCCTGGCCGCCGAGATGGATCTTGCCGGTATCGCGATGGATGGCGGCGTCGATGTGGCGCGCGGGCTCGCCGCGCTTCAGGTGCATCGGCGGCAGCACGTAGCTGCCCGCAGCATGCGCGGCCTCGGGCGAAAGCACGGGCGGCAGGTCTTCGTAGTCGATGTCGGCCAGGCGCGCGGCGCGGCGTGCCGCGTCATGCGACGACGCCACCACGATAAAGATCGGCTGGCCGATGAACTGGACCACGTCCTTCGCCAGGATCGGATCGTCATGAATGATCGGGCCGCAGTCGTTGACACCGGGGATGTCGTTGACGGTCAGCACCGACACCACGCCAGGCGCCTTGCGTACGCGGTCGAGATTGATCGACTTCAGGCGGGCATGGGCGCGTGCGCTCATGCCGAGCGCGGCGTGCAGCGTGCCGGCCAGCTCGGGGATGTCGTCGGTATAGGTGGCAGTGCCGGCCACGTGCAGGTGGGCCGATTCATGCGGGCGGGAAATGCCCACTTGCGGCGCCGATTCGGCAGCCACGCTGGCGTCGAGCAGGAAGGGTTCGGTTTGCTTGTTCATGCGTGCTCTCCTCAGGCGCTCACGGTTTCACCGGCCCCAATCGCGCGGACATTGACCATGGCGGCGGGCAGCGCGCCCTCGCGTGTTTCCAGCCAGAAGCGATAGAGCAGGTTGGCGGCACCTCGGCTGCGATAGTCGGCCGTGGCGCGCATGTCGGTCAGCGGCGTGTAGTCCTGGCCCAGCGCTGCCATGCCGGCGCGCGCGGTGGCTTCGTTCCACGGCTGTCCGGTCAGCGCGGCCTCGGCCAGCGCTGCGCGCTTTGGCGTGGCGGCCATGCCCCCGAACGCAATGCTCGCGGCCTTGACGATGCCACCTTCGACCGTGATGCCGAATGCGGCGCACACGGCGGAAATATCCTCGTCAAAACGTTTGGACAACTTGTACGTGCGGAAATGCTGCGGCCCTTGCACCGGCACACGCAACCCGGCCACGAACTCGCCTTCGGTCATGGCCGTCTTCTGGTAGGCCAGGTACAGGTCTTCCAGAGGCAGCGTGCGGCGCACTTCGCCGCGCTGCAGCACGACTTCGGTGCCCAGTGCGATCAGCGCGGGCATCGAATCGCCGATCGGCGAACCATTGGCGATATTGCCGCCCAGTGTGCCAGCGTTGCGGATCGGCAGCGAGGCGAAGCGCTTCCACATTTCTTCAAGTTCCGGGTGGGCCACGTTCAGTGCGGCATAGGCCTTTTCAAGCGTCACCGCGGCGCCGATCTCGATAAAGCCGTCGCGTTCGGCAATGTGGTTCAGGTCTTCCACTTGCCCCACGTAGAGCAGGTTGCCGAGCTCGCGGAACTGCTTGGTGACCCACAGGCCAACGTCGGTGCTGCCGGCCAGGATGCGGATGTTCGGCTCGGCTGCCTTGATCGCGCCAAACTCGGCGGCGGTGCGCGGCGCGTAGAAATGCTGGCCGCGCGTGCTGTAATGGAACGTCTCGCCGCGCTTCAGGTTGCGCAGCGTGTCGGCAATCTGCTTCGGGTCGATGCGGTCGGCCTGGGGCGCGGGCAGGGCCATCATGCGCTGGCCGGCGTCGACGATCGGGCGGTAGCCGGTGCAGCGGCACAGGTTGCCGGTCAGCGCGTCGCAGATGGTCTGGCGCGCGGGCGGTTCGCTGCCCGGGAATTGCTGCTGGTACAGCGCCCACAGCGACATCACGAAGCCGGGCGTGCAGAAGCCGCATTGCGAACCATGGCACTCGACCATGGCTTCCTGCACGGGGTGCAGCGAGCCATCGGCCTGGCGCAGGTCTTCGACCGTGATCAGCGCCTTGCCATCGAGCGTGGGGAGGAACTGGATGCAGGCGTTGACGGCCTTGAATTCGACGTCGCCGCTGTCCTGCAACTCGCCGATCACGACGGTGCAGGCGCCGCAATCGCCTTCGGCGCAGCCTTCCTTGGTGCCAGTGCAGCGCACGTCTTCACGCAGGTACTGCAGGACGGTGCGGGTCACCGGGGCGTCAGATACTTCCTGAACCTGGCCGCGGTGGTAGAAGCGGATGGTTTGCGTCTCCATGATCTTCTCTCTTTCGGGGATGGCGGAAACATAGCACCGGGCCTTTCATGCAATATTCGGCCCATGTGATATGCCCCATCAAGGCGTGCGGCCCAGGGCGGGCCCGCGGCGCAACCCCAGCCCCCGGGCGGTCTGGCGCCGATCTACGGGTCTTCCCGTAGATCGTCTGGACTAGCCGCCGTATTTGACCGTTTCCGGGGTGGCTGTCTTACACTATGCGCCGTTCCCTTCCCTCACGCCACCCACGCCAGCCCGCCATGACAGGCTGGCATCTGCCATGCACGGACGCGACCATCTCGATACTTATTTGCTGCGGGTGCTGCATACCCTGCTGACCGAGCAGAGCGTGACGCGCACCGCCGTGCGCCTGGGCCAGTCTCAGCCCGCCATCAGCAATACGCTGAAGCGGCTGCGCGAAATCACCGGTGACGCCATCCTGGTGCGCGGCAAGAGCGGCATGGTGCCGACCGAGCGCGGCCGCGAACTGCTGTTGCTGGCCGAGCAGAGCCTGGCGGCGATGGATCGCATTGCGCGCCCACCGCAGCAGTTCGACCCGACCACCACCACGCGCACGTTCCACCTTGGCGCGCCCGATTATCTCGATGCATTCTTCCTGCCGAATATCGTCGAGCGCGTGCGGCGGCTGGCGCCGGGCGCGAAGCTGTTCGTGCATCCGATGACGCAGTCGACGGACTTCCTCGACGCGCTGGAGCAGGGTCACCTCGATATCGTGGTTGGCAACTGGCTGTCGCCGCCCGAACACCTGCATATTTCGCCGCTGTTCGATGACGAGGTGGTCTGCATGCTTGGCGCGCAGCACCCGCTGGCGCGCCATGGGCTGACGCTGAGGCACTACCTGGAAATGCCGCACCTGGCGCCCGCGCCGTATGCATCGATGCAGCGCAGCATGATCGACCAGGCGCTGGCCGAGCAGGGCTACAAGCGCAATATCCAGGTCACGCTGCCGTATTTCGGGCTGGTGCCATACGTGCTGATGAAGACGGACATGGTGTTCACCACGGGCCGGCAGTTTGCCGCGCACTACGCGCAGTACCTGCCGATCCGCATGGTGCCGTCGCCGGTGCAGTTCCCGCGCATGCGCTTCTACCAGCTATGGCATGAGCGCTGCCATGCGGCGCCGGACGTGATGTGGCTGCGCCGCATGATTGCCGAGGTAGCGACGGACCTGCCGCAGTTGCCGCGGCTGGAATCCAGCGCGGCAAGCTGAGCCCCGCGCCCCGGGGCTTGCGGCGCTGTCACTTGCCCTTGTAGTCGGGGAAGAAAAGCTGCTCGCCCTCTACCTTGTAGCCGGCGATGGCGTCCTGGCCTTCCTTCGACGTCACCCACTCGACGAACTTCATTGCATCGGCATAGTTGATGCCCGGGTGTTTGGCCGGATTCACGGCAATCACGCCGTACGGGTTGAACATCTGCGGGTCGCCCTGCAGCGCGATGGCAAGGCCGGTTTTCGCGCGATAGGCGCCATAGGTGGCGCGGTCCGACAGCGTGTAGCCGGGTAGCTGCGCCGCCATCGTCAGCACCTCACCCATGCCAAGGCCGGCGCTGACGTACCACGGCTGGCCCTTGGGCTCGATGCCAGCCTTCTTCCAGTAGTCCTTCTCCATCACGTCGGTGCCGGAGTTGTCGCCGCGCGAGATGAACTTGCTGCCGCTGACGGCCAGCTTTCTGAATCCGGCGATGACGTCCTTGCCGCCCTTGAGTCCGGCCGGATCATTCGCGGGGCCGACGACGATGAAGTCGTTGTACATGACGTCCCGGCGGTTCACGCCGTAACCGGCCGCTATGAATTCGTCTTCCAGCTTGCGCGCGTGAACCAGCAGCACGTCGACGTCGCCCATCTCCCCCAACTTCATGGCCTTGCCCGACCCGACGGCGATCACCTTCACATTGATGCCGGTTTTCTGTTCGAACTTCGGCAGCAGGTACTTGAGCAGGCCGGAATTTTCGGTGCTTGTGGTGGTGGCCATCTTCAGGTCCGCCGCATTCACTGCGCCATATGCTGTCGAGAGCACAAGAAATGCCAGTGCGCCCGTGGTGGCGGGGAGACCGTGAAACCGGCGGATTGATTGGGGACTACGGCGTTCAGACATGTGCAATTCCTTCTCTTATGTTTTTGGAAACACAATTGCCATTGCGGCGAAGCTTCGTGGAGAATGCGCGAATCGTCGTGGAAACCGAGGCACACGATTGTCGGCGAGCCACCAGACCTCGTAAATATGCAAGGCGAAACATATGACTTTCCGCTTCGACCTGTTCCCGGTCATTGCCGCCGATGACAACCCACGCGCCAACGGCAAGGTGTTCCAACTGCTCAAGGCCGTGCGCGAGACCGGGTCGCTGCATCGGGCGGCGCAGGAGATCGGGCTCTCCTACCGGCATGCCTGGGGCGTGATGCGCACATGGGAAGAGATGCTTGGCCGCGCGATGCTGGACATGGAACGCGGCCGTGGTGCTTCGCTGACGCGCTTCGGCGAGCGCCTGCTGCGTGCCGAAATGCGCCTGCGCGAGACGATCGATCCGGCCGTGCAGAAGGCGATGGCGGAGTTCCTGAGCGATCTCGACGATGCCGCACAGCCGCAGACCGTGCTGCATTTCTCCGGCAGCCATGACCCGGCCGTGGAAACGCTGGCCGGCGCGCTAAAGGAAACACCGGCGCCACTGCAGCTCGACACCGTGTTCTGCGGCAGCGTGGAGGGGCTGGTCTGCCTGCAGGAGCGTCAGTCCGAACTGGCTGGCTTCTATGTTTCGCCGATCCAGACGGCGGGCTCGGTGGCGCATGTGACGCTGCGCAAGTGGCTGCGGCCCGCCACGGTGCGGCTGGTGCGGCTGGCTTGGCGCGAGCAGGGGCTGATCGTGGCGCCCGACATGGCGCGCGAGATCCGAGACCTGCGCGATCTGGCCCGCACGGGCGCGCGCTTTATCAATCGCCAGCGCAGTTCGGGCACGCGCATGCTGTTCGACCAGTTGCTGGCCTCGCACGGGCTGTATCCGGACCAGATCACCGGCTACGACGATCCCGAGTTCAGCAACGACAAGGTTGCCGAAGCGGTCCACGCGGGCCGTGCGCAGGTCGGCTTTGGCCTGCGCATGAACGCGGAGGCGCACGGGCTCACGTTCGTGCCGCTGACGCGCGAGGCCTATTACCTGGCGCTGCGCAAGAACGACCAGAATGCGCCGTGGGTGACGGCGCTGTTGTCGCTGATTTCGGACCCTGCCTTCGTGCGCCGTATCGAGCAACTTCCGGGATACACGGCAGCGGAGCCGGCAGGCATCCTGACGCCGCAGCAAGCGTTGCCCTGGTATGGTCCGGATGGCAAGGAAGGGGCCTGACCCGAAGGCGGTGATGCGAATCGTGGGGTGACGGAAATTGGCTGAATTACCATTTTTAGCGGCCGTCGCCTAACGAATACTTCAAAGCAGAGCAACACAACCAGCTTTGGAGATTCATCATGAAATTCGCTCATCAACGAATCGTCACGCCGCTATTCGTGGCGCTTGCGGCGGCGTTCGCAACGACTTCCGCGTTGGCAGCCGAATCGGTGGACCTGGCGGTCAAGGGCGTGATCCGGCCATCGGCTTGCAACGTTTCCGTTTCGACCAGCGAGCTCGACTTTGGCACGATTTCCGCGCAGACCCTGAGCGAGACGGCCATGACGGTGCTCGAAAGCCGTCCGGTCACCGTCAACGTAGCCTGTGACGCGGATACCGTGCTCGCAATTTCCACGGCCGATGGCCGTGCGGGGACGGCACAGGCCGGTGCTCTCCAGGCGATCAGCGCGAGTGTCCCTGACAGTTACGGCTATGGGCTCGGTGAAGTCGCCGGGCGGAGAATCGGCGCCTTTGCAGTGACGCTGGGGGATGCCACGGTCGATGGTGCTGCCGGTCGTCGTCTCCGCAAGGACACTAACGAGTCGCGATGGTATGCAATAACCAACCAGGCGGACGCAGTTATCCGTACGACACGTTGGACCGCATACGCAAGCGCAGCGGCGCCTACCACCCCGATGCCGGTCAGTACCGTCAGTCAGGTCTATACGATTCAGCCTGTGATCAACACGACAGCCAACTTGCCAGAATTGACGCAGGGGATTCCGATGGATGGCCAGTTGACCTTCACGGTGCAGTATCTTTGAAGCAGCATCCAAGCCGGACCAGGCGCCCGAAGCGGCCCCCTGGCGCGGCCGTATTACACTCTTCGCAAGTCCGTTGCGACAAAAGCGAGGAATCCCATGCTGCAAACCGCCGCGCTGGCTGCAGGCATGTCCTGGGCCAGCGGCCTGCGCCTTTACCTGGCCGTGCTGACTGCGGGCGTGCTGGCCCGCCTGGGCTGGCTCGACCTGCCGCCCGGCCTGCACGTGCTTGAGTCCTGGTGGGTCATCGGTATTGCTGGTGCGATGGCCGTGGCCGAGTTCGTGGCGGACAAGGTGCCGGGATTCGACACGGTCTGGGATGGCATCCAGACCTTCATCAGGATTCCCGCCGGGGCGATCCTGGCGGCAGCCGCGTTCGGGCAGCTCGATCCACAGTGGATGGTGGCCGCGGGCCTGATTGGCGGCACGCTGGCCGGCACCGCGCATGCAACCAAGGCGGGTACGCGTGCATTGATCAATGTATCGCCCGAACCATTTTCGAACTGGGTTGCCTCATTCACCGAAGACATCACCGCGGCCGGCGGGCTGCTGCTGGCGTTCTTCCTGCCCGTTGTATTCCTGGTCCTGCTGGTTCTGTTCCTGATCGTCGCCGCCTGGCTGCTGCCGAAGCTGTGGCGCGGCGTGCGGCGGCTTCATGCAAGCCTGCGCGGCAATGCCGACAACCAGCGTCCATAGATCGATGCCGATGCCGACCCAAGATTCTGTCCCCGTTCCTCATGCGAGTTTCTCCGCCTGGCGGCAGGCCCTGCGCATGGCCCGCCGCGACTGGCTTGCAGGGGAACTGACGCTGCTGCTGTTCGCGCTGGTGCTGGCGGTGGCGGCGCTGACCAGCGTGGGCTTTCTGGCCGACCGGATGCGGCTGGGGCTGGAGCGTGACGCGCGCCAGATGATCGCCGCCGATGTGCTGCTGCTTTCAGACCAGCCATTCGATGCGGTCTTTATCGAGCGCGCCCGACAGGATGGGCTCCAGGTGGCCCAGACCATCACGTTCCCGAGCATGGCCACGGCGCGCGTCAACGGCGCGCCGGCGCACGGCGAAGCCGCCAGCCAACTGGCTGCGCTGAAGGCCGTGACCGATGGCTACCCGCTGCGCGGCAGGCTCAAGGTCTCAAGCCAGCCTGGCGGCGCCGAGACGGTGGCGGAGGGCATTCCGGCACCGGGCACGGTGTGGGTGGATGAAGCCTTGCTGAGCGCGCTTGGCCTGCGCGTTGGCGACGGCCTGCAACTTGGCAGCAAGACGTTCCGCATCGAGCGGATCATCACGCAGGAACTCGATCGCGGCGCGGGCTTCATGAACTTCGCGCCGCGCGTGCTGCTGCCGATGTCCGACCTGGAGGCCACGAAGCTGATCGGGTGGGGCAGCCGGGTGACGTACCGCTTGCTCGTGGCCGGTCCTGACGTCGCTGGCGAGCAGTATCGCAAATGGGCAGTCGGCGAGATCGAACAGCGCCATCTGCGCAATACGCGTGTGGAGTCGCTTGAAACGGGCCAGCCGCAGATGCGTGCCACGCTCGACCGTGCAGAGCGCTTTCTGTCGCTGGTGGCGGTGCTGTCGTCGATGATCGCGGCGGTGGCGATCGCGATGTCCGCGCGCCGGTATATGCAGCGCCATACCGATGCCTGCGCGGTCTACAAGTGCCTGGGCCTTTCTCGTCGGCAGATCCTGGCGGCATTCGGCATCGAGTTCGTGCTGCTCGGGCTTGGCGGCGCGCTGGTCGGCGTTGTGCTTGGCTACCTGGCGCACTATGGGCTGCTGCTGTCCCTTGGCGGGCTGTTGCGCGTGAGCCTCCCGCAGCCATCGGCCATTCCCGCGCTGGTCGGCGTGGCGGCGGGGCTGGTTCTGCTGACGGGCTTCGCATTGCCGCCGCTGCTGGCGCTGACACGCGTGGCGCCGCTACGCGTACTGCGGCGCGATATCGGCCTGCCGTCCGTGTCGGTGTGGGCTGCCTACACGCTGGGGTTGGGCGCGTTCGTCTCGCTGTTGCTGGTAGCCGCACGCGATCTGAAGCTTGGGCTGACCACGGCTGGTGGGTTTGTCGGCGCGGGCATTGCGTTTGCGCTGCTGGCGCTGGGCCTGCTGCTGGTGCTGTCGCGCGGCATGCGTGGCCGCGTGCGTGGCAACGTCGGCTGGCGCTTCGCGCTGGCCGTGCTCGAACGGCGCCGCGGCGTCACCGTGCTGCAGACGGTGGCGCTGGCCGTCGGCCTGATGGCGCTGCTGCTGCTGGGCATGACGCGCAATGATCTGGTCGACTCGTGGCGCAGCGCCACGCCCGCCAATGCGCCGAATCGATTCGTCATCAACATCCAGCCCGATCAGCGCGATACCTTGCACGCGATGCTGGCGAAGAACGGCGTCGACGATCTGCTCTATCCGATGGTGCGAGGCCGGCTGACACAGATCGGCAGCCGGCCAATCCACGCCGACAGCTATCCCGAGGGGCGGGCGCGCAACCTGGTGGAGCGCGAGTTCAACCTGTCGTACATGGACAAGCTCCCAGACGGCAATCAGGTTGTTGCCGGGCGATGGGGCGATGGCCCCGACGGCGCGTCGGTCGAAGAGGGCATCGCCAAGACGCTGCATATCAAGCTTGGCGATACGCTGCGGTTCGACGTGGCGGGGCAGGTCGTGGAGGCCCCTGTCACGTCGTTGCGCAAGCTCGACTGGGGCTCGATGCGCGTGAACTTCTTCGTGATCCTGCCGGTGGCCAAGATGCAGGGCCTGCCCCAGACCTATATCACCGCGTTTCACCTGCCGCCTGCCAAGGCCGCACTCGGCAATCAACTTACGGCCGCGTTCCCGAATATCACGGTGGTCAACACCGACCTGATCCTGCGGCAAATCCAGGACGTGCTTGACCAGGTGATTGCCGCAGTGCAGTTCCTGTTTGTATTCACGCTGCTGGCCGGTGTGACCGTGCTTTACGCGGCGCTTTCCGGCGCGCGCGATGAGCGCAAGCGGGACGCCGGGCTGCTCAAGGCACTGGGCGCGTCGGCTGCGCTGGTGCGCCAGACGCAGTACGCGGAATTTCTCGTGGTCGGTGGTCTGGCGGGCCTGCTGGCCAGCCTGGGAGCGGTGGCGGTGGGCTGGGGGCTTTCGCAATACGTGTTCGACTTCCCATACCGCTTCAACGGGTGGATCGTACCGGTCGGCGTGGTTTCTGGCATGCTGTGCGCTTTTGCGGGCGGCTGGCTAGGTTTGCGCGAGGTATTGCGGCAACCGGCACTGGCCACGCTGCGCGATGTCTGACTTCCCTGTATTGCCATGAGCACCGATTCCACCAACCAGCCTGAAAACCAGCCCGAGGACCAGCGGGAAGAAATCACCGCCTATGAACTGATCGGCGGCGAAGCGCGCGTGCGCGAGCTGGTTGACCGCTTCTACGACCTGATGGACCTGGAGCCGCAGTTCGCCGGGCTGCGCGCATTGCATCCGCCGTTGCTCGATGGATCGCGCGACAAGCTGTTCTGGTTCCTGTGCGGCTGGCTGGGCGGGCCGAACTACTTCATCGAGCGCTTCGGTCATCCGCGTCTGCGCGCGCGCCATCTGCCGTTCGAGATCGGCACCAGCGAGCGCGACCAGTGGATGCGCTGCATGGCGCTGGCCATGCAGGACGTGAACCTGCCGGAAAACCTGCAGATGCGCCTGATGGAGGCGCTGTTCCAGACCGCGGACTGGATGCGCAATGTTCCGCGATAGACAGCCTGGACAGACGCCCGCGGCTGCGCAGGCTGTGCTCGATTTCTGGTTCGGGTTGCCGGGTTCGGCTGAGTGGAATGTCTCGCGGCGGGAATGGTTTGCCAAGTCCGATACCTTCGACGCGTTGATTCACGAGCGATTCCTGCCACTCTGGCAGGCGGCACATGACGGCGCCGAGGACGACTGGTCCGTGACGCCGGAAGGCGCCTGTGCCCGCATCGTGCTGCTGGACCAGTTCCCGCGCAACATGTTTCGCGGCGACCCGCGCAGCTTTGCCACCGATGGCATGGCGCTGGCAGTGGCACGCTGCATGCTGGATGCCGGCTGGGATCGCCAGTTGCCCACGCCTTGGCATCGCATGTTCTGCTACCTGCCGTTCGAGCATGCCGAATCGATCGACGCACAGGATATTTCGGTGCGCGAGACGATTGCATTGCGTGACGACACCGCCGGCGAGGTCGACGTGGCGGAATGGGCGGAAAAGCATCGCGAGATCATCGCGCGCTTCGGACGCTTCCCGCACCGCAATGCAGCGCTCGGGCGGATGAGCTCGGAGGCGGAGATCGCGTTCCTCAAGGAGCCCGGTTCGAGGTTCTGATCAGAGATACTGGATCGTGAACGTCGCCAGGCCGTCGACGGGTATCTGACGGTTCAGCGTCGGGAGGTCGGCCTTGCGGTTCAGTGCCAGTTCCACGAAGTACTGCTGTGTGATAGTGGTGAAGCTGGAGGGCGCGCCGCCGTTCGTCGCCGACCAACTGTGGAGGCGCGTTGGCGTGATCGCATTACTTTGATTTACCCCACGAATCCATGTGGCCCCGTTGTCGTTCGAGACAACTGGATAGGCGGTGGCTCCATCTGCCTGTCCGTTGGCAGTGCGGTAGATCATGTAGCCGCCGATGTTCCTCCCATCGACGCTGCCGGCGCCGAACATGGCGGCATCGTTCTGGTTCGTGTACAGGAAGTACCCCATGCCTTCTGGCGTGGTCCCCGGGCGGCCATCCGTGACGGAAAGGGCTACCTTGGCCGCTGCATCGCAAGTCAGGGTCGCGGTAATGGACTGTCTGGGAAATTTTGTGAAGTTTGTGTCGCTGAGTCTGGACGCCATGATGACGCCGAAATCGACTTCGCCGTTATTGGAGAAGCTCAGGTCGCAGGACACCGGCAGCATATCGGCGCGCAGCCGGAATTCGGCGGTGGAGGCGGCCAATGCGCCATGGCTGAGGAGCATGCCACTGGCAATGCCAATGGCGTTGATGATGGGAATCAAGCGGCGGGTATTCACGGCAGTCTCCAGCGAAGTTCTTGCGGCACGCACTTGTGTTGCCGTATCTCGCTTTCGATTGTGGTCGTTCGCCGAAATCTGCTGAATAGTCGATCTCTTAAATTGCGCCGCATGGCCCACAGAGGATTGTGTCGTTCGGGCCGCTCGGGGGCAGCCCCGGACGCTTTGCTTATAATCCCAATCCTGCCGATTCAAAGTCGTTCCAATATCCATGGAAGCCAAACCGCAAGCCGGACCGCGCCGTACCCGGGACCGCATTCTCGATGTCTCGCTGCGCCTGTTCAATGAAGTGGGCGAGCCCAACGTCACCACCACGACGATTGCGGAAGCCATGGAGATCAGCCCAGGCAATCTCTACTATCACTTCCGCAACAAGGACGACATCATCAACTCGATCTTCGTGCGCTTCGAGCAGGAGATGGAGCGGCGCCTGAAGATGCCGGAAGACCACAAGGCCACGCTTGGGGAGAGCTGGGGCTACCTGCAGTACATGTCCGAGTTCCTGTGGAACTACCGTTTCCTGTATCGCGACATCAATGACCTGCTGGCGCGCAACCGGATGCTGGAGACCAACTTCAAGCGCATCGTGGAGCAGAAGAAGCGCTTTGCGCTCGAAATCTGCCGCCAGTTCCAGGAAGACGGCGACATGGAAGCCACGCCCGAGCAGGTGGATGCAATCTGCACCAACATCGTGGTGATCGCCACTTACTGGCTGTCGTTCCAGTTTGTGCAGCATCCGCGCCAGTACAACGATCCCGAGCAGATTCGCGGCTATCTGCACGGATCGAGCTATCACATCTTCTCGATCCTGGCACCGTACCTGCGCGGCAAGGCGCGCGATGCGTTCGACCAGCTCGCGCGCGAGTACGCCGCCCAAAAGGCAGAATCTGAGGCCGCGAAGGCTGACAAGGAAAGAAAGTGAAATCGGTTTGTGTCTATTGCGGGTCGAGCCCCGGCTTTCGCCCCGAGTACGCCGAAGCGGCGCACGCGCTGGGTCAGGCCATGGCGCAGCAGGGCCTGTCGCTGGTCTATGGCGGCGGCAAGGTGGGCCTGATGGGCGTCGTGGCGGATAGTGTTCTGGCGCACGGCGGCACGGCCATCGGCATCATTCCGGATGCGCTGATGCAGAAGGAAGTGGGTCACCGCGGCCTGACGGAACTACACGTTGTGCGCAACATGCACGAGCGCAAGCAGATGATGGCTGACCGTGCCGATGCCTTTATCGCCATGCCTGGCGGCGTGGGCACCTTCGAAGAACTGTTTGAAACGTTCACGTGGGCGCAGCTCGGCTATCACGACAAGCCGATCGGCCTGCTCAACGTGGCGGGGTTCTACGATGGAATGCTCTCGTTCCTGAGCCACACGGTGGGCGAGGGCTTCCTGAAACAGGTGCATGCCGACATGCTGCACGTGTCGCCTTCCCCGGCAGACCTGCTAGGCAAGCTGGCCGCGGCGCCACGCGTGCATGTGGACAAGTGGCAGGAAGGCCGCGAGAAGGCCTGAATCAGTGCGGATTCTGCCCCGAGGGTGACCGTTCTTGACGCCATCCGGAAGCGGGCTGGCAATTTTGGCTGAATTGCGATTTTTTGTTGCCGCGGCGTGGTGAATACTCCGGATACCGTAACTCATGCATCGAGGAGATCATCATGAAGCGTATCCACTATGGAATCGCCGCACTTTTCGTCGCCCATTTAGCGGCTTTCGCCACGACGACTCTAGCGGCAGAATCGGCGGATCTGGCAGTCAAGGGTATGATCCGGCCTGCCGCGTGCGATATCTCACTTTCCGATAACGGCGCCGTCAACTTCGGCAATATTTTTGTCAAGGATCTTAGCGATACCACCTTCAACAGGATCGGCGGAAGAAACCTGACGCTGACAGTGACCTGTGATGCGGCGGCCATGTTCGGTATCACTGCCACGGATGGACGCGCGGGAACGGCTACGCCTGGCGCTGCTGCCTTCTTGCATTCAAATCAGAACGACGCGGCTGCATTCGGTGTTGGTAGCGTGGATGGCACGAACGTTGGCGCGTACCTTCTCTATCGCTCGGCGGCCGCGAATGGCGACGGCAATGCCATTGTGTCGCTTTCCACCAATAACGGCGGCACAACGTGGACCAGTGCCTGGGACGCCAACAATGCCTTTGTCCCGGGAGCCCGAATGCACGCCTGGGCAGCGACCGGCCAGACGGCCCCCGGCAGTTTCCAGAGCGTCAGCCAAACCTATACGGTGGCGCTTGCCCTGCCGAAGACTGGCGATTTGCCTGATCTGACTCAAGCGGTGCCCATAGATGGTCTTGCCACCCTTACCATCAACTACCTTTGATCGAGCAAGGTCGATATCCCATTGCGGACGTCGACCTACTTTGCCGCTGGGCTACCCGAACAGCATCCCCACCCACCGCACCACGTGCGGTCCGCCGATTGCGACCCACGTGCCGCCGCACAGGATCAACGCCAGCATCACCGCCGCGCTGCCGAAGTCCTTGGCGCGCTTGGACAGGCTGTGGCGCTCCAGCGAGATCCGGTCGATTGCCGCTTCCACGCTCGAATTGAGCAATTCCACGATCAGCACCAGCAGCAGCGTGCCCAGCAGCATCACGCGCTCGACCACCGATACCGGCAGGATGAACGCGCACGGCGTCAGGATTGCCACCAGCGTCAGTTCCTGCCGGAATGCGCTCTCTTCCAGGACCGCATAGCGTAGCCCCGACATCGAGTTGATCGCCGCGTGCCATGCGCGTGTCAGGCCGCGATTGCCCTTGTGCGGATTGTTGGCGATCGAGTATTCGGTTTCCACTTCAGCCGCCACCTGGGCGGCGGTCGGCCGGTGCAGCGACGGATCGGGCGGTAGCGTGGGATGGGGCTTGGCCATGATCGGGTGCGACGGAGGACGCCGGTTTGTCGGTTCCGTCCGCCACGGTTGGCAGCGGACGCAGATGGGCGAGGAACTGCTCGGACGCAGCGCGCCACGAGAATTTCTCCGCGTGGGCACGTGCCGTTGCGCGATCGATGCGCAATGCTTCCAGACAGGCCTCTCTCAAGTCTTCGTGCATCACGCCGGCAGGGCTGTCGCCGAGCACGTCGATCGGCCCGGTGACCGGATAGGCGGCGACGGGGAGCCCGCTGGCCAGTGCTTCGAGCAGGACCAGCCCGAATGTATCGGTGCGGCTCGGAAACACGAAGACGTCCGCCGAAGCATACACCTTCGCGAGTTCCGGTTGCTTCAGCACACCGAGGTAGTTTGCCGAGGGATAGCGTGCCTTCAGGCCCGCCAGCGCGGGGCCGTCGCCCACGACCCACTTCGAGCCCGGCAGATCAAGCTGCAGGAAAGCCTCGACGTTCTTTTCCACCGCCACGCGGCCAACGTACAGGAAGATCGGATGCGCGGTGTTCAGGACGTTCGGCCGCTGTGCGGTGAACACGTCGAGATCGACGCCGCGCGTCCACAGCACCCCGTGCGTGATGCCATAGTCGTGCAGATCCTTGAGCACCACCGGCGTCGGTGCCATGACCGCGCGCGCCGGACCGTGGAACCAGCGCAGGAAGCGGTATGTCCAGGCCAGCGGAATGCCGAAGCGTGCCTGCACGTATTCCGGGAAGCGCGTGTGATAGGCCGTGGTGAACGGCAGGCCGTGCTGCATCGCGTAACGGCGCGCGGCCAGGCCGAGCGGGCCTTCAGTCGCAATGTGGAGCGCGTCGGGCTGGAACGCATCGATACGGCGGCGCACCTTGGCCGTCGGCAGCAGCGAAAGCCGGATTTCAGGGTAGGTCGGGCAGGGGACCGTCGTGAATTCGAGCGGCGTGATCAGGTCCACCATGTGGCCCATGGCCTCGAGTTCGCGGCGCGTGGATTTCAGCGTGCGCACTACGCCGTTGACTTGCGGTTCCCATGCGTCGGTAACAATCAGGACTCTCATCGAATCTCCTTGCGCAAGCACCATGTTGTTGTTGGAGCGGACAGCGCACGCACTTCGCTGGCGAAGGCGTGCAGGTAGTGGATTGGGGGTGTCAGGCGGTCAACTCGGCCGTGCGGCGACGGCGGCGGCTGACCGGTACGGGTGGATCGAGAAGCGTGGTCCAGTAGACGATCTTGAGCTCGCCTTCCATGGTCTCTACCAGGGCCGACAGGCTTTCCACCCAGTCGCCATCGTTGCAGTAGAGCTGGCCGTCTACCTCGCGGATCTCGGCCTTGTGGATGTGGCCACAGACCACGCCGTCGCAGCCGCGCCGGCGCGCTTCGTCGACCATCGCGTGCTCGAACGAGTTGATATAGCTGACGGCGTTCTTGACCTGGTGCTTCAGGTATTGGGAAAGCGACCAGTAATCGAAGCCGAGCTTTGCCCGCGCACGGTTGAAGTGGCGGTTCACGGCCAGGATCATCGTGTATAGCGAATCACCGAGATAGGCCAGCCACTTCGCGTGCTGGACCACGCCGTCGAACAGGTCGCCATGCACGACCCACAGCCGCTTGCCGGTGGCGGTCACGTGGATTGCATCCTCGCGAACGGTGATGTCGCCGAACGCCATGCCATCGAACTGCCGCGCCGCTTCATCATGGTTGCCGGGAACGTAAATGACGTCGGTACCCTTGCGTGCCTTGCGCAGCAGCTTCTGCACCACGTCATTGTGGCTCTGCGGCCAATACCAGCCGCGGCGTAGCTGCCAGCCGTCGATGATGTCGCCTACGAGGTAGAGCACGTCCGATTCGTTGTGCTTGAGGAAATCGAGCAGGTAGGTGGCCTGGCAGCCCGCCGTGCCCAGATGGATATCGGACAGCCAGATCGCGCGATAGCGATGTACAGGGGGTTCGGCGTGGGGAGCAGTGCGGGGGGCGGAACTGGAGGGTTCGCGCAGCGGTGCGGCAGGTACAGAGGACAGTTCGGTGGGCGCCGGCATGTATGCCGCGAGCGCGGCTGACAGCGGGAGCGTGGCGTCAGGCTTGCCGCGCAGGCGCTGCGCGACTCTGGAAAGACGTCCGCGGGCGAATCGAATTGCTTGAACCATGGCGGCCCCGGTATCGGCGATGGCTGCATTGAGCCAGCGCGCCGTGACGGAACCGTGACGGAAACATGAACGTCACATGAACCCTGTCGGGGCGTCTCCGCGATGCAACGCGCCCGCAATTTCCGGTGCAGGAGCGATGGGTGCCCGCAGCGCCGCGAGCGCCGCCAGCGTAGCGTCCACTGCACGCCGGTCGCGCAACAGCGAAACGTGGCCAATGCCGCTGAGCGCAATATGGCTTGCTCCTTCGAACCACGAGGTGCCGGGCGGGCCGGCTATCGAATCGTGCCAACTGAATACCGAGACAATGCGCGCGCGCATCTCCGGCGTTTCCGACGCTGCCAGGGTCGTCAGCCAGGGGCTGGCCCAGCGCATCTGGCGAGCATTGCGGCCGCCGCCGAAGCGTGCCAGCGCGCAGCCGTAGTGCGGACTGCCGAGTGTCACGATGCCCGCGCACGGGGCGGGCTCATCCGCCTTGTTGGCCAGCACCTGTGCCGCGCGTGCGACGAGTCCGCCCATGCTGTGGCAGACCAGCAGCGGAGCGCTTCCCGTGCGCGCGTGCATTTCACGCAAGCGGGTCAGGAGTTTCGGCGCGTAGTCGTCGATATCGCCAAGCACCGGGGTCAGGTCGATGCCTTCGCAGCGATAGCCGGCGGCGGCCAGCGAGGGTGCCATGTCCAGCCAGACCGCATGATTGCAGCCGTAGCCGTGAACCAGCAGGACGCATGGCGTATCGGGCAGCGGAGTGGCGGGTTGTGCGAAGGCAAGTCGCGAACGGAACGGCTGTAGCCAGTTGAACATCCGGAATACGGCCCGGCATTCGGCCAGGTAGCACGCCAGTGCTTCGCGCCTGCCGAGTGGCAGTGGGGTGAGTACGTCGGGAGGTTGTGGTGGCCGGGCCGAGGCCGGGACGGCAAGCCCGCCCAACGTCGCGATGAACGCGATGCCGACACTGAGTCCGAATGTGGCCAGCAAGGCCAGGACGCCTGCCAAGGCCGCCACGGGCCACGACCAGCCCGCCCCGGCAGCCAGAGCCGCCGCAAGCCCGCCGGCTGCCGCCACCTGTACGGCAACGGCGGCGCGGCGCAGCGCGGCGGCCGTCAGGCTCATGACTTCGGCGCAGGCCTCAGATCGGTCAGCCGTGTACCGGCCAGTCGGTCATGGAGGAATTGCCTGCGCGGATCCAGCCAGGCCAGCGAAATCCAGATCAGCAGGCCGATTGCCAGTGCGCCGATAAACGGGCCCTTGGTCAGGCCGAGCGCGTGGCCCACCGCCGCCGCCGGTGGCAGCCATAGCCATGCCAGCGCAAAACGCAGCAGCGCCTGCGGCCAGCGCGGCGGTACGCCAGCGGCCGTTTCCAGTCGGATGCGCCAGGTCTGCATGGCAAGGGTCTGGCCATTGCGTTGCCAGAACCACGAGAAATAGAACGCCAGGACTAGGAACATCCATGCCTGATCGATATAGGGCCGGTCGAGCCCGATCTGCTGCAGCAGCGGTCGGGCGATCAGGTAGACCGCGCTGGCAGCCATCAGTACGCCAAACAGCAGCACGCCCTCGTAAAGCATGCAGAGCAGGCGGCGGCGCAGTGTTGGCGTGCGCGGAAACGGATCGGGAATGTGACGGGTAGAAGCGGCAGGCGTGGCGGCAGGCATAGCGCAAGGCGTAAGCGGTAAGCGGCCATTATGCCAAACACCGCTGTGGGAGCGCGTCGGGGCCGGGCCAGGTCGCGGAAGGGACGAGGAGGTGCTGGTGGAGGTGCTGGCGGGGATTACTGGCGCTGCGAGTCGGTAGTGCTGAATTCTGTCGCGGCCTCGCCGGTGACCGGCGGCGACAGCGATGGCGACACTGCCGAGGCCGCTGGCGCGGGCGCCGCTGCAACGGGTGCGGCCATCGCGGGTGCCGGAGCGATAGGTGCGGAGGCGGCCGGTGCGGCGCCTGTGGCCGCCTGCGCTGCCGAAGCAGGGCCGGCGACTGCGCCCGGGGCGCTTGCCGGCCGCTTCTCCGGATGAAGCTGGTGACCTGTATCGACCGGTGGGCGCTTGCCCGAGGGCAGCGCGCTAACCGCGCCGGGCCGGCGCGGCACCTTCTCCGCAGCGGCGAGCTTCTTTTTCTGCTCTTCCGGCAATTGCTGGTAGCGGTCCCAGGCCTCCGCTTTCTTTTCCTGCGGCAGTGTGCGCGTGATCTGGTAGTTTTCCCGGGCCAGCCGGCGCTGCTGCGGGGTCAGCTTGACCCATTCGGCCATCCGTTCCTGCAGGCGCTGCTGCTCTTCCGGCTTGAGCTTCGGGTACCGGTCGGCGATTCGTTCCCACTTGTGCCGATTCAGTTCCGGAAACGTCTCCCAGATCGGCTGGAGCGGCGCAAGGATCTGCTGGTGAGCGGGTGAAAGCTCGGCCCAGGTTGGATGCGCATTAACAATCGGGTGCGGTGCGGCTGGCTGACTGGCTGCCGGGCCCTGGGCCTGCGCCACAGGCGTGGCGATGCCGCCACAAAGTGCAGTGAGGATCAGGCCGGTTGCGAACAGTCTGGCAAACCGGCGGTGGAAGGCGTCGGAAGGGGGCGTCGCTCGAACCATTTGTTATTGCCCACGTTTCAGGTACACGTGGAAGCCCTGATCGGCGTACGCCGTCGGCGGGAGATCGTCGAGCAGCATCGCGGTATCCACGTCTGCCAGTTCCTCGACACGCTTCTGCTGTTGCCAGTGGTAGATGCCGATCAGGCCGGCACCAAGCGCCACCAGTGTCCAGACGAGGGCGAGCTTGCGCAGCCACGAACCTGCACGATGCAGTGGCGTGTCGTCCTCTTCCTCGAAGGCATAGCCATGATGGCCGCCAGGCAGGGCAAGCTGGGGCACGTGGGCGCGCACTTCCGCCTTCTTTGCGGCAAGCGCCATGCGCCGCGCGGCGGCAAGCCGTTCGGCAATGTCCGGCGGCAGTGCATCCGCCGAGGCATCTAGCGCCAGGCGGATCTCGTGGGCGAAGCGCCGATCCTGGATATCTCGTTCGTTTCTGCTCATAGTCGGACCCCACGCGCGCGCAGGGCTTGCGCCAGAGTGTGCGTTGCACGGGAACAGTGCGTCTTTACGCTGCCTTCGGAGCAGCCCATCACGGCTGCCGTTTCGGCCACGTCCATATCCTCCCAGTAACGCATCAGGAAAGCCTCGCGTTGACGTGTGGGCAGACGCTGGATTTCCTGCTCGATGATATGCATGACCTGCGCCCGCTCGACCTTGTCTGCGCTGCTTTCGGCCATTTCCGTACCGGCTTCTGCCTCCAATGTGTCGAGCAGGTCGCTATCGTCGCCATCGCGCTCGTCGCGCAGGTTCGAGAACAGCGTCACCCAGGTATTGCGTACCTTCTGGCGCCGAAACCAGTCGTGGATCGTGTTCTGGAGGATACGCTGGAACAGCGGCGGCAGCTCGGCGGCACTTTTGTCACCGTACTTCTCCGCCAGTTTGATCATGGCATCCTGCACGATGTCCAGCGCGGCCTCGTCGTCCCGCACGGCAAAGACGGCCTGCTTGAAGGCGCGTCGTTCCACGCTGGCGAGAAAGTCGGAGAGTTCCTGATCGGTGGCCATGCAGGCAAATACAGCAGTTGGGCGCGGGATTCGGGCCGAATGTGCCGCCTAAGTCCTGCGGCACCTCTGAAATGTCTGCGATCCTAGCAAAAAACACGTGGCTTCTGCCACTGCTGTATGCAAGTGCAGACATGATCGCGGCCTGTTCGGCACCTGCCGTTGCGTCGCCGCCGCGCCAGTGCCATGAATTGATGTGAATTGCCCATAGACCGCGCTGGTGCATTGCAGTATCATCGACGGTTCACGACATCAGTGGTTGTCTCATCGGACCGCTTATGAGGCGGTCTTCTCATGCAGACGCGCACCGCTTGAACCCGAGCCACAAGCCCGGCAGAGAGCATCCAAACAATTTTTTGCCGAAAATTGCAAAGGACTGAAATGAACATGCCCAGCGCGGAATTCTCCCACGCAGATAGCAATTCATCCTCCGCTCGCGAAATGATCGGAGCGGAAATCCTCGTCAACGCACTTGCCGAAGAAGGCGTCGAATACGTCTGGGGTTACCCCGGCGGCGCAGTGCTCTATATCTACGACGAGCTCCACAAGCAAAAGAAATTCGAACATATCCTGGTGCGCCACGAGCAGGCCGCCGTCCACGCCGCTGACGGGTATGCCCGTGCGACCGGCAAGGTGGGCGTCGCGCTGGTGACCTCGGGCCCGGGCGTGACCAATGCCGTCACCGGTATTGCCACTGCCTATCTGGACTCGATCCCGATGGTGGTGATTACCGGCAACGTGCCGACTCACGCGATTGGCCAGGATGCGTTCCAGGAATGTGACACCGTCGGCATCACGCGTCCGATCGTCAAGCACAACTTCCTCGTGAAGGACGTGCGCGACCTGGCCGCGACGATCAAGAAGGCGTTCTTCATCGCCGCCACCGGCCGTCCCGGCCCCGTGGTGGTGGATATCCCGAAGGACGTGTCGCGCAATTCCTGCAAGTTCGAGTACCCCAAGTCCGTGGACATGCGGTCGTACAGCCCGGTGAACAAGGGTCACTCGGGTCAGATCCGCAAGGCCGTGGCGCTGCTGCAGGGCGCCGAGCGTCCGTTCATCTATTCGGGCGGCGGCGTGGTGCTGGCGAACGCCAGCGAAGAGCTGCGCGAACTGGCTGCGCTCACCGGCCACCCGGTCACCAACACGCTGATGGGCCTGGGCGCGTTCCCGGGTACGAGCAAGCAGTTCGTCGGCATGCTTGGCATGCACGGCACGTACGAGGCCAACATGGCCATGCAGAACTGCGACGTGCTGATTGCCATCGGCGCGCGCTTCGATGACCGCGTGATCGGCAATCCGTCGCACTTCACCGCGCAGGCCCGCAAGATCATCCACATCGACATCGACCCGTCGTCGATCTCGAAGCGCGTCAAGGTGGATATCCCCATCGTCGGCAACGTCAAGGACGTGCTGCAGGAACTGATCGCCCAGATCAAGGCCAGCGACGTCAAGCCGAAGCGCGAGGCCCTGGCCAAGTGGTGGGATCAGATCGAGCAATGGCGCTCGGTGGACTGCCTCAAGTACGACCGCAATTCCGAGATCATCAAGCCGCAATACGTGGTGGAGAAGATCTGGGAACTGACGCACGGCGATGCATTTATCTGCTCGGACGTGGGCCAGCACCAGATGTGGGCTGCGCAGTTCTACAAGTTCAACGAGCCGCGCCGCTGGATCAACTCTGGCGGCCTGGGCACGATGGGCGTGGGCCTGCCGTACGCAATGGGCATCAAGAAGGCGTTCCCGGACAAGGAAGTCGTCACCATCACCGGTGAAGGCTCGATCCAGATGTGTATCCAGGAACTGTCGACCTGCCTGCAGTACGACACGCCGGTCAAGATCTGCTCGCTGAACAACGGCTACCTGGGCATGGTGCGCCAGTGGCAGGAAATCGAGTACGACAACCGTTACTCGCATTCCTACATGACCGCGCTGCCCGACTTCGTCAAACTGGCCGAGGCCTATGGCCACGTGGGCATGCGCGTCGAAAAGACTTCCGACGTGGAGCCTGCGCTGCGCGAGGCCTTCCGACTCAAGGACCGCACTGTGTTCCTGGACTTCCAGACCGACCCCACCGAAAACGTGTGGCCGATGGTTCAGGCCGGCAAGGGGATCTCCGAAATGCTGCTCGGCGCGGAGGACCTGTAAATGCGACACATCATCTCGGTCCTGCTGGAGAACGAACCCGGCGCGCTGTCGCGCGTGGTGGGCCTGTTTTCGGCACGTGGATACAACATCGAGACGCTGACGGTGGCTCCCACCGAAGACGCGTCGCTGTCGCGGATGACCATTGTCACCACCGGTTCGGACGACGTGATCGAGCAGATCACCAAGCACCTGAACCGTCTGGTGGAAGTGGTCAAGGTGGTGGACCTGACCGAAGGCGCGCATATCGAGCGCGAGCTGATGCTCGTGAAGGTGCGTGCCGTCGGCAAGGAGCGCGAGGAAATGAAGCGCACCGCCGACATTTTCCGTGGCCGCATCATCGACGTGACCGAAAAGACGTACACCATCGAGCTGACCGGCAACGGCGGCAAGCTGGATGCGTTCCTCGATGCCATCGACCGCACCGCGATCCTGGAAACCGTCCGTACGGGCGGCTCAGGTATCGGCCGCGGCGAACGCATCCTGAAGGTCTGACCGGCGCCCCCGGCAGCCAAGGCCACAAGCCGACACGCAGTATCCCGAAGCGGCGCGGCGCATCTGGACAAACAGACATCGATGCGTCTCGCCGACACCCCTGATAAGCAGATTTGAGAAATTGAAGGAACCATCATGAAAGTGTTTTACGACAAGGACGCCGACCTCTCCCTCATCAAGGGCAAGAACGTCACCATCATCGGCTACGGCTCGCAAGGCCACGCCCACGCGCAGAACCTGAAGGATTCGGGCGTGAACGTGACCGTTGGTCTGCGCAAGAGCGGCGCGTCGTGGAACAAGGCCGTGAACGCCGGCCTGCAGGTCAAGGAAGTGGCCGAGGCCGTGAAGGGCGCCGACGTGGTCATGATCCTGCTGCCGGACGAGCAGATCGCCGACGTGTACAAGAACGAAGTGGACGCCAACATCAAGGAAGGCGCTGCGCTGGCCTTCGCCCACGGCTTCAACGTGCACTACGGCGCCGTGATCCCGCGTGCCGACCTGGACGTGATCATGATCGCCCCGAAGGCCCCGGGCCACACCGTGCGCTCGACGTACTCGCAAGGCGGCGGCGTGCCGCACCTGATCGCCGTGCACCAGAACAAGTCCGGCGCCGCCCGTGACATCGCCCTGTCGTACGCCACCGCCAACGGCGGCGGCCGCGCCGGCATCATCGAGACCAACTTCCGCGAAGAAACCGAAACCGACCTGTTCGGCGAGCAGGCCGTGCTGTGCGGCGGTACCGTCGAGCTGATCAAGGCTGGCTTCGAAACGCTGGTGGAAGCCGGCTACGCGCCGGAAATGGCCTACTTCGAGTGCCTGCACGAACTGAAGCTGATCGTCGACCTGATCTACGAAGGCGGCATCGCCAACATGAACTACTCGATCTCGAACAACGCCGAGTATGGTGAATACGTCACCGGCCCGCGCGTTGTGACCGAAGAGACCAAGAAGGCCATGAAGCAGTGCCTGACGGACATCCAGACCGGCGAATACGCCAAGAGCTTCCTGCTCGAGAACAAGGCCGGCGCCCCGACCCTGATCTCGCGCCGCCGCCTGACGGCCGAGCACCAGATCGAGGAAGTGGGTTCGAAGCTGCGCGCGATGATGCCGTGGATCGCCAAGAACAAGCTGGTCGACCAGTCGAAGAACTAAGCAGTACCTAAGCTGTACCGGGCGAGGCAGGGCGCCGCAGGCGCCTTGCGTACCCTGGAAGCCGCCGGGTTTTCCGCCAGTCTCCTGTGTTGCAGGAGACATTTTGGCGGGGGCCGGGCGGCTTTTTGCTATCCTTGTCGGGTTTTTCAGGCAGTGGCCTGATTTTTTCCATTTTTCGCGGCAATACACCCGACTGACACACCAGCGCGCACAATGTGTGTGGCGTGCCTGGCGCCTTGTCCTGGCGCGAACAACTAGACCTCTCTTGCATGAACTATCCTCATCCGCTGATCGCCCGTGAAGGCTGGCCGTTCCTGGCTGGCGCATTCATCATCTCGCTGCTGGTGCATGTCAGCGCGGGCTTCTGGTGGGCGTTGCCGCTGTGGATCATTACGATTTTCGTACTCCAGTTCTTCCGTGATCCGCCCCGGCCGATTCCGTCCGCGCCCAATGCGATCCTGGCGCCGGCCGACGGCCGCATCGTCGTGGTCGAGAAGACGCAGGACCCCTACGCCGGCCGCGAGGCGCTGAAGATCAGCGTGTTCATGAACGTGTTCAACGTGCACTCGAACCGCTCGTCGCTCGACGGCAAGGTCGAGAAGCTCGAATATTTTCCCGGCAAGTTCGTCAACGCCGATCTCGACAAGGCTTCGGTCGAGAACGAGCGCAATGCCGTGGTGATCCGCCGCGCGGCCGATGGCCAGGTTGTGACGCTGGTGCAGGTGGCCGGCCTGGTGGCACGCCGTATCCTCTGCTACACGAAGGTCGGTGAAACGCTCTCGCGCGGCCAGCGCTATGGCTTCATCCGTTTCGGCTCCCGCGTGGACGTGTACCTTCCGGTGGATGCCCGTCCGCGCGTGACGATCGGCGAGAAGGTCTCGGCCTCGTCGACCGTGCTGGCCGAGCTGGACGTTCAGGCGTAATCACCGTTGCGACAGGGGACACTGAATGGGTGCCTTCAACCGACGCAACAAGCGCGTCAATAATGGCAACGTGACGCACTTGCGTCCGTTCCGCCACAACCAGCTGCGCAACGATCCGGATTACGGTTCCGACGAGCACGATCTCGAGTACGTGCGTCCGCGCCGCCGCGGCATCTATCTGCTGCCCAACGCCTTTACCACTGCCGCACTGTTCGCGGGCTTCTTCGCGATCGTGCAGGCGATGAACATGCGTTTCGACGTGGCGGCCATTGCGATCTTCGCGGCGATGGTGCTCGACGGCATGGATGGCCGAGTGGCTCGTATCACGAATACGCAGAGCGCATTCGGCGAGCAGTACGATTCGCTGTCGGACATGACTTCGTTCGGCGTGGCGCCGGCCCTTGTCATGTACGAATGGATCCTGCATGACCTGGGCAAATGGGGCTGGATCGCCGCCTTCGTCTACTGCACCTGTGCAGCGTTGCGCCTGGCGCGCTTCAACGCCAATATCGGCGTGGTGGACAAGCGGTTCTTCCAGGGGCTGCCAAGCCCCGCCGCCGCAGCGCTGGTGGCTGGCTTTGTCTGGCTGGCAATCGACAACAAGCTGCCGGTCAAGGAGCTGTGGATGCCGTGGGTCGCGTTTGCGATCACGCTCTATGCGGGCCTGTCGATGGTGTCGAACGCACCGTTCTACAGCGGCAAGGCGCTGGACGTGCGCTATCGCGTGCCGTTCGGCATGATGGTGCTTGTGCTGGTGCTGTTCGTTGTGGTGTCGTCCGACCCGCCAGTCGCGCTGTTCGGCCTGTTCGTCGCGTATGCGATCTCGGGCTATCTGCTATGGGCCTGGCGTGCGCTGCACGGCCAACCCGCCGGTGTCAGCAAGACACGTGCGCCGGGAAATGGCTCAGGCGGCAACTGACCCTCGACAGGAACAAAAGCGCTTTCGGGCGCTTTTGTTTTTTTGTATTGTCTTTGCGTAGCATGTTCCACCCACCCTAAGGAGAACGTCATGGGTATGTTTGACTTCATCAAGGAAGCGGGAGAGAAGCTGTTCGGCAAGGGCGAGGCCAAGGCCGCACAGGATGCGGCCGCCGCGGACCCGTCTGACGACAAGGTTGACGCTGCCAACCGCGCAGCAGGCGATGCCATCGAGGCTTATATCGCGCAGATGGGCCTCACGGCCACGGGCCTGACCATCACCGTTGACGGGTCGCAGGGCAAGGTCACGGTATTCGGCGTGGCGCCGGACCAGCCGACGCGCGAAAAGATCATCCTGTGCTGCGGCAATGTCGAGGGCGTGGAATCGGTCGAGGACAAGATGTCGGTCAACGTCGAATCGGACGAATCCCAGTGGCACACGGTGGTGAAGGGCGACACGCTGTGGGCGATCTCGCAAGCCGCCTACGGCAACGGCGCGGTGTACAACAAGATCTTCGAGGCCAACCAGCCAATGCTGTCGAACCCAGACAAAATCTACCCCGGCCAGAAGCTGCGGATTCCGCCGCAGTAATCCGCGGACAAATCTCCGGAATGGTGCTGTTGCGCGCGCGCGCCAAACCGGATATAGTCGTCAACATGATTTCGCGCCAGACCCTAACCGCCCGCACCACCCTAGGTGGCCTACTAGGCCATCAGGTCGGGTCGCGCGCGCGCTAAGGGACACCAATCGCCTTAGCGCGGAATCACCAGGATTCTTTCGAACGCCCCGGCCTGCATCGTTGCACGCCGGGGCGTTTTGCATTCTGACGCGATTACCCGGCGGCAAGATTGAGATCGGGACAGCAAGGCACAACAGGGCATAGCCCAGGAGCTCCACAAATGTCTGACAAACTCATCATTTTCGACACCACCTTGCGTGACGGCGAGCAGTCCCCCGGCGCGTCCATGACCCGCGAAGAGAAGATTCGCATTGCGCGCCAGCTGGAACGCCTGAAGGTCGACGTGATCGAAGCTGGCTTTGCCGCGAGCTCCAATGGCGATTTCGAAGCGATCCGCTCGATTGCCCAGGTAGTCAAGGATTCGACGATCTGCTCGCTGGCCCGCGCCAACGACAAGGACATCGCCCGCGCCGCAGAGGCGCTCAAGCCGGCCAACTCGTTCCGTATTCACACGTTCATTGCCACGTCGGCGCTGCACATGGAGAAGAAGCTGCGCATGACGCCGGACCAGGTGTACGAACAGGCTCGCCTGGCCGTGCGCTTTGCCCGTCAGTTCACGGATGACATCGAGTTCTCGCCGGAAGACGGCAGCCGTTCGGACATGGACTTCCTGTGCCGCGTGCTCGAAGGCGTGATCGCCGAGGGCGCGACCACGATCAACCTGCCCGACACCGTGGGCTACGCCGTGCCGGAAGGTTATGCCGAACTGATCCGCTCGGTGCGCGAACGCATTCCGAACTCGGACAAGGCGATCTGGTCGGTGCATTGCCACAATGACCTCGGCATGGCAGTGGCAAACTCGCTGGCCGCGGTAAAGCTTGGCGGCGCGCGCCAGGTCGAGTGCACGATCAATGGTCTCGGCGAGCGTGCTGGCAATACGAGCCTGGAAGAAGTGGTGATGGCCGTGAAGACGCGCCGGGACTACTTCAACATGGATGTAGGCATCGACACGACCCAGATTGTGCCGGCATCGAAGCTTGTCTCGCAGATCACCGGCTTCGTGGTGCAGCCGAACAAGGCCGTGGTGGGCGCCAATGCATTCGCCCACGCGTCGGGTATCCATCAGGACGGCGTGCTCAAGGCTCGTGACACCTACGAGATCATGCGTGCGGAGGATGTGGGCTGGACCGCCAACAAGATCGTGCTGGGCAAGCTCTCGGGCCGCAATGCATTCAAGCAGCGCCTGCAGGAACTGGGCGTCGAGCTTGAAAGCGAAGCCGAGGTCAATGCCGCATTCACGCGCTTCAAGGAACTCGCCGACCAGAAGGCAGAGATTTTCGACGAAGACATCATGGCAATCGTCTCCGACGAAGAGCAGGAGAACGCCAACGAACACTACCGCTTCGTGTCGCTCTCGCAGCGCTCGGAAACCGGCGAGCGTCCGCATGCCCGCGTAGTGTTCAACATCGATGGTGCCGAGCAGACTGGCGAAGCAGAAGGCAATGGTCCGGTGGACGCCACGCTGCACGCGATCGAAGGCAAGGTCAACAGCGGCGCGGAACTGGTCCTGTATTCGGTGAACGCAATCACCGCCGGTACGCAGGCCCAGGGCGAAGTGACGGTTCGACTCTCCAGGGCCGGCCGTATCGTCAACGGCGTGGGTACCGACCCCGACATCGTCGCCGCTTCGGCCAAGGCCTACCTGGCCGCACTGAACAAGCTGCACGACAAGGCCGTGCAGAAGATCAACCCGCAGATCTGATCCCGAATCCTGCGATGCCGATGGCGGGGCTCACAAGGCCCTGACCGTCATGAAACGCCCGCCAGTTGCGTGTATCCCGCAACGGCGGGCGTTTTGTCATGCTGGGGATGCGACACACGGCGGTGTCGCCACACCGATCGATCCGTGCGAATGTCACGCATCTTTTTCGAATTCGTCCCAATGCCGCGCGAAATTCGATCAATCCTGCGCCATCTGCGGCGATTCAAGTCCATTGCCGGCGCATGCGCATCTGCCTTAACATCGCTCGCTTTGCGGGCAGATTGGAGCGGTGATGGCCGGTATTCGACGGAACGGGTGGCGTGTCTGGGCAGCAGCCGCGCTTTTTTGCGTGACGGCAATTGCACAGGCGCAGGGGCAGGCTGGTGCGCCGATCCGGCTCGGGATGATCGATGGCCTGTCCGGGCCGTTTGCCAATGCGGGGGAGGCCGTGGTGCGCAACCTGCGCATCGCCATCGAGCGAATCAATGCGCGCGGCGGCGTCAGGACTGCCGACGGCCCGCGCCCGCTGGAACTGGTGACATTCGATAGCAAGGGCAATGTCGACGAAAGCCTGATCCAGTTTCGCAGCCTGATCGACAAGCGCATTCCGTTCGTACTGCAAGGCAATAGCTCTGCCGTGGCCAGCGCACTGGTGGCGGCGGTCAACCGGCAAAACACGCGCCAGCCCGATGCCCGCGTGCTGTTCCTGAACTATTCGGCCGTCGACCCGACGCTGACCAATGAGAATTGCAGTTTCTGGCATTTCCGCTTCGATGCAAGCTCGGACATGCGCATGCAGGCGTTGACAGAGGCCATCCGCAGTGAACGCTCGGTGCGAAAGGTCTACCTGATCGACCAGGACTACAGCTTTGGCCACCAGGTAGCACGATCGGCGCGCGAAATGCTGGCGGCCAAGCGGCCCGATATCCAGATCGTCGGCGACGAATTCCATCCAATCGGCAAGATCAAGGACTTCGCACCGTATATCGCCAAGATCAAGGCCAGCGGTGCCGATGCGATCATCACCGGCAACTGGGGCAACGACCTGACGCTGATGGTCAAGGCCGCGCGCGAGGGCGGGCTCAATGCGCGCTTCTATACGTTCTATGGCAACGGGCTGGGCGCGCCTGCGGCGATGGGCGATGCGGGCGTTGGTCGGGTTCTCGCCGTGGCCGAGTGGCACCCGAACGTTGGCGGCGCGGCATCCGACGCGTTCTACCAGTCGTTCCGGGCGCGCTACCCGGACCCGAAGGATGACTACGTGCACCTGCGCATGCAGATGATGGTGGAGATGCTGGCGAGAGCCATCGAGCAGGCCGGTTCCACCGACGCCGTGGCCGTGGCCTATGCGCTCGAAAACATGCGCTACACCAACGAGTTTCACGATGCCACGGTGCGCGCCGACGATCATCAGGTCCTGCAGCCGCTCTATGTGTCCGTCATGGCGAAGCAGGGCGGCGACGTACGGTTCGACAACGAAGGCTCGGGCTACGGCTTTCGTACCGTAAAAAAGCTCAAGACCGCGCAAACCACATTGCCAACCACGTGCCGCATGGAGCGCCCGCCACGCAATTGAGGCAAGGTCACGGCCCGGGATTTCGCTGCGCGGAGGATTCGGCTATAATGCGCGGCTGTCGTCCGAAGGCCACCTGGCTGGCTGGCGACAGATGCCTCAAGTCATTCAGGCACGACGCAAGTGGCGCATCCCGCGCTGCAGCGTTCGCAAGTGAAAGGAAATCATCATGGCAATTGCCAACAAGTCCGAAGTCATCCAGAAGTTCGCCCGCGGCGCCAACGACACGGGTAGCCCCGAAGTCCAGGTTGCTCTGCTGACCACCCGCATCAACGAACTGACCCCGCACTTCAAGGCCAACATGAAGGATCACCACAGCCGCCGCGGTCTGCTGCGCATGGTGAGCCGTCGTCGTCGCCTGCTGGACTACCTCAAGGCCAGCGACGCCGACCGTTACCGCGCCCTGATCGAAGCCCTGGGCCTGCGCAAGTAAGGTCTGCGGATGGCAGCACGAATCCTGCGAAAGTTGTACAAGCACGATTTCACGTGAGGCCGCAATGCCTGCGTCAGCACCGCTGAGGCAGGCATTTTGCTTTTCTGGTCCGGCGTTTGATCGCGGGATTGGTACTTGATAGTGATGTTTGCTTCACTAAATGGCTGGGTGCTGGTACCCGGCACCGTTGCGCCATGTCGTGCGACGGAGTAAGTTACTTCGCTCTTTATCGCGCTCTCTAGCGCATTGACACCGGAGCCGGCGCCAAGGAATTGGGGTTTTGTGTCATTCCATCGCGTACTGCATCGTCCAGCACTGTCACGGATGGTGGCGCGATGGAATGGCATAGCACTTCCCTGAGACTGCGAACCCGGGTGCCTCCGGCAGTTCGCCTGCCGCTGCAAGCGCAGGCGTCGCCGACCGTGCATGTGTACGGCCGGCACGCATGAAATTCAAGGAACGCTCATGACCATGTTCAACAAGATCGTCAAGGAATTCCAGTGGGGCCAGCATACGGTCCGCATGGAAACCGGCGAAATCGCTCGCCAGGCGTCTGGCGCCGTGATCGTCGACGTGGAAGACACCGTGGTGCTGGCCACCGTGGTGGCAGCCAAGAGCCCTAAGGCGGGCCAGGACTTCTTCCCGCTGACCGTCGACTACATCGAAAAGACCTACGCAGCCGGCAAGATCCCCGGTGGCTTCTTCAAGCGTGAAGGCCGTCCGTCCGAGAACGAGACGCTGACTTCGCGCCTGATCGACCGTCCGCTGCGCCCGCTGTTCCCGGAAGGCTTCTACAACGACGTGCAGGTGGTGATCCACGTGCTGTCGATCAACCCGGAAGTCCCCGCTGACATCCCGGCGCTGATCGCCTCGTCGGCTGCGCTGGCCGTGTCGGGCATCCCGTTCAACGGTCCGGTGGGCGCCGCCCGCGTCGGCTACAAGGACGGCCAGTACCTGCTGAACCCGACCCGTTCGCAGATCGCCTCGTCGGATCTGGACCTGGTGGTTGCAGGTACGGAGCGTGCCGTGCTGATGGTGGAATCGGAAGCCAACCAGCTGTCGGAAGACGTGATGCTGGGCGCCGTGGTGTACGGTCACGAGCAGATGCAGATCGCGATCAACGCGATCCACGACCTCGTGCGCGAAGGTGGCAAGGCCGAGTGGGACTGGGCCCCGGCAGCCAAGAACGAAGCGCTGATCGCCAAGGTCACCGAGATCGGCCTGCCGCTGCTGCAGGAAACGTATCAGCTGCGCCAGAAGTCGGCCCGCAGCGCCAAGCTCAAGGAAGTCTACGCAACGGTGCAGGCCAAGCTGGCCGAAGCTGGCGTGGAAGCCGACAAGGTGGAAGTCGGCAACGTCCTGTTCGATCTGGAAGCCAAGATCGTGCGTGGCCAGATCCTGGCTGGCGAGCCGCGTATCGACGGCCGCGACACGCGTACCGTGCGCCCGATCGAAATCCGTTCGTCGGTGCTGCCGCGCGCGCACGGCTCGGCGCTGTTCACCCGTGGTGAAACGCAGGCCCTCGTGGTCGCCACGCTGGGCACCAAGAGCGACGAGCAGATCATCGACGCGCTGGCTGGCGAATACCGCGACCGCTTCATGCTCCACTACAACATGCCCCCGTTCGCCACCGGCGAAACCGGCCGCGTGGGTAGCCCGAAGCGTCGTGAAATCGGTCACGGCCGTCTGGCCAAGCGTGCACTGATCCCGGTGCTGCCGAAGGATGACGAGTTCGCTTACACGATCCGACTGGTGTCGGAAATCACCGAATCGAACGGCTCGTCGTCGATGGCCTCGGTGTGCGGCGGCTGCCTGGCACTGATGGACGCCGGCGTTCCGGTGAAGGCGCACGTGGCCGGCGTGGCCATGGGCCTGATCCTGGAAGGCAACAAGTTCGCAGTGCTGACCGACATCCTCGGTGACGAGGATCACCTCGGCGACATGGACTTCAAGGTTGCCGGTACCGATTCCGGTATCACCGCGCTGCAGATGGACATCAAGGTGCAGGGCATCACCAAGGAAATCATGCAGGTGGCACTGGCGCAAGCCCGTGAAGGCCGCATGCACATCCTGGGCGCGATGCAGGGTGCCATGGGCCATGCCCGCACCGAACTGTCGGCGCACGCACCGCGCATGATCACGATGAAGATCCATCCGGACAAGATTCGCGAAGTGATCGGCAAGGGCGGCTCGACGATCCAGGCGCTGACCAAGGAAACCGGCACGACCATCGACATCCAGGAAGACGGCACGATCACGATCGCGTCGACCTCGACCGATGGCATGGCCGAAGCCAAGCGTCGCATCGAAGGCATCACCGCGGAAGCCGAAGTGGGCAAGATCTACGCCGGCACCGTGCTGAAGCTGCTGGACTTTGGCGCCATCGTCAACATCCTGCCGGGCAAGGACGGTCTGCTGCATATCTCCGAGATCGTCAACGAGCGCGTCAAGGACATCAAGGACTGGCTCAAGGAAGGTCAGCAGGTTCGCGTGAAGCTGATCCAGGCTGACGAGAAGGGTCGTCTGCGTCTGTCGCTGAAGGCTGCGCTGGCCGAAGAGGGTGGCAGCATCAGCCCGATCGTGCACGGCGACGCACCGGCTGCTCCGGCATCGCCCGAACAGCAGCAGTAAGCTGACGGTAAGCGCGGGGTAACCGCGTAGTACCCAAAAAAAGCGGCTGGCGATGTCCAGCCGCTTTTTTGTTTACACTGCCGGACAGTTTCTGAATCCGGGTTGCGCGCGGTACGCAGCTTCGCTGCCACGCGCGATGCAATGCGCGACATTAATGAGGAGTCATCATGAAAGCCATCGAGATCCGTGAATACGGCGCCCCCGAAGTTCTGCAGGAAACGCAGCGTCCCGATCCGGAGCCGAAGGCCGGTGAGATCCTCATTCGTGTCGCCGCTTCCGGCATCAATCGTCCCGATGTGTTCCAGCGCACGGGCAACTATCCGGTGCCTCCCGGTGCTTCCGATTTGCCGGGGTTGGAGGTGGCGGGCGTGGTGGTTGGCGGCGACTTGTCGAATCCGGCAAATCGTTTCGGCCTGAAGCAGGGCGACCGTGTCTGTGCGCTGGTGCAGGGCGGCGGTTACGCTGAACTGTGCACGGCGCCGATCGAACAATGCCTGCCGGTGCCTGCGGGCCTGAGCGATATCGAGGCTGCCGCACTGCCCGAGACGTTCTTCACGGTGTGGAGCAACGTGTTCGACCGTGGGCAACTTGGCAAGGGGCCGCGCGGCGCAGCCGAAACGCTGCTGATCCAGGGTGGTTCAAGCGGCATCGGCACCACGGCCATTCAGATTGCAAAGGCAATGGGCTTCAAGGTGTTCGTGACTGCGGGCAGCGATGACAAGTGCAAGGCGTGCGAGGCATTGGGCGCCGATCGCGCGATCAACTACAAGACGCAGGACTTCGTGGCCGAGGTCAAGGCACTGACCGAGGGCAAGGGCGTCGACGTGATTCTCGACATGGTGGCGGGTTCCTATCTGGCGCGCGAACTGTCGTGCATCGCCGATGACGGCCGCATCGTGATCATCGCGCTGCTTGGTGGCGCCAAGGCGGAGATCCCGCTCGGCGATATCCTGCGTCGGCGCATCACGATCACGGGTTCGACGTTGCGTCCGCGTCCGGCGTCGTTCAAGGGTGCCATTGCAGCAGCGCTGCACCAGAATGTCTGGCCGCTGCTGGCATCGGGCAAGATCAAGCCGGTGATCCATACGGTGTTCCCGGCTGCACAGGCTGCAGACGCGCATCGGCTCATGGAATCGAGCGAGCATGTTGGCAAGATCGTCCTGACCTGGTGATTGGGCAGGCGCATCGCAGATTCTGACGTGCCTGACGTGCCGGTGGCCCTTTCAGTGGCGCTTCGATCGCTGGCCGTCTGCGTTTTCCGCCCGCGCTGGCGGTCCCCCTTGCGCCACGCTACAATAGCGGGTTTGATTTGAGGGGGACCCTTGTGAGACAAAAGCTGGTCATCGGCAACTGGAAGATGCACGGCAGCCTGGCCGCCAATGCGGCCCTGTTGGAGGGCATCAAGGCCGCACCCGCACGCGCGAAGCTGGCGGTCTGCGCGCCGTTCCCGTATCTCGCCCAGTGCCAGACGCTGCTGACAGGGTCTCAGATTGCCTGGGGCGCACAGGATGTGTCGGCCGAGGCGCGTGGCGCCTTCACCGGTGAGGTGGCGGCATCGATGCTCGGAGAGTTTGGCTGCGGCTACGTGCTGGTCGGTCACTCGGAGCGCCGCACCTACCATGGCGAAACCGATGCGGCAGTGGCCACCAAGGCATTGCGCGCCCTGGAATTCGGCATCGTTCCGGTGGTGTGTGTCGGTGAAACACTGGCCGAGCGCGAAGCCGGTCAGACCGAGGCTGTCGTGGGCCGCCAGTTGCAGGTGGTGCTCGATGCGCTCTCTATCGAGCAACTTGGACACATTGTGCTTGCCTATGAGCCCGTCTGGGCAATCGGCACGGGCAAAACCGCCACGAGCGCCCAGGCGCAGGAAGTGCATGCTGCGCTGCGTGCCCGCGTGGCTGCGAAGGACGCCGGCGTGGCGGCACGCATGGCCATTTTGTACGGCGGCAGCGTCAAGCCTGATAATGCCGTCGAGCTGTTTTCCATGTCCGATATCGACGGGGGGCTGATTGGTGGCGCCTCGCTGAAAGCGGATGATTTCCTCGCGATCGGCAACGCCTGAATGCCGGATGCGACTGTCTGATCAGGCAAGTTCGAAACGAATTTAACCAAATGGCAATCTTCAAGACTTTGTTGGTAATCGTGCAGGTTCTGTCCGCGCTCGGCGTGATCGGTCTTGTCCTGCTGCAGCACGGCAAAGGTGCCGATGTCGGTGCGGCGTTCGGATCGGGTGCCTCCGGCAGTCTGTTCGGTGCCTCGGGCTCGGCAAACTTCCTTTCTCGTACCACCGCTGTCCTGGCTGCACTGTTCTTCTGCAGCACGCTGGGTCTCACGCTGCTTGGCAACTACAAGCAGTCGGCATCGCTGGGTGTGATGGGCGCCGCGCAACAGCAGTCGGCCCCGGCCGCCGCCGCGCCGGCATCCGCCCCTGCTGCAGCCGCTGCGGCCTCGGCTCCGGCTGCGCCGGCAGTGCCCAAGTAATTGCAATAATTGAACAGTGTGTTCATGGATTCCTGATTTTATTTGCAGTTGTGCATTGAACAAATCAGGAATCCTAGTTAGAATGCAGGGCTTGAAACGATTCCCCAGCGACGGGGCGAAAGTCAGAGGACATACTCCTCGGCGGACGTTCCGGAGGGTGTAAAAACCCGGCGCAAGGCAACATTGTTTCTCCCCCAGCCGACGTGGTGAAATTGGTAGACACGCTATCTTGAGGGGGTAGTGGCGAAAGCTGTGCGAGTTCGAGTCTCGCCGTCGGCACCAAACAACTTGATCGGAAGATCGTGTCGCACCTGTGTCATGCACGGGATGCAACATGACTTTCCGGCAGTCCGCAAGGCGGCGCCGTAGCTATGACGGGATGGCGCTTGGGGTGGGCAACAGGACGCCGCTTCAGCTGGTGCTGTTGACAACATTCCAGATAAGGCTGGCCGTATCTTGACTCTCGAAGCCTACTTCCCCGTCCTCATCTTCATCCTCTTTGGAGTCGTGCTCGGTGTAGCACTGATGTCCATTGGTCGGATTCTCGGTCCCAATAAGCCTGACGCAGCGAAGCTGTCGCCGTACGAGTGCGGCTTCGAAGCATTCGAGGATGCGCGCATGAAGTTCGACGTGCGCTACTACCTCATCGCCATTCTCTTTATCCTGTTCGATCTCGAAACTGCCTTCCTGTTTCCGTGGGGCGTAGCCCTCAAGGACATCGGTTGGCCGGGATTCATCGCCATGGGCGTGTTTCTGCTGGAATTCATCGTGGGCTTCGTCTACATCTGGAAAAAGGGCGCGCTCGATTGGGAGTGATGTGAAATGGCAATCGAAGGCGTTCTCAACGAAGGCTTTGTCACGACGACCGCTGACAAGCTGATCAACTGGACCCGCACGGGTTCCCTGTGGCCCATGACGTTCGGTCTGGCCTGCTGTGCAGTGGAAATGATGCACGCCGGCGCCGCGCGTTACGACATGGACCGTTTCGGCGTGATCTTCCGCCCGTCGCCGCGTCAGTCCGACGTGATGATCGTGGCCGGTACGCTGTGCAACAAGATGGCCCCCGCGCTGCGCAAGGTCTATGACCAGATGGCAGAGCCACGCTGGGTGATCTCGATGGGCTCGTGTGCCAACGGCGGCGGCTACTATCACTACTCGTATTCGGTGGTGCGTGGCTGCGACCGCATCGTGCCGGTCGACATCTATGTTCCGGGCTGCCCGCCGACAGCGGAAGCGCTGATCTATGGCGTGATCCAGCTCCAGAACAAGATCAAGCGTACCAACACCATCGCGCGCAAGGGCTGACATGGCGAACCTGGATACCCTCAAGGCTGCGCTCGAGAAAGTCCTCGGCAAGCGCGTCCAGAATCTGATCGAGGCCACCGGCGAGCTGACGCTGATCGTCAAGGCTGACGATTACCTCGAAGTCGCGCGCCTGCTGCGCGACGATCCCTCGCTGCGTTTCGAACAACTCCTCGACCTGTGCGGCGTGGATTATTCCGACTACGGCGATGGCACCTGGGACGGCCCGCGTTTCGCCGCTGTCTCGCAACTGCTGTCGGTCACGCACAACTGGCGTCTGCGCCTGCGTGCATTTGCGCCGGACGATGATTTCCCGGTGCTCCCGTCGGTCCTCAATATCTGGAACTCGGTGAACTGGTTCGAGCGCGAAGCGTTCGACTTCTACGGCATCGTGTTTGAAGGCCACCCGGACCTGCGCCGAATCCTGACTGACTACGGTTTTGTCGGCCATCCGTTCCGCAAGGATTTCCCAGTCTCGGGCTACGTCGAAATGCGTTACGACCCGGAACAGAAGCGGGTCATCTACCAGCCGGTGACGATCGATCCGCGCGAAATCACGCCGCGCGTGATTCGCGAGGAAAACTACGGCGGCACGCAGCACTGAGAACCGCGTCATGGCAGATATCAAGAACTACACCCTCAACTTCGGTCCCCAACACCCGGCAGCCCACGGCGTGCTGCGTCTGGTGCTTGAACTGGACGGCGAAGTCATTCAGCGTGCCGATCCGCACATCGGCCTGCTGCACCGTGCCACCGAAAAGCTGGCCGAGCAGAAGACCTGGATCCAGAGCGTCCCCTACATGGACCGTCTCGACTACGTGTCGATGATGGTCAACGAACACGCGTACGTGATGGCGATCGAGCGCCTGCTTGGCCTCGAGGTGCCGATTCGCGCCCAGTACATTCGCGTGATGTTCGACGAAATCACCCGTCTGCTGAACCACCTGATGTGGATCGGCTCGCACGCGCTGGACGTGGGTGCGATGGCGGTGTTCCTCTACGCGTTCCGCGAGCGCGAGGACATGTTCGACATGTACGAGGCGGTGTCGGGCGCACGCATGCACGCGGCCTACTATCGCCCGGGCGGCGTCTATCGCGACCTGCCTGACACGATGCCGCAATATCGCGCATCGAAAGTCCACAACGAGAAAGCCATCAAGGTCATGAACGAAGCACGTTCGGGCTCGCTGCTGGACTTCATCGAGGACTTCACGAACCGTTTCCCGACCTATGTCGACGAATACGAGACGCTGCTGACCGATAACCGTATCTGGAAGCAACGTCTGGTAGATATCGGCGTGGTCAGCCCGGAGCGTGCGCTGCAGATGGGCTTTACCGGCCCGATGCTGCGTGGTTCGGGCATCGAGTGGGATCTGCGCAAGAAGCAGCCGTACGAGGTCTACGACAAGATGGACTTCGACATCCCCGTGGGCACGGCGGGCGACTGCTATTCGCGCTACCTGGTGCGTGTGGAAGAAATGCGCCAGTCGAACCGCATTATCAAGCAGTGCATTGACTGGCTGCGTCGCAACCCGGGCCCGGTGATCACCGAGAACCACAAGGTGGCGCCGCCGTCGCGCGTCGACATGAAGTCGAACATGGAAGAGCTGATTCACCACTTCAAGCTCTTCACCGAAGGTATGCACGTGCCGGCAGGCGAAGCCTACGCCGCAGTGGAACACCCGAAGGGCGAATTCGGCATCTATGCGATCTCGGATGGCGCGAACAAGCCGTACCGTCTGAAGATTCGTGCCCCGGGCTTTGCCCACCTGGCCGCGCTCGACGAAATGGCCAAGGGACACATGATTGCTGACGCGGTAACGATCATCGGCACGCAGGATATCGTGTTCGGCGAGATCGACCGCTAAGGGATACCGGAAGACGAGTATTCCGCCACAGGCCGTTGCCCGGACGACGATTCGGGCGTGTTCGGCCGGCCCCGGTAGTAACGGTGGCGGCAGGCGAATGCCTGCGACGGACCGGCAAGGGATGCGAGGAGCGTCCCGGGCCGGCAGAACATGGCAGCGACGGCTGCAAACCAGCGAAGCCCTGCACGGCGCGGCTTCGCCGTATTACTGCAATGACTATGCTATCAGCAGAAGCTCTCAAGGAAATCGATCGCGCGATCGCGAAGTATCCGGCCGACCAGAAGCAGTCGGCCGTGATGGCGGCACTCGCCGTGGCACAGGGCGAGGTGGGCTGGGTTTCCCCCGAAGTCATGCAGTTCGTTGCCAGCTACCTGGAAATGCCGCCCGTGTGGGTGGAAGAGGTGGCCACGTTCTACAACATGTATGACACCAAGCCGGTGGGCAAGCACAAGCTCGCCGTCTGTACCAACCTGCCGTGCGCGCTGTCTGGCGGCGAGCGGGCTGGCGAATACCTGAAGCGCAAGCTCGGGATCGACTATAACGAGACCACCGCGGACGGCTGCTTCACCCTCAAAGAGGGCGAGTGCATGGGCGCATGCGGCGACGCACCGGTGATGATCGTCAACAACACCCGCATGTGCAGCTTCATGAGCGACCAGAAGATCGACGCACTGGTCGACGAGCTCAAGTCCGAAGCCGCCGCCAAGGGGGACAAGTAACATGACCTGTCTGCATGACCGTCACATCAAGCCGCTGATCCTGGCTGGCCTGGACGGCAAGAACTGGCACCTCGAAGACTACGTCAAGCGTGGCGGCTACAAGCAGCTTCGCCGCATTCTCGAGGAAAAGGTAACGCCCGAGCAGGTGATCGCCGACGTCAAGGCGTCGGGTCTGCGCGGCCGCGGCGGTGCAGGCTTCCCGACCGGCCTGAAGTGGAGCTTCATGCCGCGTGCGTTCCCGGGCCAGAAGTACCTGGTCTGCAACACGGACGAAGGCGAGCCGGGCACGTTCAAGGATCGCGACATCATCCGCTACAACCCGCATGCGCTGATCGAAGGCATGGCCATCGGTGCGTACGCGATGGGCATCACCGTGGGCTACAACTACATCCACGGCGAGATCTGGAACGAATACAAGATCTTCGAGGAAGCCCTCGAAGAAGCGCGTCGCGCGGGCTTCCTGGGGGACAACATCCTGGGTTCGGGCTTCAACTTCCAGCTGCATGCCCACCACGGTTATGGCGCATACATCTGCGGCGAGGAAACCGCGCTGCTGGAGTCGCTGGAAGGCAAGAAGGGCCAGCCGCGCTTCAAGCCGCCTTTCCCGGCCAGCTTCGGCCTGTATGGCAAGCCCACCACGATCAACAACACCGAGACGTTCGCCGCGGTGCCGTTCCTGCTGGAAGTCGGCCCCGAGAACTACCTGAAGATGGGCAAGCCGAACAACGGCGGCACCAAGATCTTCTCGATATCGGGCGATGTCGAGCGTCCGGGCAACTACGAAATCCCGCTGGGCACGCCGTTCGCAACGCTGCTGGACCTTGCAGGCGGCATGCGCGGCGGCAAGCGCATCAAGGCGGTGATCCCGGGTGGTTCGTCCGCACCGGTGGTGCCAGGTGAAATGATGATGGCGTCGGACATGGACTACGATTCGATCGCCAAGGCCGGCTCGATGCTGGGCTCGGGCGCCGTGATCGTCATGGACGAAACGCGCTGCATGGTGCGCTCGCTGTTGCGCCTGTCGTATTTCTACTTTGAAGAGTCGTGCGGCCAGTGCACGCCGTGCCGTGAAGGCACCGGCTGGCTCTATCGCATGGTGAATCGTATTGAACACGGAGAAGGCCGCCAGGAAGACCTGGACCTGCTCAACAACGTCGCGGAAAACATCATGGGTCGCACTATTTGTGCACTTGGTGATGCCGCGGCGATGCCGGTACGCGGCATGCTGAAGCACTACTGGAAAGAGTTCGAATATCACGTCGAACACAAGCAGTGCATGGTCCCGGCCCATTCCTGAAGCGTGGCAGAACATGGTTGAACTCGAGATCGACGGCAAGAAGGTAGAGGTTGCGGAAGGCAGCCTCGTGATGGAAGCGGCCCGCAAGCTGGGCACGTACATCCCGCACTTCTGCTACCACCGCAAACTGTCCATCGCGGCGAACTGCCGCATGTGCCTGGTCGAAGTGGAAAAGGCGCCCAAGGCGCTGCCCGCCTGCGCCACCCCGGTGACGCCCGGCATGAAGGTCTTCACGAACTCCGAAAAGGCCGTCAAGGCCCAGAAGTCCGTGATGGAATTCCTGCTGATCAATCACCCGCTCGACTGCCCGATCTGCGATCAGGGCGGCGAATGCCAGTTGCAGGATCTGGCCGTGGGCTACGGTGCTTCGGAGTCGCGCTACAAGGAAGAGAAGCGCGTGGTGTTCCACAAGAACGTGGGCCCGCTGATCTCCATGGAGGAGATGACGCGCTGCATCCACTGCACACGCTGCGTACGCTTTGGCCAGGAAGTGGCCGGCGTGATGGAGCTGGGCATGCTGGGCCGCGGCGAGCATTCGGAAATCACGACGTTCGTCGGCCAGACCGTGGATTCGGAACTGTCCGGCAACATGATCGACCTGTGCCCGGTCGGCGCGCTGACCAGCAAGCCGTTCCGCTACTCGGCCCGTACGTGGGAACTGGCCCGCCGCAAGTCGGTGTCGTCGCACGACGGCCTGGGTGCCAACCTCGTGGTCCAGACCAAGAACCAGCGCGTGATGCGCGTGGTGCCGCTGGAGAACGAGGACGTCAACGAATGCTGGATCTCCGATAAGGACCGCTTCGCATACGAAGGCCTGAACAGTGCCGACCGTCTGACCCGCCCGATGCTCAAGCAGGGTGGCGAATGGATGGAAACGGACTGGCAGACCGCGCTCGAATACGTGGCCAACGGTCTGGCAAGCATCAAGCGCGATCATGGCGCAGACCAGATCGCCGCGCTTGCCAGCCCGCACAGCACGCTGGAAGAGCTGTTCCTGCTGGGCAAGCTCGTACGTGGCCTGGGCAGCGACAACGTCGACTTCCGCCTGCGTCAGACCGATTTCTCGGCCGCCGTAAAGGGTGCGCCGTGGCTTGGCATGCCGGTGGCCGACGTCACCACGCTGCAACGCGCGCTGGTGATCGGCTCCTCGCTGCGCAAGGATCATCCGCTGCTCGCTTCGCGCCTGCGTCAGGCCGTGAAGAAGGGCGCTCGCGTTGCCGTGATCGGCGCCGGCGGTGAAGACCTGCTGATGCCGGTTGCTGCGCGTATCGACGCCGCTCCGTCGGGCTGGACCGCCGCGCTGGCCGGTGTGGCCCGCGCCGTGGCCGCCGCCAAGGGCGTCGTTGCTCCTGCCGGTACCGATGGTTTCGATGGTGGCGAAGCCGCCAAGGCCGTGGCCGATGCGCTGCTGTCGGGCGAGCGCCGCGCGGTGTTCCTCGGCAACGAAGCCGTACGTCATCCGCAATTCTCGGCACTGCACGCACTGGCTCAATGGATCGCCACGGAAACGGGCGCCACGCTGGGCTTCCTGACCGAGGCTGCCAACACGGTCGGCGGCCACGTCGCTGGCGCGTTGCCGCAGCAAGGTGGTGCCAATGCGCAGGCGATGTTCGACACGCCGCGCAAGGCATACATCGTGCTGAACGCCGAAGCTGAGTTCGATACCGCCAACGCTCGCAAGGCTCTGGCCGCACTGGATCAGGCAGGTACCGTCGTGGTGCTGTCGCCGTTCCGTTCGGAAGCCGCACTGCAATACGCCGATGTGATTCTGCCGGTAACGCCGTACACCGAGACCGCCGGTACTTTCGTCAACGCCGAAGGCAAGCCGCAAAGCTTCAACGGCGTGGTCCGTGCACTGGGCGAATCGCGTCCGGGCTGGAAGGTGCTGCGCGTGCTGGGCAACCTGCTGGACGTGCCGGGCTTCGACTTCGATACGGCGGAAGCCGTGCGTGACGCCGCACTGGCCCGCCCGGTGGCCGAGCAACTGAACAACTCGACCGATGCCGCGATCCGCGTGACGGCTGCTGCCGCCAACGGTATCGAGCGCATCGCAGACGTGCCGATCTATCACGCCGACCCGATCGTGCGCCGCGCGGATTCGCTGCAGCTTACCGCCGCAGCGCGCCGTGCGATGCAGGTGTCGCTGTCGTCGGACCTGTTCGCCAAGCTGGGTGTCCAGGCTGGCGATCCGGTGCGTGTGACGCAGGACGGCGCCAGCGTGGTGCTGCCGGCTGCTCTCGAAGCGACGCTGCCGGCCAACACCGTGCGCGTGCCGGCTGCCACCGAGGCCGCTGCCACGCTGGGCGCGCTGTTCGGCAACGTCTCCGTCGAGAAAGCCGTTGATCTGCCGGCTGGCAACAACGCCGCGGCAACGGCCACCGCATAAGAAGAGCGAGAAAGCAACATGATCGATTGGATTACCTCGCAAGGCCACGGCATCTTCGGGATGTACTGGACGCCGCTGTGGATTCTCATCCGCGCCGTGCTCATCGTGGTGCCTGTGCTGCTGTGCGTGGCCTACCTGATTCTGTGGGAACGCAAGCTGATCGGCTGGATGCACGTGCGTATCGGCCCGAACCGCGTGGGTCCGCTGGGCCTGCTGCAGCCGATTGCCGACGTGCTGAAGCTGCTGCTCAAGGAAGTCATGTTCCCGTCGCAGATCAACCGGGGCATGTACCTGGTCGCTCCGCTGATGGTGCTGATGCCTGCCGTGGCGGTCTGGGCCGTGATTCCGTTCCAGGCCGAAGTGGTGATGGCCGACATCAATGCCGGTCTGCTCTACGTGATGGCGATCAGTTCGGTGGGTGTGTACGGCGTGATCCTGGCCGGCTGGGCCTCGAACTCGAAGTACGCGTTCATCGGCGCAATGCGTGCCGCGGCGCAGATGGTGTCGTATGAAATCGCCATGGGTTTTGCCCTGGTGACCGTGCTGATGGTTGCGGGCAGCCTGAACCTGTCGGCGATCGTGAACAGCCAGAACACCGGCTACTTCGCCAACATGGGTCTGAACATCCTGTCGTGGAACTGGCTTCCGCTGCTGCCGATGTTCGTCGTGTACTTCATCTCGGGCGTGGCTGAAACCAACCGCCACCCGTTCGACGTGGTGGAAGGCGAGTCGGAAATCGTGGCCGGCCACATGATCGAATACTCGGGCATGACGTTCGCGCTGTTCTTCCTGGCCGAATACATCAACATGATCATCATCTCGACGATGACCTCGCTGATGTTCCTCGGCGGCTGGGCGCCCCCGTTCTCGAGCGCGCTGACCAATGCGATCCCGGGCTTCTTCTGGCTGGTGATCAAGGTATTCCTGCTGCTGTCGGTTTTCATCTGGATTCGTGCTTCGTTCCCGCGTTACCGCTATGACCAGATCATGCGTCTGGGCTGGAAGATCTTCATTCCGCTGACCGTGGCATGGCTGATCATTGTGGCGATCTGGATCAAGTCGCCGTGGAACATCTGGCACTAAGAGGCCAGGCGACGGTGCGCCGCTGCCGAGGGCAGGGCGTACCGCGCGGAAATACTTAGGAAGCAATCGTCATGCTGCTCGCCATCAAGGACTTCTTTAACAGCCTGCTCCTGAAGGAACTCTTCAAGGGCATGGCACTGACCGGCCGCTATCTCTTCGCGCGCAAGATCACTGTCCAGTTCCCGGAAGAGAAGACGCCGATGTCGCCGCGTTTCCGCGGCCTGCACGCACTGCGCCGCTACCCGAATGGGGAAGAGCGTTGCATCGCATGCAAGCTGTGCGAAGCGGTGTGCCCGGCCATGGCCATCACGATCGAATCGGACGTGCGTAACGACGGTACCCGTCGCACCACGCGCTACGACATCGATCTGACCAAGTGCATTTTCTGCGGCTTCTGCGAAGAGGCCTGCCCGGTTGACGCGATCGTCGAGACGCACATTCTCGAGTATCACGGCGAAAAGCGCGGTGACCTGTACTTCACCAAGGACATGCTGCTGGCCGTTGGCGACCGCTACGAGCCGCAAATTGCCGCGGCCAAGGCTGCGGACGCGAAGTACCGCTAAGCGTATAGAAGCAGGGCGGGGGCCGGGCGCGAACGACGCCTGGCTCCCGAAAGCGAATTTGAATCGGTCCCGCAAGGGACCAACAGAAGGATGCCGCAAGCATGCGCGGGCCACCCCGGAGGGAGCCTGTGCCGCACGGCCCAAAGAGGATCCGATAGGGACCATGGAACTCACGACCACCATCTTCTATGTCTTTGCGTTGGTGCTGGTGCTGTCTGCACTGAAAGTCATCACGGCAAAGAATCCGGTGCATTCCGCACTGTTCCTCGTCCTGGCGTTCTTCACCGCCGCGGCGATCTGGATGATCATGAAGGCGGAGTTCCTCGCCATCCTGCTCGTGCTTGTCTACGTCGGCGCCGTGATGGTGCTGTTCCTGTTCGTCGTGATGATGATCGATATCGACGTCGAACACCTGCGACGCGATTTCTGGACATACGTGCCGATGGCCTCGATCGTTGGCGCGCTGATCATCGCCGAGATGGCCATCGTGCTCGTGCGCAATTTCATCGGCACGACCAACGCCGCGCTGCCGGCAGGCGCGCAGGACCCGAACTACTCGAATACCGCTGCGCTGGGCAAGCTGATCTATACCGACTACATCTACGCGTTCGAAGTGGCCGGCATCATCCTGCTGGTTGCGATCGTCGCCGCTGTGGCGCTGACGCTGCGCCGCCGCAAGGACGTGAAGGCCCAGGACGTGGGCGCTCAGCTCCGCGTACGCCGCGACGAGCGCGTGCGCATGGTGAAAATGCCGGCCGAGGGCCGGGCCGAAGCGGATGCCGCGGCAGCCGCCAACAAGAACTAAAGCCCGGAGAATTCGCTGTGCTCTCTCTCGCTCACTTCCTCGTGCTCGGTGCCATCCTGTTTGCGATCAGCATCGTTGGCATCTTCCTGAACCGCAAGAACGTGATCGTTCTGCTGATGGCCATCGAACTGATGCTGCTTGCGGTGAACATGAACTTCGTCGCCTTCTCGCATTACATGGGCGACCTGGCTGGTCAGGTTTTCGTTTTCTTCATCCTCACGGTGGCCGCCGCCGAGTCGGCAATTGGTCTGGCAATCCTGGTCGTGCTGTTCCGCAACCTGGACACGATCAACGTGGACGACATGGATACCCTCAAGGGCTGATTCATGACCAACTACGTAACGAACCAAGACTGCTCCCCGACCGCACACCAATAAGCGTCCTATGGCAACCACGCTCAACCCCAACCTGCTGCTGGCGATTCCGCTGGCGCCGCTCGCCGGCGCCGCGATAGCCGGTCTGTTCGGTACCAAGTTCTTCGGCACGTTTTCCTCGGAGTCGCGCGGCGGCCGGATCGTGGCTCACTCGGCAACGATTCTCGGCGTTGCCATCGCATTCGTCCTGTCGGTGATGGTGCTGCTCGACGTGCTCAACGGCGCGGGCTACAACGCCACCGTGTACGAGTGGATGACGATCGGCACACTGAAGATGGAAGTCGGCTTCCTGGTCGACTCCCTCACCGCGATGATGATGGTGGTCGTGACCTTCGTCTCGCTGATGGTGCACATCTACACCGTCGGCTACATGGAAGGGGACCCCGGCTACAACCGCTTCTTCGCCTACATCTCGCTCTTCACCTTCTCGATGCTGATGCTGGTGATGAGCAACAACTTCCTGCAGCTGTTCTTCGGCTGGGAAGCCGTGGGCCTGGTGTCGTACCTGCTGATCGGTTTCTGGTACACGCGCCCGACCGCGATCTTCGCGAACCTGAAGGCGTTCCTGGTCAACCGCGTCGGTGACTTCGGCTTCATCCTCGGTATCGGCCTGCTGCTGGCCTATGCCGGAAGCATGAACTACACGGACGTGTTCGCAGCGCGCGAGCAACTGGCGACCGTGATCTTCCCGGGCACTGACTGGCTGATGATCACCGTGGCCTGCATCTGCCTGTTCATCGGCGCAATGGGCAAGTCGGCGCAGTTCCCGCTGCACGTCTGGCTGCCTGACTCGATGGAAGGCCCGACCCCGATTTCGGCACTGATTCACGCGGCAACCATGGTGACCGCCGGTATCTTCATGGTGGCGCGCATGTCGCCGCTGTTCGAACTGTCGGATACCGCGCTGTCGTTCGTGCTGGTCATCGGTGCGATCACCGCGCTGTTCATGGGCTTCCTGGGCATCATCCAGAACGACATCAAGCGTGTGGTGGCGTACTCGACGCTGTCGCAGCTTGGCTACATGACCGTCGCGCTCGGTGCGTCGGCATACTCGGTTGCCGTGTTCCACCTGATGACCCACGCGTTCTTCAAGGCGCTGCTGTTCCTGGGCGCGGGTTCGGTGATCATCGGCATGCACCACGATCAGGACATCCGCAACATGGGCGGCCTGCGCAAGTACATGCCGATTACGTGGATCACGTCGCTGGTCGGTTCGCTTGCGCTGATCGGTACGCCGTTCTTCGCGGGTTTCTACTCGAAGGACTCGATCATCGAGGCCGTGGCCGAATCGCATATCGCCGGCTCGGGCTTTGCATACTTCGCCGTGCTGGCTGGTGTGTTCGTGACCGCGTTCTACTCGTTCCGCATGTACTTCCTGGTGTTCCACGGTGAAGAGCGCTTCGGCAAGGCCGACCCTCACCACGGCAACCACCATGACGAGGAAGTTTCGCACGATCATCATCACGGCCTGGCCCCGGGCGAGAAGCCGCACGAGTCGTCGTGGGTGGTGACGCTGCCGCTGGTGCTGCTGGCCATTCCGTCGGTGATCGTTGGCGCCTTCGCCATCGAGCCGATGTTGTTCGGCGACTTCTTCAAGCACGGCGTGGCGTTCAAGGACGTGATCTTCGTCGGCGAGAACCACCACGCAATGGAAGAGCTCAAGGAAGCGTTCCATGGCTGGGTGCCGATGGCGATCCATTCGCTGACCACGCCGGTGCTGTGGCTGGCTATCGCGGGTGTGGTGCTGTCCTGGTTCTTCTACATGAAGCGCCCGGATATCCCTGAAGCGATCAAGCAGCGCTTCTCGGGTCTGTACAAGCTGCTCGACAACAAGTACTACATGGACGCCATCAACGAGGCAGTGTTTGCCCGCGGTGCGCGCCTGCTGGGTACGGGTCTGTGGAAGGGCGGTGACCAGAGTTTCATCGACGGCCTGTTCGTCAACGGTTCGGCTCGCGTGGTGGCATCGTTTGCCGCGGCAAGCCGCTACCTGCAGTCCGGTTACATCTACCATTACGCTTTCGCGATGATCATCGGCATGCTGGTGCTCCTGACGCTGACGATCACTGGCGTGATAGGCACCAAGTGATAGGCACCAAGTAAGGAAAACATAGAAATGGTTCTGTCTTTCGCAATCTGGCTGCCTATCTTCTTCGGCCTGCTGGTATTGATGTTCGGCTCCGACCGCAGCAAGGGCTTCGTGCGCTGGATGTCGCTGTTCGGCGCCGTTGCCAGCTTCGTCGTCACGCTGCCGCTGGTCTTTCACTTCGATACGGCCACGGCGGCCATGCAGTTCGTCGAACAGGCCAACTGGATCGAGCGCTTCAATATCCAGTACCACCTGGGTGTGGACGGCATCTCGATGTGGTTCGTGGTGCTGACCGCGTTCATCAACGTGATCGTCGTGATCTCGGCCTGGGAAGTGATCACCGAACGCGTCGCCGAGTACATGGCCGCGTTCCTGATGCTCTCGGGTCTGATGGTCGGCGTGTTCTCGGCACTGGACGGCCTGCTGTTCTACGTGTTCTTCGAAGCCACGCTGATCCCGATGTACATCATCATCGGTGTGTGGGGCGGTCCGAACCGTGTGTACGCGGCCTTCAAGTTCTTCCTCTACACGCTGCTCGGCTCGCTGCTGACGCTGGTTGCGTTGCTGTACCTGTACAACAAGACCGGTTCGTTCGACATCCTGACCTGGCACCAGGCCAAGCTGTCGATGGATGAGCAGATCGCGATCTTCATTGCCTTCTTCATGGCCTTCGCGGTGAAAGTGCCGATGTGGCCGGTGCATACCTGGCTGCCCGATGCCCACGTGGAAGCGCCGACCGGCGGCTCCGTGGTGCTGGCGGCGATCATGCTGAAGCTGGGTGCCTACGGCTTCCTGCGGTTCTCGCTGCCGATCGCCCCGGACGCCAGCCACTACATGGCCCCGTTCATCATCACGATCTCGCTGATCGCCGTGATCTACATCGGTCTCGTGGCAATGGTCCAGGCCGACATGAAGAAGCTGGTGGCGTACTCGTCGATTGCCCACATGGGTTTCGTGACGCTCGGTTTCTTCATCTTCAACGAGATCGGCATCGAAGGCGGTATCGTGCAGATGATCTCGCACGGTTTCATTTCGGGTGCGATGTTCCTTTGCATCGGCGTGCTCTATGACCGGGTGCATTCCCGCCAGATCGCCGACTACGGCGGCGTGGTGAACGTGATGCCGAAGTTCGCGGCGCTGTCGGTGTTCTTCGCGATGGCCAACTGCGGCCTGCCGGCCACGTCGGGCTTCGTGGGCGAATTCATGGTGATCCTGGGTTCGGTCAAGTACAACTTCTGGATCGGCCTGCTGGCCGCCACGGCCCTGATCCTGGGCGCGGCGTACTCGCTGTGGATGGTCAAGCGCGTAATCTTCGGCGACGTGGTGCACGAGCACGTGCGTGAACTGGTGGACCTGAACAAGCGTGAGTTCTTCATGCTCGGTCTGCTGGCAATCATGACGCTGTACATGGGTCTGTACCCGAAACCCTTCACCGATGTGATGCACGCCTCGGTGGTGAACCTGCTGTCCCACGTGGCACAGTCCAAGCTGTAAGCGGGGGAGAGAAATCAACATGCAATCGTCCTCTAGCCTGGCCCCCGTGGCGCCAATCATTTTCCTGGCGATCGCCGTCGCGGCGATCAACTGGATCGACCTAGCCCGTGGCAAGGGCCGCACGAGCGTGGCATATCCGCTGTCGCTGCTGACCACGCTGGTGCTGACCGTATGGTTCAGCATTAACGCGGCCGCCGGCGATACGCACTATGCGTTCGCCAACCTGGTCGTGATCGACCCGATGACCAACGTGCTGTCGGCGTTCTGTGCGCTGGGCATGCTGCTGACGCTGGTCTACACGCGCAACTACCTGTCCGAGCGCGACATGTTCGCGGGCGAGTTCTACATGCTCTCGCTGTTCGCGCTGGGCGGTCAGATCGTCATGATCAGCGGCAATAACTTCCTGACGCTGTACCTGGGTCTGGAACTGCTGTCGCTGTCGTCGTACGCACTGGTGGCCTTGCGGCGCGATTCGCGCGTGACGTCGGAATCGGCGATCAAGTACTTCGTGCTGGGCGCGCTGGCATCGGGCTTCCTGCTCTACGGCATGTCGATGATGTACGGCGCCACCGGTTCGCTGAACCTCGGCGAAGTATTCCGCGTGGTCGAATCGGGCCGCGTCAACACGACGATGCTGGCCTTCGGCGTGGTGTTCATCGTGGCTGGCCTGTCGTTCAAGCTTGGCGCTGCACCGTTCCACATGTGGATTCCGGACATCTATCAAGGCTCGCCGACCGCGGTGACGCTGCTGATCGCTGCCGGCCCGAAGGTTGCCGCATTCGCGCTGATCGTGCGCGTGCTGGTGGAAGGCCTGCTGCCGCTGGCTACCGACTGGCAGACGATGCTGGTGCTGCTGTCGATCGCATCGATCGTGATCGGCAACCTGACCGCCATCGTTCAGACCAACCTGAAGCGGATGCTGGCGTACTCGACGATCTCGCACATGGGCTTCGTCCTGCTGGGCATGCTCTCGGGCGTGGTGGCGAACAAGGCCGACGGCGCCGTGAACGCGTACAGCTCGTCGATGTTCTACTCGATCACGTACATGCTGACCACGCTTGGCACGTTCGGCCTGATCCTGGTCCGTACGCGCAAGGGCTTCGAAGCCGAGACGCTGGATGACCTGAAGGGCATGTCGCGCCGTCATCCGTGGTTCGCGCTGCTGATGCTGGTGATGATGTTCTCGATGGCCGGCATTCCGCCGACCGTTGGCTTCTACGCCAAGCTGTCGGTGCTGCAGGCCGTGGTCAAGGCTGGCATGAGCTGGCTGGCGGTGGTGGCGGTGGTGTTCTCGCTGATCGGCGCGTTCTACTACCTGCGTGTCGTCAAGCTGATGTACTTCGATGCCCCGGTTGGCGAAGAGCCGCTTGAAGCCTCGACCGGCCTGCGCTCGGTGCTGAGCCTGAACGGCCTGGCCGTGATTCTGCTGGGTCTGTTCCCGGCGGGCCTGATGGACCTGTGCTTCCAGGCCATCCGCGCCACGCTGGCCTCGTAATTTTCTGGAAGGTGACGAAATGAGTTCCTCGGCAGGCGGGTGGTTTGTCATCCTGTTGGCACTGGTATGTGCCAACCTGCCGTTCGTCAACCAGCGCCTGTTTGCGGCTGTGGGCCTGAAGTGGGCCCGCAAGCCGCTGTGGTTGCGTCTGGTGGAACTGATCGTGTGGTACGTGGTGGCCGGTTTTGCCGGCTTCGCGGTGGAAGCGAGCCTCGGCAACGCGTTCCCGCAGGGCTGGCAGTTCTACGCCATCACCGCCTGCATGATGCTGGTGTTTGCCTTCCCGGGCTTCACCTGGCAATACCTGGTCAAACATCGCACGGCCTGACGACGGCCAGATCCTCGCGCCCGGGGCCCGTGCAACACCCGGAGCGCTCATGTCCGACAAGACTCCCGCCACGTCGTCCCCCGATAACGACGAACACCTCAGGGAAACCCCCGTCGCTTCCGCGACGATTCATCGCGGCAAGTTCCTCACCCTCAAGCAGGACATCGTGCGTCTGCCTAACGGCAAGCAGACCGGGCGCGAGTACGTGCTGCATCCGGGGGCGGTGATGATGATCCCGCTGTTCGACGATGGCACGGTGCTGATGGAGCGCCAGTTCCGATATCCGATAGGTGAGGTGATGGTCGAATTCCCGGCTGGCAAGCTCGATCCGGAAGAGGGCGCACAGCGCTGCGGCGAGCGCGAGCTGCTCGAGGAAACCGGCTACACGGCACGCCGCTGGGACTACCTGACCCGGATTCATCCGGTAATTTCCTACTCGACCGAGTTCATCGACCTGTTCCTGGCGCGTGACCTGACCGCCGGGGAAGCGAGGCTCGATGACGGTGAATTTCTCGAAACCTTCATTACCCCGGTGGGCCAGGTGATCGATTGGGTACGCCAGGGCCGCATCACGGACGTCAAGACGATCATCGGCGCGTTCTGGCTCGAGAAGGTTGTCTCGGGCGCCTGGCAGCCGGGCGAACAGAGCGAACCGCCATTTCCTGCCAATCGCAGCCACGGCTGAAACGCCGCATTGCTGCTAAGCTAACGTGCTGCCTGACAGGCCTATATTGGGGCCTTCATGGGGTTTTCCCTCGGTCTGAAGCAATTGTGTTGCGGACGCATCCTGCCAGGCAAAATCGGTCACGCAAAAAATTAGCACGACCGTTCACAAAATTTCGATTCACGGCTAATATTGCCCGGACGGGCTGGAAAGATCATGAAGGTGCTCGACCTGCGCTGTGCGCAAGACCATCGTTTCGAGGGCTGGTTTGCTTCGGAGGAAGATGCGCAATCGCAGATTTCACGTGACCTCGTCCAATGCCCGGTTTGTGGCGACCATGCGGTCAGCCGCCTGCCCAGCGCGCCGCGCCTGAATCTTTCGGGTGCTACCGCGAAGCCGGCGTCGACGCAGGTCCGGAGCGACGATGAAGGCAAGGCCGATGCGCAGCAGATGATGCAGGCGCTTCAGGCCCACTACCTGACGGCGGTCCGGCAGGTGCTGGCGCAGACCGAGGACGTGGGTGAACGTTTCGTCGAGGAAGCGCGGCGCATGCACTATCAGGAGACGCCGGAACGCGGTATCCGCGGTTCGGCAACACTGGAAGACGTGCAGGCGCTGGCCGACGAAGGCATCGAGACCATTCCGCTCATCGTGCCGGATGCATTGAAGCAGACGGCCCACTGAACAAGCATCCTGTGCCCGGTTTTACCTTGCGCAGTGATGTGCAGGTAAAACAGACGGCCGGCGCCTGCCGGCACCACCAATGGAGACGGGCATGGATCTCAACTACTCGGCGGCCGACATCGCCTTCCGTCAGGAAGTGCGTAGCTGGCTTGAAGCCAACCTGCCGGCGGAAATCCGCGAAAAGGTACTTAACCACCGCCGCCCCAGCCGCGACGATCTGGTGCGCTGGCACAAGACTCTGGCAGGCAATGGCTGGTCCGCGCCGCACTGGCCGGTCGAGTTCGGCGGCACCGGCTGGAACGCCACGCAACGGCATATCTGGGACGAGGAAAACGCACGCGTCGGCGCGCCCGGCGTGCTGCCGTTCGGCGTGGCGATGGTCGCGCCGGTGATCATGAAGTACGGCAATGCCGAGCAGAAGTCGTACTACCTGCCCCGTATCCTCGACTGCACCGACTGGTGGTGCCAGGGCTATTCCGAGCCGGGCTCCGGTTCGGACCTGGCTTCGCTGAAGACGCGCGCCGAACTGACGTCGGACGGCAAGCACTACATCGTGAACGGCCAGAAGACCTGGACCACGCTGGGCCAGCACGCCGACATGATCTTCTGCCTTGTGCGCACCGACCCCGAGGCCAAGAAGCAGGAGGGCATCTCGTTCCTGCTGATCGACATGAAGACGCCGGGCATCACCGTGCGTCCGATCATCATGCTCGACGAAGAACATGAGGTGAACGAAGTCTTCTTCGACAACGTCAAGGTGCCGGTGGAAAACCGCGTTGGCGAAGAGAACCGCGGCTGGACCTACGCCAAGTACCTGCTTGGCCACGAGCGTACCGGCATCGCCCGCGTGGGCAATTCCAAGCGTGAACTGGGCTTCCTGAAGCGCGTGGCGCGCCAGCAGCAGAAGAACGGCAAGCCGCTGCTTGAGGACCCGGTGTTCGGCGCCAAGGTCGCCGCGCTGGAAATCGAACTGATGGCGCTTGAGATCACCGTGCTGCGCGTGGTGTCGAGCGAGGCGGCGGGCAAGGGCCCTGGTCCCGAGGCATCGATGCTCAAGATCAAGGGCACCGAGATCCAGCAGATGCTGACCGAGTTGATGGTGGAAGCCGTCGGTCCGTACGCCCAGCCGTTCGATCCGGCTTACCTCGAGTGCGAGCATGAGCATGCCGTGACCGGCTACGACGATGCCGCGCCGCTGGCCGCGTACTACTTCAACTATCGCAAGACCTCCATCTACGGCGGTTCGAACGAAATCCAAAAGAACATCATCAGCCAGATGATTCTGGGGCTGTGAGGAGACACGCAACATGAACTTCAATCTCAGCGACGAACAGAAGCAGTTGGCCGACGCGATCCGCCGATTTGTAGAAAAGAGCTACGATTTCGAATCGCGCAAGAAGAACATCAAGACCGCGAATGGCTACGGTGAACAGGCCTGGGGCAACCTGGTCGAACTGGGCCTGACCGCGCTGCCCGTGCCGGAAGCGCAGGGCGGTTTCTCGGGCACGGCCGTCGATATGATGGTGGTGCAGCAGGAACTGGGCCGCGGTCTGGTGGTGGAGCCGTACTTCGCTACCGTGGTGGCCGCGCAGGCGCTGAAGCTGGCCGGCGGCCAGGAGTCGGTGCTCGAACAGGTTGCCGGCGGCGAAGTGAAGCTGGCCACGGCATTCAACGAGCCGCAGGCGCGTCACGAACTGAACAACGTCACCGTGACGGCCAAGGGCGGTAAGCTCAACGGCCGCAAGGTGGTGGTGATCCACGGCGCCCAGGCTGACAAGCTTGTGGTGTCGGCGCGCACCAGCGGCGCCCAGTCCGACCGCGATGGCATCTCGCTGTTCCTGGTCGATACGAACGGGGCCGGCGTCAGCGTCAAGGACTACCGTACGATCGATAATCTGCGGGCCGCGGACGTGACGTTCCAGGACGCGCCGGCCACGCTGATCGGTACGGAAGGTAAGGGCTGGGACGTGCTCGAGGCCACCGCCGACTACGCTGCCGTGCTGCTGTGCGCGGAAGCCGTGGGCGTCATGGACATGCTCAATGCCGCCACGCTCGAATACGCGAAGACGCGCCAGCAGTTTGGCGTGCCGATCGCGCGCTTCCAGGCGCTGCAGCACCGCATGGTCGAAATGATGATCCACGCGGAGCAGTCTCGCTCGATCACGCTGCTGGCTGCTGCCCGCTTCGAAGAGGCGAGCCCCGAGGAGCGCCGCCGCTACGTGTCCGCCGCCAAGGCGCGCGTGGGGCAGGCTGCGCGTTCGGTGGGCCAGGAGGCCGTGCAGATCCACGGCGGCATGGGGGTGACCGACGAACTGCCGGCCGCGCACATGTTCAAGCGGCTTACGCTGATCAACACGACGTTCGGCGACGTGGACCACCATCTGGGCCGCTTCGCCAGTCAGCCCGGCTTCCAGGAAGCTGCCTGAGCATCGCGTTAGATTGCAAACCGCGCCGGTTGTCCCGAGCGCGGTTTTTTCTTTGGAGGCATGATGTCCAAGATGTATTTCGAGGATTACGTCGTCGGCAGCGAGCACCCGTTCGGCAGCTACACCGTTACCGAGGAGGAGATCCTCAGTTTCGCGCGCCAGTACGATCCTCAGCCGTTTCACGTCGACAAGGCCGCAGCCGCGCAGAGCATCTATGGCGGCCTGATTTCCAGTGGATGGATGACCTGCAGCATCATGATGCGGCTGCTGGTGCTTTCGATGGGGGATCGCTCGACCAGCATGGGGTCGCCCGGCGTGGACGAGGTCCGCTGGATCAAGCCGGTTTACGCCGGAGACACGCTGACGGCTGTGCTGCGTGTGCTGGAGACCCGCCCGTCGAGTTCCAAGCCTGACCGTGGCGTGGTCATGACGCAGTGGGTGGCGACCAACCAGAAGGGTGAGGTTGTCTGCACGGTCAAGGGCATGGGGATGTACAAGCGGCGGCCGAATTAATATCGCTTGGTTTCTCCCCTCTCCCGCAAGGCGGGAGAGGG
>NZ_ALOU01000017.1 GCF_000292345.1 Cupriavidus sp. BIS7
CGCCGTGCGGGAGAGGGGAGAAAGACAACCACACAAATCAGGCAGCCTGCGCCACCACAGGCGCCAGCATCCTGTCCACCAGCTCCACCCAATGCACCACCGGCGTCTGCGTGCCGCTCTGCAGATGCGTGATGCAGCCGATGTTGGCGGTGACGATCGAATCGGGCGAAGTGGCCTGCAATTTGGCGAGCTTGTCGTCGCGCAGCTTGTAGGCGAGTTCGGGCTGCAATACAGAATAGGTGCCCGCCGACCCGCAGCACAGATGGCTGTCTGCACAGAGACGCACGTCCACGCCGAGGCGGGCCAGCAATGCTTCGACCTTTCCGCGGATCTGCTGGCCATGCTGCAGCGTGCACGGCGGATGCCATGCCACGCGGCGGCCATCGCGCGGGACGGCGCCCGCCAGACGGTGCAGGTCGTCGGCGAAGTCGGGCAGGATCTCCGACAGGTCGCGCGTCATCGCGGATATCCGCGCCGCACGCGACGCGTAGGTTGGATCGTTGCGCAGCAGGTGGCCGTAATCCTTGACCATCGCGCCACAGCCGGAAGCGGTCATCACGATCGCTTCTGCGCCGGCTTCGATGTGTGGCCACCACGCGTCGATATTGGCGCGCATGTTGTCGAGCCCGCCTGCATGATCGCCATTGTGGAAGCGAATCGCGCCACAACATCCGGCCTCACGTGCCACCACAAGTTGTACGCCAAGTTTGTCGAACACACGTGCCGTGGCCGCATTGATGTTGGGCGACATTGCCGGTTGCACACAGCCATCGAGCAACAACATCTTGCGCGCATGCTCCGTGCGCGGCCACGATCCGGCGGCGGGCTCGCGGGCGGGCACCTTGTTGCGCAGGGTCTCCGGCAGCAGCGGGCGCACGATCTGGCCGAGCTTGAGTGCCGTACCGAACAGCGCGGGCCGCGTCAGGCCTTCGCGCAGCACCCAGCGAGTAATGCGTTCCCGCGCCGGTCGCCGGACACCTTGTGCCTCCAGCCTGTCGTCGACGATCTGGCGGCCGATGTCGACCAGACGGCCATAGGTCACGCCGGAAGGGCAGGTCGATTCGCAGTTGCGGCACGTCAGGCAGCGGTCAAGGTGCAGACGCGTGCTTTCCGTCACGGCGTTACCTTCGATCACCTGCTTCATCAGGTAGATGCGGCCGCGCGGCCCGTCCAGTTCGTCGCCGAGCAACTGGTAGGTCGGACAGGTTGCCGTGCAGAAGCCGCAGTGCACGCAGTTGCCGATGATGGATTTCGCTTCTTCGCCCTCGGGCGTGTTGCGCAGGAAATCGGCCAGTGTGGTTTGCATGGTGGGGTCGCCGTGGTCGCTATGGTCGCTATTGTCGCTATGGTCGCGGTATGGTTGCCTGCGGGGTCAGAGCCCGGTGTACATGCGCTGCGGATTGAAGATGCCCGCAGGGTCGAACGTATCCTTGAGCCGCTTGTGAATCGCGGCCAGCGGCGACGAAAGCGGTGTGAACACGCCTAGCGACTTGTCGCCGTTGCGGAACAGCGTGGCGTGGCCGCCGGCGGCCTGCGCCGCGGCGCGCACGTGATCGGCTGAGGCGCTGCTGTCGTCGGGTGCGATCCACCAGCGCTGGCCGCCGCCCCATTCCACTAACTGGGCGCCAGGCAGGTCCAGCGGCTTGCAGACTGTTGGCACGGCAACGCGCCACAGCGCGCGGCCGGCGTCATGCACGGGGCCGAAGAACGGATGCGTCTGCTCGCGCAGCGCGGCCCAGAGCTGATGGGCCGTGCTGGCATCGACGGCCTCGCCGCCAAGCTTCTCTTTTGCGGCGCAGACAGCGGCCGTGGCACCGCACAGGCGCACATGCAGCATGCCGTCGTGCCACGCCGATGCGGCGATCGGCAGCGGCTGGCCGCCCCATTTGTTGAGCTGGTCGATGGCCTCGGCCTGGTCCAGCGCAAAGCGCAGCGTGGCGTCGTCGAACGGGACCGGCAGCACCTTGAGCGAGACTTCGAGAATCAGGCCGAGCGTGCCGAGCGATCCGGCCAGCAGGCGCGACACATCATAGCCGGCCACGTTCTTCATCACCTGGCCACCGAAGTTCATGATCTCGCCATGGCCGTCCATCAGCTGCGCACCGAGCACGAAATCGCGCAGCGCGCCCGCCGATTGCCGGCGTGGGCCGGACAGCCCGGCAGCCATCACGCCACCCAGCGTGGCCGTGCTCGCCTGTCCGTGCGGTGCGAAGTGTGGCGGATCGAAGGCCAGCATCTGGCGCCGCTGCGCGAGCGCGTCTTCGATCTCCGCCAGCGGCGTGCCGCAGCGTGCCGTGATCACCAGTTCCGCCGGATCGTATTCGACGATGCCGCGATACGCGCGCGTATCGAGCACGGAGCCGGTCAGCGCCTGGCCATAGAAGTCCTTGCTGCCACCGCCGCGCAGGCGCAGCGGGGAACGGCTGTCGCCGGCTTGGCGGATCGCATCGCGAAAGGCGTCGAGAGTGGCTTGCATGAGGACGTGTCGTTATCGAAATGAGGGGACGTCAGCCGGATCGGGCAGTGTTGCCATTGCCGCCCGCGTGGCCCGCGTTGCCCGCGTGGCCGGCGCGGTCATCGGCGAGCGATTCCGCCTGGTAGACGGGCAGTACCGTGCCGCAATGCTTGCAGAACATGGCATCGGGTTCGTGACCTTCGGTCAGGCAGTGCTCGCACGATCGCGTGGTCAGCGGACGCTTGATGATGCTGGCGGCGAGTTCTGCGCCGATGATGCCGGTGGGGAACGCGATGATTCCGTAGCCGAGCAGGATCGTGAGCGACGTGATGAACTGACCGATCGGCGTCTTTGGAACCATGTCGCCGAAGCCCGTGGTGGACAGCGTCACGACGGCCCAGTACATGCTGACCGGAATGCTCGTGAAGCCGTGCGTGGGGCCTTCCACCACGTACATGATCGTGCCCAGGATCACCGTGATGATGAGAACGGTGCCGAGGAACACAAAGATCTTGCGGCGGGCATTCGTGAGGGCGAGCATCAGGATCTCGGCCTCTTCGAAGTAGACCGTGAGCTTGAGGATCCGGAAGACGCGCAGCAGACGCAGCAATCGCACGTCGATCAGGAAGGCGAGCTCCGGCACGAAGAACGATGCCCAGGTCGGGATGATCGACAGGAAGTCGATGATGCCGTAGAAGCTGAACGCATAGCGCAGCGGGCGTCTCACAACGCTCAGCCGCATGATGTACTCGGCAGTGAACAGCAGCGTGAACAGCCACTCGAGTCCGGTGAACAGCGGGCCCAGCCGCGCGTGGATTGCCGAGATACTGTCGAGCATCACCACGGCCACGCTGGCGACGATGGCCACCAGCAGCACGACGTCGAACAGGCGCCCCGCACGCGTGTCCGCTTCGAAGATGATCGTGTACCAGCGCTGGCGCCATCCCGATTCGGGCTGGCCCAGCCGTTGGCGAATACGTGCGTTCAGGTTGCGTTGTGACATGTGGGGTGAGGGAAGGGTTGCTGGCTGGCGCGCCTCCCCCGTCGGCATGGCGAGCGGGCGTCAGAAACGCGGCAGGTCCGGATGCGGCAGCAGGCCGCGCCTGACGTGCATCTTGCCGTATTCGGCACAGCGTGCAAGCGTGGGGATGGCCTTGTCGGGGTTCAGCAGGCGGGCCGGGTCGAATGCGGCCTTCACGCCGAAGAATGCATCGCGCTCGGCCGGTGAGAACTGCACGCACATCGAGTTGAGCTTTTCCACGCCCACGCCATGTTCGCCGGTTACGGTGCCGCCAAGCTCCACGCAGCATTCGAGGATGTCGGCCCCGAACAGTTCGGCACGGTGCCATTCATCCTGGTCGGCACCATCGAACAGGATCAGGGGATGCATATTGCCATCGCCCGCATGGAACACGTTGATGCAGCGCAATCCGTACTTGTGCTCCATCTGCTCGATACGCTTGAGCAGCGTGCCGATATGCTTGCGCGGGATCGTGCCGTCCATGCAGTAGTAGTCGGGCGAGATGCGGCCCGCGGCCGGGAATGCGTTCTTGCGGCCGCTCCAGAAGCGCAGCCGTTCGGCTTCGCTCTGCGACACCGTGATGCGGGTTGCGCCGGACGCGCGCAGTACCTCGCTCATGCGGCCGATTTCCTCGGCAACTTCCTCGGGCGTGCCATCCGATTCGCACAGCAGGATCGCGGCGGCGTCGAGGTCGTAGCCGGCCTTGACGAACTCCTCGACGGCGGCGGTGGCCGGCTTGTCCATCATTTCCAGGCCGGCCGGGATGATGCCCGCCGCGATCACGTCGGCCACGGCGTTGCCACCTTTTTCCACATCGTCGAAGCTCGCCATGATGACCTGCGCGAGTTGAGGCTTTGGCACCAGCTTCACGGTGACTTCCGTGACCACCGCCAGCATGCCCTCGGAGCCGATCATGGCCGCCAGCAGGTCCAGCCCCGGTGCGTCGGGTGCTTCGGAGCCGAATACGACGACGTCGCCTTCCATCGTCACCGCGCGCACGCGCAGCACGTTGTGCACGGTCAGGCCGTACTTGAGGCAATGCACGCCGCCCGAGTTCTCGGCCACGTTGCCGCCGATCGAGCAGGCGATCTGCGATGACGGATCAGGTGCGTAGTAGAGATTGTGCGCGGCGGCGGCTTCGGAGATCGCCAGGTTGCGCACGCCGGGCTGGACCACTGCGGTGCGCGAATACGGGTCGAGCGACAGGATGCGCTTGAACCTGGCCAGCGACAGCACCAGACCGCCGGCAATCGGCATCGCGCCGCCGGACAGGCTGGTGCCGGAACCGCGCGGCACCACGGGCACGCCAAGTTCATGGCACAGGCGCAGCACCGCGCAGACCTGCTTCTCGGTTTCCGGCAGCACCACGGCATCAGGCACCTGGCGGTACGCGGCCAGGCCGTCGCACTCGTACGGGACCGTGTCCTCGGCTTTCCACAGCACGGCGGACTCGGGCAGGATGCCGGCCAGGCGGGCCAGCAGCGTGGCGCGTTTCGCATCTGCGGACTCACCGGCAACCGTGTGGGCGTCTTGCGGGGCGTTCATGGCAACTCCTGTGACGGGCCGGCCGCCAGGCGCGATGGGCGCGCACGGGGCCGGGACGGCAGACTATAGCGCAGGCACCTCGTCACGAGAGCCCCGGCCCACGTGAATTCGGCACGGCAACCCGATCAAAAAGGTTCATGCCGGGCGCTGCGGCGGGGCGATACAGGCGCCGACGATTGCGCGCGATGCCGCTTCCAGCGTAGTGGCTTGGCCGCTACCAGTCCAGCCCGAGCAGCCAGTCGATGAAGTAGCGCGCCTCGGGCAGCAGCGGCGCCTGTTCGCGTTCGACGATGTAGTAGCCGTGCGGCGAAACCGACTCCACATCGAGCAATTTGACCATCTGGCCTGCCGCCAGCCACTGCCGCGCCATGCGCTGGCGCACCAGTCCCACGCCCTGATTCGAGACGATGGCTTCCAGCATCAGCCCGATATCGTTGAACTGGGCGCCGGTCTGGGGCTCCGGCCAGTCCAGCCCGGCAGTCTCGAACCATGGGCGCCATGGCTCCAGCGGGCTGCGCAACAGTGTCAGATTGTGCAGATCCTCGGGCCTGGTGATGGCGAAGCCGTTCACGCGCTCGTAGTACTCGCGCCCGCACGCCGGGAACACCGGCTCCACCAGCAGCTTCGTGGTCTTCAGGTCAGGGTAGCGGCCCGTGCCGTAGCGGATCTCGATGTCGGTGTCCTCGGCCTTGACGTCGAGGAACGGCACGGCCAGATGCAACTCCAGGTCGATATGCGGATAGAGCGCCGTGAATTCCGGCAGGCGCGGCACCAGGTGCTGGCGGCCGAACGTCGGCGGAATGGCCACGCGCAGCCGCGTGCGCAGCTTGTTGTACTCGGGGCGCGCAAGTTCGTTGAGCGACTTGAGCGCGTCCTGCACGTTGCGCTGGTAGCGCATGCCGGCCGCTGTCAGCCGCAGCGCGGCGTTCGAGCGCACGAACAGGTCCTCGCCCCAGAGTTCTTCCAGGTTCTTGATCCGGTGCGAGACCGCGCTCGGCGTCACGGAAAGCTCCTCGGCCGCGCGCGCGAAACTGCCCAGCCGCGCGGCTGCTTCGAACGCGATCAGCAGGTGCAGCGGCGGGACGCGATGGAAAACAGATGCCATGGCTGCGTGCCTAGCGCGTGGCGCTGAAGATCTTGCCGGGGTTCAGGATGTGGTTCGGGTCCAGCGCATCCTTGATCGCGCGCATCAGGTCGAGCGCATCCTCGCCATGCTCCTGCACGAGGAACCCCATCTTGTGCAGGCCCACGCCGTGCTCGCCGGTGCAGGTGCCACCCATCGCCAGCGCGCGCTGCACGATGCGGCGGTTGATGTCCTCGGCCTCGGCCATTTCCTCGGGCTTCGCCGGATCGACGAGGATCGCCACGTGGAAGTTGCCGTCGCCGACATGGCCGACGATCGGGCACGGCAGCGACGACGCATTGAGGTCGCGCTCGGTCTCGGTCACGCAGTCGGCCAGGCGCGAGATCGGCACACAGACGTCCGTGGTCACCGACTTGCAGCCCGGCTTCAGTTGCAGCATCGCGAAGTACGCCGTATGACGCGCGTTCCAGAGCCGCGAGCGATCTTCGGGGCGCGTGGCCCATTCAAAGCCCTGGCCCCCATGTTCGGCGACGATTGCCTGCACCGTCTCCGCCTGTTCGCGCACGCCGGCCTCGGTGCCGTGGAATTCGAAAAACAGGTGCGGGGTTTCCGGCAAGGTCAGATTGTCATGCCGATTGATTGCCCGGATCGCCAATGCATCGACAAATTCGACGCGGGCCACCGGCACGCCAAGCTGGATCGTCTGGATCGTCGCGCGCACGGCGTCGCCCATGCTCGGGAACGCGCAGACGGCCGCGGAGATGGCTTCCGGCTGCGGATACAGGCGCACGGTCACCTCGGTGATGATGCCGAGCGTGCCCTCGCTGCCAACGAACAGGCGCGTCAGGTCATAGCCGGCCGACGACTTTCGCGCGTGCGTGCCCGTGCGGATAACGCGGCCATCGGCGGTGACCACGGTCAGGGCCAGCACGTTCTCGCGCATCGTGCCGTAGCGGACCGCGTTGGTGCCCGAGGCGCGCGTGGCGCACATGCCGCCCAGCGACGCATCGGCGCCCGGGTCGATCGGGAAGAACAGGCCCGTGTCCTTGATTTCCTGGTTGAGCTGCTTGCGCGTGACGCCGGGCTGCACGGTGACGCTCAGGTCCTCCGGATGCACGGCCAAAACGCTGTTCATCTGCGACAGGTCCAGGCTGACGCCGCCGGCCACGGCCAGCAGGTGGCCTTCGAGCGACGACCCGGCGCCATAGGGGATCAGCGGCACGCCGTGCGCATTGCAGAGCCTGGCCAGTTCGGCCACTTCCTCCGTGCTGTGGGCAAACACCACGGCATCGGGCAGTTCAGGAGGAAACGGCGATTCGTCGCGGCCATGATGCTCACGCACGCCGGCCGAAGTGGTGAATCGGTCGCCGAAACGGGCGGCGAGGGCATCGGCAAGCTCGGGCGGGAACGGACGGCGCGCCAGCGCGGCGGCGGGTGTGGGGTGGTTCATGCAGGTCTCCGGGCGTGGGCCGTATGGCTCTGTATGCAGTGGAATGCCGTCATTCTACGTCGCCCCTACGCCGCGTGCGGCATCCGGCGGGGCCCCCCGGGCGGTGGAAGGGGTCCATAATTGCGCCACTTCGAAACTGACAACGAGGAGACCGGCATGGGTAACCGCCTGTCCAAAATTGCCACGCGCACCGGCGACGCCGGTACCACGGGCCTTGGCGACGGCAGCCGCGTCGGCAAGGACAGCCTGCGCATCGCCGCCATCGGCGACGTGGACGAACTGAACTCCCATATCGGCCTGTTGCTGACCGAGCAGGACCTGCCCGAAGACGTGCGCGGCGCGCTGGTCCATATCCAGCACGACCTGTTCGATCTGGGTGGCGAACTGTGCATCCCCGGCTACACGCTGCTGAAGGCGCCCCAGGTGGCCCAGCTAGACGACTGGCTGGCGCACTACAACGCCACGCTGCCGCGCCTGGCCGAATTCATCCTGCCGGGCGGCAGCCGGCCGGCCGCCCAGGCGCACATCTGCCGCACCGTATGCCGGAGGGCGGAACGCTCGCTGGTGACCCTGGGGGCCGCAGAAGCGCTCAACGAGGCGCCGCGCCAGTACCTGAACCGGCTGTCGGACCTGTTGTTCGTGCTGGCCCGTGTGCTGAATCGGTCAGGCGGCGGCAGCGATGTCCTCTGGCAGCGCGAACGCGAGTCCTCGTAAGTAACGCATAGATAACTTCATGAGGGCGTCGCCTTTTTCCGAGGAAATTACTCGGATTTGCGACCTTCGCCCTTGAAATGGCCCGGGACGGCCACATTTCGCCCTCAGGTTGAATTGCAGCCCCTGAGAGAGAGCGGGCTCAATAGGAGAGAACACTATGGGTAAGATCATCGGTATCGACCTCGGTACCACCAACAGCTGCGTGTCCATTCTGGAAGGCAACACGCCGAAAGTCATTGAAAACTCCGAAGGCGCACGCACCACGCCGTCGATCATCGCCTACATGGAAGATGGCGAGATCCTCGTCGGCGCACCCGCCAAGCGCCAGGCCGTCACGAACCCGCGCAACACGCTGTACGCCGTGAAGCGCCTGATCGGCCGCAAGTTCGAAGAGAAGGAAGTCCAGAAGGACATCGGCCTGATGCCGTACTCGATCGTCAAGGCCGACAACGGCGACGCGTGGGTAGGCGTGCGTGACCAGAAGCTGGCCCCGCCGCAGGTTTCGGCCGAAGTGCTGCGCAAGATGAAGAAGACCGCCGAGGACTACCTGGGCGAGCCCGTGACCGAAGCCGTGATCACGGTGCCGGCATACTTCAACGACTCGCAGCGCCAAGCCACCAAGGACGCCGGCCGCATCGCCGGTCTGGACGTCAAGCGCATCATCAACGAGCCGACCGCCGCCGCGCTGGCGTTCGGCATGGACAAGAACGAGAAGGGCGACCGCAAGATCGCCGTGTATGACCTCGGCGGCGGCACGTTCGATATCTCGATCATCGAAATCGCCGACGTGGATGGCGAGAAGCAGTTCGAAGTGCTGTCGACCAACGGCGACACGTTCCTCGGTGGCGAGGACTTCGACCAGCGCATCATCGACTACATCATCGGCGAGTTCAAGAAGGAACAGGGCGTTGACCTGTCGAAGGACGTGCTGGCGCTGCAACGCCTGAAGGAAGGCGCGGAAAAGGCCAAGATCGAACTGTCGAGCACGCAGCAGACCGAGATCAACCTGCCGTACATCACGGCCGATGCCTCGGGTCCGAAGCACTTGAACCTGAAGATCACGCGCGCCAAGCTCGAAGCGCTGGTGGAAGAACTGATCACGCGCACGATCGAACCGTGCCGCACCGCGATCAAGGACGCCGGCGTCAAGGTCAGCGACATCGACGACGTGATCCTGGTCGGCGGCATGACCCGCATGCCCAAGGTGCAGGAGCAGGTGCGCGAGTTCTTCGGCAAGGAAGCCCGCAAGGACGTGAACCCGGACGAAGCCGTGGCCGTGGGTGCTGCCATCCAGGGTTCGGTGCTGTCGGGCGACCGTACCGACGTGCTGCTGCTGGACGTGACGCCGCTGTCGCTGGGCATCGAGACGCTCGGTGGCGTGATGACCAAGATGATCAGCAAGAACACGACCATCCCGACCAAGCACGCCCAGGTTTTCTCGACCGCTGACGATAGCCAGCCGGCCGTGACGATCAAGGTGTTCCAGGGCGAGCGCGAGATGGCCACCGGCAACAAGCTGCTGGGCGAGTTCAACCTGGAAGGCATTCCGCCGGCACCGCGCGGCACGCCGCAGATCGAGGTCTCGTTCGACATCGACGCCAACGGCATTCTGCACGTGGGCGCCAAGGACAAGGCCACCGGCAAGGAAAACCGCATCACGATCAAGGCGAATTCGGGTCTGTCGGAAGACGAGATCCAGCGCATGGTCAAGGATGCCGAGGCCAATGCCGAGGAAGACAAGAAGGCCCGTGAACTGGCCGATGCCCGCAACCAGGCCGATGCGCTGATCCACTCGACGCGCAAGGCGCTGACCGAGTACGGCGACAAGCTCGAAGGCGGCGAGAAGGAAAAGATCGAAGCAGCGATCAAGGAACTGGAAGACGCCGCACGCGGTGGCGACAAGGCCGAGATCGACGCCAAGGTCAACGCGCTGTCCGAAGTCAGCCAGAAGCTCGGCGAGAAGGTGTATGCCGACATGCAGGCCAAGGCTGGTGAAGGCGCTGCAGCAGGCGCTGGCGCAGCCGGCGGCCAGCAGCAGGCCCAGCCGCAGGACGATAACGTCGTGGACGCCGAGTTCAAGGAAGTGAACGACAAGAAGTAAGCGGGACGGCGGGTGGCGGCGCAGGTGATGCCGGCGCCGCCACCCGTTCCCGACGCCGGGCGACGGTGGTCTGACTCACGGTGAAAACCACGGTCGGACACCGCGCTCGGCTTTTTTGCTTATCGCGCGGCGGGTTGCAAGTGATCCGCCGGGCCAATCAGGGTTGAGCCACCATGGCAAAACGTGACTACTACGAAGTGCTCGGGGTAGGCAAGAACGCGAGCGACGAAGAGATCAAGAAGGCTTATCGCAAGCTCGCGATGAAGTATCACCCGGACCGCAATCCGGACAGCAAGGACGCCGAGGAGAAATTCAAGGAGGTCAAGGAGGCCTACGAGATGCTCTCCGACTCCGAGAAGAAGGCGGCCTACGATCAGTACGGCCACGCTGGCGTGGACCCGAACATGGCTGGCGGTTTCGGCGGCGGCGGGTTTGGCGGCGGCGGCTTCGCCGAGGCGTTCGGCGACATCTTCGGCGACATCTTCGGCCAGGCGGCCGGCGGCGGTGGCCGTCGCGGCAGTGGCCCGCAGGCATACCGCGGCGCCGACCTGCGCTACAGCATGGAAATCTCGCTGGAGCAGGCCGCGCACGGCCACGAAGCGCAGATCCGTGTACCGCACTGGGACGATTGCGAGCACTGCCACGGCAATGGCGCCGAGCCGGGCTCGTCGGTGGAAACCTGCCCGACCTGTAATGGCGTGGGCCAGGTGCGCGTCTCGCAGGGCTTCTTCACGATGCAGCAGACCTGCCCGAAGTGCCACGGCAGCGGCAAGTTCATTCCGAAGCCATGCACCAAGTGCCACGGCCAGGGCAAGATCAAGTCGCAGAAGACGCTTGAGGTCAAGATTCCGGCCGGTATCGACGAAGGCATGCGTATCCGCTCGTCGGGCAACGGCGAGCCGGGCATCAACGGCGGCCCGCCGGGCGATCTCTACGTCGAAGTGCATATCAAGCAGCACCCGGTGTTCGAGCGCGACGGCGACGACCTGCATTGCCAGATGCCGATCTCGTTCGCCACGGCGGCGCTGGGCGGCGACCTCGAAGTGCCGACGCTGGGCGGCAAGGCCAGCTTCCCGGTGCCGGAAGGCACCCAGGCCGGCAAGACGTTCCGCCTGCGCGGCAAGGGCATCAAGGGTGTGCGCTCCGGGTATCCGGGCGATCTCTACGTGCATGTGAACGTCGAGACCCCAGTCAAGCTGACCGACGACCAGAAGGAACTGCTGCGCCAGTTCGACCGCTCGGTCCACGAGGGCGGCTCGCGCCATAGCCCGCAGGAACAATCCTGGATGGACAAGGTGAAGAGCTTCTTTAGCTGATCGCCTCGTTGACGGGAAACTGAAGACGGCTACAGGGTCACCGTAGCCGTCTTTTTTTATGTATGGTTGGTGCTGGAACGGCCGGCCCTCTCCCCCAACCCCTCTCCCGCTTGCGGGAGAGGGGAGCAAACCTGCAGCGTTCGTCATGCCGTGGGTGTTCGCCCCTCTCCCGCTCGCGGGAGAGGGGCGGGGGAGAGGGCCAGCACCTCACATGCCAACAACGCTTGCCCTCATTGCCCACTCCCGCTGAAACCTTCGTCCTCCTCGACGACGCCCACGCATCGGGCGCTGCCGCATCGCGCCTCTACACCGATTTCGTGCGAGAGGACGTCGTGCCCGCCGGCTCCGATGTGGCCGCGCTTGACACACTGCTTGCCCAAGGCTGGCAGGCCGGGCTCCACGCTGCGCTGTTCGCGCCCTACGAGTTCGGTGGCCCGATTGTCGGCGTGCCCGTGCATCTGGGAGGGCCGCTGCCGTTCCACGATGGCGCGTTGCGGGTGCTGTGGTTCCGCACGCTGAAGCGGCTCGATACGGATGGCGTGGCGCAATGGCTTGCGGCCACCGCGCAACCTGGGCCCGCGGGCGCGCTCGATGTCGCGGCCAGCACCACGCGGCAGGCCTACGCGGATGCGATTGCACGCATCCACGACTACATCGAGGCGGGCGACACCTATCAGGTCAACTTCACCCAGCGGCTGCGCTTTCGCGCCTTCGGCGATCCGGTGACGTTCTACGCGGCATTGCGCGCGGCGCAGCCGGTGCCGTTCGGCGTGCTGGCCCGCTTGCCAAGCGATGGCTGGGTGCTGTCTCTGTCGCCAGAACTGTTCGTCGAGCACGATGGCAGCGGACGTCTGGTGGCACGGCCGATGAAGGGCACCGCGCCCCTCACCGGCGACGCCAGTGAGGACGCACGCGCCGCGAAGATGCTTGCGGCAGACGCCAAGAACCGGGCAGAGAACGTGATGATCGTCGATCTGCTTCGCAACGACCTTGGCCGATTGGCCGTGCCCGGCAGCGTTGCCGTGCCCGCGCGCTTCGTCGTCGAGCCGTTCGGCCGGGTGCTGCAGATGACCTCGACGGTCACCGCCGTGGCGCGCCCGGGCACGTCATTTGGCGCGCTGACTACCGCGCTGTTTCCATGCGGCTCGATTACCGGTGCGCCCAAGCGGCGCACGATGCAGATCATCGGCGAACTCGAGGCGTCGCCGCGCGGCCTGTACACAGGCGCGATTGGCTGGCTCGACGCGCCTTCGGATGGGGAGCAACTCGGCGCGTTCGGGATGTCCGTGGCGATTCGCACGCTGGTGCTGGCGCCGTCCGGTGACGATGGCCTGCGCTTGGGAGAAATGGGCGTCGGCGGTGGCATCGTCCATGACAGCGTGGCCGACGACGAATTCGCCGAATGCGGCTGGAAAGCGCGCTTCCTGACCGGCCACGACCCGGGCTTCACGTTGTTCGAAACCATGCATGCGCACGATGGCGTGGTGCTGCATCGCGAGCGTCACCTGCAGCGGCTCGCGCATTCGTCGGCCGCGTTCGGATTTGCGCTGGACCTGCCTGCAGCCCGCGCCGCGCTGCAGGCCGAAGCGGGGCGGCTCGGCGATGGCGACTGGCGCCTGCGTGTGAGCGTGGACAAGCATGGGGCGCTGGTGTTCGCCAGCGGCGCGCTGGCTCCGCTTGGCAGCGATGTGGCAGGGCTGGAGATCGCGCAGTTGCGCCTGCCGGTGCACGACCCGCTGCGCCGTCACAAGCTCAGCGCGCGTGCAACGTTCGATGCTGGCTGGCAGGCGGCAGAGCGGGCCGGCGGCTTCGACAGCCTGTTCTTCAATACGCGTGACGAACTGCTTGAGGGCGGCCGTAGCTCGGTGTTCGTCAAGGTGGATGGCCAGTGGCTGACGCCACCGCTGTCGGCGGACATCCTGCCGGGCGTGATGCGCGCGGTGGTGCTGGAAGAGGGCGATGCGCTGATCGACGGGCCCGTGGCGGAAGCCAGCGTGACGCGCGACATGGTGCGGCGTGCCGACGCCATCGTCATTGCCAATGCATTGCGCGGTGCAATGCGCGCACGCCTGATCTGATCGTCTTGACCCGCTTACTTGTGGTGCGTGTCGAGCTTGCCTTCGCCAAGCTTCCAGCGCACCACGCCGGGCAGGTTGATCAGCTCGCGGTCATGACAGACGATCACCACTGAACGGCCTTCCGCGGCAAGCTCGCCGATCAGCGCGATCACCTGTTCGCGCGCGTGGCCGTCGAGGCTCGATGTCGGTTCATCGAGCAACAGCAGGTCCGGCTCCAGCACCTTCGCGCGGGCCAGCGCCACGCGCTGGATCTCTCCGCCAGAAAGCTTGTCCGGCGCAGTGTCCTGAACATGCACAACCCCGGCCCAGCCCAGCGCCGCGCCCACGCGCTGATCGACCTCGTGGCGTGACAGGCCGCGCATATGCAGGCCGTACGCGATGTTCTCGCGCACCGAGGTGCGGAACAGGTAAGGATGCTGATGCATGTAGGCGATGCGCTGGCGCAGGGCCTGAGGCAGCGGCGAAAGCGGTGCGGCGTGTACGGTGCCATCCGCGTCCGTCCAGCCTACGGTTGCGCCCGGCGCCGGTTCAAGCCCGGCCACCATGCGCAGCAGCGTGGACTTGCCTGCGCCATTGACACCGGTCAGCGCAATTGCCGTGGCGCGCGGAAACGCGAGTTCGTCGATCTTGAACAGGTTGCGCGCACCGACGCGTCGCGACAAGCCGCGCACCGTCAGCAGCGGCGCATGCACTGCCTTGCTCTTGGGTGCGTTCATCGACGGAATCCTCCGGCACCTTGCAGCCAGGCCATCAGCACATTGACGATCAGCGCCAGCGCCACCAGCACGATACCCAGCGCGATGCCCTGCGCAAACTCGCCCTTGCTTGTCTCCAGCGCAATGGCCGTTGTGATGGTGCGCGTTGCACCCTCAATATTGCCGCCGATCATCAGCGCCGACCCGACCTCCGCAATCACGCGGCCGAAACCGGCAACCACGGCGGCCATCAGTCCGAAACGCAGTTCGCGCAGCACCGTCATGCACATGCGCCAGCGCCCGGCGCCAAGCACCCATGCAGTTTCACGCAGGCGCGGGTCCGCCGATTGCAGCGTGGACAACGCAAACGCCAGGATCACTGGGAAAGCGATTACGGCCTGGCCGATCACCATGCCCGCCGGTGTGAACAGCAGCGAGAAGCTGCCCAGCGGCCCCTGGCGCGTGAACAGCAGGTAGAGAATCAGTCCGACCAGCACGGTCGGGAACGAGAGAAAGGCTTGTGCGACGACGACAACCGCGCGTCGCCCGGGAAACTGATGGGTGGCGATCAGGTAGGCCGCGCCGATCGCCGGCACGGTGGCCAGCGCCAGGCCCAGCCCGGCCACCATCAGCGAGGTCCAGACGATGAACCATAGCGAGCCGTCGCCGCTGGCCAGCAGGCGGAACGCGTCCAGTGTCGCGGCGCCTATCTCCACGCGGCGCTCAGGCCGAGAACGTGTGCTCGACAGCCGGGAAGCTGCCGTCCTTCACCGCCGCCACATACGCGCGGATCGCCGCTTCGATCGAGGTCTGACCCTCCATGAAGTTGCGCACGAACTTCGCCTTGCGGCCGGGGTAGACGTGGATCATGTCCTGCAGCACGAGTACCTGCCCCGAGCAATCGACGCCCGCGCCGATGCCGATGGTCGGCACCTTCAGTAGCGCCGTCACTTCACCGGCCAGCTTGGCGGGTACCGCTTCCATGAGGATCACCTGTGCGCCGGCCTGCTGCAGCGCCAGTGCCTCGCGCTTCAGTTGCGCGGCGCCTTCGTCGGTCTTGCCTTGCACCTTGAAACCGCCGAGCGCGTGCACCGACTGCGGCGTCAGCCCGATGTGCGCGCACACCGGAATGCTGCGCTCGACCAGGAATTTCACGGTCGGCGCGAGCCACTCGCCGCCTTCGAGCTTGACCATCTGGGCGCCAGCCCGCATCAGTGCGGCGGCGCTCTCGAAGGCCTTCTCGGGCGTGGGATAGGTGCCGAACGGCAGGTCGGCCATCAGCAGCGCGGTCTGGTTGCCGCGTGACACGCACTCGGTGTGATAGACCATGTGCTCGAGCGTGACGGGCAGCGTGGTCTGCTGGCCCTGCATCACGTTGCCGAGCGAATCGCCGACCAGGATCACCTCGACGCCGCACAGGTCTAGCAGCGCGCCGAAGCTGGAATCGTAGGCGGTCAGCATGGCGATCTTTTCGCCGGCGTCGCGCATGGCCTGCAGTTTGGGGATGGTGACGGTCTTACGGGAGGGATCGAGAAGGTAACTCATGGCAGTACCCGTGATTGGTGCGGTTCGGACCCGCGCATCGGAAGGGCGGGGAGACCGGCTGTCGTTATCTTGTGCTGGACCGCCCCGGGGTTCGGGACGACTCAGGGCGCCGCGAGATTCAGAAAGGCCTTCCGGCCCCGCATGTTCTCGATGCGCGACAGTAGTGTACGGAAATCGACGTCGTTGTCCACAGGGTTGAAATGCGCCGTATTGACGAACAGTACCGGGGCGTCGTCATAGCGGTGGAACAGCTCGCCATAGGCATCGCTGAGCCGCTGCAGGTACTGCTCCTCGATACCGCTCTCGCCGGGCCGGCCGCGCCGTGCAATCCGCTCGCGCAGCAGCGAGGGCGAAGCCTGCAGCATGATGACCAGATCCACGCGCTGCGCCGGTACCTGAAGCCGGGCCGCCAGCGCGTCATAGAGCGCGAGTTCGTCGGCTTCGAGCGTCAGCGACGCGTAGAGGCGGTCGCGCGCGTACAGGAAGTTGGTGATCATGCGCTGGCCGGCGAGCATGGCCGCGTGCCATTGCTGGAGTTGGCTTACACGCTGGTTCAGGCAGGCCAGTTGCATCGGCAGCGCATAACGCTGCGGTTCGCGATGGAAACGTTCGAGGAAGGGATTGCTGCGCGCGCCGTCGGGCAGTTCGCCCGCATGGAGATAGCGCGCCAGGCGCTCGGCCAGCGCGGCCTTGCCGGAACCGGCCGGGCCTTCGATGACGATACGACGCAGATGATCGAGCATGGGTCAGCCGCAGCCCGGTGCGGTCATGCCAGCTTCGCGCCGCCTTCCTGCATGCGCGAGCACTTGCACGAGGAAAACTTTTCGATGCGCTGGCTCTGCACGTTCGGCAGGAATTCGGCCGCACGGCCCAGTCCCGGAATCTCAAGCTCGGGTTCGAGTTCGACCAGCGGCACCAGCACGAATGCACGCTCCGCAATGCGCGGATGTGGCACCGTCAGTACTTCGGTGTTGATCGACTCAGCCCCGAACAGCAGCAGATCCAGGTCGAGCGTGCGCGGTGCGTTGCGAAACGGGCGCTCCCGGCCGAACTGGTCTTCGATGTGGTGGCAGATACGCAGGATCTGCGACGCCGTGAATGGCGTTTCAATCTTCACCACGGCGTTGAAGTAGTCCCCGCCCGTGGCGTCGATCGGTGCAGTGCGATAGAACGACGACTTGGCAACAATCGTGATGCCGACCTGCTGGGCCAGACACACGATGGCGTCTTTCACGGCCTGGCGAGGGTCACCAAGATTGGCGCCGATGCCAATGAAGGCGAGCGTCATATTATTCCTCCGGCTGGGCGCGGCTGGACTCTGCTACGGCCTGACCTCCATCTGCCGTATCCGCCTCGCTGCGGGAAGACACTTTATCTGATTTCCGCGGACCGCGTCGGCGGCGCCGTTTGCGGGCCGGCGCGTCGCCTTCCTCGCCTTCCGGAACATTTGCGCCGCCCTGTCCACCCTGGCCGCTCTGTCCACCCTGGCCACCCTGACCACCCTTGGTGCGGGCCGGGCGCGCGGCCTCGATCATCGCCTCGCGCTGGTCGGGCGGCGAATTCTGGAAGTCGGTCCACCACTGGCCCACTTCCGCAGGTTGTTCGCCAGCCTCGCAGCGCAACTGCAGGAAGTCGTAACCGGCGCGGAAGCGCGGCGATTCCAACAGGCGGAACGGCATGCGGCCCACACGTTTCTCGAAGCGCGGCTGCATGCCCCAGATATCGCGCATGTCGGTGACAAAGCGCCGCTGGATCGCGAGCTGGCCCGTCTGCTTTTCCAGCACCATGTCCATGGCCGTATTGAGCGCGGCGATCGGATGCTCGCCTTGCTCGCGCAGCTTGGTCCAGCGCTGCAATACGTGGTGCCAGAGCAACGATGCGAACAGGAAACCCGGCGATACGGGCTTGCCTGCCTGAACGCGGCGGTCCGTATTGTCGAGCGCGAGCTGGACAAAGCGGTGGCCCATCGGCTGCTCCAGCGCCACATCCAGCAGCGGCAGCAGGCCTTTGTGCAGGCCGGCCTTGCGCAGTTCCTGCAGCGATGCCCAGGCGTGGCCGGACATCAGCAGCTTGAGCATTTCGTCGAACAGGCGCGCGCTGGGCACGTTGTGGATCAGCGTGGCCAGGCCGGCAATCGGCTCGCGCGTGTGCTCGTCGATCGAAAAGCCGGTCTTGGCCGCGAAGCGCACCACGCGCAGCATGCGCACCGGGTCCTCGCGATAGCGCGTGACCGGATCGCCGATCATGCGCAGCGTGCGCGCGCGGATGTCTTCCATGCCGTGATGGTAGTCATGCACGGTTTGCGCGGCCGGATCGTAGTACATCGCGTTGATCGTGAAGTCGCGGCGTTCCGCGTCTTCGGCCTGCGATCCCCAGACGTTGTCGCGCAGCACACGGCCGCTGGCATCGATCGCATGGGTCTTGCTGTCGAGTTCCGCACGCTTCAGGCGGCGGCCCTCGGGCAACGTTTCGCTGGCGACGGCATCGACCAGCGCGCGGAAGGTCGAGACTTCAATGATTTCCTGCTCGCGGCCGCCGTAGAACGTGACGTGCACGATCTGGAAGCGCCGGCCGATGATGCGCGAGCGGCGGAACAGCGCCTGCACCTGTTCGGGCGTGGCGTTGGTCGCCACGTCGAAATCCTTCGGCTTGATGCCGAGCAGCAGGTCGCGCACGGCGCCGCCCACGATAAAGGCCTGGTAGCCGGCCTGTTGCAGCGTGGATGTCACCTTGACCGCGTTGCGCGAGATCAGCGCCGGGTCGATACGGTGTTCTTCCACGCCGACGACGCGCTGCGAATGGGCACGTCCGGTGCGGCGTTGCTTGGGGCCCGGCTTGCCCAGCAGCCGATTGATGAGCTTCTTGATCACGTCAGAACAGATCCATGATGCGCCAGCCGGCCGCGGCCGCATGGTTGCGCAGGCGATCGTCCGGGTTGGCGGCCACCGGCTCGCTGACCCGTTCGAGCAGCGGCAGGTCGTTGGCCGAATCGCTGTAGAACGTCGTCGACCCGAAATCGTCCCACCGGGAGCCCAGGCTCTTCAGCCAGTTTTCCACGCGTGTGATCTTGCCTTCGCGGAAGCTCGGCACGCCGAAGACTTCGCCGGTGAAGGCGCTGTCGGGCTTGCCGTCGACCGTCTCGGGTTCGGTGGCGATCAGGTGCTTGATGCCGAATGCCTGTGCAATCGGGGCGGTAACAAAGCTGTTGGTGGCCGTCACCACGGCGCACAGGTCGCCGGCTTCCAGGTGTTTGTAGACCAGCGCCCGGGCCTGCGGGGTGATGACCGGTTCGATGACCTCGTGCATGAAGCGCACGCGCCACTGGTCCAGGCGGTCGCGCGGGTTGTCCGCCAGCGGCGCCAGCGCAAAGCGCAGGAAAGCCTGGATATCGAGCGTGCCAGCCTTGTATTGGCTGTAAAACTCGTCGTTCTTGCGACGATACGATTCCTCGTCGACGACGCCCATGCGGACCAGGAAGCGGCCCCATTCGTGGTCGCTATCGGTCGGGATCAGGGTGTGGTCGAGGTCAAACAGTGCCAGATTCATGGGGCGCGATTTTACATGAGTGTGCAACAGGCAGTCGGGGCCGGGCGGCGGCTGTCCGACTGTGCAGCTGTTCGGGCGGCTCGTGCGGGGCATGAGCGGGTTTCGTGCCTGGCATGGTGGCCTGGCACGGCAGGCGATTACTCCCGGAATTCGGCGAACATTTCGCGCAGCAGCGGCAACGTCACCGCGCGCTTGCGTTCGAGCGAATAGGTGTCGAGCGCGTCAAGCAGCGCCATCAGGCTGGGCATGTCGCGGTAATGGCGCGTGACCAGCCAGTGCGGGATTTCAGGGGACAACTGCAGGCCGCGCTCGCGTGCGGCCTGCACCAGCGCGGCCATCTTGTCGTCGTCAGACAGCGATTGGACCTGATATACCAGGCCCCAGCCAAGCCGTGTGCGCAAATCTTCACGTACCGGCATGGCGCGCGGCGCCAGCCCGCCCGACACAACCAGCGCGCAACGCACATGCGCGCGGACCTCGTTGTACAGCGAGAACACCGCGATCTGACGGGCTTCGTCGAGCAGTTCGACATCGTCCACCGTGTAGATCTGGCAGGACGGGTCGAAGATGAAGTCGGACAACGCGTGGTGCGGGCTCAGGTAGCGGCAGTTCAGGCCGGTGTGCAGTGCTGCGTCGCATACGGCATGCAGCATGTGCGTGCGGCCCGAGCCGCCTTCGCCCCACAGGTAGATCAGGCGGTCGGTGGCTTGCTCGCGCGCGACCAGGCCCGGCAGTTCGCGCAGGCGCTGCACGGACTCGCGATTGGCGGCCACGAAGAAGTTCTCGAACGTGGACGGCGGCGGGCTGCCCAGTTCAAGCGAGAGCTGCTTTTGACGCGGTGACATGACGAATGCGTTACTTGCCCGTATTTCTGCGGCTTGGCGGGTATGACCGCGAACGCTGGTCACCTGGAGCCTGCTGTATGTATCGGTAAAGTTGCGATTCTACTGGAATACGGGCGGACGGCCGCCATGCCTTGGGCACCTGCGCGGCGTTTGGCGGTCCTGTCGGTCAGGTTCGATTGGAAGCCTGACGCGCCTACGGTAAAATGCCGGCTTTCGGGATATCCCCGAACTTGCAGGACTCGCGCCCGCCCTCCGCGCCCACCCGGCCCGAGGTGCCTCCAGCCGAGCGCCGGATTCCACACTTCACCTCCTCAAAGACAAGCAGGTTCTCATGAGCGCATCCCCGACCGCCGGCCAGGCAGGCCTTTCCTACCGCGACGCCGGTGTTGACATCGATGCCGGCGACGCGCTGGTTGACCGCATCAAGCCGTTTGCCAAGCGCACCATGCGCGAAGGCGTGATGGCCGGTATCGGCGGTTTCGGCGCGCTGTTCGAACTGTCGAAGAAGTATCAGGAGCCGGTGCTGGTTTCGGGCACCGACGGCGTGGGCACCAAGCTCAAGCTGGCATTCCAGCTCAACCGCCATGACACGGTGGGCCAGGACCTGGTGGCGATGAGCGTCAACGACATCCTCGTGCAGGGCGCCGAGCCGCTGTTCTTCCTCGACTACTTCGCCTGCGGCAAGCTCGACGTGGACACCGCCGCCACGGTGATCCAGGGCATCGCCCATGGCTGTGAACTGGCCGGCTGCGCGCTGATCGGCGGCGAAACCGCCGAGATGCCGAGCATGTATCCGGACGGCGAATACGACTTGGCCGGTTTTGCGGTCGGCGCCGTGGAAAAGAAGAAGATCATCGACGGCACCACGATCGTCCCGGGCGACGTAGTGCTGGGCCTGGCATCGTCGGGCGCGCATTCGAACGGTTACTCGCTCGTGCGCAAGATCATCGACGTGGCAAAGCCGGACCTGAACGCCGACTTCCACGGCCAGCGCCTGCAGGACGCCATCATGGCGCCCACGCGCATCTACGTGAAGCCGCTGCTGTCGCTGATCGATACGCTGCCGGTCAAGGGCATGGCTCACATCACCGGTGGTGGCCTGACCGAGAACGTGCCGCGCGTGCTGGCCGACAACCTGACCGCCGTGATCCAGAAGGACGCCTGGACGCTGCCGCCGCTGTTCCAGTGGCTGCAGGCGCAGGGCAACGTGGCCGACGCCGAAATGCACCGCGTGTTCAACTGCGGTATCGGCATGGTCGTGATCGTGGCCAAGGAAGACGCTGAACGCGCGATCCGCCACCTGCAGGCCGCCGGCGAAGCCGTGTGGCAGATCGGCGAAATCCGCGAGCGCGCGGAAGGCCAGGCGCAGACCGTGGTGGTTTGATCGTTAGATCTTGCTTGTGTTTTCTCCCCTCTCCCACGACGTGGGAGAGGGGGGCACCCTCCGAGGTTCGTTACTCCGAACCGAGCTTCGTCAAAGCTTCTCCCGTGACGCGGCAGATCCGCCAGTCCGGCATCACGTCCGCCCCCATCGCCTGATAGAAATCGATCGACGGCTGGTTCCAGTCGAGTACCGACCATTCGAAACGTCCGCAGCCGCGCTCCACGGCCAGCGCCGCCAGATGCTTGAGCAATGCCTTGCCGAGTCCATGGCCGCGCCACGCCGGGTCGACGAACAGGTCTTCCAGGTAGAGCCCCGGCTTGGCCAGGAATGTCGAGAAATTGTGGAAGAACAGCGCGAAGCCGACCGCCAGCCTGCTGCCGTCGGTATCCACTTCGACGACCACGGCCTCGGCGCCCGGATGCGCGCCGAACAGCGCATCGCATAGCTTCTGCGGCGTGGCTTCCACCAGGTGCGTGAGCTTTTCGTATTCGGCCAGCGCGGAGATCAGGCGGAACAGGGTTTCGCTGTCTGTGGGCGCGGCGGGGCGGATCGTGAATGTAGTCATCTGGCGTAAGGGGAAGGGGCGTAAGCGATAGGGGCGTGACCGGCGATTATCGTTCACCGGGCATGGTGTCACCACCCTGCCGCGAGGGCGACCTGTGCAACGTAGTCTGTGGCAAGGCAGTCGATGCTGACGCGTTCCGGCGTGCTGCGCAGCCACGTCAGTTGCCGCTTGCATAGCTGGCGCGTGGCAGCGACACCGCGCTCGCGCATCGTGCTGTAGTCGCAATCGCCATCGAGGTACTCCCAGACCTGGCGGTAGCCCACGCAGCGGATCGACGGCAGCCCCGGATGCAGGTCGCCGCGCGCGCGCAGCCGTCCGACTTCCTCGATCAGTCCGCCTTCAAGCATTGCATCGAAGCGGTTTGCAATGCGCGTGTGCAGCACGGCGCGATCCGAGGGCTCCAGGGCGATCACGCGATAGCGCGCATCGGCTGCGCCCGTGAACGTGCGTGCGTCGGCCTGGCGCGCCAGCAGCGCCGACATCGGCTGGCCGCTGAGGCGATGGATTTCCAGCGCGCGCTGGATGCGCTGCGCATCATTGGGCGCGAGCCGCGCGGCAGTGACCGGGTCCACTTCGGCCAGCATCGCATGCAGCGCCGGCCAGCCGCGCTCGGCCGCCAGCGCATCGAGTTCGGCGCGCACGGCGGTATCGGCTTGCGGCAGATCGTTCAGGCCCTGGGTCAGCGCCTTGTAGTACAGCATCGTGCCGCCAACGATCAGCGGTGTGCGGCCGCGCGCGCGGATCTCGCCGATCAGCCGTTCCGCATCGGTCACGAACTGGGCGGCCGAATAGCTTTCAAGCGGATCGATGATGTCGATCAGGTGATGCGGCACGCTGGCCAGTTCTTCCCGCGTGGGTTTGGCCGTGCCGATATCCATCTCTCGATAGACCAGCGCCGAGTCCAGGCTGATGATCTCGACCGGCGTGCGTGCGGCCAGTTCGAGTGCGGCTGCCGTCTTGCCCGATGCGGTGGGGCCGAGCAGGCAGACGACTGGCGGATGGGACTGTGCGGACATCTTGAAGCTGGAACGGGATTACTGGCCGCGCAGGAACAGGCGGTCGAGTTCGGCGACGGTCAGTTGTACCCAGGTCGGTCGGCCATGGTTGCACTGGTCGGCGCGCTCGGTCTGCTCCATCTGGCGCAGCAGCGCGTTCATTTCCTCGAGCGTCAGCTTGCGATTGGCGCGCACGGCGCTGTGGCAGGCCAGCGTGGCCAGCAACTCATTCTGGCGCTCGGCCAGCACGCGCGAGCCGCCATAGGCTTGCAGGTCGCGCAGCACGTCGCGCGCCAGCGCCTCGGTATCGGCCTGCTTGAGCAGCGCGGGAATCGCGCGCACGGCAAGCGTGGTGGGAGACACGGGCGTAATGTCGAAGCCGAGCAGCTGCAGCGTTTGCTGATGCTCCTCGGCCGCGCCGACTTCCACCGGGCTGGCCGGCAGCGTGACCGGGATCAGCAGCGGCTGCACCGCCAGTTCGCGTGCGTCGAGACCGGTCTTGATCTGTTCGTAGAGGATGCGTTCGTGCGCTGCGTGCATATCCACCAGCACAAGCCCGCGTGCGTTCTGCGCCAGCACGTATATGCCATGCAACTGGGCAACCGCGTAGCCGAGCGGGTGGTCGTCGTCTCCGGCGTCCGCATCGTCTGCCGAGGGCAGGGTGGATGGCTGCTGAGGCTGCGCTGGTAATCGGTCGAGCAAACCGGGCGGCTCGTCGGCACGGGAAGCTTGCGCATCGGCCAGCCATGCCGGCGGTTGCGACGATGGCTGCCAGGGCCGCGCGCTGCCTTGCCCCGCGGCGTCGCGGACCATGCCAAGGTAGGCCTGGCGCGGTTGCGCGATGCCCAGCTCGGTCTGGCGTCCAGCCGAATAGTTGACCCACTGCGGCGCGGCGCCCGGCACACCTGGGGCGCCTGAAGCACCAGCGGCGCCAGCGGCACCGGCAGGGCGGGGGACGGGCATCGATGGCCGGTCCGGTTCATCGCCGATTTCGGAATGCAGGCTGTCGCCCTGCTCGCCGGCCTGACGCGCCAGGCAACGCTGCACTGCGTGATAGACAAACTGGTGCACCGCGCGCGATTCGCGGAAGCGGACTTCGATCTTCGACGGGTGGACGTTCACATCGACCAGCTCGGGCGGCAGGTCCAGGCAGAGCACGTACGACGGGAACCGGTCGCCATGCAGCACGTCCTGGTAGGCGCTGCGTACCGCGTGGTTGAGCAGCTTGTCGCGCACGAAGCGGCCATTGACGAAGAAATACTGCTGGTCCGGCCGGCCGCGCGACGCCGTGGGCAGGCCGGCAAAGCCGTAGAGGTGCAGCGCGTCGGCCTGCTCGTCCAGCGGCAGGCGGGCTCGCGCGAAGTCGCCGCCGAGCACCTGCGCCGTGCGCGTGGCTACGTCGCCGGCATTCCAGTGTTCGAGCGGTTTGCCGTTGTGGTGAACCGAGATCGTGACATCTGGCCGGGCCAGCGCAACGCGGCGGATCATCTCCAGGCAATGCCCCAGCTCCGTTTGCTCCGATTTCAGGAACTTTCTGCGCGCTGGCGTGTTGAAGTAGAGGTGCTGCACGTCGACCATCGTGCCAACCCCGCCCGAAGCGGGCTGCAGGTGGCCGGTGTCGGCGCTGACCTGCGTGGCATGCGCCGCGCTGGCCGTGCGACTGGTCAGCACAAGGTGGGAGACGGAGGCAATGGACGCCAGCGCCTCGCCGCGGAAGCCGAGCGTCAGGACCGATTCGAGTTCGTCCAGCGAGGCGATCTTGCTGGTGGCGTGACGCATCAACGCAACGGGCAGTTCGTCGGCAGGAATGCCGCAGCCGTTGTCGGTGATGACGATGCGCCGCACGCCGCCTTCCTCCAGCCGCACGCCTAATTGCGTGCTGCCGGCATCGAGTGCATTCTCGAGCAGTTCCTTGACTACCGATGCAGGCCGTTCCACCACTTCGCCGGCGGCGATCTGGCTGATCAACTGGTCCGGCAGCGGGCGGATGGGGCGGCTGGGCTGGGCGGTGCGAGGATGGGAACTGGTGGTGACGTCGGCTGGCATGCGGGCGATTATACGTGTCGGTGGACACGATTCCGGCACAGTTATCTGCCACACTTTTTGTCGGCAGGTGACGGATCAGGCCGGGCGCTCTTGTATGATGTGGACCTTCATTGAACGGGGACAAACTTGGATACCGTATTGCAACTGGTCGACATGATTCTCCATGTCGACAAATTTCTGGGGCAGTTCGTCCAGGACTATGGCGTCTGGGTCTACGGCATCCTGTTCGCGATCGTCTTTGCCGAAACCGGCCTCGTGGTGCTGCCGTTCCTGCCGGGTGACTCGCTGCTGTTCATTGCCGGCGCCATGTGCGCAACCGGCGCGATGAACGAATGGGCGCTGGCCGGGTTGCTGCTGACCGCCGCAGTCACGGGGAATACGGTCAACTATCTGGTGGGCAGCTGGATCGGGCCGAAGGTGTTCGATCATCACTGGCGCTTCCTGGACCAGCAGGCCCTGCGCCGGACACATGACTTCTATGAGCGGCACGGCGGCAAGACGCTGGTGATGGCGCGCTTCATCCCGATCGTGCGCACGTTCGCGCCGTTCGTGGCCGGGGTGTCGCAAATGACGTTCGCGCGTTTCCAGATGTTCAACCTGATTGGCGCGCTGGTCTGGGTGTTCGGCCTGGTGTTCGGCGGCTACTACTTCGGCAATCTGCCGTTCATCAAGCAGTACCTGAACCTGATCGTGCTGGCCGGTATCGGCGCGGCGGTGGTGCCGCTGGTGCTGGGCGGGCTGTGGAAGCTGGTGCGCGGCAAGACGCGCGGCTCGCGCGCTTCGTGATCAGGGCGGGAGCCCGGGCCGCTAGCTGATGCTGCGGCTCATCATCCTCAGGGCCGGCATGCGATCGCGGATCTGCGTCGTGTCGGCCGCATCGGGGCGGGCCTGGACGTAGGCTTCCAGGTCCTCCAGCGCCGGCCGGAAGCACTCCAGGTTGGCATAGGCCAGGCCCCGGTCGCGCACTTCCTCGATCGAATCGGGCAACAGGATCACCAGGCGGTTCTGCACCGCCAGCAGGCGCTGCCAGCGCGATTCCTGCAGATAGATCGCCTTCAGGTTGCGCAGCATCCGCGCGATGATTTCGCGATGGCTGGCCACGTGCAGGAACAGGCCCAGCGGCACCTCGGTCGAATCGGAGATCCCCTCGCGTTCGAGATAGGGGTCGAGCATTTCCTGCAGTTGTTCCCTTGACAGTGTCTCCCCAGTCAGCGGGTCGAGCACGACTTCGCCTGCCGGGATCGTCATGCGGACCAGGAAGTGGCTCGGGAACGAAACCCCCTTGAGCGGCAGGCCGATCTGCTGCCCGAGTTCCATGTACAGGATGGCCAGCGAGATCGGGATGCCCCGCCGCTGCCTGAGCACCACGTTCAGGTGGGAATTGTCCGGATCGTAGTAGTCGTTCGCGTTGGGGCCGAAGCCGAGGTCGCGATAGAAGAAATGATTGAGCAGGCGCAGGCGCTGGATGGCCGCCGTGCCCTCCGCGATCCGGCGCTTGAGCCGCAGCGCAAGCACATCCAGGGAGGCCAGTTCGGCCTGCAGGTCCAGGTCCGGATAGGCGTCCTGGGCAATTGCCAGCGCGGTTTCCGTAAGCGGAATCGCGTCGTCGTCGGCCACGAGGCTGGCGAAGTAATCCAGGACTTTCGTGGAGGTCATGGCAGTTCCTGACTAGCCGGCGCGGCGCCGGAAGGCCCCGTAGCGCAGGCCCATGAGCCACAGTGTACCGAAGTAGACAGCCGCTGCAAGTACCATGCAGGCGGCCATCAGCGCGATGCGCAGCCCCGGCGTGGCGCCCAGCGCAATCCAGTCGAAGTTGCGCGCGAACCAGAGCAGCATGCCCGACAGGATCAGCATCGCGGCCGCCAGGCGCAGCAGGAACAGGCCCCAGCCCGGTGCCGGGTGGTAGTAGCCACGGCGGCGCAGGCCGAAGAACAGCAGCAGCGCATTGACCGTGGCGCCAAAGCTGATCGACAGCGGCAGGCCCGCATGACCCAGCATCGGCACGAAGACATAGTTCGACGCCTGCGTGATGATCAGCACGAGGATGGCGATCTTGACCGGCGTGCGGATGTCCTGGCGGGCGTAAAAGCCCGGCGTCAGGATCTTGATCAGAATCAGCGCGAGCAGGCCCACGCCATACGTGGCCAGTGCCTGGCGCGTCATCTCGACGGCATGGCTATCGAACCGGCCGTAGTGGAACAGCACGGACGTCAGCGGCGTGCCGAACAGCATCAGCCCGGCCGCGCAAGGCAGCGCCAGCAGGAAGGTCAGGCGCAGGCCCCAGTCGAGCAGGCCGGAATACTCGTCGCGATTGTCCTCGGCGCTGGCCCGTGACAGGCTGGGCAGCAGGATCGTGCCAAGCGCCACGCCCAGCAGCGCCGTCGGAAATTCCATCAGCCGGTCTGCATAAGTGATGTACGACACCGCACCGGCGCCCAGCCGCGACGCGATGTTGGTGTTGATGATCAGGCTGATCTGCGCCACGGAGACCGCCAGCAGCGCCGGCAGCATCTGCCGGATCACGCGCCGCACCCCGGGATTGGCCCACGCCGCGTGCACGTCCAGCGACACGCGTGGCATCACGCCCAGCTTGCGCATGGCGGGGACCTGGATCACAAGCTGCAGCACGCCGCCGACCAGCACGCCCCACGCCTGCGCATAGATCGGCTGGCTCATGTGCGGCCCCACGAACAGCGCGGCCACGATCAGGCAGATATTCAGCAGGACGGGTGTGAACGCCGGCACCGCGAAGTTGCGCCACGTGTTCAGGATGCCCGAGGCCAGTGCCACCATCGAGATCAGGCCGATGTAGGGGAACATCACGCGCGTCATGAAGACGGCGGAGTTGTAGGTCTCGGATTCGCCGCGGAAGCCCGTGGCCACCACGGTCATGACGATCGGCGCGCCGATCACGCCGAGCAGCGACACGCCGGCCAGCACCCATGTCATCACCGTGGCCACGGCGTCGACCAGCCTCATGGTCTCGTCATGGCCGCGTTTGCCGTGGTACTCGTTCAGGATCGGCACGAACGCCTGCGAGAACGCGCCTTCGGCAAAGATGCGGCGCAGCAGGTTGGGGATGCGGAACGCCACGTTGAAGGCGTCGGTCATGTCCGAGGCGCCGAACGCCCGGGCGATCAGGATTTCGCGCACCAGGCCCGTGATGCGCGAAAGCATCGTCAGGCTGCTGATGGTGGCAAGCGCTTTAAGCAGGTTCAAGGTGAGAATTCGGGGAAGCGTGGGACAGGCGCACGGCTCGCGCCGGGCAGGCAAACGGGTTTGAGACGCCTGCCAGGCCGTAAAGTTGCCGCAGCGCCACGCTTCTTCTCGCGGCGGGCGGCGAATGTGGCGGCTATTATACGGATCGGCCGTGGCCAGCCTTGCGGTCTGGGAGACCGTAGTAAGACGGGTACGGTTTGTCCTTGCTTGAGGCGCTGGCTTGTGTGTATAATCGCCGATTCGCAAGGACAGTCGCGTTCCGGATTCGTTTGTCCGAACATCCCGGGTCGCAGATGTGACTTAATTGTTGCGTCCCATATTTTTGCGTCGCCCCGGGCGCGCATTCTGAATTCAGGAAGAGATACATGGCAAATTCCGCACAAGCTCGCAAGCGCGCGCGCCAAGCCGTCGCCGCGAACTCCCACAACTCCAGCCTGCGCTCGCGTCTGCGCACGGCCGTCAAGGCTGTTCGCAAGGCTATCGACGCCGGCGACAAGGCCGCTGCTGCTGAGATCTTCAAGCAGTCGCAGACCGTGATCGACAGCATCGCTGACAAGAAGATCGTGCACAAGAACAAGGCTGCACGTCACAAGTCGCGCCTGTCGGCTGCCATCAAGGCCATGGCTGCCTGATAGCTGCCCGGACCACTTCGGTGGTCCAGTAGTACAAAAAAGCTCGTCATCCGACGAGCTTTTTTGTTTTCTGGCTGGCCTGTTTGATGCTCCTGGCCGGCTTAGATGCTGCAGCCCGGGTCACCCGGGCCAGCATTTTCTTGCATTGTTGCTTGCCTTGTTGTTTGCCTTAGTCGCCCACGGAGCAGGCCTCGACCACCTGAAGGTTGTTGTCGCGCGCAAAGTTGAGCACGAAATCGAGCGCCTTGGGCTCGATGTCGCGCAGGCGGGTATCCACCACCACGTTCTTGACGCCGGCCACGATCATCGGCCGCACATACGGCGAGTAGGTCAGGCGGGGGTCGCCGGTGTCACCTTCGGGGCGGAATTGCGCCATCACTCCACACAGTCGCTCTGCCCAGTCGCTCGGGCGGAAGGTCTTGCCTTCCTTGGTAATGCCTTGGATGAAATATTCGCGAACTTGGGGGGTCGTCATGGGACTGCGGGGATCTGCTTGGTGACTCGACGGTAAACCCGCTTCAACGGGCGCCCGTTTGATGCATCCGGTGCGCGATGGTTCGCACGCATCCGGGCTTGGACAGCGGGGCGGTCGTGTCGGCGGGGGCACTTTTGATGCCGGCGGCGGGCGGTGGCATGGGTATGCCGGGCCCCGCGTGAATCAGCGAGTATTATATCTTATATAAGACTTGCGCATAGAACGAAATCCTGTCGGGAACCTGTCAATGGCGGTCCGTCCGCGTTCGGCCGGGCGGCGGCCCGGGCTCGCCAAAGCAGGAATAATCCCTTATGATTCTTGCAATTACATTGCGTAAGCGACGCGAAAGGCGGCTCCGCGACACGCTCTGGCCCTTCAGGATCGTCCCAACCGGCATCCGGGCCGCGTGTCCCAACCGAGCCGCCTTCTTTGTTTTATGAGCCCAACCCCGATCAAGCATTACCTCCAGTTCAGCGACCTCAGTGCCGACGAGTACGAGTACCTGCTGGACCGCGCGCGGATCCTCAAGGCGAAGTTCAAGAACTACGAGACATGGCACCCGCTGCATGACCGCACGCTGGCCATGATCTTCGAGAAGAATTCCACGCGCACGCGCCTGTCGTTCGAAGCCGGCATTCACCAGCTCGGCGGCCACGCGGTGTTCCTGAACACGCGTGATTCGCAGCTTGGCCGCGGCGAACCGATCGAAGACGCCGCCCAGGTGATCTCGCGCATGGTCGACATCATCATGATCCGCACGTTCGGACAGGACATCATCGACCGCTTCGCCAAGCATTCGCGCGTGCCGGTGATCAACGGGCTGACCAACGAATACCACCCGTGCCAGGTGCTGGCCGACGTGTTCACGTACATCGAGCAGCGCGGCAGCATCGCCGGCAAGACTGTGGCGTGGATCGGCGATGCCAACAACATGGCCTACACCTGGATCCAGGCCGCCGAGCGCCTGGATTTCACGTTCCACTTTTCCGCGCCGCCGGGATATCAGCTCGATCCGGCGATGGTGCCGGACTGGGCCGCGCCGCGCGTGAAGGTGTTCGCAAACCCGCTGGACGCCTGCCAGGGTGCTCACCTGGTTACCACCGACGTATGGACCAGCATGGGCTTCGAGGCCGAGAACGACGCACGCAAGCGCGCGTTCAAGGACTGGATGGTGACCACGGCAATGATGGACCGCGCTGCCGACGATGCACTGTTCATGCACTGCCTGCCCGCCCACCGCGGCGAGGAAGTGGAAGCTGCTGTTATCGACGGCCCGCGCAGCGTGGTCTGGGAAGAAGCGGAAAACCGTCTGCACGTGCAGAAGGCGCTGATGGAATACCTGCTCTGCGGCCGCTATTGAGCTGACGCCGGAGCCAATCAAAGGGGGCCGAGACGGGCTCCCTTTTTTACGCCTGCCGATTTTACGAAACCCAACGATTCGAGGAGATTGAGATGAGCCAGTTCGACAACGTGTCCGTGGTCAAGAAGGCGAACCTGTATTTCGATGGCAAGTGCGTGAGCCACACGGTGCTGTTCGCCGACGGCACGCGCAAGACGCTGGGCGTGATCTTCCCGTCCGCGCTGACCTTCAACACGGGCGCTCCCGAGATCATGGAAATCAATGCGGGCAGCTGCCGCGTGCGCCTGGCCGGCTCGGACGAGTGGAAGACCTATGGCGCCGGCCAGCAATTCGACGTTCCGGGCAACAGCAGCTTCGATATCGAAGTGAGCGAGACGCTCGACTACGTCTGCCACTTCGCCTGAGAATCCCTATGGTTTTCTCCCCTCTCCCGGTGTTCAGACCGGACACAT
>NZ_ALOU01000018.1 GCF_000292345.1 Cupriavidus sp. BIS7
GCGCTCACGGCGGGGCGCGAGAAGGCCGTGCAGGGCGACGCCTTGCTGCGTCCGCGCGTAAGCCTGCAGGCTGCACTGAACCGGATCAACAATCGCTCGTCCGGCAACCCGCCTGCCGAGCTCGCGCCGTTGGTCTCCGCCGATAGTTCGGGCACTGCGCGGCAAGCAGGTGTGATGCTCGTACAGCCGCTGTACGACAAAGGTGCAGTGGCTACGAAGAAGCAGCTGCATGAGCAATCCAATCTGGCGCAAACGCAGTTCGAACAGTCTCGCCAGGAACTGGCCTTGCGGGTGGCCGAGGCATACTTCGGTGTGGTGTTGGGCGAGGAGACGCTGCGCGTCGTGCAGGCCGAGAAAGCGGCCTTGCGCCAGCAACGTGACCGCGCGAAGGCGCGCTTCGACATCGGCCAAGGCAAGATCACCGATCTTCATGAAGCCCAGGCGCGCCTGGATGGCGTAGAGAGTCGCGAAGTCACGGCGCAATCTGCGCTCGAACAACGACGCACGCGATTCCAGGAGACCGTCGGCATGCCGCCCGATCAGCTCAGCGGGCTGGCGCCAAATTTTGCGCCGCGGCCGCCGGAACCGGACAACCTCATGTCGTGGCAGGCAAAGGGTGAAGATCAGAGCTACCTCGTCAAGACCAGGCAGTCTGAACTCGACATTGCTGGCGCGGAGATCGACAAGTACCGCGTCAGCAGTCGACCGACCGTCGCGCTCGTCGCAGGTTATGGCGCGCAAGGGCAAACCGGTAACCTGGCGCCCTGGGTTGCACCCAGCAACACCAGAAGCGCGACAGTCGGCGTGCAGCTCAACATTCCGCTGTACGCGGGCGGCGGACTGGATTCGCGCGAGCGGGAGTCCGTTGCGAGGAAGAGTCAGGCTGAGCAGGAGCTTGCTGCCGCCCGGCGAGACGTGCGCCTGAATGTGCAGGACGGATTCCTGTCGGTGAAAACGGGCGTCTCCCGCGTCGCCGCACTTGAGCAGTCGCTGACTTCGGCGCGTAGCGCGCTCGCGGCGACGACGCTTGGCCGGGACGTTGGCACCCGTACAGAACCCGACGT
>NZ_ALOU01000019.1 GCF_000292345.1 Cupriavidus sp. BIS7
CGCAGACCCCAACGCGAACCGGACAGGCCGCCCGAGTTCACGCGGTACACGTTGTTGCCGGTACCCGGGTTAGCCAGGTAGGCAGCCCCCGCGTTCGTCGACGAAAACGGTGCTGCATGATTCACAAATTCCAGGCCCGCGTCGATCACACCGTAAAGGGTCACGCTTGATTGGGCGAAGGCACTGGCAGAGGTAAGGGCTGCCACGACGGCCGTGAGGTATTTCAATTTCATAGTTGTCCTCCGAGAATGTCGCCGTCTCCACCCAGCGATCGAAGTGACTATGAAGCAATCCTTATTCGGGCCAAACCTAGGGGATTCCTGAGTGTCGCGAAAGTGAAACAGATTAATTTTTGGAATTTGTCAAAATTAATTTCCGATTAATTTCCGAATTATTTCGATTGATTACAAGTGACGAATTCAAGACAATTTCGTTCATTGAGAGTTTCAAGCCGGCTGACTCAAACTGGAGGGCGGAGACGCGGGTTTGTGCGGTGGCTGCAAGCTTGTGGCCGAACTCGGTCCGCCGGGGCGCAGGTGGGCGGTTCCCGACAAACATCGGTGGCGCGTCCCGCTTTCATCGGTCGTTGACGGCGCCAACGCTTTGCTCGACCGGCTCAAGGCGTCGTGCCGCTACTTGACGTGCAGGATCACAAGTCCTTCCGAGATGGTCGGGGCACTTGCATCAATGCCGGCAGTGTTCTGGGCGATCCAGTCCCTGGCCTTCTGGCTGCTTTCCTCAACGCCCGTCTTGTCATTGCAAACGGTAACCGAGAAGCCAAATTCGCCATCATCGCTTCGGGCCAGTGTGTAGCTGACAAAGCCCTGGACAGAGCGCATCAGCGATTCGATCTCAGGAGTGCGTCTCTCCAGCAAATCGAAGAGTTCCTTGGCGCCTGCTCCCGAATATGCCCTGATTACGGTGTGCATGATGTATCACTCACTTTGATGCCCTGGAGCTGGCGCGGAGACGGTGCAGGGAACCTTGGCCGGTTGTTATTGCGGCTGAAACGGTTGCTCTACGCCCGATCATATTGGCCAGAAGATGTCAGAGGGTTACTTTGCGTGGAGGTTGATTTGCATTCGACCTCCATCAGGAACTACTTTGGCGGGCAATAGAAAAAAAGCTAGTGATCTCCGATGAATTTCCGTCTGTCCGCCAACGGTCCAGGAACTGGATGGGGCGCAATCGGCAACCGACGCAGCTTGAGCGCTTTCGGGTTGAGCAACGTAAGTGGCGGTGCCAGAATTCATCTGCAGGATCGTGAGGGGCATGGATCCGATCGGACAACACACGGCAGAGCTGCAGGGGTGTCGAGGTATATGGATCGGGAATCGCAATGCGACGCGTCGGATGGGGCGGTGATGTTCGCGGATGTCAGCGGCAGCACACGGTTGTATGAAGTGGCCGGCGATGCGGCAGCCCTGGCGGCAATCGGCGCATGCATCCGTGTGATGACGGCCTGTGCCTGCGCTTCGCAAGGTCGGATCATCAAGGCCATCGGCGATGAGATCATGGTGCTGTTTCCGTCGGCAGATGAAGCGATGCTTGCAGCTGTCGACATCCAGCATGCCGTTTCGCAACTCGCACCCGTTTCCGGTATTCCCATGTCGGTCCACATTGGGCTTCACCATGGTCCGATCCTGCTGGATGCTTCTGGAGACGTGTTTGGCGATACCGTAAACCTGGCTGCTCGCCTTACGGCTCTTGCATCGCGAGGGCAGATCATCACCAGCAAGGATACGGAGGGACACCTGTCGGCAAGTCTGCGACAGCGGATACGCAGTCTCTATCCGATCAAGGTGCGCGGGAGAGACCAGCCCGTGGAACTGTTCGAATTGATATGGCAAGAGGGCACCGACCTGACACTGGTCGCCGAGATGAGCCCGAGATCAGTCGCATGCGCGTTTCTCACGCTGCGATATCGCGACACGCTTGTGGAAATGAGCGCCGACTCGGCGCCAGTTACCGTCGGGCGCGACGGCAGCATGACCATCGTGGTGTCGGACCGGCGCGCGTCGCGCTTCCAGGCGATGGTTGAACCGCGTGCTGGGCGGTATGTGCTGATCGACAGAAGTTCGAACGGCACCCACGTCAACATCGACGGTGAAGAGGCATTCATCCTGCGCCGTGACGAAGTCGCGCTCCGGAGCCACGGCTGGCTTACGTTCGGTGAAGCCGTGGGGGACAGTGACGAGCGCGTCGAGTTCTTCCTGCAAACCGAAAGGGGTTGACCGGTTGAATCCGCGACGCATCTCTGGCTTTCGCCCTCTCGTTCCCCCAACTCGCTTCTTCGTTCTCAGGCCTCGTTTGGAGAAAGCCAGGCGGGCCGAGGGGCTTGTGGCGGATTCGCCGGGACCTGGTTCTGGAGGCTGGCGGCGAAGTCGTTGAGATCCTGCAGGGCCTCTCCGTCCGCGATCTCTCGTTGCAGCAGGACCAGTACCGGATGCGGAGGCCGTCCTACTGCCATCGCGATTTCTTCTGCGGCGCGGAAGCCGCCGCGCGCGGCCATGACGGCCACCGCGGCCAGGCCACCCTGGAATTTCCGGTTGTCTTTCAGGAAGCTGCGCATTGGCGCCGCCAGGTGTCCGACCCATATGGGGGCCATGACCACCAGGTTTTCGCAGTCTGCCAAGGCCGGGCCCGTGTACCGATAGGGCACGTGCCGCTGCAGGACGTTGTCGAACACACATCGCACGTCGCCCCATAGGCCGGAACGACTGACCGTGTCCTCGATTTCAAAGATCGGGCAGTCTAGTCGATCGGCCAGCATCTGCGCGGCCTGTCGTGTGGTGCCGGTACGCGAGTAAAAAACAACCGCAGTGTTGTGCATGGCTTTTTCCCATTTTCCATTGGCAAGGGCCGACGTCGTGATGGCTCGGTTGTCATGGAAAGACTAGGTGTCGTCGTGTCAGTCGGCTTGATATGTATCAACGGAAGGGCGGGGCGTCTCCATCAACGGGCGTCGAGCGCCTCCCGGTCCAGCAACTCGATTTGCTTGCCATTGACTCGGATGATTCCCTCCTGCTGGAAACGGGACAACGTTCGGCTGACGGTTTCCAGTGTGATGCCCAGGTGGCTGCCAATGTCCTCCCGTGTCATGCGCAGCGTGAAATCCCGTGGCGAATAGCCGCGGCGCTCGAGCCGGTCCGAGATATTGAGGAGGAAAGACGCAACCCGCTGTTCCGCGCTGAGATTCCCCAGCAGGACCATTTGACCGATCTCCCGGACGATCTCCGCGCTCATGATCTTGTGAACGTGCTGCTGCAGGGATTTGATTTCGCGGCAAAGCGCTTCCAGCAGGTGGAACGGGATCACGCAAACCGTGCTGTCCTCGAGGGCGATGGCATCGCACGTATGCGATTCGGTGGCAATGCCATCCAGGCCAAGCGTTTCGCCAGGCAGGAAGAATCCGGATACATATTCGCGCCCGCATTGATGCGCCACGACAGTCTTGAACGAGCCCGAGCGCAGTGCATAGACATTCTGGAACAGGTCCCCTGCGCTGTAGAGCAGTTGACCCTGTTTGACCAGCCGCCAGTTGCGTACCGCATTGTCCAGGCGCGCGACATCGGCGTGATTCAGATTGGATGCCATGCAGAGGTTCCGCAGCATGCAGGTGGAGCATTGGGCGGTTGCCGGCGATGGCTTCCCGGGGGCCGGGTGCAAATACAGCGTTGAAGTCTGGGGGGCGTCATCGACGATGACGTCAGTCGATGTGGCAAAGCCTGTCTCGAACATCGTTGTCTCCTGGCGAGCAACTGGCTTGGGTACCGCGGATTCGCGCGTCTGATGCGCGCTCGCGCCGCGGGTTAGAACTCCCGTCGTTGCATGACCGCGTCCGCCATCGTCAACAACAGCGTGCGCAGTTCGGCAACCTCGAGTGTCTTGTCAAAACAATACTTGCCTCCCGCCATCAGACACGCGCGGCGCATCTGCGGGGTTCCCTCGTTGGGCAGCACGATCAGCGTGCTTTCCGGCAATGCGTCGGCCAGCGTGCGGATGCGTGTCGTTGGCGCGCTCTCGGCGGCGTTCAGTCCAATCAGTACGACATCGGGCCGCAGTGCAACGAGTTGGGGCACATCGGCTTCCACTTCGCTGCCAGCGCCCGCCACATACAGACCGTAGAGGCTGTTCAGCATTTGCAGTTGCCTTGTCCGGACGGCCGGCGTCCGTTCGATCAGGTACACGGTCAGGCAATGGATTTCGGTGCATGGATTCATGCATTCAGTATCGTGACCGGTCCGCTCTTGTGAAAGCAGGCGTCACTGAGAGTCTCGTCAGTGGCGGAGGCGGCGTTGTCAGGCTTCCCTGACGCAACGGTGAAGTTCCGGAAAGCCGCGAATTCCAGCTGCAACGAAGCGCCTTTGCCTTGACGCAGAACAACCTGGCAAGGCGCCTGAGTGCCAAGCTGAAGAGCATCTCCCACAAATCACTTCTGACCGGCGCCCGAGTGGGCGGCGGCTTCAGGCGTCTACCGCCAGGCAGGAGACAGACGTGACCTATCCAATCGTTGCCCCGGGTGCCCATGCCGGCCGGTGGATTTTGCTGGCCCGGCGCCTGGGCCATGCCTTGCGCTGAGGGGCGAAAGTGCTGTCCGGCGACTCCAGTTCGTCTCATGTGGCCTCGGGTCGATCGGGGGGGCTGGCGGCCGTTGCAGGCATCCTGCTGCTGGCCTACAAGCTGCTGGTCAACGACCGCGCCAAATTCAGCGGCCTGCTGGTTGGCCTCACGTTCTCGGTGTTCCTGATGATCGAGATGACATCGCTGTTCGCCGGCGTGCTGAACCGCTCGTCGTCGACGGTGTTCAACATCGGCGCCAGCATCTGGATCATGGACCCGGCCGTCAACACGGTGGCCAACACGATCGGCATGCCGGACTACGTGCTGGACGCCGTGCGCAGCATCGACGGCGTGCGCTTTGCCGTGCCGCTCTACTCCGGCGGGGCGCTTGTGCGGCTCAGGAGCGGCACCTATCAGCCGGTGACCGTGATCGGCATCGATGACACGAGTCTGTTCGGCCGGCCCAGCGTCATTCGCGGCAGCATCGATGATCTGTTTGCCGAGAACGCCTTCCTGGTCGTCAAGGATGCCGAGCTTTCCAAGCTGGAGAACCCCGATGTCGGCACGGATTTCGAGATCAACGACCATCGTGGCGTGATCGTTGGCGTTGCAGAGGTCTCGACCAGCGGGCTGTTCGGCATACCGACGCTCTACACCACGTACCAGCGAGCGATCCAGTACCTGCCTACTACGCGCTACACCATCTCGTACATCCTTGTAGAGCCGAAAACCCCGGCGGACGTCGTGCGCATCCAGCGCGCGGTGAGCCGGCTTGGCTATTTGGCACTGACGAAGGCGCAGTTCGTCGCACGCATTTCGGACTTCTACAAGTACCAGACGGGATTGGGTACGAACATCCTGCTTATGACCGTCATCAGCTTCATCGTCGGGCTGTCGATCTCCGGGCAGACGTTCTACACGTTCATCGTCGAGAACCTGGACAAGTTCGGTGCGCTCAAGGCGATCGGCGCGAAGGGACGCGAACTGGTCATGATGATCCTGTTCCAGGCGACGTTTGTAGCGCTGACTGGCTACGGTCTCGGCATTGGCCTGTGCGCGGTCCTGATCGCGCTGGCACGGCTGAAGATCCCCGACTACGCGGCGGTCATTACCTTCTACAACCTCGGTCTGGCGTTGGCCATGGTCATCGTGATAGCCGGATTCTCCGGCTATATCGGCGTGCGCAAGGTGCTGCGCATCGACCCGTTCGACATCTTCCGGGGGTGACCGTGTCACAAGTTGCCATCTCCGCACACGGCGTCGAGAAATGGTTCGGCGAGGGCGAGGCTCGCACCCACGCATTGCGTGACGTGAGTTTCGATGCCTACTTCGGCGAGGTACTTTTCATCGTGGGCCCTTCGGGAAGCGGCAAGACCACGCTGCTCAGCGTGATCTCCGGCATCCTCCGTCCCGACGGCGGGCGCGTGATCATCGACGGCGTCGACGTGTGGAGCCTTGGTGACGATGAACTGGCTGCATTTCGCCTGGCCAAGATCGGGTTCGTGTTTCAGGACTACCACCTGTTCCCGCGCCTGACCACGCTGGAGAACATAGCCATTCCGCTGGTCCTGCGCCGATACGACTGGGCCGAGGCCCTGGCGGAGGCGCGAAAGTACCTCAGGATCGTCGGGCTGGAGAACCGGGCGCAACTGCCTCCGGTCAAGCTTAGTGGCGGCGAGCAGCAGCGCGTGGCGATTGCGCGGGCCATTGTCAGTCAGCCGGACATCCTGATTCTGGACGAACCCACGGCCTCGCTCGATGGCGAAACCGGCCGCATGATCATGGCCTTCATCCGCGAGAACATCCTTAATGAACGACGCTGCATTGTCATCGTGACGCACGATGCGCGGATCTTCGACATGGCGTCGCGCATCATCGACATGGAGGATGGCCGCCTCAAGGCCATCGAGAAAGGGACTGCGCGATGAAGAAGAATCGTTGGCTCTTTCTGATATCCGCGCTGGGCGCGCTGATCGGCGTGGTGGCCGCAGTGATCTATGCCCAGCAGAAGCCACCGCTGCCGCCGATGTTCCAGCCAGCGGCCAATCCGTATCGCAGCGGCATCTATGCGAATGGCATCGTGGAGAGTGATCAGGCCAGCGGCGCCAACGTCAACGTGTATCCGGAAGTGACCGGCACCGTGGTGCACATCGCGGTGCGGGAAGGGCAGGCGATCAAGCGTGGCGATGAAATGTTGACCATCGAGGACTCGGTGCAGCGCGCCCTGGCAGCGCAACAGGCCGCGCAAGCCGATGCCGCCGATGCCCAGCTCGCGCAATTGATGGCGCAGCCGCGCAAGGAGACGCTGGAGGTGGCGCAGGCCCAGGCCGATGCCGCCGTGGCAAGCCTGAAAACCGTGGAAGACCAGTACGACAAGCTTCACAAGTCCTGGCAGATCGACGCCAGGTCCGTGAGCCAGGACGCCATGGACAACGCTACGAATGCGGTAGCCATGGCGCGCAGCGCGCTGGTGGTGGCGCGCAGGCAGCTTGCCCTCACGCGCGCCGGGGCATGGTCATACGACATTCGCAACCAGGAGAAGCAGCGCGACGCGCTGCGCAAGGCCGCCGACGCGTCGGACGCGCTGTTGAAGAAGTACGTGATCCGGGCGCCAATGGACGGCGTGGTCTTGTCCGTCAACACGGCTGTCGGTGCTTACGTATCGCCGGCGGGGACCTATGACACGTACACCCAGGGGACTCAGCCGGTGGCCGTACTGAGCAGCCAGCAGGACTGGCTGGCCGTGCGGGTCTATGTCGACGAAATTCTGGTGCACCGTCTGCAGTTGGAGCATGGTACGCAGGCGCGGATGTTCCTGCGCGGCACGGATACCAGCATTGCGCTGGAGTTCGTTCGCGTCCAGCCTTACCTGACCCCGAAGATCCAGCTTTCGGACCAGCGCACGGAGCGCGTTGACGTGCGTGTGCTGCCCGTGATCTTCCGCTTCAGGCGGCCACAGCAGCCGGCCATCTATCCCGGCCAACTGGTCGACGTCTATCTCGGCGGTGTGTCGTGACAGCGTGTTGGCCTTCCCGGATCTCGCCTGCCGTCTTGCTGGCGTTCGCGCTTGCGGGGTGCGCGGTCGGGCCCGATTTCGTGCCGCCGTCTGCGCCATCGGTGCAGGAGTATGTACGCGGTGGCGATGCCGGGAGCACGCCATCTGGCGAAGGGCAGGCTCAGCACTTTGCGGCAGGTGCGCCTGTGCCGGGAGCATGGTGGAGGATGTTCGGCAGCGCGGAACTGGACCGCGCGGTGGATGCGGCGCTGGCGGAGAACCCCAGCCTGCAGGTTGCCGAAGCGAACCTGAGGCAGGCTGATGCCGCCGTGCGTGCCGGTGCGGGTGTGTTCTACCCACAGGTCGCGGCGCAGGCAGGGGCTTCACGCCAGACAACGACACCCGTGCGCCTGGGAAGCAGCGCGCCAACCGGTGTATTCAATGTCTTTACGCTGGGCGCGACGGTCAGCTACGCGCTGGATCTGTTCGGCGGCAATCGCCGGGCCGTTGAGGCCTTGGCTGCCCAGGCGGAAGAACAGCGTTATGCATTCGGCGCGGCCTGGCTCACACTGACTGGCACGCTGGTCAATACCGCCATCGCCCGCGCGGGTTACGCCGCCCAGATTGCGGCCACCGACGAACTGGTAAAGGCCGTGCGCGATCAGGTGGAGATCACGCATGCGCAAGTGAACGCCGGCACCGCGTTGCATGCCAGCGAACTGAGTCTGCAAAGCCAGCTCGGCTCGCTCGAAGCCAGCATTCCGCCGCTGGCACAGAGGATGGAGCAAGCGGACCACCTCAGTGCGACGCTGGTCGGGCGCTTCCCGTCGGAAGTGGCACCACTGGAACTGCCATTGGACTCGCTGGTTCTGCCGGCTGATTTGCCACGCGTGCTGCCGTCGGAACTGGTGCAACGCAGGCCCGATGTGCTCGCTGCGCAGGCCCAGGTGCACGTGGCGGCGGCGGAGGTAGGCGTGGCCACGGCCGCGATGCTGCCAAGCATTCAACTGAGTGCGAGCTACGGGCGTGAAGCGACGTTACCGGGCAACCTGTTCGCGGCCGGAGGCGGCATCTGGGGCGTAGCCGCCTCCGTGGCGGCGCCGATCTTCGAGGGCGGCACACTTTTCTACCGCCGGCGCGCAGCGCAGGAGCAGTACCAGGCGGCACAAGCCAATTACCGCGAGGTGGTTCTGGCGGCATTCGCGCAGGTCGCCGATGCGCTGCGGGCGCTGGACCATGACGCGGTGGCGGTTGATGCCCAGGACCGTGCACGGCAGGCAGCGCGTGAATTGATGACGGAAGTGCAGGCCAATTACGTGGCTGGAACGGCGGGATACCTGCAGGTCCTGGTTGCCAACGCCCAGTTCGAGCAGGCAAGCATCGGGTACATCCAGGCGCATACGCAGCGGCTGCAGGACACCGTGGCGCTGTACCTTGCCCTGGGCGGAGGCTGGGAAGGCCCATCGCAGTCTCGTTGATGTCGATCAACGGGGGTTGCCACGCGCCAAATAGGCTGGATTCAGCAGCGATGGTGCTGCCAGCCAGATTTCGACGAAACGAGGTCACCCATGAAAGGCGATATCCAACTCAAGCAGGACGTGATCGAGGAACTGAACTGGGACCCGGCCATCGACGCGACCGGGATCGGCGTCCAGGTCAACGATGGCGTAGTGACGCTGACCGGGCACCTGGCCAGTGTCGCGGAAAAGTACGCGGCTGAGACCGCTGTGAAGCGCATTCCCGGTGTCAAGGCGCTGGCCGTCGAGCTGGATGTCCGGCTGCCGGACGATTGCCAGCGAACGGACGCCGATATCGCGCGCGCCGCAGCCAATGTACTGGGCTGGAACGCGATGATTCCCAACGATCGCGTCAGCATCATGGTGGAGCACGGCGCCGTGACGCTTACAGGCACCGTTGACTGGAACTACCAGCGCATGGAGGCCGAGCACGCCGTGGCCGGGCTGTTTGGTGTGACAGGCGTGGCCAATGCCATCGTGGTTCGTCCTCAGGCGGATCGGCGGGAGTTGAGCCTGTTGATCAAGTCCGCGATCGAACGCCAGGCGGCTTGCGATGCCAGCCATTTGACGGTGGCGGTCTTGGGCGGCGCTGTCACACTGGGTGGAAGCTTGCGTACCTGGGCGGAACGCGAGGCCGCGGTGAATGCGGCATGGTCGGCACCGGGGGTAACCTCGGTCAACAACAATATCCGGGTCAATCCATAGGCCGGGCGGAACCAGCGGCGGCCGGGTGCGTGAGCACCCGGTGCGCCCGGGTAACGGCTCCGGGCGGCTCCGGGCGCACCGATGTGTGCTCAGCTTCGCTTCAGGTTCTGCAGCAGCGCATGCGCGACGGGCTCCGAGGAAGCAGGGTTTTGCCCTGTGATCAGCAGCCCATCCACCGCAACGTGCGGTTGCCAGTCAGGAAATCCTTGGATTGAATGGGTAGTTCATCAGACGCCTGCCGAGGGTGTCCAGCGTCCAGAAGGATAGATGCCCAGAATCATAGACCGATGCCAGCGCATCAGCGGGCGAGGACACTGGTCAGCGTTTCCAGTTCGTTGGTGATGTCGGCCTGGCGCTGTGTCGCCTGACGCTGTCGCAGGGCTTGGCCCAGCCGGTCCAGATGCTCGTGTGCAAGCTGCATCTGCGTCAGCCGCGAACGGTTCTCGTGTTCCAGGGACTCGTAGAGCGCGGCCTGCACAAGCAGCCGGAACGCCTGTTGCCGCAGCGCCGTACGCAGCACTGGCGCGCGCAAATAGTGCGCGGGTGGGCCCGAGGTGCCCTGCATGGCAGGTTCGGGGACGATGCCGGTAAGGTCCGGGACCGGCAGCAGGCGCCGTCGGGCGAAGCCTTGGTCCGCGGTATGCAACATCCAGATCGTGCGGCCGTCTCGTGCTTCGGCTTCGAGCGCGGGTAGCCAGCAGTCGAGAGCGGCAGCCGCGTCTTCCACCGCTGCGCAGCCTGGCATGATGACGTATCGGCCATCGGCGGGGTCGAGGTGATCGCCAAGGTGATCGCCAGGGTGATCGGCAAAGTGATCGCCCATACGGCGACTTGCCAGCAAGACGTGTGCTTGCGGATCGGCATCCAGCAGGGCCTGCATGTCCTGCAGCAGGCGGGCGTTGAATGTCCCGCAGAACCCTCGCTCGGCGCCGATCACCAGCCAGCTCGCGCGTGCCGTGTGCGGCGGAGGCGTGACATCAAGCGGGTGCATCTCGCTGCAGCGGGCCAGCCCGCCCGCGACGGCGCCGAGCGCTTGCTTCAGCGTTTGCCGTTCGCGGGTGAGGCGAAGCAGTTCGGCGGCAGCGACGTTCTTCATGGCCTGCACGATTTCGTGCAACTCCGTGAGTAGCGCCGCGCGCTTGCGAAAGGCTTCCTGGTTGCTCATGTCGACCGGCCGATCCAGTTGTGCACGGCGTTGACCCATTGCTCGCGCGGTGCGTCCAGCGCGGGTACATCCGCGTCATTGGCGCGGCGCTGCAGCGTCTCAAGGGTTGCCTGCAGCGCTGGGTCCCCAAGGCCATCAAGCCAGCCTTCATTCAAGGCCACCAGCCATGCCATCTGGTAGCGGATGGGGCGGGGCTCCAGGCGATCCTGCCGAAAGAGGGCCTGCAGCAGGCGTCCATGGCGCACACGCGCTTCCATCTCGTCATCGAGCCGCGTGCCGAAGCGCAGGAACAATTCGAGTTCGAGGAACTGCAGGTAATCAAGCCGCAGGTGCTTGCATTCGCCAGCGATAGCGCGGTCCTGCGCCTTGCCGCCAATTCGCGAGACCGATATGCCGAGATCGATCGCCGGATAGGTGCCGGCGGTGACAAGCTTGGTGCTCAGGTAGACCTGGCCATCGGTGATGGAGATCAGGTTGGTGGGGATATAGCTCGCCACCTCTCCAAGCTGGGTGGAAGCGATCGGTAACGCCGTCATGCTGCCGCCGCCACGGGCGGCGTTGAGCTGTGTCGAGCGTTCGAGCAGGCGCGAATGCAGGTAGAAGATGTCCCCGGGGTAGGCTTCGCGCCCGGGTGGGCGGCGCATCAGCAACGACAGCTCCCGGTAAGCCTGGGCGTGCTTGCCAAGGTCGTCGTAGACGATCAGCGTGTCGAGACCGGCATACATCCATGATTCCGCCAGCGCGCATCCCGCGAATGGCGCCAGATACTGCAGGCCTGGCAGGCTGCCCGCTTCGGCCACCACGATGGTGGTGTTCGCCATGGCCCCGTGCTCGTTGAGCAGGTGGATGGTCTCGGCCACCTCGGCCCGGCGTTGCCCGATCAGCACCAGCACGCATCGAACGCCCTGATCGCGCTGGTGAATCACCGCGTCCAGCGCCAGGGAACTTTTTCCGGTGCCGTCGTCGCCAATCAGCAGTTCGCGCTGGCCGCGTCCGATGGGAAGCAACGTGTCGATGATCGTATTGCCCGTGTACAACGGGCGGGTGACGGGGTCGCGGTCAATGATTGCCGGCGAACGGGCTTCGAGCGGTTGCTGCGATTCCATTGGCGGCAAGGGCAGGCCGTCCAGCGGGCGGCCGAGCGGATCGATGACGCGCCCAAGCAATGCATCCGCACAGTTCAGGGTCAGCCGCTGGCCACTGCGACGCATGCGCGTTCCTGCAGCCAGACCCTCGGCCTGATCCAGCAGGATGCAGCCAGTCAGGTGCTCATCGAGCTGAAAGACCCAGGCCCGGCTGCCGTCGGCCGAGCGCAACACTTCGCCCAGCGGGACCGAGGGTAGCCCCTGCAGCCAGGCGATGCCGTCAGCCACGCCGACCACCGTGCCGACTTCCTCGATGGCGAGACCGATTTCCGCGGTTGTCATGCCGCGCGTGCGGAAAACGCGTCCACGCCGCCACGCAGACTGGCTTCAAGGAGATGGCCGGGCAAGTGGACGCATATGCCTGCGAGCAGTTGTGGATCGATCTGCCATCGGGTACGCGCGCTAGCGCCCATCAGCGCCTCGATCTGTGCTTCAACGCGGCTGCACATTGCTGCCGGCTGCGGGAATGCAGTGCTGACCACCACACTGGGAGGCGCCTCGCCGCGAACCGACCATCCGTCACGTAGTGCCGCCCGGGCGGGCCCGCTCTGCCTGTCAAGGTCGCCGAGGAACAGCTCGACAACGGCCGCCTCCACGGCGGGCGATGCCAGGCGCGCAAGATAGTCGGCGACGAATCGCCCCGCGCGTTCGCGCAACTCGCCCTCCTGCTGCGCCGCCAGGAACTGTTGCTGCTGCGCCAGCCGCGCCTTGGCCTTTTCGCGTTCGGCGTCGAGTTCGCGCGCAAGCTCCGCCAGGCGCTTCTGCCGCAACGCGGCGATCTCGTCGGCCAGTTCCGCGTCTGCGGCCCTGTGGCGCGCTTCCAGCTCGGCCTTGCTCTCGGCAAGGCTGGCAGCTTCGGCGTCAATGCCGGCCTGCCGTTCGTCCAGCGCCTGCTGGCGGCTGGCCTGCGCCTTAGTGCGCGTGTCAATGGCAGCCCTGACCGGGCGATAGAGGAAGCGGTTGAGCAGCCACAGCAGCACCAGGAAGTTGATGATCTCGAGCACGAACGTCGTGGCGTCCAGTTCCATGGCGGGCTCCTATTTCAGGAAGTATTCCAGCAACGGGTTGCGGAACAGGATGATGAGTGCGATCACCAGGCAATAGATTGCCAGTGACTCGATCATCGCCAGACCGATGAACAGCGTGCGGCTGATCGGCTTTTCGGCTTCTGGCTGCCGGGCAAGTGCTTCGAGCGCCGCGGCAACGGCACGCCCCATGGCGCGCGCCGGGAAGAACACCCCCAGCGCGATGGCCAGCGCGGCCACGATGGTCGAAACAACGCTGAACAGGTGAAGGTCGCTCATGAGTGCTCCTCAGAAGGGGAAACCGTGGTTGGTTGCTGGCCGGCCTCCAGCGCGCTGCCAATGTAGATCAGGGCCAGCATGCCGAAGATGTAGGCCTGGATCAGCGCTTCGACGACGTGCAGCAGAAGCAGTGGCACCGGCACCAGCAGCCCTGCAACCAGCAGCACCAGCATGGCCGCCATTTCCAGGCTCATCATGTTGCCGAACAGCCGGATAGCCAGGGCGATCGTGCGCGTGATCTCGCTGATCAGGTGGAACGGCAGCAGGATGGGGTTTGGGGCAAGGTAGTGGCGCAGGTAGACTTTCCAGCCGCACGCGCGTACGCCGAAGACGTGCACAGCGGCAAATACCGTGATCGCCAGGGCGCTGGTGACTGACAGGTCGCGCGTCGGTGAAACCAGTCCGGGCACCAGGCCAAGCAGGTTGGCCAACAGGATGAACAGCCACAGCGTGCCGACGAATGGCAGCACACGTTCCACGTGCGTTGCGCCTACCACTTCGGCGACGGCATCGTGCATAAGCTGGTAGGCCGCTTCGACGATGACTGGAAGTCCGCCGGACGTGAGCGCAATTCTCTGACGCAGCACCAGCGCCAGCGCAACCAGGCACGCGGTCACGCCGAGCGAGAGCAGTAGTGGTGCGGTGAACACCAGGCGATGGAAGTGCCAGACGATGACGTTGTTCATCGGTCGTGCGAACGAAAGAACAGAATGACGTTGACCACGCCGACCAGCAGTCCAAGCAGGATCAGGTTGACGGTCCAGCGAACGGAATACCCCGACAACTGCTCGTCCAGCCAGCGCCCTAGATAAGCGCCGACGATCACGGGGACCACCAGCAGCAATCCCACCGTCCCGCCAATGACGAGCAGGCCGACAAGGCCAGCAGGCCGTGCATCCCGCAGTTGCTTCACCTGGCGGGCAAGGGTGCGGCGAAGGTTGTCGTCTTCCTGGCTCATGGCACCGCCCGGGCAAGTTCCTGCATGCGCTTGTACAGAACGAATTCGAGTTGCAGCCGGCTCTCGCGCGTGCTGATGCGAAGCTGGTTCTCGTTCTCCAGAAGTTCATCGAAAACTGACTGCAGTGCTGCCGGGTTCGGCCCGAACAGAAAGCGGCCGCTGACGATGCGCACGGCGGTGTGCTCGTGCAGCGTCCGGCAGTGAAGCATGCCGCCGAGGCTCGCGCCGAAGCTCCAGTCCGGCGCCTTGCGCGTCCGATAACGAAACAGTCCAGGCTCGATCACAGTCAGCAGGTCTGCATGACCGGCCTGCACGCCGAACGCGCCGCTTGCGTCGGTAGCGATCAGGCTGGTGGTGTCGTCGATATCGACAGCCCGATGGCCGTCCAGCATCGTGAGCGTGAAGGTTCTCATGACGGCATGGCTCCACGCATATAGCAGGCTTGTTCGGTCAGCGCGTCATAGGCGCCGTCAAGAAAGCGTTCGCAGTCACCAAGCATGGTCTCCAGCGGTACGGTCACGCCGGGCATCCCGGTATGGTCGGCAACCACCTGGAACGGCTGGGTCAGGTAGCGCTGCAGCCGCCGCGCCCGCGTCACGATGCGACGGTCATCCTGCGACAACTCGTCAACGCCGAGCATCGCGATGATGTCCTCGAGTTCCTTGTAGCGTGCCAGGTGTTCGCGTACGGCCAACGCCGTGCGATGGTGGCGCTGGCCGATCAGGCGCGCGTCCATCAGGCGGCTGGTGGATGCCAGCGGATCAACCGCCGGGTAGACGCCTCGGGCAGCCTGTTCACGCGCCAGCACCACCACGGCATCCAGGTGAGGCCGGATTGCGGCCACCGACGGGTCGCTCATGTCGTCGGCAGGCACATAGACCGCTTGCACCGCGGTGATCGCGCCCTGGACAGTAGAGAGGATGCGCTCCTCGAGGCTTGCCACTTCGGTCTGAAGCGTTGGCTGGTAGCCGACGGTGGACGGCATGCGCCCCAGCAGCCCGGAGATCTCCGTGCCGGCCTGGACGAAGCGGAACAGGTTGTCCATCAGGAACAGCACTTCTGCGTGGCCGGCCTCGCGGAGCGCCTCGGCGCAAGCGAGCGCGCTGAACCCGGTATGAAAGCGCACGCCTGGGGTCTCATCCATTTGCCCGAAGACCATGACCGAGCGGTCCATGACGCCAGCCTCACGCATTTCGTGCCAGAGTTCGTGGCCCTCGCGAATGCGCTCGCCAACGCCGGCGAAGACCGAAACGCCGCGATACAGCTTGCCCACCGCATGCATGAACTCCATCATCAGGACCGTCTTGCCCACCCCGGCACCGCCAAATAATCCGGTCTTTCCGCCGCGCACGAACGGACAAAGCAGGTCAACTGCCTTGATGCCAGTGGGCAGGATTTCCTCGGCAGGCAGTGTTTGCGCAAGCGGCGGCGGTGCCGCAATCACCGGGCGCCTGGTGGCGGAGGATATCGGCGGGCCACCGTCCAGCGGATTGCCCAGTACGTCCATCAGGCGACCCAGTGTCGCTGGACCCGCCGGCACGGACAACGGCGCGCCGGTATCCAGAACCATCATGCCGCGAGCAAGACCTTCCGTGGCTTGCAGGGCAATGGCACGCACGGCGTTTTCGGAGATGTGCTGGGCGACGACCATGACCAGCTCGCGCGCGTCGAAGTGGGCTGTCAGCACATGGCCAAGCTGGGGCAGCGGTGTGCCAAGCACATCGACCACGGGGCCATGTATGGCCAGGACGCGATAGGCCAAGTTACTTGCGCTTGCCATGTCTGCACGGGCATTCGCCTTCTCATTCTTCCCGGCGATTGCGCCGGGGCTTGTCCGGGTTCGTGTGCGTTCCAGAGGCCATGCTGATTCCCGTGCCCGGTGTTGACGGTGGCAGCGGCTGCGAGACCGGACAAGAAGTCTGGCAGGTTGACCGCAGGGCAACTATAGAAAATGACATGCCATGATGCTTGATACGTATCAAGCTCAGCTGGTCGAGCCTGCCCGGAACCCCGCTCTTCGGAGCAAGCGCCAGGCGCATACCGCATCCGCAGGAGTCGCAGCCATGAAGCCCAGTCCCGTTCCCAGAAGCGTGGTCATCATCGGCGCCGGCATTGCCGGCCTGTGCGCCGCGGTCTACGCGCGCAAGTGCGGATATGCCGTCACCGTGCTTGAACAGCACGAACGCCCCGGCGGACTCGCCACCAGTTGGCAACGCGGCGGCTATACGTTCGACGCTTGCCTGCACTGGTTGCTCGGCTCGAATCTGCACGACGCCATGCACGCGTTATGGCGCGAAGTGTTCGACATCGACCGTCTGCACTTCGTCTATCCGGAAGAATGGATTCGCGTGGAAGGCGAGCAGGGCAAGCATCTGTCGATCTACTCGAATATCGATCGGCTCGAAGCCGAGTTGCTGCGGCACGCGCCGGAGGACGAAGCGCACATCCGCGAATTCGTACACGCCGTGCGCAGCCTGAGCCACTGCCCGCTGCCGTCATTGAGCGGCGCCTGGCGGGACCGCATCATGACGGGGCTGCAGTTGCTCCCCCGCATGCCTCTTCTGCAAAGCCTTTCGCACATCACCGCCGAGGCCTATGGCAAGCGGTTCAACGACCCGCTGCTGCGGGGCTTCTTCGGTGAAGGGGAGAATGCGCAACTCGCGGTGCTCGCGCTCGTCTTCGCGCTCGCGTGGGTCAGCAACCGGAATGCCGGCTATCCGACCGGTGGCTCGCAGGCGGTGATCGGGCCGATTGCGCAGAACCTGCAGCGGCTCGGTGGCGTGTTGCGCACAGGCGCGAGCGTCAGGCAGGTGCTCGTCAACGACGATACCGCAGTCGGGGTGCAGCTTGATGACGGCGAGCGCATCGATGGCGACTGGGTGATCTCCGCCGGCGACGGACATGCAGCCATCTACGATTTGCTCGACGGGCGGTACGTCGGCCCGCGCATGGATCACGTGTTTCGCGCGTACAAGCCGTTTCCCTCGTTCCTGCAGGTGAGTTTGGGCGTTGCGCGCGATCTTTCGCAGCATTGCGGATACGTGATGCGGCTACTTGATGAGCCGCTATCCGTCGACCCGCAAACGGTGCTGCATCAGATCGCCTTCCGGCTGTTCCACTACGATCCGACCTTCGCGCCCGCCGGCAAGACTGCCGTGACCTGCACGATCCCGACGCGCAACAACGTGTACTGGTCGCACCTGAGCGAGCACGAGCCGCAACAATACGAAGCGGAGAAGCAGCGCGTGGCGAACAGCGTGATCGCGATATTCGACACACACGCCCCCGGCGTGCGTGACGCGATAGAGGTGGTCGACGTGTCGACACCCGCCACCGTGGTCCGCTGCACGCGTAACTGGCAGGGCAGCATGGAAGGCTGGCTGCTCACGCCAGAGACGGGTGTACGGCCGTTGCCGCCCACGTTGCCCGGCTTGCGGCAGTTCCTGATGATCGGACAGTGGGTCATGCCGGGCGGCGGCCTGCCATCCGGCCTGATCACTGCGCGGCGAGCGGTGCGCCGCCTGTGCCGGCAGGATGGCGTTGCTTTCGCACCGGAGGATTCAGGCGGCGGTGGGCTCGGCAACGGGTGATGCCACCTGCGGCGTATTCATCAGCGCGTCCAGGCCGGCACGGTCTACCACCTCTTTCTCCAGCAGCAGGCCGGCGAGCAGGTCAAGCTTTTCCCGTTCGGCCGCAAGCGTTTGCCGGACCCGCTCGGCGGACTGCGCGAGCGTGCGGCGGATTTCCTCGTCGATGGCCTGCGCTGTCTGTTCGCCGTACTCGCGTTCCGGCCGCGACATCGCAGCGGTCATTGGCAGCATGTTGGCGCCCGTGCGTTCGTAACACGGCAGGCCGAGCGACTCGCTCATCCCGTATTGGGTGATCATCTGGCGCGCGATGTCGGTGGCCCGTTGCAGGTCGTTCTCAGCGCCGGTGGAAACATCGCCAAATACGATCTGCTCGGCAACGCGACCACCGAGCAGCACGTCGAGCCTGTCCAGCAGCTCGCTGCGCCGGAGCAGGTAGCGATCCTCCGTGGGCGTCTGCTGCGTATAGCCCAGCGCCGCCACGCCGCGCGGGATGATGGATACGCGCGACACCCGGTCCGCGTGTGGGCGATGCTCGGCCACCAGCGCGTGCCCGGCCTCGTGGTACGCAATTGTCTGCTTCTCCAACGGGATCATGATCCGGTTGCGCTTCTCCAGGCCGCCGATGATGCGGTCCAGCGCCTCGTCGAAGTCGTCCGAATCGACGGCTGACTTGTTCTTGCGCGCGGCCAGCAACGCGGCCTCGTTGACGAGGTTGGCCAGGTCGGCGCCGGCGAATCCCGGTGTCCTGGCGGCCAGTTGGCCAAGTTCGACCGAGGGTGCCAGGCTGACATTGCGCACGTGCACCCGCAGAATCTGCTCGCGGCCTTTCAGGTCGGGACGGTCCAGTACCACATGGCGGTCGAAGCGGCCGGGGCGCAGCAGTGCGGCGTCAAGAATCTCGGGGCGGTTCGTCGCCGCCATGATGATGACCCCCTTGTTGGTGTCAAAGCCGTCCATCTCCACCAGCAGCTGATTCAGGGTCTGCTCGCGTTCATCCTGGCCGCCGGCAACGTTAAGGCTGCGCGTCTTGCCGAGCGCATCGAGCTCGTCGATGAAGATGATGCATGGCGCGCGCTGCTCCGCCTGGGCGAACAGGTCGCGCACGCGCGCGGCGCCGACGCCGACAAAGAGTTCCACGAACTCCGATCCGCTCATGCTGAAGAACGGCACACCGGCCTCGCCCGCAACGGCGCGAGCCAGCAGCGTCTTGCCGGTGCCCGGCGCGCCAAGCAGCAGCACACCCTTGGGGATCTTGCCGCCCAGGCGACGGTAGCGGTCTGGTGTCTTGAGAAAGTCGACGACCTCCATCAGCTCGCCCTTCGCTTCGTCAATTCCCGCGACATCCGCGAACGTGACGCCGGTCTGCTGCTGCAGATAGACCTTGGCCTTGCTCTTGCCGATCTCCATCAGCCCGCCGCCGAAGCCACCGGCGCCGCCGATACGGCGGATCAGGAGGCTCCAGATGCCGAAGAAGATCATCACCGGCACCACCCAGGACAGCAGCGTACCGATCCACCGCGCGTCGGCCTGGCCGGAATAGCGCACGTGCGCGGCGTCAAGGTCGGCGATGAGCCCTGGATCGTTCACGCGAACCGCCGTGAACACGTGCTCGGGTTCCTTGGCCAGTTTGAGGGTCTCCGCGCGGTCCGGCGGCAGAACCTTTTCCACGCCCGTCGTCAGCAGCGTCCCGCTCAGCGCCGTCTCGCCCAGCGTGACTTCCCGGATATTGCCGGCCTTGAGCAGCGCCTTGAATTCGCTATAGGCGAGGGTGTTGACACCAGCCTGGCTTATGTAGAGCTGAAGCATCAGCGTGGCCACACCGGCAATGATGAGGTACCAGAGCGAGAACTCCTGTTTTTTGCTTTCCATGGCGGTTCCATCAAGAACCCGGTTGCGCGCGTATGGCGCCGGCGTGAGCGGCGCCACGGGGCCGGTTCAATCGTGTCTCAGGTCGACGCCGAAGCCGCCCGCCAGTTCGCAATCGACGATGCCGGCCGCGTAGGCGAAGAGCCAGTCCTCGGCTTCCCGCAGCGTCGCGGGTGACCGTGGCCAGTCCGGTGTGAACCGGACACCGATGCCGTCGCTGGACGCCATGATCTGCACGCGTCCATTGGGTTTTCCGGGCTCGATCACGTCCGGTAGAAGCAGTTCGATGTGATATCCCTTGTAGGATCGGATTGTGGTTTGCATTTGCATCTCGGCAGGTTAAGCAGGCCCCCGTTCCGGACGGGGCGGATGGCCGGACATGCCGTGATCGCATTACCGGAGATCGTATTCGCGCATCACCTCAGTGGTGACGGCCCTTGCGGCGGGCAGGCATGCGTGGTCCACGCCGGGGAATGATTCGATGGACCAGTTGCAGCCGCCGTTTGCCGTGGGATCGACCCGACTCGGAAGCGGAATGGCGCAGTCGCGGCACGCGTCGCCAAGGTCTGGGCTTCCCAGCAGTCGCCGCAGAATTTCATCGCGGATCTGTTCCGCACTGCCAATGTTCTTGATCATGTGAATGTCTCCATGATGATGTGGTCAAGGCCTGGAAGGCCTACAGAAGCCAGTTTTCGTCCTTGGCCGGATAGCCGACCGTCTGTGACAGGATGGGCACCTCGTCCTCGTTCAGGGACATGTGCTCGGCAAGCTGTTGCCGGTTCAGCCAGCCTCGAATGACGGTGCCAAGACCTGTCGAGGCGCAGTACAGGTAGACGTTCTGAGCCATGGCGCCAGCCGAGGCTGCGGCGAAGGTCTCGCGCAGCTTCGGAGGCATATCCTGCATGCGGCCATGGTTCACCACGTAGATGAGGTCAAGCGGGGCCATGCCGACGAAATCCTGGTAGCCCGTCAGGCTGCGCACGTCCTCAGCCAGTTTTAGCTGCAGGTAGTGATGGACGGGGTCATAACGGTACAGGCCCGATGGCAGGGCCGCGTAGACGTCGATGACATTTTCGCCGTGGGGAGTTGGCGCCGTGCGTCCGCCGCCTTGCGGCCGGTTGACACCGTCCGCCGCCCACAGCAGTTCACTGAGCAGGGTTGGTGGCAGTGCCTGTTCTTCGAATGTGCGTGTGCTCTTTCGTTGCCACAGGGCGCCCATCAAGGGAAGGCCCGATGTCCTGTCCGGCTCGGGTAGCGCGATGAGTTGCTCGCTGGTACCCACGGCTGGCCGGGGCAACGCTTTCAATGGTTGATATGGGAGACGCTTCAAATCATTCATCGCCGCCTCGCAACGGTGGTTTCCAGGGTGCGGCATACGTCGTGCACAGCGCCGCATACTGACCAATCTAGGCGCTGTGCCGTGCGATCGATTGCGCTCCATCAAATCTCGGTGGCCTCTGTCACATGTCGCGCGGCGAGACCTTGTCACAAAGGCGGAGTCTGTGGCCCTTCGATCTGGGGATGATCGGCAGGCACCACGCAGATGCGCTCCGCCGAGGTGAGCGGGTCGCGCGTGCGCAATTGCCGCGCCAGCACCGCGAGATCGGCATCGGAGGGGTCCTGGCGAGCCAGTGCACGCGCCTCGATGCGGGCGCGCAGTGTCTCAACGGGGGCTTCGCAGTCGACAATGCAAAACGGCACGCCAAGCCGGCGTGCCTGGCTGGCGAAACGATCGCGCTGGTGACGGGAAAGGAACGTCGCGTCGGCGATCATCGGGAAGCCGGCCTTGCAGCCGACCCGGCAGATCGCCAGCAGCCGTCGATAGGTGCGCTCGGTCACGCTGTCCGCATACCAGCCTTCTTGCGGCGGGTTGCCGTGGCGCAGCCGCTTGCGTTCGACGTCCGAGCGCACGCGCACCATCCCGCCAGTCTCGCTCATCCGTGCTGCAACGGTGGACTTGCCGCTGCCGGAAAGGCCGTGCATCACCGCCAATGGCGCCGCCGGAAGGGTCAGGTATTGCTGCGCCAGCGCGAGCAGGCTGTGACATTCATCGCGTGCCAGATCCATTGCCTCGCCTTCGGCGCGCTTTTGCGCTGCGCGTTCCAGCAGCACGCGCGCACGCACGACTGCCCGCATGGCGACGTAGAACGGAAGCAAGATCAGTCCGGAATAGTCGCCGGTCGCTTCCAGGTAGCCATTCAGCAGGCGGTAGGCGAAATCCCGCCTGCCGCGATGCAGCAAGTCCATGATCGGGAAGGCGAGATCGCTCATGGTGTCGATCCAGCGCAGGCGCGGATCGAATTCAAGGCAGTCGAACGGTGTCGGGGTGCCGTCCAGCAGCACGATGTTGCCGAGATGCAGATCGCCATGACACTCGCGCACGTGGCCATTGCGCAGTCTTGCACCGAAGCAGCCGCGCAGTGCTGCCGCCCTGGCGTGCATCGTGTGTGTGACCTGATCCACAACATCGCGCGCGGTGGGCAGGCGGGCCAGGCCGCCAAGGCACTCGGCAATCGTGGCATCGATGCTTGCTGGCGTGCCAAAGCCATCCTGAGGGGCGGCATGTGGCTGGCCACGGTGAAAGGTGGCAAGGCTGCTGGCCAGTGCATCGATGTGGGCAGGACACAGGCGGCCCGCCTTGATCGCTTCGACGAGCAGATCCTCCTGCGAAAAGCGTCGCATCCTGACGGCAAACTCAAGCGGCGAGCCATGGCCGCCCACAATGACGGAGCCGGGCCTTTTGCCGGCAACGATTGGGGTGACGTCCAGGTAGAGATCGGGGGCAAAGCGGCGGTTCAGGCGCAGTTCGGTTTCGCAGTCCGCGTGGCGCGCCTCGGCACTTGAGAAATCCACGAAATCGAACTTCACGGGTTTGCGGACCTTGTAGGCGAACGGGCCGGCAAGGAACACCCGCGAGATGTGGGTTTCGATGACACGAACGTCCTGCACCGGATGGGGGTAGGCGGCTGGCTGCCGCAAAGCCCCGGTCAATGCCGCATCGTCCATGTATGCTCCCTGGGCCATGGCCGGGCGACCGGGCTGTCGCCGCCGCACGGGGCCGCTCCCCCCGATGTTATGCCGCAAGCTGTTCCAAATGGCTGCCAGCGCGCCGGTCCGTGTTCCGCTGGTCCGCACGCCCTGCGCGCAGATCGGACAGGATCCCGACGATGGCCAGCAACGCGCGCCATGGGTGCTTCAGAAGCGCCTGCACCTGATCGCTGCGGCTCTCGCCGAAGAGGCACCACGTACAGAAGTGCTCGCAGTTGTTGGTAAGAAGGCGGTAATCGTCCTCACCGAGACGCGATGCCGCGCGCCGCACCACCTCCGCGCCGAGGTACCTGGCCTGCGAGGTGGTCTGGACCCGGAATCCGAAGCCACCGGAAAAATCCGCCAGGGAGGTCTTCTCGACCGGACCGCTGCGCAGGAAACGCTTGAAGCCGACATAGTGCACCACCTCTCCGTTGCCAGCATAGATGCCATGATGGACATAACCGCGGCGCTCCGTGATCAGATGCATCCCAGGCAGAAGCGCCATCGCCAAAGCCTGCAGATGGTCACTCAGGCCGATGTTCTTTGTGTATTCGTTCATCGCTCGCCCCTTCCATCCCTCGTGCCGAAGCGGACTCCCGCTCCCACGCCTGAAGTATCGGCAAGGCGGGGCGCGCTCGAAATCATCCTGGTCTGAGAGTGCCGTCCGTTCCCGTCTGTCAGTCATGTCGTCCGGTTGGGTGGCGCGATGTCTGACGATGACACTGGAGTGTCAGGGATTGCCTACCCGGGAAGAGGCTCCGGATGACGTGGGCCGGGCGACGTCCTCGGCGGTGCCGGTCTTCCTGGCGAAATCCGTGCCTGTCTGAACACCAATTCCCGGCAGGGGCTAGCTGGCTTGACGGCACGCAAGGTATTCGCTGAAACGGCCGCGCCTTCGTGCGCTGACTCCTATAGTTCCGTCCGCAAATCGCAGCGTACTTCCGCCGGATATCGCCTCCAGAAGGGGCGGGTTTGGTGGATCGGGGAGACAGAGATGCTTAGTCCGCACGAAATCGCGGCACTGATAGTGCTTGGCGGCTCCGATCAGGGCAGGGAGCTTGATCCGGCCGATGTCAGCGCCCTCGTTTTGCGAGAGCTCGTCCGGCTTGAGGCGTCGGCACCTGGCGGAGAACGAGCGCAAGTGACGAATAAGGGACTGCGCATCCTGGATGCCGTCGCGCGCCGAAATCCGGTGCAGGCCGCCAGCCTTTGAGTCGGCGGCATTGCGTCAGGGCCTGCCACGGGTGACGCCGTGGTGCCCTGGCGCGGAGGTTCCGCGTAGAAGGTTCAGCGTAGAAGGTTCAGAGGAACAACGGCTCCTTGCTTCCCTCGATGCTTTCGTGTGCCCTTTCCCGCTGGAGGATGCTGGCGAGCAAGGCCCAGTCGGCCCCCAGCGCGCGGATGGCGTCATCCATCGACAGTACCCCCAACACCGTACGAAGCTCGCTCAGCACAGCGACGCGGCGTACGCCGTGAGCCAGCATGGTTCGCAGGGCATCGCTGACTGCCGCGTTCCCGTCGACCGTCACGACGCCCAGGGTCATCACGGTTGCCACGGGTGTGCTGCCGCAATCGGCGGCATTGGCCAGACCATGCACGATGATGTCGCGTTCGGTCACGACGCCGTTCACGCGCAGTCCGGTGGCGGTGCGCTCCGTGACAAATAGTGCGCCGGTATGGCGATCCCGCATGTGGCGGGCGGCCTCCAGCAGGCTGCACGATGCCGGTACATGGAACATGCGGCGAGAACAGACTTCCTCGACTCTCATGACAGGCTCCCGACGACGATCTGAGGGGGTCAGTCCTTCGCTTCGCTATGGATAAGAAGGATCGGTCTGAAAGTCTTGCTGACGACGCCCTCGGACACGCTGCCCATGACGATGCGCTTGATGCCGCGGCGGCCGTGTGTGCCAAGAACAATCAGATCGGCGTTCCATGTGTCGGCTTCCGCGACGATGGTGGCGGAGATCTTCCCCGGCGAGATGGGTTTCTCGAACAGTCTGCTCGAACAGCGGATACCGGCTTCGGTCAGGCGTGCGCTGGCTGCCTTGAGCACGTCACTCCCGAACGACGCGATATTTTTCATCAGGGCTTCATTGTTGGTGTGGGCGACTTCGAAGAACAGGTCACTATCGTCCGCTACGAAAACTACCTGGACCTCCGCACCCATCGCCTTGGCGACTGTGATGGCTTGGCTCAGGGCGAGATCGGACGAATGACTGCCGTCTACTGCAACCAATATGCGTTGGTACATGGTGAGCAACTCCGTGGCAAGGGAATACAGGCGCATGGGTGCGGCCGATTTGAGGGTAGTGGCCTGTGCATCGCCGGAGTTGACGGACATCAAGGCTTATTGCGCCCGGCGTTGCAACCCGTTTGCCGTGATCTGGCCAGACCCGGCCCGGTCGAGGTACGGAAGGCGGGGTTGACTTCCATCAACTGCCAGTGCAGGAGCCCCCCTAAATTGGAACCACGGCCATCCAGGCCGATGGAGTAAAGCCATGCGCTACGACAGCATCCTGGTGCATCTCGATACCACCCGGGCCTCCATGCGGCGCCTGGACCTGGCGGCCCGCCTGGCGGTGGCCAACGAATGCCGGTTGATTGCCCTGTTTGCGGGGTTCGTGCCCGACCCGGCGTGGTATGGAGTTGTGCAAGGCGCAGCGCAATTCGTGGCGGAGGAGGTCGAGCGGCGCCACCGCCTTCGCGACGAAGTGCGGTGCCGGTTCGAGGACGCCGTCAGGGCGTTACCCGTGCAAGCCGAGTGGCGTACGGTGGAGACCGAGCCCGTGATGATGGCGCTGCGCGAAGCCCGTGAAGCCGCGCTGATTGTTGCGGGGCAGCACGATCCCGGCGATATCGAAGGCTTCGTTGCGCATCAGTTCCTGGAGTCCCTGATTCTCGAAACCGGCAGGCCGGTGCTTGTGGTTCCCTTCACGGGGGATTTCCCGACGGTTGGCACGCGGGTCCTGGTGGCGTGGAACGGCAGCAGGGAAGCAACGAGGGCCTTGCACGATGCGATCCCGCTGATCACAGGGGCCCAGGCGACGATCCTGAGCGCCCAGACCGTGCCCGACGAAATCCCTGCGGACGCAACGCCCGCCAGCCACGCGGCCCGGGTCTTGATGCGCCACGGCGTTACCGTCAACGTCGAAAACGCCGTGGGCGGCTCCGACCTGGCGACCGGCGAGTTGCTGCTGTCGCGCGCGGCGGATTTCAACGCTGACCTGATCGTGATGGGCGCCTACGGCCACGGCCGACTGCGAGAGCTTGTGCTCGGAGGCGTCACCCGCACGCTATTGGCATCGATGACGGTGCCGGTCCTGATGTCGCACTGACCCACGGTGAAGGATGAAATCGTGAACACCTATGCAGGATGTCGTCACCGTCTGGGGTTGGCCGCATGCGTGATGCTGGCAGTAGCCTGTGCCGGCTGCGCGGAGGGCCCCCAATTCCTGAGGCCGCCGAAGCCAAGGGCGAGCACCGCTACGTCGCACGCAGGATGGTCGGAGGCAATGCTGCCTGACGCCGCGCGGCATGGTGCATCCGGGCGGATTGCGGCCCGGCCGCTGGTTTCCAACTCGCCGGATCGGGGGCTGTCATGAAACTGCAGTTCCTGGGCGCCACCGACTGCGTAACCGGTTCCAGGTACGTGCTCGATACAGGCCGCAGCAGGGTCATGGTCGACTGCGGGCTGTTCCAGGGATTCAAGGCCCTGCGCCTGCGCAACTGGGACCCGCTTCCGGTGGATCCCGCCAGCCTCGATGCGGTGGTGCTTACCCACGCGCATATCGATCACAGCGGCTACCTGCCCTTGCTGGTGCGCAATGGCTTCAGGGGGCGCGTGTTCTGCACGATGGGCACCGCGCAGCTATGCGGCATCCTGCTGCCAGACAGTGCCGCGCTGGCCGAGGAAGATGCGATTTACGCGAACCGCAAGGGGTTTTCCCGGCACCATCCGGCGCTGCCGCTATACACGAGTGCCGATGCTGCCCGGGCGTTGCGCAGGCTCGAGCCGGTTCCTTATGGGACTCGCTGTTCGGCAGCGGCCGGCGTGGATGTGGAGTTCCACCGGGCCGGTCACATCATTGGCGCAGCTAGCGTGACCGTGCATGTTGACGGTCAGCGTATCGTGTTCTCGGGTGATCTTGGCCGGCAACGGGATCTAGTGATGCTTGCGCCCGAGCCCGTGCGCGAGGCCGACTGGCTGCTCGTGGAGTCCACCTACGGGGACAGGCTTCATCCGGCCGAGGATCCTTTGGACACGCTGTGCGACGTCGTCCAACGCACGATCGGGCGGGGCGGTACGCTCGTGATCCCTGCGTTTGCGGTTGGCCGCACCCAGTCGTTGTTGTATTGCCTGTATCGGCTACGCGAACTCGGGCGCATACCGGACGTTCCCGTCTACCTCAACAGTCCGCTGGCGGCGGAAGCTACCAAGATCTTCGCGCGACACGCCGAGGAACTGCGTATCGATCGCGCGGCCTGCACCGCAGCCTGCGCGCTGGCGACGCCCGTGCAAAGCGTCGACCAGTCCATCTGGCTGAACCGCGACCGTACACCGAAGATCATCCTCGCGGGCAGCGGCATGGCGACGGGCGGCCGGGTGCTGCATCATCTGGAGAGCTTCGGACCCGATCCCCGCAATACCATTCTGCTGACCGGATTCCAGGCCGCCGGTACGCGCGGTGCAATGCTTGCCGCTGGCGGGCGCGTGGTTCGCATGCATGGCAAGGATATCGGCGTGCGGGCTGACGTGGCCCAGATCCAGAACCTTTCCGCGCACGCCGACGCGGCGGAGTTGATGACCTGGCTGAAAGGATTCGGCGGCGCGCCGCGCGGCACGTTTGTCGTGCACGGCGAGCCGCACGCCAGCGATGCCATGCGGCAGCACATCGAGCGGGAACTCCGCTGGCCCGTCACGATGCCGGAGTACCGGCAGTCCTATTCGCTGGAATGAGCGGCCTGGCGGCCGCCGCTGGCTGCCGGCAGAAGCCCGGCCTCATGCAGGAACTCGGACAGCGCGCGATAGTTCGCCGCCAGAATGCCTTCGACGTCCTGAAGGTCCTGGATCGAGTAGGTCAGTTCCCGGTCGTCGCGCGACATCTGTCGCTCGCTTGGTTCATCGAGGTCATCCGTGATCGGCCTGATCGTTGCGGGCAGATTCAGGATCCAGTTCGGCTGGATGAGTTCCAGATGCCTGCCCGGGCGCCAGGTGGAATGTGCAATGTCGCGCCACAGGGACATCTGGGTATGGGGAACCAGCAGATACGCACAAATCCGGTCGAACTTGTCCACGGGCGTGCCGTGGTGGCGTAGAAGATCCAGCAGCGCTTCGCGCTTCGCATTGAAATCCAGACGGCGCGTCAGCAGCATGACGTCGGCCCGGCTGGCGCCGGAGACCGCGGACATGACATCCTCCATCAGGATTTCGTGGCGCGCGAACCAGTGCACGATGCCGCCAAAGAGGCGCAGGTGCTGCTCGGTAAGGCAGTCTTCGGAACGTTCAGGCATCTCGGCTCCCCCGTCAGGTAACAGCGGCAACAACGATTGGCTACTGCTCAATCTATGCACGGACCCGGAAAGAGGGTTGATACGCATCAATCCGGGGGGCGTTGCCGATGCAAAGGGGAAAGTGTGGTTCGATGCACAACACCGGGATTCTGAAGAATTCCAGCAACACCCGGCAAGGGATTGCTGGCGTGTGCTCCTCCGATTGCGGACGCCGTTTGCTGCCCTATATTTCGTTCAGATGTGATGACACCGCACCGGAGTCCCGGGCATTGCGACTGGAGGACGTGGCCGCCACGATCGAAAGCGAACCGGGAGACGGATTCCTGCTGATCGTGACCATCCCGCCGCATGGGGTAGAGGCCAAAGCATGACGCGCGTAATGATTGCCGATGATCACGCTGTCGTCCGCGACGGATTGAGACAGATTCTGGAGCGGGCCGGCAGGTTCGAGGTCGTCGCGGAAGCCGCCGACGGCACGCAGGTGCTCTCACTGGTGCGCGAGTCCTCACCGCAGGTGCTGCTGCTCGACCTGTCCATGCCTGGCCGAAGCGGGCTGGAACTGATTCGCCTGCTGCGCGACCAGCATCCGGCGTTACGCATCCTCGTGCTCACCATGCACGCCGAGGAGCAATACATCGTGCGCGCATTCCAGGCCGGCGCGGCCGGCTACCTGACCAAGGAGAGCGCCGCAACCGAGCTGGTCTCCGCCATCGTCAAGGTCGCCAATGGGGAAACCTACGTCAGCATGGCCATCGCCGAAAAAATTGCCACGAGCTTGCAGGACCATCGTGGCGAGGCACCGCACATGCGATTGTCGGACCGGGAGCTGGAGGTGTATCGGCGCCTGGTGCTGGGCGAACCGCTCACCAGTATCGCGTCGGCCCTATGCGTGAGCGCGAAGACCGTCAGCACTTACAAGATGCGCCTGATGGAGAAGATGCAGTTGGCAAGCGACGCCGCGCTGGTGCGATACGCGATGCGCAATCATCTGTTCGACTCCGACGAGGATCTATAAAGTCACTGCGCTAACGCGAACTGTCGTGACCGCGCTGCAATGAGACGTCAACGTCCTCCACGTGGAAGCCGATCGTCAGTTGCATCGGCGTACGCCCGACAGTGATTGGCAACTGACGGACACTGTCCAGATACGCCATGGCCAGGAGATAGCGGCCCGGTGGCAGCTTCATATAGAGAAGCGGACCTTCAGTGCGCACGCGGAGCACGCGTTCATTCCTCTCATCCAGCACCACGATCAATACATCGGAAAGCGAGTTGCCATTCGATTCGTCCGCGAACCGAAGCCGGACGTTGAACCCGGGGGCCAGTGCTTTCATCTGGCTGACGTCGTCGATGCCAACGCCGCCCGAGACGTAGGGGACGCCGCCCGATTCGCGAATCTCGGGCGAGGGCACTTGCGCGTGGACGACGGCGACCGCGACGGCGACCGCCGCCATTGCAACGGCGACTGACTTGACGCAGAACGATGGGTGCATGAGCGGGTGTTTCGTCGGTGAAGCGGATTCGGATGGCCGGGCAGTAATGCCCAACCCTCTTTCGATCGAGCGTAGGCCGTAGGGATTCGGGGAGCTTGATACACATCAATCCCATCTGTTCACCGGAAGCTAGGGTTGATACAGGCAGTCCGGAATGACACGGATTGCCGGAATCGCTCGCATCCAACGCATCGTCGGACCCGTCATGAGACAGATAGACTTCCTGAATCAAGCTCCCTCGTACTGTCCCGCTGGCCCGAGCCTGCAGTGCTCGGTGCGTGTCGACGGGAGCCTGGCGTCGTATGGCGTTACGGCAGAAGCGCTGGAAGATCACTTCGGCGCACGGTCATACCGGTTCGAGGACCTGCTGGCGGCGTATGAGCGCCACAAGCCGGACATTGAATCGGTTGCCAAAAGCCTCTTCGAGTTGACCGGCGCAAGCAACGTCGTGCTGCATAGCGGCCATTTTCGTTTCGCAATTTAGGCATGATGGCCGCGAGCACGCCCACCGCGCCATGCAATGACAATGGGCCGCTGGCATTCCGGCCATTGGGCATCGATACTTGGCAGGAACACGTCGTCTACCTGAACCGCGATTGCGCGGTATGCCGGGCGGAGGGATTTTCCGCGCAGGCTCGTGTCACGGTAAGGATTGGTCAGAGATCGCTGATTGCCACGGTCAACACCGTGGATGCAGTGCTGCTCTCCATGGAGGAGGCCAGCCTTTCCAGGAGCGCCTGCGACCATCTGCAGGCGCGTGCCGGAGATGCCGTATGGATCAGTCATGCGCCGTCGCTGGAATCGTTGCGTGACGTGCGCAGCAAGATCTTCGGCCATCGTCTGGACCGTGCACAACTGGCTGCGGTTGTCACGGACATCGCGGCGGAACGCTATTCGGACGTTCACATTGCCGCATTCCTCGCTGCCTGTGCCAACGGCCGCATGAGCCTGCGTGAAACGGCCGATCTGACGCGTGCGATGGTCGAGGCGGGCGAGACCCTGCAATGGGCCACACCGATAGTGGCCGACAAGCACTGCGTAGGCGGCGTTCCGGGTAATCGCACGTCGCCGATTGTGGTGGCGATTGCCGCGGCGGCCGGGTTGCTGGTGCCCAAGACTTCGTCACGTGCGATTACATCGCCAGCGGGTACGGCGGACACCATGGCCGTTCTGACCCGCGTGGCCCTCGATGCCAGGGAAATGAGGCGAGTGGTGGAGCGTACCGGCGCGGCACTGGCCTGGGGCGGCGCATTGTCTCTGAGCCCCGCAGACGATCTGTTGATCCGGGTGGAGCGCGCACTGGCGCTCGACAGCGATGCACAGATGGTGGCTTCCATTCTCTCGAAGAAGATTGCCGCCGGTTCCACACATGTATTGATCGATGTCCCGGTAGGACCGACGGCAAAAGTGCGCAGCTTGCAGGACCTCGGACGCCTGCGTGCGATGCTCGAACACGTCGGTGAGGTGTTTGGCTTGCATCTGGCCATCGTCCAGAGCGACGGCAGGCAGCCCGTCGGACGCGGGGTCGGGCCGGCGCTCGAAGCGCGCGATGTGCTCGAGGTGCTCCAGTGTGCGCCGCAGGCGCCGGTTGATCTGCGCACGCGCAGCATCATGCTGGCCGGCGCCTTGCTGGAGCTTTGTGGTGTGTGCCGCGAAGGGGAGGGGGGGGAAGAGGCTGAAAGGATACTTTCACGTGGCGCGGCGTGGCAGAAGTTCCAGGCAATCTGCGAGGCCCAGGGTGGGCTGAGAACCCCCGGTGAGGCAGTCTTCCGCCACGATATCCTGGCCGACCGTTCCGGGCAGGTGCACGAGATCGACTGCCGGCGCATCGCGCGCGCTGCGCGGCTGGCCGGCGCCCCCGAGCACCCTGAGGCGGGCATCGAGATGAAGGTGCGCCTGGGCGACAAGGTGACGGCCGGCCAGACACTGTTCACCTTGAATGCACAGGCTTCCGGGGAGCTTGCCTACGCTACCGCCTTTGCGGCGCAGCATCCCGCAGTCCGGATCGATGACGACTGAAGCGGGGCGCTGCCGGCTCCGCTGAGAATTTCTGTCGATGTCCTATCGAATGCGCAGGTTGTTGATCACCTGCGAGACGCCGGGCGCGGACCACGCAGCCCCGGCTGCTGCCCGTCGCTCCGCCAGCGAGTCCACGGTGCCCTCGAGCGTGACGACGCCAGCCTCGGCCTTGACGTGGATGTGCGAGGCTTCACGTTCGGCATGCCTGCGCAAAGCCGCATCAATCTTGCCCTCGATATCCTCGGGCGCGAGGCGCGGGGTGATCCGGATATCGTTCAGGACACCGTTGACGCCGCGGATCAGGCTCACCACATGCTCGGCGGTGTGGCGCTGGTAGCCCCACTGGACATCGCCGGACAATGTCACCCAACCTTTCTCCACGTGAAGCCGGATGTCATCCGCCGGAACGTGCACATACGCCTGCAGCGCTTCGCGGCACGCCTTGGCAAGCGCCTCATCTCCGGCCTCCATCTGCTGCCCGACGTTCAGCTTCACAATGACGCCCTTGACGCCTCCGACTCGCTCGGCCGCGCGTTCCGCCGCCAGCTTCTCCGGCAGATTCCTGACATGCCCGGTGAGGGTGATGTAGCCGTTCTGCGCCTCGACGCCGATGCCGGCGGCAGCGATGGACGGATCCCACTCGAGTTCGTCGCTGACATCCTTCTTCAGTTGCAAGTCGGTCTTCATAGCACTTCTCCTGCATCGATCGTCATTGCAGCGAGCGCAAGGATGCCGCCGGTAGCGCGACGCGCGCAGCGGCGACAGTCCCTGCGAGGTTCGCGACGATGGTCAGCGAATGCTGATCTTTCGTTGCGGTGTGGCTTCGGCCTTGGGCAGCAAGACGCGCAGTACGCCATCCTCGTAGCTGGCGTCCACCTTGCTTTCGTCCACCGGCGTATCCAGGGTGAACGCCCGCTGCATGCTGCCGCTGTAGCGCTCACGCCGGATCACGCGCTCACCTTGCTTCTCTTCGCTGGCTTTCTCGACCTTGGCCGAGATCATCACCGTGCCGCGCTCCACGGAAACACTGATGTCTTCCTTCTTCGCGCCGGGGATTTCGGCAACCACGGTGTAGTCCTTGTCGGACTCCGTCACATCTACCTTGAAGGCGAATCCGGGCTCTCCGCTTCCACGCATTGCGCGCAGCATGCCCTGGAACATGTCGCCAATCGGCTCGATGGAGAACGGATCGTAAAGACGGATGTTGCTCATCGTGATCTCCTGCTGGATTGAGTTGGCAGAGGTCATGCCTCGTGCGAATTCATACTGGCACGCAGCATCCGGAGCCCCTTGCGCTGGATCAACGGAGGCAGGGGGCTGTGCTGCACCGCTGCCGGGTGGCCTGCGGCGATGCAGGTGAGATCACATGTAGTCGGGAGACCTTGAGGGGCGGAGATTGTCGCAGGCAGACATTGGCCTGCCTGCATCGGGATCAGTGACAGGCAGGTGCCAACGCGCTTTGCGTGCGTTCGTCGCCATCGCCGTAGCGATGGATCTCGACCGTCAAGTGCACGATTTCTTCGTGAATGCTGAGTGCGTGCCTGATCTTTGCGGCTGACAAGGCCGCGTCGTCCGTGACCAGGCTGAGGGCACACGAGAACTTCTCCTTGCCCACGCGCCAAACGTGAAGATCGACCAGTTGCGTGGCACTGTCTCCCACGTTGAACGTCGCCAGGACCTCACGGATCTCTTCGACGACGTCGTGATCCATCTCGCGATCCAGCAGGACCACGCCGGTCTGCCGCAGCAAGCCGAATGCCCAGGCGCCAACGAGCACAGCACCCACTATGCCCATCACCGGGTCAAGCCAACTCCAGCCAAACAGCCAGCCGCCGCCCAGCGCAAGAATCGCCAGCACAGAAGTGGCGGCGTCCGCCAGGACGTGTACGTAGGCCGACCGCAGGTTCAGGTCATGATGCTTGTGCTCGTGGTCATGGTCGTCGTGCGCATGTGCGCCATGGTGCTGGCCGTGATGGTGTCCATGGCCATGGTCGTGCGCGCCACCGAGGATGAGAGCGCAGGCAAGGTTGACCACCAGTCCGATGACCGTGACGGCCATCGCTTCCTTGTAGTGAATGGCCTGCGGCGTAATCATGCGCTCAACGGAACCAAACACCATCAGCGCGGCGATGCCGAGCAGGAAGACAGCGCTCGCGAAGCCGGCCAGCACTTCAATTTTCCAGGTGCCGAAGGCAAAGCGCGCGTCGTTCGCATAGCGGCGAGCGGCGGCATACGCGAAGGCGCTAAGCCCGATGGCCAGCGCATGCGAGCTCATATGCCAGCCATCGGCCAGCAGGGCCATGGAGTTGAACCAGAGGCCCGCCGCGATTTCCACGAACATCATGGCTGCGGTGATCAGCATGACGAGCCGGGTACCCCGCTCAGCGGCGTGATTGCCGGTATCGAACACGTGGGAGTGCGTCCACCGGGATAGATCCTGAGTTTGCATGGTAATGACTGAGAAGGTGCTGTGGTCCTGTTCGTCCTGGCGGCGCCAATCCTTACTTGAAATAGCTCCGAACCACCTCGATGAGCACCTCGCGGGAATCGCCTTCGCCGTCGTTCCTGTCAGGCTCGGCGTCGACAAGGTGGCAACGGATGTGCTCTTCCAGCACGACGCTCAGTAGGCCGTTCATGGCGCCACGGCAGCTTGTGATTTGCTGCAGGACGTCCAGGCAACCCTTCTCCTCATCGAGGGCGCGCTCGATGGCATCGATCTGCCCGCGAATGCGGCGCACGCGGTTGATGAGCTTCTGCTTGTCGTGGATGGTGTGGCTCATGACAGGTAAGGCTGAAATAGTATAGGGGGGGATACTATCAGATCCTGACTGCCATGAGCTTTGCGCGAAGCTGGAGAGGGAGGGTAATCCGGCCGTACAGCCCTATGTAAGTAATGTCTAATTCACATTGCCATCCCGTCTCCGCGTGCCGTCATTCTGGGGATCGCCCCTCCGCTACTTCTGGTATCCGTGCGGCGTGACGATGTTGAACGCCGGATCGAATGTGTCGAGCATGCCGAACAAACCGGCCACCGCCTGCGGGTTGCCGTCGATGCGGATCGCTCCGGACTGCATCGCCTGCGGCAACGTGATTTGCTTCAGGCTGATCTGGTCCAGCGTGGCCTTGGTCAGTGTGATCGTGGCAGTTGGCTGCGCGTGCTGGGCTTCGGCCACGTAGGTCAACGCGCTGTTACGCAGCGTCATGGCGTAGCGCTGCTTCAGGTCGGTGAACTGCCAGTTCAGCGTCATTGTCTTGCCGGCGGCCTTGTCCGCGTTCAGGCGCACGGCCAGATAATCGAAGAAGTTCGGTACCGTCAGCGCGCGCACCAGGTCAGGTGAGCCAAGCGGGGCGGCCCGTTTCTTGTCGACGCCGTTGCGCAGTTCCTGCGCGCCGCTCAGATAGATATTGCGCCAGGTTGCGTTCTCGCTCTGGTAGCCGAGTTGCTCCAGCGCGTCGGCCTGCAGCGCGCGGGCTGCCGCATTGGACGGGTCGGCGAAGACCAGCTCGTTGCCGATCTGCACGACCCAGCGGTAGTCGCCCCGTGCATAGGCGTCGCGCGCCTTGGCCAGTACGGCGTCGGCACCGCCCATCCATTCGATCGTCTTTTTGGCCGACTCCTCGGGCGGCAGCGGGTTCAGGTGGGCCGGGTTGCCATCGTAGAAGCCAAGATAGCGTTGATAGACGGCGCGTACGTTATGGCTGACAGAGCCGTAGTAATCGCGTGCGTACCACTTGCTGGCCAGCGGCTCGGGCAGGGTCTTGAGCGTGTCGGCGATTTCCAGCGGTGTCAGCCCCTGGTTCATCAGCCGCAGCGTCTGGTCGTTGAGGTATGCATACATGTCTCGCTGGTCGGACAGCATCTCCACGATCCGTGCGTGGCCCCAGGTGGGCCAGTGATGCTGGCCGATCAGCACATCGGTCCGGTCGCCATAGCGCAGCAACGCCTGGCTCAGGAAGTAGGACCACCCCTTCGCATCACGTACCTGCGCGCCGCGTAGCGTCAGCAGGTTGTGCTGGGTGCGCACCGCGTTCTCGGCAATGCATAGTGTGCGGAACTGCGGAAGGTAGATGTTCATTTCCGCAGGCGCTTCCGTGCCCGGCGTGAGCTGGAACTCGAAGTCGACGCCGTCGATGCGGCGTGTTTCGATCGGCTTGGTGATCGACGTGGTGGGTGCCAGCAACGTGATCGTGCCGCGCGCGGTTGCCTTGCCCAGGCCGGTGTCGACCTGGCCGGTGGCGCCAGTCGGCAGGTTGGTGCCGTACATGAACTGCGCGCGGCGGCCCATGGCGCCGCCCGCCAGCACGTTCTCGCTGACCGCTTCGTCCATGAAGCCGTTTGGCGCAATGATTTCCACCTTGCCGGCCTTCACGTCGGCCTCGCTGACGATGCCGCGCACGCCGCCGAAATGGTCGACGTGGCTATGCGTGTAGATGACGGCCACAACGGGTTTGTGCGGGCGATTCGCGTAATAGAGGTCGAGCGCCGCGCGGGCCGTCTCCGCCGTCAGCAGCGTATCGATGACGATCAGACCGGTATCGCCTTCGATGATGTTCATGTTCGCCAGGTCGGCGCCCCGGATCTGGTAGACGCGATCCGTCACCTTGAACAGGCCAGCCTCGTTGTTCAGCTGGGCCAGGCGCCACAGGCTCGGATTGACGGTGGGCGGCGCATCGGCCGCGGACTCGAACGCGTAGGCGCCAAAATCCCAGGCCACCCTGCCGTCGGCAGTCTTGATCGTGCGCTCCGGAAAGCGTGCCACCAGGCCGCGCTGCGCGTCCGCATAGTCGGCCCGATCGGCAAACGGCAGCTTCCGCAGCCATTCGGCATTCGACTGTTCGGTGATCGGTGTGGCGGGATTCGGGCCGGCCAGCGCGACGGACATCGTCAGCGCGGCAGAGGCAAAGACGGTGAAGCGGGCAAGACGCATTGCGTGGACTCTGGGCGATTGGGTTGGGAAAGCGTCTATTGGATGCGCCGGCTGCCTATAATTCAATTGCAAATTTCGTATCGCAGCAATGCATTTGTCGCATACATGAACCTGAAACGACTAGAGCATCTGGTTGCAGTGGCGGAGGAGGGCTCGCTGGCGGCTGCGGCGCGTCGCGTGCACTTGAGCCAGCCGGCGCTGACGCGGAGTATCCAGACGCTGGAGGAAGAAGCCGGCGCGGTGCTGTTCGACCGCGGCACGCGTGGCGTGACGCTGACGGCCGTGGGGCGCATGGTTACCGAGCGCGCGCGGCGCATCCTGTTTGAGTCGCACTGCCTGACCCGCGACCTGACGCTGGTCAGGCAGCACGAGATCGGCAGCGTTCAGATCGGGCTCGGCGCATTTCCGGCGGCCATCCTGCTGCCGGAGATGCTCTGCGCGCTTCATCGGCAATGGCCGAAGCTGCGCATTGCCACCGAAGTCAGTCATCCCCAGGCGTTGCTGGACGCCCTGCGGGCCGAGCGGATCGATTTTGCGGTTGTCGAGCACAGCACGGTGCCGACAGTGGCCGAACTCAAGGTGCAGCGGCTGCCGGCGGAGGCGGGTGGCATGTTCGTCAGGGCGGGGCATCCGTTGGCGGGGCGGGCCGTTTCACTGCAAACGCTGCGTGAGGCGGCGCTGGCATCGGTCGTGTTCCCGCCCGAGACGCACGAGCGGCTGCGCAAGCTGCTGCGCTGCAAGCCTGGCCAGGAGTTGCCGTTCCAGGTCGAAAGCAACGACTTCCGGGCCCTGACACACCTCGCGAAGCATGCCGACGCCGTGCTGCTGGCGCCTGCACGCGCCGTGCGGGAAGAGTTGGAGGCTGGGCGGCTGATTCCGCTTGATGTGCCCGAGATGCCCGAAGTGCCAATGCAGTTCGCAATCGTGCGGCTGGCGCAGCGGACGCTGTCCCCGGCCGCAGAGCGGGCGGTGGCCGCCATCGTGGCGGTGGCATAAAGAAAAAGCGCTCCGTGGTGGAGCGCTTTGGTCGCAGCTTTGGTCGCAGGACGGTGCGGGCCGGGCTTATTCTTCGACAGCGGTGCCGACGATGTTGTAGCCGCCGTCGACGTAGGTGATTTCACCGGTCACGCCGCTGGCCAGATCCGACAGCAGGAAGGCGGCGACGTTGCCGACTTCCTCGATCGTCACATTGCGGCGCATCGGGGCCACGTCCTCGAAGTGCTTGAGCAGCTTGCCGAAGTCCTTGATGCCCGACGCGGCCAGCGTCTTGATCGGGCCGGCCGAAATGCCGTTGGCGCGCATGCCGCGCGGGCCGACGGCGGAGGCCAGGTAGCGCACGCTGGCTTCCAGCGACGCCTTGGCCAGGCCCATCGTGTTGTAGTTCGGTACCACGCGCTCGGCGCCCAGGTAGGTCAGCGTCAGCAGCGATGCCTTGTCGTTCAGCAGCGGCAGCGCGGCCTTGGCCAGCGCGGGGAAGCTGTAGGCCGAGATGTCATGGGCGATGCGGAAGCCTTCGCGCGACAGCCCATCGAGGAAGTCTCCGGCGATGGCCTCACGCGGGGCAAAGCCGATCGAATGCACCAGACCGTCGAATTTGTCCCAGCGCTGGCCCAGCGCGGCGAACGTGGCGGCGATCTGTTCATCGCTGCTCACGTCGCATTCGTAGATCATGTCGGAGCCGAATTCCTTGGCGAAGTCCGTGATGCGGTCCTTGAAACGTTCGCCGACATAGGTGAATGCCAGTTCTGCGCCTTCGCGCTTGCATGCTGCTGCGATGCCGTATGCAATCGAACGGTTCGAAAGCAAGCCGGTGATCAGGATCCGCTTACCTGCCAGAAATCCCATAAATTCTCCAAGTGATGTGAGGACGGGCGTGTTCATGCGTGGGCACATGGCCGGTGCATGACGGGTAAAGTTCCCCGCTTTTTGTTGCGCCGCGTAGAGGGAATGTCCGGATGGCTGGGGGCTACCCGAACGCATGTAAAATTGTCGCACAACTTCGCCCGGCCACAAGCCGCCGGGATGTCCTGGGCTATGTGGAGGTCTGCAACCGGATGCTGATTCACGCACGTTGGCCGCTTCGGGCGGCCGGGCAGTGCTTCCGTCGACGCGTGGTGGTGCAATGGGGCGTGGCACTGTCTATCGTGCTGGCTTCGGGTTTTCCCGCATCCGCGTTCGCTGCCCATGGTTTTGCGCTCCACGGCGACCTCAAGTATGCGCCGGACTTCAAGCATTTCGATTACGTCAATGCCGATGCGCCTCAGGGCGGCACGCTGACGCTGGCCAACCCCGACCGCCGCACCAGCTTCGACAAGTTCAATCCGTTCACGCTCAAGGGCACTTCCGCACCGGGGCTCAATGCCCTGATGTTCGAATCGCTGCTGATCAGCAGTGCGGACGAGACCGCCAGCGCCTATGGCCTGCTGGCCGACGATGTGACCGTGGCACCCGACGAACTGTCGGTGACCTTCCATATCCGCCGCGAAGCGCGCTTCGTCAATGGCGACCCCGTGCTGGCATCGGACGTCAAATACTCGTACGACATGCTGATGGGCAAGTTCGCTAGCCCGGGCTATCGCAGCATGTGCACCGATGTGAAGGCCGTGGTGGTGACCGGCGAACGCACGGTGCGCTTTGACTTCAAGCAACGTAACGCCGAATTGCCGCTGATCGTCGGCTCGCTCCCCGTGTTCTCGAAGAAATGGACGGCCAAGGTGCCGTTCGACAAGCTGACGTTCGAGGAACCGATCACGAGCGGCCCGTACAAGATCGAGCGGTACGATGCCGGGCGCGGCATCATATTCCAGCGAGATCCGAAGTACTGGGGCAAGGATCTGGCCGTGCGGCGCGGGACATTCAATTTCGACCGCGTGGTCTACCGCCTCTACAAGGACGAGACCGCCAAGCTCGAGGCATTCAAGGCCGGTGAATTCGACGCCATCGTCGAATATCGGTCGAAGAACTGGGCCAAGAGCTACGTTGGCACGCGTTTCCGCGAGGGCGAGCTGATCAAGACCGAGTTCCCGCACCGCAATGGCGCCGGTATGCAGGGCTTCGTCATGAACATGCGCAAGCCGATCTTCCAGGACGTGCGCGTGCGCCAGGCGCTGATCCTGGCGCTCGACTTCGAATGGCTGAACCGGCAATTGTTCTATGGGGCCTACAAGCGGCTCGATAGCTGGTTCTCAAACAGCGAACTGGCCGCCAGCTCGACCTTCGACGGCAGGCCGGGCCCGCGTGAGCTGCAACTGCTGGATCCGCTGCGTGCCGAATTGCCAGCCGAGGTGTTTGGCACGGACGTCGTGCAGCCGACCACGAATCCGCCGCGCTCGCTGCGCGACAACCTGCGCGATGCGCGCCGCCTGCTGGCGCAGGCGGGCTGGACATATGAAGATGGCGCCCTGCGCAACTCCAAGGGCGATCCGCTGGTGTTCGAGTTCCTCGACGACGGCGGCGCGATGAGCCGCGTCATCACCGCATATATCCACAATCTGGAGAAGCTTGGCATCGAAGTGCGGCAGCGCACCACGGACTTCGCGCTGTACCAGAAGCGGCTCGAGGATTTCGATTTCGACATGGTGTCGATCCGCTTCCCGGATTCGCAAAGTCCGGGCAACGAACTGCGCGACCGCTTCTCGGCCGAAGCGGCGGGTACGCCAGGTTCGGACAATCTTTTCGGACTTAAGTCGCCCGCCGTCGACAAACTCGTTGATGCGCTTCTGCATGCGCGGTCGCAAGAGGAACTGGTCACGGCCGGCCGTGCGCTCGACCGTGTGCTGATGCATGGGTACTACATCGTGCCAAACTGGTACAGTGCATTCCATCGTGTGGCGTATCGCAAGGAGATGGCGTACCCGACGCGTCTGCCGTACTACTACACGGCGGAGGGCTGGATCCTCTCCAACTGGTGGCGTAATGACCTGACGCCGAAAACCCAGTAATCCCGAACCCGGACGGCCATGCTTGCCTACCTGTTGAAGCGCATCCTGCTGATGATCCCGACGCTGATCGGTGTCATCACGCTTACGTTCGTCGTGATCCAGTTCGTGCCCGGCGGCCCGGTCGAGCAGATGATGCTCGAGATGAAAGGGCGGGGCGGCGGCGGAGAGGCCAGCGGCGGCGGCGCCGAGTATCGCGGCCGGCGCGGCGTTGACCCCGACAAGATCAAGGAGATCCAGGCGCTGTACGGGTTCGACAAACCGCCGCTCGAGCGCTATTTCCTGATGCTCAAGCGCTTCGCCCGGTTCGACCTTGGCCAGAGCTACTTTCAGCACCGCAGTGTCTGGGAGCTGGTCAAGTCGAAAATGCCAGTCTCGATCAGCCTGGGGCTCTGGACGTTTTTCCTGACTTATCTGATATCGGTGCCGCTCGGCATTTCCAAGGCGATCCGGGCGGGCAGCCGGTTTGACGTAATCAGCAGCATGATTGTGCTGGTGGGCTATGCGATCCCGGGCTTCGTGCTCGGGGTGCTGCTGCTGGTGCTGTTTGGCGGCGGGACGTTCGTACAGTGGTTCCCGCTGCGCGGCCTGACCTCCGACAACTGGGACCAGTTGTCCATCATGGGCAAGGTCATGGACTACCTGTGGCACCTGGTGCTGCCGATCACCGCATCGGTGGTGGGCAGCTTTGCGGTCGTCACGATGCTGACCAAGAACGCGTTCCTCGAGGAAATCCGCAAACAGTATGTGCTGACGGCGCGCGCCAAGGGCCTGGCCGAGCGCCGCGTGCTGTGGAAGCACGTATTCCGCAACGCGCTGATTCCGCTGGTGACGGGGTTCCCGGCGGCCTTCATCGGCGCCTTCTTCACGGGCTCGCTGCTGATCGAGACATTGTTCTCGCTCGACGGACTGGGCCTGCTGTCCTATGAGGCCGTGCTGCGGCGCGACTACCCCGTGGTGCTCGGCACGCTATACCTGTTCACGCTGATTGGTCTTGTGACGCGCCTGATTTCGGATATTTGCTACGTGATGGTCGATCCCCGCATCCACTTCGAGGGGATGCATCGATGAGCATCTTCAATCGTGCCCCGATCCAGAACGGGCTGCCGCATTCGCTCTCGCCGCGCCAGCGCGCCTGGCAGCGCTTCCGTCACAACCGGCTCGGCTACTGGAGCCTGATCCTGTTCGTGGCCCTGTTCGTGTTGAGCCTGTGTGCCGAGGTGCTGTCGAGCGACCGGCCACTGATGGTGCGCTACAAGGGCGACTATTACTTCCCGATCGTCAAGGTCTACCCGGAAACCACGTTCGACGGCGATTTCCCGACGCGCACCGACTACCTGGATCCGTACATCCTTGACCGGATCACGACGCATGGCAATTTCGCCGTTTTCCCGCCGAACCGCTATTCGTACGATTCGCTCAACTACTTCGCCAAGGAGCCCAATCCGGCGCCGCCGTCGGCCGAGAACTGGCTTGGCACCGATGACCGTGGCCGCGACGTTCTCGCGCGTCTGCTGTACGGCTTCCGTGTTTCGGTGCTGTTCGGCCTGGCGCTCACGGTCATCGGCGTCCTGATCGGTACGCTGACCGGCGCGCTGATGGGATTCTTCGGTGGCCGGTTCGACCTGATGTCGCAGCGGGCGATCGAGATATGGGGGTCGATGCCCGAACTCTATCTACTGATCATATTTGCATCGATTTTCGAGCCGAGCCTGACGCTGCTGATCATCCTGCTGTCGCTGTTCGGCTGGATGGGGCTGTCCGATTACGTGCGCGCGGAGTTCTACCGCAATCGCTCGCTTGATTACGTCAAGTCTGCCCGCGCGCTGGGCCTGTCGAACGTGCAGATCATGTGGCGGCATATCCTGCCGAACAGCCTCACGCCTGTGATCACGTTCCTGCCGTTCCGCATGAGCGCGGCCATCCTGGCGCTGACCAGCCTGGACTTCCTCGGCCTTGGGGTTCCGCCGACCACGCCAAGCCTTGGTGAATTGCTGGCGCAGGGCAAGGCCAACCTCGACGCCTGGTGGATTTCCCTGTCGACGTTTGCGGTGCTCGTCATCACGTTGCTGTTGCTGACGTTCATGGGCGATGCGTTGCGCGATGCGTTCGATACGCGGATGGGGCTGGCGCAAATGCGCGGCCGCGTGGCGCCGAAGGTGCCGGCGCGCGGCGCGGCAACGGAGGCCGTGCAATGAGCCTCGCGATGACCTTTACGGAGCCGGTGGCGGCACCAATGCCGGGTACCAAGTTGATGTGCGTGGACCGGCTGTCGGTCACGTTCGGCGAGGGCGAGCATGCCACGCGCGCGGTGCGCGATGTGAGCTTCGATCTGCGCGCCGGCGAGCGCTTCGCGCTGGTGGGCGAGTCGGGGTCGGGCAAGACCGTGACGGCGCTTGCCATGCTGCGGCTGGTCGACGATGCGCAATACCAGGGCGCAATCCGCTTCGAGGGCGAAGATCTGCTGCAGGTGTCCGACCGCGAGATGCGCCGCATCCGTGGCTCCGAGATCGCCATGATCTTTCAGGAGCCAATGACGGCACTCAATCCGCTCTACACGATCGGCAACCAGATCGTCGAAACACTGGCGCTGCACGAGGGGCTGGACCGGCGCGCCGCGCGCGACCGCGCCATCGCATTGCTGGAACGCACCGGCATCACGGACGCAGCCAACCGTTTCAACAGTTTCCCGCACCAGTTGTCGGGCGGGCAGCGCCAGCGGGCGATGATCGCCATGGCACTGGCCTGCCGGCCCAAGCTGCTACTGGCCGACGAGCCGACCACTGCGCTGGACGTGACCATCCGCGCGCAGATTCTTGATCTGCTCCGTGACCTGCAGGCCGAGTTCGGCATGGCGGTGATGCTGATCACGCACGACCTGAACATGGTGCGGGCATTTGCCCAGCGCGTCGGCGTGATGGAGAAGGGAGTCCTGGTGGAATCCGGCGAGACTGCCGAAGTCTTTGCCAATCCGCACCACCCCTACACGCGCAAGCTGATCGACAGTCGACCCAGGCGCGAGGTGCTGCCGCTCGTGCCATTGGCGCCGGTGCTGCTGGAGACGGAAGCGCTGTGCGTCAACTATATGAAGAAGCGCTCAGGGATGGCGGGCTGGTTCCTCAAGGAACCGTTCCGGGCCGTCAAGGACGTGAATCTGCAACTGCGCGAGGGCGAGACGGTCGGCATCGTCGGGGAATCGGGCTCAGGCAAGACGACACTCGCGCATTCCGTGCTCGCGCTCCAGCGCAAGAGCGGGGGAACGATCCAGTTCCTCGGCCGCAGTTTCGACACCTGCACGAGCAAGGAGCGCAGTGCGCTGCGCTCGCGCATGCAGGTGGTGTTCCAGGATCCGTTCGGCTCGCTGTCGCCTCGCATGACGATCGAGCAGATCGTGGGGGAGGGGCTTGCACTCCATCAGCCCGGGCTGTCCCCGGAGTCCATGCGCGAACGTCTGATCGAGGCGCTGCGCGAGGTCGGGCTCGACCGCACGGCGCTGGGTCGCTATCCGCACGAGTTCTCAGGCGGTCAGCGGCAGCGCATTGCCATTGCGCGGGTGTTGATCCTGAAACCGCAGGTACTGGTGCTCGATGAGCCGACTTCAGCACTCGATGTGTCGATCCAGCAGCAGGTGCTGGCACTGTTGTCGCAGCTCCAGCACAAGTACAACCTCAGCTACCTCTTTATCAGTCACGACCTGGCCGTGATTCGCGCCATGGCGCACCGGGTCATCGTGATGAAGAACGGTGAGGTGGTGGAGTCGGGTGAAACCGAAACGGTGCTCGGCGCACCGCAACATCCGTATACGCGCAAGCTGATGGCGGCAGCCCAGCTTGGAGCAGCTTGAATGATGTGCGTTGCAGCATGCTTTGACACGGCTGCGTAACACGCACCGTTTATACGAAGATCAAGAATCTAGATGCGTTTTTTACGCTAGTTCGTTGATTTGCTAGCGATTTGCGGGAAATTTGTAACCATCTTTGACACGTCAAGGGTGGCTCCTTTAAGATCGCGCGATAAGTTTTTTCGGGGGTGGTTCGTCCGTCGCGTAGGTCTTGGGGAAGACCGTCAGTGCACGCGGCTGGTGCGGGACTGGAGTCAATTCGCTGGCGTACTTCTTGCGTACGATCCACCCTGATGTTTTTCACGCTGTCCGGTGTTGTCTGTTTACCGGTCAGATTAGTCCGATCATCAGGAGAACCAATGCAGCGAACGGTACTTCATTCCCTGGCGCACGCCGCCGTTGGAATTGCCATTGCCTGCGGTGCGACTGTGTCGAATGGAGTGCTGGCGGATACGGTGTTCAAGGACCCCGACGCCCGGATCGAAGCCCGTGCCGATGCCACGGACGCCCATCCGGAAGGCAAGCGTGGCTTGCTGTCGTCGGTGATGAACTCCACCAGCAATGTCGCCACGAAAGCTGGCGACCTGGTCATGAACGCGCTGGGCCTGATTGGCGTGCGTTATCGCTTCGGCGGTAACAGCCCCGAATCGGGTCTGGACTGCAGCGGCTTCGTTCGCTACGTGTTCAACGACACCTTCGGCTTCATGTTGCCGCGCCGCTCCGTGGAAATGAGCCAGGTTGGCACCACCGTTGCGGTGAATGACCTGCGCCCCGGCGATCTCGTGTTTTTCAACACGATGCGCCACACGTTCTCGCACGTCGGTATCTATATTGGCGACAACAAGTTCGTGCACGCCCCGTCCACCGGCAGCAAGATCCGTGTCGACGACATGCGTGCGTCGTACTGGGTGACGCGTTACAACGGCGCCCGCCGTATTGACGACTCCGCCCGTGGCTCCGTCGACAATACGAGCAACATGATCGAGACGCTCAAGCGCTTCGATCCGAATGCCCAGGGACGCTCGCTGTACGGCGGCTGATTCCGGCCCGAAGCCAAACAAAAAAGGACTGCCCAGGCAGTCCTTTTTTGTTGCGTGCGACGTAATTGTATTAAGACAAGTACCCCACTAAAGGGTGACACGATTTGTCATCCGACCTGACAATTTCTGTCAGGCAGTTTGGGCCATGCTGACAATTATTGCGTGGCGACGGCGCCGGTCGTCGCCGGGCGACTGCGGGCGGCGGCCAGTTTTTCTCTCAGCGCTGGCAGTACCGCCGCTGTGGCCTGTTCGCCGGCCAGGATCGCCCGGTTACGCGAAGTGAAGTCGCTGCCACCCATGTCCGGCAGGTCCGGCCGGATCACGACGTCGGCGCGCGAGAGCGCTATCTTGTTGATCGACTGACCCATGATGGCGGTGGTCTGCAGCAGGACGCCGCTCTGGCCGCCGTTTTTCTGACTTGCCGGATCGGCGGAAATATTCACCGCGATCACGAAATCGGCACCCATCTCACGCGCGGAATCCACCGGCACGGGTTCCACCAAACCGCCGTCGACGTAGTCATGCCCGCCAATCGAAACGGGCTGGAATACGCCCGGCACGCTGCTCGATGCGCGCACGGCCTGGCCCGTATTGCCACGGCGGAAAAGGATCCGGTCGCCAGACTTGAGATCCGTGGCAACGATGCCCAGCGGCAATTTCATGGCCTCGATCGGACGATTCTTGACCAGGCGATTGACGTAGTTCTGCAGCGCCTCGCCCTTGAGCCAACCACCGAAGCGCGTGCCAAAGGGCAGGGCCCAGTCGGCGATGGTGGCCTCGTCCATTGTCAACGCGAGCTTGTTCAGCGTGAACCCGTCCATGCCCGATGCGTAGAGCGCTGCCACAACGGAGCCCGCGCTGGTACCCGTGACGATGTCAGGATGGATGCCCTGGGCCTCGAGCGCCTTGATCACGCCGATATGGGCAAAGCCGCGCGCCGCGCCGCCGCCAAGCGCCAGGCCAATACGGATCGGCCGGGGTGTGGCGGGTGGCACGGTGGCGGTCGTGCTGGTGTTTGTCGCGTCCGGCCTGGGGCCGAATGAGCAGGCAGCCAGCAGCATTGCTGCTGACGCGCCCAGGAAATTTCGTCGTTGCATCGAGGAATTGGGACCTTGCAGATTGTGATGCCGTGGGCATCACCGGGCCGGTAGTATCGCGTATAGCCCTGTGTCAGACCGGTGGCAGCATAAATGATTCCACGTCGGGATCGTATCAGCCAGCGCGTATAATGCAGCATTCCCTGACAGTCGGCCTGCGCGCATCCGTGCGCGGGCCTTTTTGTTTCTCCTGACCATGACACAACGCGTCCGCACCCGCTTCGCACCGAGTCCGACCGGCTTTATTCACCTCGGCAACATTCGCTCGGCGTTCTATCCGTGGGCCTTTGCCCGCCGCATGAAGGGCGACTTCATTCTGCGCATCGAGGATACCGACGTTGAACGCTCGACCGATGTCGCGGTCGACGTGATCCTGGAAAGCATGGCCTGGCTCGATCTGGATATCGATGAAGGTCCGTTCTACCAGATGCAGCGCATGGACCGGTATCGCGAAGTCGTTCAGCAGATGCTGGACAGCGGACTGGCCTATCACTGCTACATGAGCACGGAAGAGCTCGATGCCCTGCGCGAGGCGCAGCGCGTGGCCGGCGAAAAGCCGCGCTACAACGGCTTCTGGCGTCCGGAGCCGGGCAAGGTGCTGCCGGAGCCGCCGGCCGGTGTGCAGCCAGTGGTGCGCTTCAAGAACCCGATCGGTGGCAGCGTGGTCTGGGATGACGCCGTGAAGGGCCGTATCGAGATTTCGAATGACGAACTCGATGACCTGGTCATCGCGCGTCCGGACGGCACGCCGACGTATAACTTCTGCGTGGTGGTGGACGATCTCGACATGAAGATCACCCACGTGATTCGTGGCGATGACCACGTCAACAACACGCCGCGGCAGATCAATATCATCCGCGCGCTGGGCAGCGAGGTGCCTGTCTACGCCCATCTTCCTACCGTGCTGAACGAGCAGGGCGAAAAGATGAGCAAGCGCCATGGCGCGCTGCCCGTGACCGGTTATCGCGATGAAGGCTATCTGCCGGAAGCGGTGCTGAACTACCTGGCGCGTCTGGGCTGGGCGCACGGCGACGCCGAGATTTTCTCGCGCGAGCAGTTCATCGAGTGGTTCGACCTGGAGCACCTGGGCAAGTCCCCGGCGCAGTACAACCCGGAAAAGCTGGCCTGGCTCAACAATCACTACATCAAGGTGGGCGACAACGCGCGCCTGGCCGAACTGACGCGCCCGTTCATCGAGGCGCTGGGCGGCAAGGTGGAGGGTGCAAACCTGGCCGACGTGATCGCGCTGGTCAAGGATCGTGCGCACACGCTCAAGGAAGTGGCGCAGACCGCGATCCTGTTCTATCGCGGCGAGCCGCAGGCCGATGCGGCGCTGAAGACCGAGCATCTGACCGACGAGATTCGGCCGGCGTTGCAGGCCCTGGCCACGCAATTGGCCGCGCTGCCCGAATGGAAGCGCGAGGCGATCGGTGCTGCGTTCAAGGCAGTACTGGCTGAGTTCGGCCTGAAGATGCCGAAGCTGGCGATGCCGGTCCGCCTGCTGGTGGCGGGTCAGCTGCAGACGCCGGGCATCGACGCGGTGCTGGAACTGTTCGGTCGCGACACGGTGCTGCGCCGCCTGTCCGCTGCGTAAAAAACTGCTGAAAAAGTCTCGGCTGGGGCTTGCGCTCTGGCCGAGACTTCAGCATAATCTCGTTCTCCCTGCTGCACGACGCAAGTCAAGCGGATCGGTTGAAAAACTGAAAAAAGGGACTTGCAAAACGGTGTGAGTGCTTTATAATCGCCGCTTCGCCAGAAACGCAGTAAATCTGGTGGGCAAGTAGTGGTAAATGGCAGTAACGGCAGTAACGGCAGTAACTATGGGGCTATAGCTCAGCTGGGAGAGCGCTTGCATGGCATGCAAGAGGTCAGCGGTTCGATCCCGCTTAGCTCCACCAAGTTTCTGTCCCCTTCGTCTAGAGGCCTAGGACATCACCCTTTCACGGTGAGTACAGGGGTTCGAATCCCCTAGGGGACGCCAAATATTGGACGTAATCAGACGTCCAGTTGGCTGTCCGGAGCGAAGCTCCGAGCAGCAACCGACAAAGGAGCGGTAGTTCAGTCGGTTAGAATACCGGCCTGTCACGCCGGGGGTCGCGGGTTCGAGTCCCGTCCGCTCCGCCAGACTGAGCCCGCTTGGGTGAAACCAAGCGGGTTTTTATTTGGGTGAGAGGTGATTATTTGATAATCACTTTTCGATTTACCCGAGGCTAAGTTTGTCAGTCTCGAAAAATCAAAATATAATCGCGGCTTCGCAAGAAACTACGATTTTTGCAGGACCAGGAATTACGGGGCTATAGCTCAGCTGGGAGAGCGCTTGCATGGCATGCAAGAGGTCAGCGGTTCGATCCCGCTTAGCTCCACCAGGATTTGCAAAGCACTTGAAGTAGTAGTAAAAAAGGTGCTTGAAGTTGTGAAAGTTCTGCTAGAATGGCGGACTTCGCAGCAGCAGACGGAAAACGTTGCTTGCAACAGATTTCTGTCCCCTTCGTCTAGAGGCCTAGGACATCACCCTTTCACGGTGAGTACAGGGGTTCGAATCCCCTAGGGGACGCCAAAACAGCCGGGCGTAATCAGACGCCCAGCAGTCGTCGGAGTTATCTCCGGTCGACAGCCGACAACGGAGCGGTAGTTCAGTCGGTTAGAATACCGGCCTGTCACGCCGGGGGTCGCGGGTTCGAGTCCCGTCCGCTCCGCCAATATTGAAAATGCCCGCGCAAGCGGGCATTTTTTCGTCCATACGGAGCGGAGAGGGTCGCCTGCGCGGCCGGCGGGTTGAACTGGTCAACCCGCTCTTCAGTCCACGCGACTCACCTTCATGAAATATCGAACCAGCAACGTGCCTGCAATTGCCAGGCTGATGCTGTTGGCCAGCCAGAAGCCTGAAGCGCCGCGCGTGAAGGCCGGCAGGGCGTCGATCAGTCCGAAGCCCATCACGTACCCGCCACCAAGCCCCACGCCCCAGAGCGACGCTGCATAGATCAGCGTCGGGATCAGCGCGATCTTGTATGCGCGCAGGATAAATGCGCTCATGACCTGCACGGCGTCAAACGCCTGATAGAACGCCACAAACAGCATCAGCGGCAGCGCCTTGGCCACCACCTCGGGATCCTTGGCATAGGCATGCAACAGCGGTTCGCGCAGCAACCAGAGCAGGGTGCCGGTCAGTAGTGCCAGGCTCGCCCCGAAGCGGATGCCGCGCCAGGCAATGCGCCGTGCGGCGGCCATGTCGCGTGCCCCGATCGACTGGGCGACCAGTGTGGAGGTGGCAATCGATAGCGATAGCGGCAGCATGTAAGCCACGGCGCTGAGGTTGGCGATGATCTGGTGCCCGGCCAGGGTGTCCGTGCCCAGGCGCGTGATGAAGATCGACATCAGTGTGAATGAAGTGATCTCGATCAGGTATGTGAGCCCCATCGGGACGCCAAGTCGCAGCAACGGGCGAATCCGGTCCCAGTGCGGCCATTCCCAGCGCGTGAAGATCTCCAACTGCCGATAGGCCACGCCGCGGCACAGGATCAGCAGGCCAGACAGGCACCAGGCCCAGCTGATCAGTGTCGATGCCAGCGCGCAGCCCGGGCCGCCCATCGGCGCCACGCCCAGGCCGCCATCGATGAACCATGCATTGAGGGGTACCTTGAGTGCGAGCCCGCCAATTTGCAACACCGTCACCATGATCGGGCGCGATAGCGCGTTATTCAGCGCCATGTAGATGCGGAAGCCCAGCGCTGCCGGCAGGCCGAACGCCACGATATGGAGATAGTGCGAGGCCTTGTCGACCAGTTCAGGCGGTGCCTTGGCGAATTCGAGCAGCGGCGTGGGAAACAGCAGCAGCAACATGCCCGGGATCGCCAGCGCCACGCCGAGCCACGCGGCCTGGCGTACCTCGACGCCGATCTCGGCGGAGCGTCCGGCCCCATGGAGTTGTCCGGCGATTGGAGCAAGCGCCTGCAGCACCCCCATCAGGCTCACGTAGACCGTCACGTATATCGATCCGCCCAGCCCTACGGCGGCCAGGTCCGTCGCCGATGCTCGGCCAGCCATGATGGTGTCGATAACACCGAAGGCGATGACGGCCAGTTGTCCCACCAGGACGGGGGCGGCCAGATGGGTGATGCGACGAATATCCTGCAGGGCGCTGCTCATCGTTCTAATGGATTGGGGGCGCCAGGCTGGAACCGTGTGCGTCACCGCCTGGATGGGCTCAGGCGGCTGGCGCTCAGGGCTGGCGCGGCAGGCGATGCGGCTGTGTCTGACGCGGCGCGGTTACACGCGACATATCGACAAGCCGATACATGCGGAAGCGTTCGTCGCGGTCTGCCGGACGACGGCCTTCCCAGATCAGGCGCCATTCGAAATGGGAAATGCTGCTCGGTGCGCCGTAGTCGACGGCATCGTGCCGCAGCAGCACGTCGCAGCCGTCCTCGGGGCCGCCGAAACGGATGTGGCCGAAGTACGCAAACGACGAAAGCTGGGCATCGCCCATGCGGATCGGCTGCACGCACGTGTACGTCGATGGCAGGGCCAGCGCGGCAGCCTGCGCCACGTCGCGATACGTCTTGCCATAGTTGATCGACGGCAGCCACAGCGTCATCGCCATGACCCACATCAGCGTGGTGCCCGCTGCCGAGATGACCACCGGGCGCCAGATCTGCTTCGGCGCGCGCGACAGGCGCCAGCGCACGATCAGCACCCAGGCGACTGTCACGGCCAGAGCGATAACCACAGCGCTGATCGTGAACGTGTGCTGGAATCCCGGCAACTGGCGGAATACGTTGTTGGCGACGCGCGGCGGCCAGCCCGTGGTCTTGGCGATCCAGAGGAACCAGATCGTGCCGCCCAGAATCGTGAAGAAAAGCAGCGAAAACCAGTCGATCGCATTGATCGCTGCACGCGGCAGAGTGGGTAGTGCGAAGGCGGCCAGAACGGCCATCGGCGGCAGCAACAGGATGAACTGCACGTCGCCCGGGCTGCGCAGCAGGACCAGCAGCAGGAACAGTACGGCCACGATCGACAGCGGCAGTGCCACGTGGGGTGCCTGACGCATGCCGCGCCAGGACAGCCACGCGAAGGCGGCGATCGGCCATACGGGCCAGGAGAACAGGAAGAAATTGCGCGCGATGAAGCCGGCGGTGAACAGCGTGGGCGGACCGTAGGTGCGGCGGTCGTAGCGGGCCCATTCACGGATGTACGTGACGGCGTCGTCGGTTGTGGTCGCGCCGAAGTACACGGCGGCCATCCACACCACGATGATGGCGACGGCAATCGGCAGCCCGATTCCAATCAGCCGCTTCAGCGGCAGTGGCTTGCAGAACGTACCGGCCGCGATTGTGGCGGCAAGCAGCGACGCCGCCAGGATCGGGCCGCTGGCCAGGCACAGTGCGCCCAGGCCCACGCCAAACCAGAGGCTGCCCTGCACGGGTTTGTCCAGGCTGCGGACCAGGCCGTAGAGCATGAAGGCAATCAGGCACACCTGTCCGACCTGCGCGGTGGTTTCATGGCCGCGCAACGCCAAGCCGACGCAGGCCAGGAAGATCAGCAGCGCGCCATCCGCGAGTGTCCGCCCGTAGGAGCGGGCATCGGGCTGTCCGCCGAAAGCGAATGCGAACGGTTGAACCTCGTCACGCCGGCCCAGCAAATAGGTGGAATACCAGATCAGCGCGCAGGTGGCGAAGTAGAACAGCGCCGTGGCAAGCCGTGCGGCATCCGGGGCGCCAAGCCAGCCGCCGAACAGCCGGATCATCCCGCCGCCCACCCAGAATGCCAGCGGGCCGTCATCGCTGAACGGCCGGCCGACGATGTTCGGCATCAGCCAGTCCTGCAGGTTGCCCGTACCAAGCTGCCACATCACGCCGAAGCCTGCGGCATCCTCGTTCTTCCATGGGTCACGGCCGAACAGGCCAGCCAGTCCATAGATGATGCAGATCGCCAGCAGCAGGGCGCGCGGCAGGGCGCCGGTGGCAGCGGCAGTCAGATGGACGGGAGAGGTCTTGGCTTGGCTCATCGGCAGATGGAAAGGCTGTGACCCAGGCGTATCAAGGTTGCCATTGTGGGCCACAAATGCAAAGAGGCAGCCGATGCTGCCTCTTTGTCAGGTCGCGCACAGCGGGAGCATCTGTCCTCGTTGTGCGGCACGCGCTTGCAATAAGCGGGGCGATTACTTCTTGGCGGCGCCCAGCTTGCTGCCGAACTTCTGGCGGAACTTCTCGACGCGGCCGGCCGTGTCCATGATCTTCTGGGTGCCGGTGTAGAACGGGTGCGATTCCGACGACACTTCGATCTTGGCCAGCGGGTAGGTCTTGCCTTCGTGTTCGATCGTGTCCTTGGTCTGGATCGTCGAGCGGGTCACGAACTTGAAGTCGTTCGACACGTCGTGGAACAGGACTTCGCGGTAATTCGGGTGAATGCCTTCTTTCATGGTGCTTCCTTTCTGGTTGGGTAGCCAGTCCGCTCTATGTCTGCGTGCCGCAGCTTCAAATGCTTGCGGCGAGCGAACCACTTGCCGGTAACGGGCAAACCGGGATTATGGCAGAGAAATTGGCCACCAGGCAACTGGCGAAGCAAATTTGCTGCAGCGCGACGCATGGTGCCTCAGGCGACCTTTGCGGCACGTTCGGCCGGGTCTTGCCGATAGAACTGCGCGAGGGCAGCGTAAAGCGTTGGCCAGTGCCGTTGCAGGCCCGTCGGCTCCACAAAAAATGTCTCGGACGCCACTGCGAAGAACTCGCTTGGCGCCTCGCAGCCGTAGGGGTCGATCACCTGCAACCGGGGCGGCAGGCGTTCCGGGTGCTCCCAGGCATGATCGGAAATGGCATCGCAAGCTTCGGCGAAGGCATCGTATTCGGTCAGGAAGGTCTCGGCCCACTGTTCGGGGTCGATTCCCGGGTGCAGCACGCGCGAGAACGGCGGTACGCCATCGGCCTCGCCATCGAGCATGTCTAGCTTGTGGGCGAATTCGTGGATGACCACGTTGTAGGTGTCCGCGGGCAGCGAGTGGTCGGCGGGGAGCCCCGCACCGGGTGTTGCCACGTCCTGCCATGACAGGATCACCGGCCCATGCTCCCACGCTTCGCCGCTGGCTTCTTCCTCGACGCCGTGTACAAGTCCGATGTCTTCGAAGCCGATATCCTCCTGCACGGTCTTGCGAATCACGAACTCGCCCGGGTACAGCACGATGCCATGCCACCCGCGATACCACTCGATGCCGAGCTTCAGGATCGGCACGCAAGCCTGCACCGCCACGCTGACCACCATCTCGTCGGTCAGCTCCATGTCGTGCGCGGTCGAGTATTCCTTGTTGGCGATGAACAGCGTGGCAAGCTCGCGCAATGCCGCGAGATCGGCCTCGCCATAGCGCTGGATGAAGGGCAGGGCGGCCACGGTATGCGTCCAGAGCTCGTCGGGAATCGCATAGTGGGCAAGCTTGCGCTCCTTCGAGCGGGCGCGCAGGAAGCTGGTCAGTTTTCCGAACATGGTTCTCGCAGGGCGGAAACAAAAATGGCGCACCCAAGGGTACGCCATTTTTGCCGGAGATGGGCTGCGGGAGTGTTAGCCGCCGCGACGCATCAGGTCGAAGAATTCCGCGTTGTTCTTCGTCGGCTTCATCTTGTCGAGGATGAATTCCATCGCCTGGACTTCATCCATGTCCGAGATGAACTTGCGCAGGATCCAGACCTTCTGGAGGATGTCCGGCTTGATCAGCAGCTCTTCGCGGCGTGTGCCCGACTTGTTCAGGTTGATGGCCGGATAGACGCGCTTCTCGGCCAGACGGCGCTCAAGGTGCACTTCCATGTTGCCGGTGCCCTTGAACTCTTCGTAGATCACGTCGTCCATGCGGCTGCCCGTTTCGATCAGCGCCGTGGCGATGATGGTCAGCGAGCCGCCTTCTTCCAGGTTACGCGCGGCGCCGAAGAAGCGCTTCGGGCGCTGCAGGGCGTTGGCGTCCACACCGCCGGTCAGCACCTTGCCCGATGCCGGAACCACGGTGTTGTAGGCGCGCGCCAGACGTGTGATCGAGTCCAGCAGGATCACCACGTCGCGCTTCAGCTCCACCAGGCGCTTGGCTTTCTCGATGACCATTTCGGCCACCTGTACGTGACGGATCGCGGGTTCGTCGAACGTCGACGCCACCACTTCGCCGCGCACCGAGCGCTGCATCTCGGTCACTTCTTCCGGACGTTCGTCGATCAGCAGCACGAACAGGTCGGCTTCCGGATGATTGTTGGCGATCGCGTGGGCGATGTGCTGCAGCATCACGGTCTTGCCGGACTTCGGCGAGGCCACCAGCAGGGCACGCTGGCCGCGCCCGATCGGCGCGATGATGTCGATGATGCGGCCGGTGATGTTTTCCTCGGCGCGGATGTCGCGTTCGAGCGAGAGCGGCCGGTTCGGGTGCAGCGGCGTCAGGTTCTCGAACATGATGCGGTTCTTCACCGCTTCGGGCGGCTGCCCGTTGACCTTGTCCACCTTCACCAGCGCGAAGTAGCGCTCACCGTCCTTCGGCGTGCGCACTTCACCTTCGATCGAGTCGCCGGTATGCAGGTTGAAGCGGCGGATTTGCGAGGGGCTGATGTAGATGTCGTCCGTGCTGGCCAGGTACGAGGTTTCCGGCGAGCGCAGGAAACCAAAGCCATCGGGCAGAACTTCCAGCGTGCCGTCTCCATAGATGGTTTCGCCCATCTTGGCGCGCTTCTTGAGGATCGCAAACATCAGTTCCTGTTTGCGCATCCGTTGTGCATTGTCGATCTCGAGCGTTGCCGCCATTTCGAGAAGCGCAGACACGTGAAGCGATTTGAGTTCTGTCAGGTGCATAGACAAGGGGTACAGAAGGGCCCGGACGGGCAAGACCTAGGAGAAGGGGGAGGAATGAGCGAACGCTCGGGGAGTTGTTGGCTGGCATCTTAGCACAATCCGGCCGGCGCGCCAGAGCTGGCGCACGCGTGACCGGATTGTGCGTTGCCGGAGCCGTTGGGTTCCGGCGGGGCGGTCAGCTTACAGCTGGCTGTCCAGGAAGGCGGTCAGCTGCGACTTCGACAGCGCGCCAACCTTCTGCGCGGCTACCTGGCCGTTCTTGAACAGGATCAGCGTCGGGATGCCGCGGATGCCGAACTTGGCCGGCACTTGCTGGTTCTCGTCGACGTTGATCTTGGCGATCTGGACCTTGTCGCCGTAGTCCTTGGCAACCTCGTCCAGGATCGGGGCAATCATCTTGCAGGGGCCGCACCACTCGGCCCAGAAGTCGAGCAGGACGGGCTTGTCGGACTTGAGCACGTCGGCATCGAACGAAGCGTCGCTCACATATTTGATTTGTTCGCTCATGGCGGGGAACCTCAGGTATCGCTCAGTTTATGTTGAAGGCGGACAACGGCTGTCGGCGCGAACCGCTACCTTACACGACATCACGCGGACTCGCCGAATGACAGCGCGCGGCAGCACGCACCGCCAATGACGCCGATATGTTACCAGCTTGGCGAAAATCAAGTCCCCCGCCAAACCGGGGCCGCCCGGCCGGCCCAAATGGGCCACGGGGATATTCTGCCGTGCCGTACGTCGATTTGCCGATGATAGTGTCAATCGCGCCAAGAGATTTACTCAATCGGCCTCACTCATTTGAGTTAATTGGCCGTGTCAGGCGGGATTGCCCGGGGGTTTGCCGCGGCTGGGCATGACCTAGAATGCACTTTGTGAGTCCGCTCGTTCTGACGAGCGGGTTGCACGCGTAGAATTGAAACGTGCGCACATCACGCACATACCCATCGACAAGGCCATCGATCATGACGCCAGATTCCCGCAAGCCCACCCCGCCCGAAGACGCCCAGACGCCGGACGCGGATCACCTGAGCGACGCGCTGGAACACCTCAGCAGTGCCGTCGAGTCCGAAAGCATCGCCACTGGCGCCGCCAAGGGGCTGATCTATAGCGTAATGGAAACGCTTGGCACACTGATCGGCGATCCCGACCTGCCCGAGCATGCGCGCTCGGGCTATGAAGGGCTGCTGGAAACCGCGCGCAAACTGCGTGTGCGGCTGGAGGGTGGTGCGGCCGGAGACGACCACTGATTGTGATGTTCGCGCCGAGGGCCCCGGGTTGCCCTCGGGTTTGTCCCCGTCCTTTTCATACATGACCCGGCTCTCGTTTCCTCCCGGCCCGTCCTTCCTCGACCAGGCCGCCACGGCGACGTGGTACTTCCTTGACCATTGCGGTCCGGCGGCGTCCGGGGCGCACGTGGTCGTGCCCACGGCCGCTCAGATTCCCGGCGTGCGCCAGGCACTGGATGCCGCCGCGCGTGCCGCCGGCCGGCCGCGGCTGCTGCCGCGCGTGCTGACGCTTGGCCACTGGCTGCTTGACCTGCCCCCCGACCTTGCCGCAGAACCCAGGCCCGCGCGCAGCCATGCCGCACGCCTGCTTGCCGTGCAGCAGGCCATTCGCGCGCAGGACTGGCTGCGGACTGCCTTTGGCGCCCAGACCGAAGGTGCGGCCTGGGGCCTGGCGCAGACGCTGTTGTCGATCAGTGACGAACTAAGCGCGCGCTGGCTCGAGGACGCGGCCGTCCGCGACGACGATGACATCGACGGTGCCGATCACGATGAGCGCGCCGAACTGCTCAATGGCGCCCTGCAGCGCACCTATGCCCATTTGTCGGAGCGGTTCCTGGGGCAGGAAGCCCAGATCGTCCTGGCGTTCTGGCAGATGCTCTCGGGCCCTGACGATCCGCTCCCGGTGCGGCGCCGCGCGTTGCAGCGGCTTGCGCAACAGGTCGCCGGCCCGGTGGTCTGGATTGGTCCGACGCCTCCGGAGCCGATAGAAGCAAGGTTCCTGCAGCAGGCCGGCGAACTCGTGCCGACGCTGGAGGTCGGCTACGACTGGTCTGGCGGCACACTGGACGACGGCGCATCCGGCTGGTACCGCTCGTTGCTCGCGCTGTGGCCAGAGGCCCGCCGCGGCGCCGAAGTTGAAGGCAAGGATGAAGGCGAAGGCGACGGTGAGGACGGCGGCGAAGACGTGGAACCGCTGGCGCCGCTGGCCTTGCCGCCGGAATTGCCGGCCGAACGCCCGCGCGTTCGCGTGATCGGCAGCGCGCGCTTCGAAGACGAAGCCACCGCCGCCGCGAGCCAGCTTGTGCAATGGCTCAACGAAGGCCGCAAGCATGTGGCGCTGGTGGCCCACGACCGTGTGGTTGCGCGCCGCGCGCGCGCATTGCTGGCGCGGGCCGGAGCGCCGGTACGCGATGAAACCGGATGGAAGCTCTCGACCACGCGCGCCGCTGCGGCGCTGATGCGCTGGTTTGACGTGCTCGCGCGCGACGGCGATGCCGCAGCCTTGCTCGATCTGCTCAAGAGCCCGTTCTGCCTGTCCGCGTTCGAGCATCGCGGCGCGGCCATCGCGCTGATGGAGCGCCAGATTCGCCGGGCCGTCATCACCGGGGGCTGGGCGAGGTTGCTGCACCTGTTTGCCGAGCGCGAACCAGCGGCCGGTGTGCCGGTAGATGCGGAAACGATGGAAGCCAGCGATGCGCTGCTGCAGACGCGCACCGCGGCACGCACGCTGATTGCCACGCTCGCGGATGAAGCCGCGCGGTGGCCGCGAGGGCTTGCGCAGCAGCCGCTTGCGGTCTGGCTCGAACGGCTCGATGCCATGCTCGACACGCTTGGCATGCGCGCCGCGCTGGCCGACGACGATGCCGGGCGGCAACTGCTGGATGCGCTGGCACGCATCGCTGAACTGCCCGAGGACGAGACCGGCAGCCACGCTACGCTGAACCAGCAGGAATTTCGTGCGATGTTGTCGGCCTTGCTCGAATCGGTGGCCTACAAGGAACCATCGGCGCCAAGCCAGTCGCGTATCACGATCCTGCCGCTCAACGGTGCGCGGATGCGCCGTTTCGACGGCGTCGTGGTGGTTGGCTGTGACGATGCACAGTTGCCGTCGAGCGCGGCCGAGCTAATGTTCTTCTCCAACCAGATGCGGCGGGAGCTTGAACTCGAAGACCGCGAGGCGCGCTTTGCCCAGCAGGCCCGCGACCTGGCCGAGGTGCTGCTCAACAATGACGACGTGGTGCTGACATGGCAACGCTATGGCAGCCGGGGCGAGCCGCATCACGTCTCGGGGTGGATCGAACGGTTGTCAGCAAGTTGCGCGCGCGCCGGCGAGCCGATCGAAGCCAGTGCCGCGCCGAGCCTGCACGACGCGTTTGCGCTGCCGGGCCATATGCCTGCGCCGACGGCACCCGAGCGCGTACCCGCACGCTGGAGCGCACAGGCATACAACATGCTGCGCCGCTGCCCGTACCAGTTCTTCGCGGGCCGCATGCTCGGGCTCGCCGGGCTCGATACCCTGAATGACGATCTGGAGAAGCGCGACATCGGCAATCTGCTGCACCGCGTGCTGCTGCAGTACCACGAAGAGATGCACGCCTCGGGCGAGCGCCGCAACGCTACCGATAGCGACCGGCGCCTGGCGCGCTTGCAGGAGATCTCGGCCACCGTCTTCGGCAAGCAGATCGATGAGGACGGCAACGCGATCAGCTACTACCGCCGCTGGTGCGAAGTTCTGCCGTCGTACGTGGCCTGGCAGGCCGCGCGCGAGGAAGCCGGCTGGCAATGGCGAGGCGGTGAATTCGATGCCGGTGTGGACGTGGCGATGCCGGATGGCCAGCCGTTGCATTTGACCGGCCGAATCGACAGGCTCGACAAGGGGCCCGATGGCGCGCACGCGGTGCTCGACTACAAGACGCAACCGGCCAGCAAGCTGCGCCGCAAGGTTGGCGATGCCGAGGAAGACTGCCAGCTTGCGTTTTACGGGCTGCTGCGCGCTGACGCCGTGGCGGGAAGCTGGGTGGCGCTGGAAGGCGTGAAGCAGGGAGGTCGCGACAGCTCGCCGGGCGCGCAGCGCGAAGTCGATCTGCCGGAGTTCCAGGCCGCCGTGACCTGGCTCGAACGTCAGTTGCGCCATGATGTCGGGCGCTTGCGCGAAGGGGCCCGGCTGCCCGCAATGGGCGATGCATCCGCCTGCACCTATTGCGAAGCTCGCGGCCTGTGCCGCAAGGGCTTCTGGGAATCCACCACCTTGCCCGATCTGCAGCGATGACGGAAATTCATGCCTATCTGCGCGATGGCCAGCCCGTTGGCGAAGCCGATTTCACGCGTGCCGCTTGTGACCCCGGCCGCTCCGTGGTGGTAGAGGCCTGCGCGGGCAGCGGCAAGACATGGCTGCTGGTGGCGCGTCTGGTGCGGCTGCTGCTGTCCGGTGCGGCGCCCCATGAAATCCTGGCCATCACGTTCACACGCAAGGCTGCCGAGGAAATGCGCGAGCGTCTGCTCGAAGTGCTTTCCCAGCTTGCCAGCGGGTCCGACGACGCGGTGCTCGCCCAGCTTGAAATGCGCGGCCTGTCTCCCGATGCCGCACGTGCGGCGTTGCCGCGCGCACGCATGCTGCATGCGCAGGTGTTGGCGTCGCCGGGGCGGATGGCGATCGACACGTTCCACGGCTGGTTCGGAACGCTGCTGCGTGGCGCGCCGCTGTCGTCGGGCATTGTTCCGGGCGCTTCGCTGCGTGAAGATGCGCTGCGCATGAAGCGGGAGGCGTGGGCGCCGTTCTGGCGCGCGCTGGCGCAACCGCAATATGCCGATCTGCGCGAATCGTACGAAACGCTGGTTGACGCGATCGGCGATTTTCAGGCTCGCGGTCTGCTCGACCGCATGTTCCACGCGCGCAACGAATGGTTTGCGTTCAAGGAGGCCGGTGATCCCGCGGCGAAGCTCGCCGAGGACCTTGGTGACGACGCCACGACCGACATCCTGACAGACGCGCTCTGCGACGATGACTGGATCGAGGATTGCGCGCAACTGGCAGTGCTGTTGGGGCGTGGCGGCAAGAGCGAGCAGGGGCATGCGTCGAAGCTCGTCGAGGGGCTGCGCGCGATTCGCGCGTGGCGCGATGCGGGCGCAGCGCCCGGTGAGCCTGCCGCGGAGGCCTTCCAGCGACTGCGTGCCGCGTTCTTTACCGATGCCGGCAAGCCGCGTTCGCTGCGCCGCACCGCCGCGCTGACGAAGGTTTGCGGCAGCGAGGGCGCGGTGGACGACCTGCTGGCGCACCATGCCGATCACTGCGCAAGGCTCGATGAAATTGCGGCACGCCGCGCCGAAGCCGCGGTGCTGGCGATCAACCTGGCGCTGTATCGCCTTGGCGATGCGCTGCTTGAACGCTACCAGCGCCACAAGGGCGATCAGCGCGCGATGGACTTCGCCGACCTCGAATGGCTCGCGGCAAAGCTGATGGCCGACGAGGAAACCGCGACGTACCTGCAGGTGCGCCTCGACGCGCGCTACCGCCATCTGCTGCTTGACGAGTTCCAGGACACGAACCCGCTGCAATGGCGCATTTTGCAGGGCTGGTTGGCGGGATACCAGGGGCTTGGCGACAAGCCCAGCGTATTCCTGGTTGGGGACCCCAAGCAGTCGATCTACCGCTTCCGCCGCGCCGACGCCCGGCTGTTCGATGCCGCACGCGAGATGCTGCAGGGCGAATTCGGTGCCACCGTGCTGCGCACCAATCGCACGCGACGCAATCGGCCGGAGGTGCTCGACTGGGTCAACGCGGTGTTCGACCATGCACGTGCGGAAGGCCGCTATCCGCTGTATGAAACGCAGACAACGGCGCTGGGTGGCCCGGGCGGCCCGGTGTGGCTGCTGCCGCTTGTGGACGCGGATGAGGTCAATGAGGCCGATGGGGTCGATGAGGCTGATGGCGCCGATGGCGCGGAGGCTGGTGAAGCATCCGGAACCGATGGCCATCGCGACACGCTGACCCAACCGCGCATCCAGCAGGCAGACTCCCTGCGCTACGAGGAAGGGCGGCGCGTGGCGGCATGGCTGCACTATCTGCGTGACCAGGTGCCTGTTCGCGAAGGCGATAGCTCACGCGCGGCAAGCTGGCGCGACATGCATCTGCTGGTGCGTCGCAAGACATTCCTGGCCGACTACGAACGCGCGCTGCGCGAGGCAGGCATCCCATGCCTGAGTCCGCGCCGAGGCGGCCTGCTGACGACGCTTGAGGCGCTCGATCTCTCGGCGCTGCTGGCGTTCCTGATGACGCCGGAGTCCGACCTCGACTTCGCACATGTCCTCAAGAGCCCGATCGTTGGGGCGACTGACGACGACCTGGTCCTGCTGGCCACCATGGAAGGCGAGGGCGGCTGGTGGGCGCGCATCGAGTCCGCCGGGCTGCCCGATGGGGCAACTGACGCGCTGCGCACCGGCGCGGTACGGCTGCGTGCGTGGCTGTCACTGGCGCCGCACAAGCCTGTGCACGACCTTATCGACCAGATCTACCATCAGGGCGAGTTGCGCCGGCGTTATGCAGAGGCCGCACCGACGGCGATTCGCGAGCAGGTGCTGGCCAACCTCGATGCGTTCCTGAAGCTGTCGCTTGATCTCGACGGGGGGCGCTATCCAAGCCTGCCCAAGTTCATCGACGAGTTGCAGGAAATTCGTCGTGGCGACGAGGACGAAAGCCCGGACGAGGGCGGCATGGGCGAGGCCGTGGAAGACACCGAGGCCGAGCCCGACGATGCCGAAAGCAGTCAGCTCGACGCGGTGCATATCCTGACCGTGCACGCGGCGAAGGGGCTGGAAGCGCCATTCGTGATTCTGCTCGACGCAAACCACAGTGACCCTGCCGCCGATCGCGGCGGCATCCTGGTTGACTGGCCGCCCGCGTCGCCTGTGCCGAGGCATTTTTCGGCCTACGGCAAGCGCAGCGAGCGCGGCCTGGCACGTGCACCGATGTTCGAGGCCGAAGCCTCGCTGGCCGAGCGCGAGAACTGGAACCTGCTCTATGTGGCGATGACGCGCGCGCAACAGGCGTTGCTGGTCAGCGGCGTCAAGGGGCGCGCAAGCAAGGCGGAGAAGGACGACGCGCCCGCAGCGGAGATCGCCGGAAGCTGGTACGTACGGCTGGCCGCAGCCCGTGTTGGCGACGAGATCACGGCGTACCCAGAAGCCGATATCGCCGCGGCGAATACCGTGGCGCCAGCGAGCGAACGTGTGCGCTATGCCGATTTCCGGCTGCGTTATCGCGACGCAACCGATGATGGCCTGTTGGCGCAGGATGTCGAGGCAGCCGATGACGGGGGGCCGGACGATGGCGAGGACAAGGAGGGCATCGTGTTCGATGCCGATGCGGCGGCACATGGCGAGTTGCTTCACGCACTGCTGGAACGCGTGACGCGCTACCCGGAGGCACATGGCGGCTTGCCCGATGTCCAGACGGTTCTGCGCTGGTTCCCGCTGACGGGCGCTGGCGCACCGAACGCACGCGAACGCTGGCAGCAGCAGGCCGACGCGGCAGTGGCGGACCTGCGCGCCATGCTGGGGGCGACAGCGTTGCGGCCGCTGCTGTTTCCGCACGATGCGGTGTCAGCGCACAACGAAGTCGAGCTTTACGATGATCGTGGCCGGCTGCTGCGGATCGACCGGCTTGTGGAGTTTGACGATCGCGTCGTGATCATCGACTACAAGCTCCGGCTATTGCCGCAGGAACATGCGGCCTATCGCGCGCAGCTGGCGCGCTATGTGGCGGCCGTGACGCCGATTTTCCCGGGCAGGCGGATCGAGGCTGGCGTGGCCACCGCGGCCGGCGAATGGATCGATCTGGAGAGCCTGCGCAGCGCGCCGAGGCAAACCGCGCCTATCGCCACGACGCATCAGGGGTCATTGTTCTGAGACGGGTGCCTGCTGCGCCTGTTTCTCAAAACGGGCGCACAATTGGGCAAAGCGGATGCAACCGGCGCACATGCCAGGCGCGTGCATCGGAAGAATGCAGGGGAATGCTGGAAAAACGCGGAGAAAAACAGAGGAAGGGGGACGAGCCTGACCCTCGGCACTGGTGGAAAACGGCTGTGGCTGCTTCGTTCCCGACCTGACCAGGTTGACCGCGCCGCCATGCGAGGAGGCCCGTCCGAGCGGCATTGTAACGCATCCTTTGGCGGTGCTCCCAATTTCGTACAATTGCCAAGGGCTTTGGTTGGTTATTTGATCTGACGCGGGGTTGGCATCCGTTCGTGCTGGCAGCATGGCGGGCGGCTATTTGATGCCGATAGGTTCTCATCTGACAGGCTGGGACATGAACGCAAACGACCAGATCCTCCGCGGTGCGCTCGCGCCGCAAGACATCTCCATTGAAGTCCTCCAGGAAAAGTACGCCAAGGGCGAAGAGCAGACCATCGACGACGTGCGTCGTCGCGTGGCGCGCGCGCTGGCCGAAGTGGAGGCCGCCGACAAACGCGAAGCGTGGGCCGCGCGCTTCCTGTGGGCGCTTGAAAGCGGCTTCGTGCCCGCCGGGCGCATCAACTCCGCGGCTGGCACTGGCATCCAGGCTACGCTGATCAACTGTTTCGTTCAGCCCGTGGGCGATTCGGTATCCGAGACGCGTGGCGGCAAGCCAAGCATCTATACCGCAGTAGCCCAGGCCGCCGAGACCATGCGGCGCGGCGGCGGGGTTGGCTATGACTTTTCCTCGATCCGGCCGGGCGGGGCGCTGGTACGTGCCACGCATTCGCGCGCGTCGGGCCCGGTGTCGTTCATGAAGGTGTTCGATGCCTCGTGCGCCACCGTCGAATCGGCCGGTGCGCGGCGTGGCGCGCAAATGGGCGTTCTGCGCTGCGATCACCCGGATATCGAAAGCTTTATCCACGCCAAGGACCGTGGCGACCTGACCAACTTCAATATCTCGATCGGCGTCACCGACGAATTCATGCAGGCCGTGGAGGCCGACGGAGAGGTCGAACTGGTCCATGAAGCCGAGCCTGGCATGGACATGATCGCCGCAGGCGCCTATCGCCGTGACGATGGCCAGTGGGTCTACCGCCGCGTACCGGCACGCCGCCTGTGGGACCAGGTCATGCAGGCCACCTACGATCATGCGGAGCCGGGCATCCTGTTCCTTTCGCGCATCAATGCCGACAACAATCTCTATTACTGCGAGACGATCGAGGCCACCAATCCCTGCGCGGAGCAGCCCCTGCCATCGTATGGCTGCTGCTGCCTTGGATCGATCAACCTGACGCGCTTCGTGCGCCAGTCGTTCACCGATCAGGCGAGTTTCGATTTCGAGGCGTTCGCCGAGGTCGTGCGCGTGTCGACGCGGATGCTCGACAACGTGCTCGATGTCACGTTCTGGCCGTTGCCCGAGCAGCAGGCCGAGGCGCAGGCCAAGCGCCGTATCGGCCTGGGCTTCCTTGGTCTTGGCAGTGCGCTGGTGATGCTGGGGGTGCGCTATGACACGGACGCCGCGCGCGAACTGGCTGGCCGCATATCGGAGACGATGCGCGACCATGCGTACCTGGCGTCGGCGGAGCTGGCCGATGAGAAGGGCAGGTTCCCGCTGTTCGATGCCGATGCCTACCTGAGCGGCGGTTTTGTGAGCCGCTTGCCGGAGCCCGTGCGCGGCGCAATCCGCGAGCACGGCCTGAGAAACTCGCATCTGCTCTCCATCGCTCCGACCGGCACGATCACGCTGGCCTTTGCTGACAACGCGTCGAATGGCATCGAACCGGCATTCTCGTGGACCTACAACCGCCGCAAACGGATGCCGGACAACAGCTACCGGTCGTTCGAAGTGGCAGATCACGCCTGGCGGCTCTATCGCCATATGGGCGGTGACATGGAGAAGTTGCCGGACAGCTTCGTCACGGCGCTGCAGATGTCGGCGATTGACCATATGCGGATGCTGGAAGCGGTGCAGCCGTATATCGACACGAGCATCAGCAAGACCGTGAACGTGCCGGAGGACTATCCGTACGAGGCATTCCGCAACCTGTACCTCGAAGCCTGGAAGGCGGGGCTCAAGGGGCTGGCCACGTACCGGCCGAACCAGGTGCTGGGCGCCGTACTGTCGGTCACCCCGGCCCCAGCCGCGCCGACGCCAGCCGCCCCCAGCGAGGACGACCCGCTGACCCGGCCGTTCGGCAGCCGGCCGCTCGGCGACCTCGAAGGCGTAACCTCGAAGGTCGAATACCTGACTTACGAGGGTCACAAGACCGTCTACCTGACCGTCAACTTCATGCGGGTGTCCGGCACCGTCGGCGGCCAACCTGTGACGATCGAACGACCGATCGAGTTCTTCATGCCGGCCGGGCAGCGTAGCGAAGGGCAGCAGTGGATCACGTCGACCATGCGGCTGTTGTCAATGGTGGCGCGCTCGGGTGGACCGATCGCCAAGGCGCTGGGCGATATGCGCAACGTCGTGTGGGACAAGGGCACGGTCCGCTACGGCTCGCTGGTGCGCCAGGACGGCACCGAGGTTCCGCGCTTCCATGATTCCGAGGTGGCGGCGCTGAGCTTTGCGATCCAGCGCATCCTGATCAAGCGCGGTTTCCTGGACGATGAGGGCGGCCAGGTGCCGGTAGCGGCGCTGGCCGCCCGTCTGGCGCGGCGTGACGGCGGGGAAGCGGCCGTTTCGCTGGCTTCGCCGGCCGAGCCGGCTCCCGCCGCCAAACTGGCCGCCGGAATCGGCACGGGCAAGCCGTGCCCCGAGTGTGGCGCGCACGCCCTGCACAAAGTGGACGGCTGCGCCAAGTGCGCCAATTGCGGGTATGTGGGGGAGTGTGGCTAACCGCTGACGGACGATGGCTGAGCCGCGCCGAGGGGGCGGTTCAGCAATTTAAGGGAATGGCGATTTCGCGGTGGCCGCAAGCGAATCAGAATTCAGGTGTTCCCGCATGGGAAGCCATCAACACTGATTCACGGAGCATCATCATGACAAAGACATTCCGCTTGACCACTCTTGCCGCAATGCTGGCGGCAGCCTCCTTTGGCTCCCATGCGGCGGAGACTGCTGATCTTGCAGTAAAAGGGACGATTCGACCGTCGGCATGCAATGTCAGTATCTCCGGTAATGGCGTCGTCAACTATGGAACGATTTCGGCGGTGACGCTCGCCGAAGATGCTGCGACCGCACTGGATCCTGTCGTTGTTTCGATGACAATCACGTGCGACGCGGCAACCAGAGTCGCTCTTTCCACGGCTGACAATCGTACTGGGACGGCAAACAGCGCGGCAGGTAGGGTGTTGGTTAACTATGGCCCTAGTTGGGCAGGGCTGGGAAATGCCGATGGTCAAGCGCTGGGTGCTTACACAATCCGTCTCGGCCCGAGTTCGGGCATGCAGGCGACTGGCGATGGCGAGGTCGTGCGGTCCATCTATTCGCACAATCTGACGAGCTGGACTGCGTCTGGTGATGGATATTCTATACACGGCATCCGAAGTTTCTCGTGGGCTGCCCCTGATACTACTGAGCCTGCTGCGTACACAACTATTGTCCAGCAAATTGGCGTGCAGGCTGCGATTGCTCCCAAGAGTCAATTGCCATCGCTGACTGGCGGGGTTCAGCTTGACGGAAACGTAACCTTCACTTTGCTGTATCTCTAACTTTGCCTGGTGTTCAGGCGAGCCGAGATCCCATGCCATAGGGTATGGGATTTTTTTTTAAGGGGTGTGCGCGATCGGGTGCTCGGTCTTGGCGGCGGCTGGCCGCACCGAATCGTGGTGCGCATCGACCACCGGCTTTTCAGGTCCGCCTTTTGCTACAATCGCCGCCATGAGTTATCAAGTTCTAGCGCGCAAATGGCGCCCCAGGGATTTCACCACGCTGGTCGGCCAGGAGCACGTGGTCCGCGCGCTCACGCACGCGCTGGAACAGCAACGGCTGCATCACGCCTACCTGTTCACCGGCACGCGTGGCGTCGGCAAGACCACGCTGTCCCGGATCCTGGCCAAGGCCCTCAATTGCACCGGCCCTGACGGCAGCGGCGGCATTACTGCGCAGCCGTGTGGCCAGTGCAAGGCCTGCATGGAGATCGACAGCGGGCGGTTTGTCGACTACATCGAGATGGACGCGGCGTCGAACCGTGGCGTCGACGAGATGGCGCAACTGCTCGACAAGGCCATCTACGCACCGACGGTCGGCCGCTTCAAGGTCTACATGATCGACGAAGTGCACATGCTGACCAACCACGCCTTCAACGCGATGCTGAAGACGCTGGAGGAGCCGCCCGGGCACGTCAAGTTCATCCTGGCCACGACCGATCCGCAAAAGATCCCGGTCACCGTGCTGTCACGCTGCCTGCAGTTCAACCTGAAGCAGATGCCGCCGGGCCATATCGTCTCGCACCTCGACCATATCCTGGGCCAGGAAGGCATCAGCCATGACGGCAGCGCGCTGCGTCTGCTGGCGCAGGCGGCCCATGGGTCGATGCGCGACGCGTTGTCGCTGACCGACCAGGCCATCGCCTACAGCGCCGGACAGGTTTCGGAAGAGGCCGTGCGCGGCATGCTGGGCGCGATCGACCAGAGCTACCTGGTGCAGCTGCTCGATGCGCTGGCCGCCGAAGATGGCGCCACCATGCTCGGCATCGCCGATTCGATGGCCGACCGCAGCCTGTCGTTTGCCGGCGCATTGCAGGATCTTGGCTCGCTGCTGCACAAGGTGGCACTGGCCCAGGCCGTGCCGGCATCGGTGCAGGATGAATGGCCCGAAGCCGAGGAAGTACGCCGGCTGGCCGGATTGTTCGACGCGCAGGAAATTCAGCTCTTCTACCAGATTGCCAATCTTGGCCGCAGCGAGCTTGCGCTGGCGCCGGACGAATATGCTGGCTTTACGATGACGCTGCTGCGCATGCTGGCATTCCGTCCGTCCGCGGCACCGGCCACGCCAGTGGGTGGGCAGGGCGGCGGCGGGCAGCAGGTGGCGCGTCCGCGCCCGGCTGGCCAGAGCGCCACACCGGCTCCCCGCGCCATGGCTGCCGCAGCTGCTGCGCCTGTGGCGCCTGCGCCGGTTGCGGTGGCTCCCGCGACTCCCGTGCCTGCGGCACCGGTGGCCGTGGTTGCCGCTGCTGCCCCTGTTCCTGTTGCTCCGGCTGCTCCAAGTACTCCAGTTGCCCCGGTTGAGGCATCCCCGGCTCCGGTTGCCAGCGATGCGTCCATGTCGCCCGCCCGTGCCGCGCTGGCCGCCGCGCGACAGGCCTCGGCAGGGCGAGGCGGCGCGCGTGCGATACCGGCTTCGCCGAACGCTGGTGTCAGTGCCGCTGCAGCCAGTCCGCGCCCGGCCGCCCAGCCGCTGCGTCCGCCTTCTGCCTCGCGTCCCGCCACGGCCGTCGCTCCGGCACCCGCACCAGTGGCGTCTGTGCCCGCTGCCGCCGACCGTCCGGCGCCTGCCGCCAGGCCTGCTCCGCAACCCGAGGCAAAACCCGAGGCCAAATCCGAGCCCAAGGCGGTGCCGCCGTGGGAAGCCGCAGGCGGCAGCGATGTGCCGCCGTGGGAGGAATTGCCGCCCGACCTGCCCGTGATCGGTCCATATGACAGCGACCCGGGTTACGACGCCAACTTCGGCGGATTCGACAATGGCTTCGAATCCGAAGGTTTCGATCGTGCACCGCGTGCCGCGCGCAAGGCTGCATCTGCACAACCGCCCGCGCAGGCCCGCAAGCCCGAGCCCGAACCGGAGCCTGCCGTGCCGTTGGCGCCTGCCGTGCCGCCGGTTGCCCCGCGTGCATCCGATGACGGCACGCCGCCCGTTTTCACGGGTGACTGGCCTGCGCTCGCCGCCGGCCTGCCGCTCAAGGGCCTGGCCCAGCAACTCGCCCATCAAAGCGAGTTGCATCGCGTGGTCGGACGTACGCTGCATCTTCGTGTACCGGTTGCCGCGATCGCAGAAACCAACGTTGCGGAGCGCCTGCAGGCCGCGCTTAACGAGCACTTCGGTGTCGATGTGCGCGTCCAGTGCGAGATCGGCGGCGTCACCCATACCGCAGCGGCGGTCGATGCGGCCGCGCGTGCCGAGCGCCAGCGCGAGGCAGAAGCCGATATCGACCGCGACCCGTTCGTACAGGGCCTGTTGCGTGAGTTTGGCGGGCAGATCGTGCCCGGTTCCGTCCAGCCGCGCGCAGCCTGATATACAGAGGCGGCCGCCCGGGATACAGGCTGCGCCGCCCACACCCATTCACACATATATCCAAGGAGTGATTCCATGATGAAAGGTCAACTGGCCGGGCTGATGAAGCAAGCCCAGCAAATGCAGGAAAACATGAAGAAGATGCAGGAGCAGCTTGCCCAGATCGAGGTCGAAGGCCAGTCCGGCGCCGGTCTCGTGAAGGTGTTGATGACCTGCAAGAACGACGTCAAGCGCGTCACGATCGATCCGAGCCTGCTGGCCGACGACAAGGATCTGCTGGAAGACCTGGTCGCCGCCGCGTTCAATGACGCCGTGCGCAAGGCCGAAGCCACCTCGCAGGAAAAAATGGGTTCGATGACCTCGGGCCTGCCGCTGCCTCCGGGCTTCAAGCTGCCGTTCTGATGACTGGCCTCATCCAGGCGGAAATGCCATGAAGGCGGCTCCGCCCACCTCGCTGCAAGCGCTGATCGAGGCGCTCAAGGTGCTGCCCGGCGTTGGACCGAAATCGGCCCAACGCATGGCATATCACCTGCTGCAGCATGACCGCGAAGGCGCGCGCAAGCTTGGCGACGCGCTGCGCGGGGCCGCCGATGGCATCCGCCATTGCGCGCGCTGCAACACGTTCACCGAGCAGGAAATCTGCGAGACCTGCCGCGATCCCGAGCGCGATGCGTCGCTGCTTTGCGTGGTGGAAACGCCGGCCGATCAAGGCATGATCGAGCAGACGCTGACCTATCGCGGCCAGTATTTCGTGCTGATGGGGCGGCTGTCGCCGCTTGACGGCGTCGGCCCGAAGGAAATCCATCTGGACCGCCTGCTGGCGCGTGCCACCGACCCCGAACTCGGCGGTCCGGTCAGCGAGGTGATCGTCGCCACCAATTTCACCAGCGAAGGCGAGGCCACCGCACACTACGTCGGCGAAATGCTGAAGGCGCGCGGGCTCAAGGTTTCGCGCCTGGCGCGCGGCGTACCAGTGGGCGGCGAACTGGAATACGTCGACGCAGGCACCATCGCCCGTGCCGTGATGGACCGCCGCACGCTGTAACCAACCATGAATCTGGCGCGCTTCGATCTCGTCACGCTGGGCCTGTTCGTGGCCGTGGCTCGGCAAGGCAGTATTTCGGCTGGCGCGCGCCAGTCTCATCTGGCAGTGGCTGCAGCCAGCAAGCGGATCTCTGATCTGGAGACCGCGGTTGGCGCGCCGCTGTTCTTTCGCCACGCCGCCGGCGTGCAGCTTACCGAAGCCGGGCAGGCCTGTTTCCACCACGCGCTGACGATCCTGCAGGACGTCGAGCGCATGGCCGGCGTGATGTCCGACTATGCGTCGGGCGTGCGCGGGCAGGTTCGCGTGTGCGCCAACACGTCGGCCATCACGCAGTTTCTGCCCGATGACCTCGCGCAGTTCATGCGCCAGCATCCAACCATCCGCATCGAGCTGGAAGAGCACAACAGCAGCGACATCGTCGCCGCGGTAATGGAAAACCGGGCCGATGTCGGGATCTTTGCCGACCGCACGCCGTGCGCGGGGCTGGTGACTGTCGAGTATCGGCAGGACGAACTCGTCATCATCACGCCGCCGGGACATCCGCTCGCGCAGCACGGTCCGGTGCACTATGCCGACGCACTCGAATACGACTTCGTCAGCCTGCCGCAGGTGACGTCGCTGGCGGCACGGCTGCTCGAGGAAAGCAGCCGGCTTGAGCGTCAGTTCCGCCTGCGCATCCAGGTGCGCAGCTTCGATGCGATGTGCCGCATGGTCATGGCCGGTCTTGGCGTAGGCGTGCTGCCGCGCATCGCGGCCGAGCCGCACGTCAAGTCGATGGGCCTGTCGCTGGTTGGCCTGAAGGACGCCTGGGCGCGCCGTTCGCTGCTGATCGGCATGCGCGACCCGGCAGGCCTGACGGTTTCCGCACGACTGTTGATTACCCACCTCTGCGGCGACCGCGCGCCTTTCTAGGAAACCGTTTCAGACTGATTCTGGCGTCGTTGCGGGGCCTTGCCGTACTACTTGTACTGTCTGCGGCCCCGCGCCTAGCCAGAACCGCTGCGCTTCACTCTGAAACGGTTTCCAAAGCCCAGATTCTTCAGGGTTTTTCCTGATCTTTCGCATTCGAAGAAAGCCCGCTTTCCGGAATGCCGATTCCGCATCACCCCGCTGCTGGGGCACACTCCGTCGAAACTACGCCAACCTACCCCCGCCAGGGTCAGTTCTACGGAGACATTCATGGCGCAACAGATTCTCGACGGCATCCGCGTGCTCGAACTGGGCCAACTGATTGCCGGCCCCTTTGCCGCCAAGACCCTCGCCGATTTCGGCGCACAGGTGGTCAAGGTGGAGCCGCCCGGCCAGGGCGACCCGCTGCGAAAGTGGCGCATGATGCATGAAGACACCTCGGTCTGGTGGGAAGCCCAGTCGCGTAACAAGCAGTCGATCGCCATCGACCTGCGCCAGCCCGAAGGCCAGGCGCTGGTGCGCAAGCTGGCCAGCGAAGCCGATGTGCTGATCGAGAACTTCCGCCCGGGCACGATGGAGAAGTGGGGGCTCGGGTGGGATGTGCTGCACGCCGACAACCCGAAGCTGATCATGGTCCGCGTGTCCGGCTACGGCCAGACCGGCCCGAAGAAGGATGAGCCGGGCTTCGCGGCGGTTGCGGAGGCGATGAGCGGCTTGCGCTACCTGACCGGAGAACCCGGGCGCCCGCCGGTGCGCGCGGGACTGTCGCTCGGCGATACGATCGCCGGCCTGCATGGCGCGCTTGGCGTGCTGCTGGCCCTGTACGAGCGCGACGCGCGCGGTGGGGAAGGGCAGGTCATCGACGTGGCGCTCTACGAGTCGTTGTTCAATCTCAGTGAAAGCCTGCTGCCCGAATACTCGGCGTTCGGCGCCGTGCGCCAGCCGGCCGGCGGGGCGTTGCCCGGTATCGCACCGTCGAATGCATACCTGTGTGGCTGCGGCGAGTACGTGCTGGTCGCCGCGAATGGCGATGCGATCTTCCGTCGCCTGATGGCCGCGATGGGTCGCAATGACCTTGGCGACGATCCTGCGCTGGCACGCAATGATGGCCGCGTACAGCGCGTGGACGAAATCGACGCCGCAATCACGGCCTGGACGAAGACGCAGACCGTGGCCTCCGCACTGGAGGTGCTGCGCGCGGCGGACGTGCCGTCCGGCCGCATCTACACCGTCAAGGACATCGCCGAAGACCCGCACTACCGCGCGCGCGGCGTGATCGAAACCGTGACGTCGGCGAAGGGTTTGCAGGTGGAAGTGCCCGGCATCATGCCGAAGCTCTCGGGCAACCCCGGCGCCATCCATGATCGCGCGCCCACGCTGGGCGAGCATACCGACGCCGTGCTGGCGGATGCCGGCTTCGACACGGCTGCCATTGCCGATCTGCGTGCGCGTGGAGTGATTGCATGAGCGCCCGAACCTATCCGCTGGCTGGTCCGGCGAAGATCGAAATCAACGAGGTGGCGCCGCGTGACGGCCTGCAGATCGAGCCCGTGACGGTACCCACCGAAGGCAAGGTCGCCTTTGTCAACGCGTTGTCGCATTGCGGCTTTGCGCGCATCGAAGCCACGTCGTTCACATCCGCGCGCGCCATTCCCGCGTTGGCAGATGCCGAGGCCGTAATGCATCAGGTCGAACGCGTGCCCGGCGTGCGGCTCACGGTGCTGGTGCCGAACTTGCGCGGCCTGGAACGCGCGTTGTCGTGCCGGCCCGACGAAGTCAACCTGGTGATGTCGTCGAGCGAAACGCACAACCGCGCCAACCTGCGCATGACGCGCGAGCAGTCGCAGGCGCAGTTGCTGGCGATGGTCGCCGAGGCAGGCCGCGCAAACGTGCCCGTGAACGTCTCGTTGTCCACCGTGTTCGGCTGCCCGTTCGAGGGCGACGTCAGCGAAGCCGATGTCATGACGCTCGCGAAGACGTTTGCCGATGCCGGCGCGGCAGGAATCACGCTGTGCGACACCACGGGCATGGCCTATCCGAATCAGGTGGCGGGCGTGTGCGAGGCATTCCGGCGCGCGTTGCCGCAGACCGGCCTGACCATCCATCTGCACAACACGCGCGGCATGGGCCTGGCAAATGCGATTGCCGCATGGCAGACCGGCGTGAGCCGCTTCGATGCCGCAGCAGGCGGCCTGGGTGGATGCCCGTACGCGCCAGGTGCAAGCGGCAACGTCAGCACCGAGGAGCTTGTGCACATGTTTGCTTCGATGGGCGTCGATACCGGCGTCGATCTCGGCGCGCTGCTCGACGTGGTCGGTGGCGTATCGGACCTGGTGCGGCGCGAAGTGCCAAGCCAGCTTCTGCGCGCCGGCCCGCGCCTGCGCACGCACCGGCCGCCTGCGTGGATGGCGGAGTTTTTTGCCAACGTTTGATCGCTTGTATTGACCACCGGTTTTCTCCCCTCTCCCGCAGGGCGGGAGAGGGGAGAAAACCAGAAGAGGTTTTCGAATTTCCCAATAAGACATACGGAGACAACCATGAAACGCACACTGAATACCGTGGGCACGCTGCTGGCCGCCGCTGGTTTGGCCTTATCCGCATCCGCGCAGGGTGGAACGTACCCCGACCACTCGATCATGCTCGTGGTGCCGGCCGCCGCCGGCGGCACCACCGACCTTGCCGCGCGCATGATCTCGGAGCCGCTGTCGAGGGCGCTCGGCCAGTCGGTAGTTGTCGACAACAAGCCGGGCGGCAACGGTACGATCGCCGCGCAGGCCGTGCAACGTGCCAGGCCGGACGGCTACACGCTGCTGGTGCAGTACTCGGGCTATCACGTCATCACGCCGCTGCTGACCAAGGTGTCCTGGGACCCGATCAAGGATTTCGCGCCGGTGGCCAACCTGTTGTCGGCGCCGCAGGTGCTGGTGGTGCGTCCGAGCCTGCCCGTGAAATCGCTCAAGGAACTGGTGGCCTACGCCAAGGCCAACCCGAACAAGCTCAACTACGCGTCGTCCGGTAACGGGTCGCTGCAGCACGTATCCACCGAACTGCTGAACCAGATGGCCGGCATCCAGACCACGCACGTGCCGTACAAGGGCACGGGGCCGGCGATGACCGACCTGCTTGGTGGCAACGTCGACATGACGATCACCACACCGCCGCCGCTGATGGGCCATATCGCGGCGGGCAGGCTGCGTCCGCTGGTGGTCACCAGCAAGACCCGGCTGCCCAGCCTGAAGGACGTGCCTTCCGCACCGGAAGCGGGCTATCCCGACCTCGATGTCTCGTCGTGGTTTGCGATGTACGCGCCGGCGGGCACACCCAAGCCGGTGATTGACCGCCTGACGACCGAGATCGAGAAGATCATGAAGTCGGAAGCGTTCCGCAAAAAGGCCGAGGACCTTGGCGCCGAAGCACGCTACATGAACCCGCAACAGCTCGACCAGTACCAGCGCGCGGAACTGCAGCGCTGGGCCAAGGTGATCAAGTCCGCGGACATCCACGCGGAATGATTGACGGGCAAGCTGCCTGAAAGGGGCGGCGCGTACGATGGTCGCCATGGTTTTATTGGGCGCAGCTTAGGTGTTGATCCCGATGCGGATAGCCGTCGCCTCCGGTAGCATCGCCGCAAGCCGCCTTGCGGCGCGCCGCCCCTAAATCAAGCAAAAATAGAAAAGGCAGGAGAGCAACATGTACAACAAGACTTTCTGGAAACAGTTGCTGATTGCGCTGGCGCTGTTCCTGGCGGGGTGGTTCACCTTCGGCAGCGCGCAGGCGCAGGGCAAGCCGGAGAAGAGCAAGGTCACCATCGCCGTCGGGGGCAAGAACCTGTTCTACTACCTGCCGCTGACGATTGCGGAGCGGCTGGGCTATTTCAAGGACGAAGGTCTCGACGTGGAAATCGTCGACTTCGCCGGCGGCGCCAAGGCGCTGCAGGCCGTGGTGGGCGGCAGTGCCGACGTGGTGTCGGGTGCGTACGAACACACGATCAACCTGCAGGCCAAGGGCCAGCACTATCAGGAATTCGTGCTGCAGGGCCGCGCGCCGCAGATCGTGCTGGTGGTGTCCAACAAGACGATGCCGAACTTCAAGTCGATTGCCGACCTGAAGGGCAAGAAGATCGGCGTGACGGCACCGGGTTCGTCCACCAACATGATGGCGAACTTCGTGCTGGCAAAGGCTGGCCTGAAGCCGTCGGACGTGTCGTTCATCGGCGTGGGCGCCAGCGCGGGTGCCGTGGCGGCAATGCGTTCGGGCCAGATCGACGCGATGGCCAACCTTGATCCCGTGATCTCGATGCTGACCCAGAAGAACGAGGTAAAGATCGCCTCGGACACGCGCACGATCAAGGAGACACAGACCGTGTTCGGCGGCAATATGCCTTCGGGCTGCCTCTACGCCTCGACCAAGTTCATCGAGCAGAACCCGAATACCACGCAGGCGATGACCAATGCCATGGTGCGCGCGCTGAAGTGGCTGCAGAAGGCTGGCCCGTCGGACATCGTCAAGACGGTGCCGGAAAGCTATCTGCTGGGCGACCGCGCGCTGTACCTGGCCGCGTGGGACAAGGTCAAGGAAGCCATCTCGCCGGACGGCGTGATGCCGGCCGATGGTCCGAAGACGGCGCTGAACACGCTGCAGCAGTTCGACCCGGAGCTCAAGGGCAAGACGATCAAGCTCGAGAACACGTTCACGAACACGTTCGTGCAGAAGGCGAACGCCAAGTACAAGTAAGTAACCTGTCCAGCCGGACAGCCCCCTCGTCGCCCGCCGCACGGCAGCCGTGCGGCGGGCGAAAGCTTCTTCGAGTCCTGCCGTCATGAGCACGCCTGCACTTTCCCTCGAAAACGTGACCTGCACCTTCGTCTCGCGCGAAGACCGCTCGCAGCGCTATACCGCCGTGCGCGACGTCACGTTGTCCATCCAGCCCGGAGAGTTTGTCTCCGTGGTGGGGCCCACTGGCTGCGGCAAGTCGACGCTGCTCAATGTTTCGGCCGGCCTGCTGGAACCCTCGACCGGTGACGTGCGCGTGTTTGGCGAACCACTCAAGGGTATCAACGCGCGCGCCGGATACATGTTCCAGGCGGAGGCGCTGATGCCGTGGCGCAGCGCGCTGGACAACGTGATCGCCGGCCTGGAATTCCGTGGCGTGCCGCGTGCCGACGCCGTGAAGCAGGGCGAAGAATGGCTGCGGCGCGTGGGTCTGGGCGGGTTTGGTGATCGCTATCCGCACCAGCTTTCGGGCGGCATGCGCAAGCGCGTGAGCCTGGCGCAGACGCTGGTGATGGACCCGGACATCATCCTGATGGACGAGCCGTTCTCGGCGCTGGATATCCAGACGCGCCAGTTGATGGAGAACGAAGTGCTTGACCTCTGGGCCGCCAAGCGCAAGGCCGTGCTGTTCATCACGCACGATCTCGATGAGGCGATTTCCATGAGCGACCGCGTGGTGGTGCTGTCGGCCGGCCCGGGCACGCACCCGATCGGCGAGTTCGCCATCGACCTGCCGCGCCCGCGCGACGTGGCCGAAATCCGCAACCATCCACGCTTCGTGGAACTGCACGCCGCCATCTGGGACGTGTTGCGCGAAGAGGTGCTCAAGGGCTACGCGCAACAGCGCCAGGTGGCCTGATTTTCCCGACCGGACAAGATCAACGACATGGCTTTTCGTCCCAATTCCAATGGCATGCTGCGGGTCTGGCAGCTTCTGCTGCTCGCGGTGATCCTGATCGTCTGGCATCTGGCCACGCGCTCGGAGCAGGTGGCGTTCTTCTTCGGCGAGCCACTCGTGGTGGCGCAGCGTATCTGGAGCTGGTTTGTCGTCGAGCGCGATATCTACCTGCACCTGGGTGTCACGCTGCTGGAAACCGTGCTGGCCTTCGGCATCGGCACGGTGAGCGGCCTTGGCGTGGGCCTGTGGCTGGCGCTGAGCCCGTTCACGTCAGCGGTGCTCGACCCGTATGTCAAGGCGGCCAACTCGATGCCGCGCGTGATCCTGGCGCCGATCTTCGCGGTCTGGTTTGGCCTGGGCATCTGGTCGAAGGTGGCGCTGGCCGTGACGCTGGTGTTCTTTATCGTCTTCTTCAACGTCTACCAGGGCGTCAAGGAAGTGAGCCCGGTGGTGCTGGCCAACGCGCGGATGCTTGGCGCCAGCAAGCAGCAACTGCTGCGCCACGTGTACCTGCCGAGCGCGACAAGCTGGGTGTTCTCGTCGCTGCATACCTCGGTGGGTCTGGCGTTCGTGGGGGCGGTGGTGGGCGAATACCTGGGGTCGGCGCGCGGCGTGGGCTACCTGATCCTGCAGGCCGAAGGCACTTTCGATATCAATACCGTGTTCGCAGGCATCGTGGTGCTGACCGCGTTTGCACTGGTGCTGGACTGGATGGTGACGGTCGGGGAGAAGCGGCTGATGAGGTGGCAGCCAAAGACCGGCGAAACGGAGAAGCTCTGACGGTCAGATTTTTTCGCGGTTTTCTCCCCTCTCCCGCGTGCGGGAGAGGGGAGAAAACATAGGCAGACCATCAGGGGTTGATCACGATCTTCCCGGTCACCTTGCGCGCTTCCATGTCCTTGAGCGCTTGCGCTGCCTGCTCCAGCGGATACCGTGCCGAGATATGCGGGCGGATCTTGCCTTCCTTCATCCAGCCAAGCATCTGCACCATGTTGGCCTGATTGGCCTTGGGCTCGCGGCGTGCGAAATCGCCCCAGAACACGCCCACCAGCGATGCTCCCTTGAGCAGCGCCAGGTTCAGCGGCATCTTGGGAATCTCGCCATTGGCAAAGCCAACCACAAGGTAGCGCCCGCGCCAGCCAATCGAGCGGAACGCCGGTTCGGCATAGATACCACCCACCGGGTCGTAGATTACGTCCGGGCCCTTGCCGCCGGTCAGCTCCTTGACTCGCTCGCGCAGGTCCTCGGTGCTGTAGTTGATCAGCGCGTCGGCGCCGTGCTCCTTGCAGACTGCAAGCTTTTCAGCGGTGGACGCCGCCGCGATCACGCGCGCGCCGATGGCCTTGCCGATCTCGATTGCCGCTAGGCCCACACCGCCCGCTGCGCCGAGCACCAGCATGGTTTCGCCAGCCTTGAGCTGGCCACGGTCGACTACCGCGTGGTGAGAGGTGCCATAAGTCAGCGTGAACGCCGCCGCCACGTCGAAATCGATACCGGGAGGCATCGGCACCACGGCATTGGCGGGCGCCTTCGCCTGTGACGCAAATGCGCCATTGCCGAGGTAGGCGATAACCTTGTCGCCAGGCTTCACATGCGTCACGCCGGCGCCGACGGCATTGACCACGCCCGCCAGTTCGGATCCGGGCGAGAACGGCAGGGCCGGCTTGGCCTGGTACTTGTTCTGGATGATCAGTACATCGGGGAAGTTGACACCGGCCGCCTTGACGTCGATGACGACCTCGCCATCGCCCGGCACGAGGTCGGGCAGCGTTTCCAGAGTCAGGGAGTCGGGCGGGCCCCAGGCCTTGCACAATACGGCTTTCATCATGTCTCCGTTCTTGATAAGTCATGCGCGAGGGGTCTCACGCGCTGCGGGCAAGTGTAGCCCAGGAAAAGCACGGTCGTTCTGTTCGGAAAATCGCTGCATGTCGTCCATTCGGGCGCCGCATGTCCGGCCGCACGATGACGCTCCCACGCCGCTTTGCTCGGGTACAATCGCGGCCATGCATATCCTCCTTGCCAACGATGACGGTTATCTCGCGCCGGGACTCGCCGTCCTGCACGCTGCGCTCGCCCCCCTGGCGCGCGTGACCGTGATCGCCCCCGAACAGAATCATAGCGGCGCATCGAATTCGCTGACATTGCAGCGGCCGCTATCGGTCTACGAGGCGCGGGAGGGCGTGCAGCAGGGCTTTCGTTACATCAATGGAACGCCCACCGACTGCGTGCACGTGGCCCTGACCGGTCTGCTCGACGATCGCCCCGACCTGGTGGTCTCGGGGATTAATCAGGGACAGAACATGGGCGAGGATGTCCTGTATTCGGGCACGGTGGCGGCGGCAATCGAAGGCTACCTGTTCGGCATTCCGTCGATCGCGTTCTCGCAGGTCGACAAGGGCTGGACACACCTGGACGCGGCCGCGCGGGTGGCCAGGGAGATTGTCGAACACGTGATCGCCCACCCGCCGACCGAGCCGCTGCTGCTCAACGTCAATATTCCGAACCTGCCGTACGAGCACATCCGCGGGAATCGCGCCACCCGGCTCGGGAAGCGGCATCCGTCGCAACCTGTGATCGTGCAGGTCAATCCGCGTGGCGATACCAACTACTGGATCGGTCCGGCCGGCGATGCACGCGATGCGAGCGAGGGCACCGATTTCCACGCGACCGCCAATGGCTACGTCTCGCTGACACCACTGCAGCTTGACCTGACCCATCGCGGTCAGCTCGAAAAAATCGAACAGTGGCTGGGGTAAGCGTGTCATCGCCACGCACCCGTCAGTCGTTCACACCGAATCGCCGCGCATGTCCGCGCGTGCCAGCCTCCCAGTCGTACCTGTCCAAATGAGTTCCACGCCGCGCCGATCCCGCTTTCCACTGCCGCTAGATGCGGTGGTCGAGCGCAAGCCCGCGCCCGCGCGTACCGCCGGCATGCCGGCCGTGGGCAAGCGCGCGGCTGCTCCTGCGGCAGACCCAGTCAAGCCACGCAAGCCTGCAGCACCGCCTGCGCCTCCTCCGCTTCCCGGCAGTGCCGTGGAGGCGCGCGCGTCCGCCGCAACGGCTGGCGGCGGCGGCATGGCGTCGGACCGCGCACGCACGGCACTGGCGGCACGGCTGCGCGCGGGTGGCATACGCGACGAACGGGTGCTGGGCGCCATCGCCACGGTGCCGCGCCACCTGTTCATGGAGCCTGGTCTGGCCTCGCAGGCGTACGAGGATGCGGCGTTGCCCATCGGCCATCAGCAGACGATTTCCAAGCCGTCCGTGGTGGCGCGCATGATCGAGCTGCTGCGCGAAGGACTGCCGCCCGACCAGCCGCTCGAACGCGTGCTGGAAATTGGCACCGGCTGTGGTTATCAGGCGGCCGTGCTGAGCCTGGTGGCCCAGGAAGTGTTCTCCATAGAGCGGATTCGTCCGCTACACGAACAAGCCAAGGCGAACCTGCGGCCGTTGCGCGTGCCAAATATCCGGCTGCACTATGGCGACGGGATGCTCGGCCTGCCACAGGCCGCGCCTTTTTCGTCGATCATCCTCGCCGCCGCGGGCATGGAAGTCCCGCAGGCGTTGCTGGAACAACTTGCCATCGGCGGGCGTCTGATCGCCCCGGTGGTTGCGCCCAGTACCGGTGCGCCGGGGCAGACCGTGACGCAGCAACTGCTGCTGATCGAGCGCCTCAATCGGCATCGGTTTCACAGGACTGCGCTTGAAGCGGTTTTCTTTGTGCCCTTAAAATCGGGCACCATCTGAGTCGATCTATGCACAACATCGTGAATTCGGACTATTTCGCACGAGTCGGACAACGTTTGAGCGTCGTGGCGCTCGCGGCAGTGCTGGCTGCCTGCGCCAACTCCCCCATGCCCGCACCGGTAGTGGACCGCACGTCCACGGCCGGTGGTGCCCAGCAAGCCGCCTCCACCGAGCCGGCGCCTGCCGGATACTATCGGGTCAAGCGAGGTGATACGCTTTACCGTATCGCGCTCGAAAACGGCCAGTCTTACCGTGATGTGGCAACCTGGAACAACATGGTCAACCCGAACCAGATCGAGGTCGGCCAGTTGTTGCGCGTGGTGCCGCCGAGCGCGGACGTGAATGCCGCGCCGGGCGTGGCAACCGTGCCTGTGGCGTCTGGCGCCGTCCAGTCGCAGCCGATCGATTCGGCGCATCCTGTCGGGACGCCCGTAGGTACGTCGTCCGGTACGTCGTCCGGTACGCCGGCGGCCGCCGCAACGGCAGCGGCCGCTGCCACTGCCGCTGCGACCGCGGCTTCGGCGCCGGCGTCCGATATTCGCCTGGCCTGGCCGGCGAACGGTCAACTGGTCTCCAAGTTTGACGACAAGGGCAACAAGGGCATCGACATCGCCGGCAAAAAGGGCGATGCGGTGCTGGCTGCGGACGAGGGTCGTGTGATTCACGTGGGCCCCTTGCGCGGCTACGGGAATCTTGTCATCATCAAACACAATGACACGTACCTGACCGCCTACGGGCACAACGACAAGGTGCTGGTCACAGAGCAATCAACCGTCCGCAAGGGCCAGAAGATTGCCGAAATGGGTAACAGTGATTCTGACAGGGTCAAGCTGCACTTTGAGGTTCGCAAGAACGGAAAACCGGTCGATCCGATGCGGTATCTGCCGCCACAGTGAGGGTTCATGCCACGCCAGAAAACTGTCTCATCCGGAGTTGTCAGCAGGACCCGTCGTCCCAAGCAGCCGGAAGGAAAAGCTGGCTTGGCAAGACATGACGACGGGATCGGTGCCGAGGTATTCGGGCAAGATCCTGCCTCCGAAATGGTGCCCGTCGCCGACGAGCCGATCACACCCGTTTCGCGCGCAGGTTTGCGTAATGCGGACCTGAATGCGGACGAAGCCGATCACGACGACGGCGACGAGGAAGAATCCGAAGAGGATGAGGAGGAGGGCACTACCGAAGCCGCCGCCGAACCCGACGATTTCCGCACCGTATTGCATACGGAACTGGCGGCCGACACCGTCCAGCACTATCTCAATCGCATCAGTATCAAGCCGCTGTTGTCCGCGCCGGAGGAACTGCATTTCTCCACGCTGGCCAAGGGTGGCGATTTCTCCGCGCGCCAGGTGATGATCGAGCGCAATCTGCGTCTCGTGGTCAGCATCGCCAAGGGTTATCTCAACCGGGGCGTGCCGCTGCTCGACCTGATCGAGGAAGGCAACCTGGGCCTGATGCACGCGATCGAGAAATTCGACCCGTCGCGCGGATTCCGATTCTCCACGTATGCCACGTGGTGGATTCGCCAGAGCATCGAGCGGGCGATCATGAACCAGGCGCGCACCGTGCGTTTGCCGGTGCACGTGATTCGCGAGCTCAACCAGGTCCTGCGCGCCAAGCGCCATCTTGAAAAAGGTGGCACAGACGGCCGCGACGCCAGCCTCGAGGACATCGCCCACCTGCTCGGCAAGACGCCGGACGAGGTGCAGGACGTGCTGGCACTCAATGAACATACCACCTCGCTCGACACGCCGTTCGATCTCGATCCGGGCTCAAGCCTGCTCGATTTCCTGTCCGACGAACATAACGCCGCTCCGGATCAGGAAGTGGCGCACCGCGAGCTGGAAAACCTGATGAAACTCTGGCTGGCACGCCTGTCGGAGAAGCATCGCTATGTGGTGGAGCGCCGCTTCGGCCTCAACCACATCGAGCCAGCCACGCTCGAGGAGCTGGCTGAGGAAATGGGTCTCACGCGGGAACGCGTGCGTCAGATCCAGCAGGAAGCGCTCGTCAAGCTCAAACGGCATTTCGCTTCGCAAGGTGTACGCAAGGACGCCGTTCTATGACCCCTGTGCTGGTATTCGACATCGAGACGATTCCCGATGTCGACGGCCTGCGCCGTTTGCATGACCATCCCGCATCGATGAGCGACGCCGAAGTCGCCGAGCATGCGTTTGCCGCCCGCCGGGAAAAGTCCGGCTCCGACTTCCTGCCGCACTATCTGCAACGCGTGGCCGCGATTTCGTGCGTGCTGCGCCGGACGCAGCGCGATGGTTCGGCGGTGTTTCATGTCGGCTCGCTCGGCACGCTCGAGGATGGCGAGGCCACGCTGATCCAGAAGTTCTATGAGCTGATTGCGCGCTACAGCCCGCAGCTCGTATCGTGGAATGGCGGTGGCTTCGACCTGCCCGTGCTGCACTACCGTGGTCTGATCCACGGCGTGGCGGCGCCGCGCTACTGGGAAATGGGCGAGGGCCGCGACGACGATAGCCGTGACTTCAAGTGGAACAATTACATCAGCCGCTATCACATGCGGCACCTGGACCTGATGGACCTGCTGGCGATGTACCAGCCGCGCGCGAGCGCGCCGCTCGATGACCTGGCCAAGCTGTGCGGATTCCCCGGCAAGATGGGGATGGATGGCAGCAAGGTCTGGGAGGCGTTTCAGGCAGGGAAGCTCAACGAGATTCGCGATTACTGCGAAACCGACGTCGTCAACACGTACCTGATGTACTGCCGCTTTCAACTCATGCGCGGCGGCCTGACGCCGCGTGAGTTTGATCTGGAGGTGGCGCTCGTGCAGGAATCGCTGGCCGAACTGCCGGGCGAGCAGTGGATGGAGTATCTGCGCGCGTTCCGCCTGCAGCCGCTGAGCCCCGAGAGCGAAGACGACTGTTGAGTTAAAGGTCCACCGTCAGGTGGATCGGCTGATGGTCCGACGCATCAGTCAAACCGTTGACCTCGCACCGCCGCACCTTCCCGACCAGATCGTCGCTGACCAGCATGAAGTCGCATGCAAACGGCGGCTCGGGCCACTGCTGCTTGTCGTAAAGCGCGCAGGTAGGGGCGTGTGGCTGCCCCGGATGCATATGGATCCAGGCATCCCGCCAGTCGGGGGTGCCGTCGCCATAGGGTTCCAGCATGCGCCGATAGGCGAAGTCATCTGGCCGGCTGTTGAAGTCACCGCACAGGATTGCTTCGCTTGGCCGCGGCTCGGGTGTGAACGGGCCGGGTTTGCTTTCCGATCGCCCGGGGTGGCGTGCGTGCCCGCACGCCTGCGCATGCCAGTCGCGCAGGGCCTCGGCCTGGGCGGCGCGTTGCGATGTCGAGTAGTACTCCAGGTGCGTGCAAATGATGCGCAGCGGCCGCGTGCCGGTCTGCACCGTCACTTCCAGCGCCACGCGGGGCATCGATGCCACGTCGGGGTCCGCCGGCCACGGCAGGGCATGGCGGAAGATCTCGCGTACTGGCAGGCGCGTGGCCACGACGTTGCCAAACTGGCGAGGGCTGCCGTCGCGGTGCGTGCGGTCGACGCCCGGGGCAAAAATCACCCGATATTCCGGCAGTAGCGTGGCCAGTTCAGCGACCTGATCGGTTTGCGGCTGCCCGGCCAGGTCGGAGAAGCCGCGTGTGACTTCCTGCAGGCACAGCACATCGGCATCGGCCATCCCGCGCAGGGTGTTGATGGTGCGAGCCAGGTCGACCTTGCCGCCGGCGCCCCGGCCCCACTGGATGTTCCAGGAAATCAGTTCCATTGCTCGCCTCTTCGCCCGGCTTTTCCATGACGGCGCTGTGACTGGACTACAATCGCGCTTCTGCAAAACAATACGTCAGGTCTCACTGGTGTCTCAAGCCGTGTCTACCCAGCCCACTCAAGCGGGCAGCCCAGGTGTGGTGCCCACTGCTCCCGCCGCTTCCACCGACCCCGTCGTCAAGATCGACAGCCTCGACATGGAGGCGCGTGGCGTTGGCCGTCTGGAAAACGAGGATGGCACGCCCGGCAAGGTGATCTTTGTCGAAGGCGCGTTGCCCGGCGAAACCGTCTCCTATCGCAGCTTTCGCCGCAAGCCAAGCTACGAACAGGCTCACCTCGTCGAGGTGAAGCAGGAGTCGGTGATGCGCGTGCAACCCGGTTGCCAGCATTTTGGCGTCTGCGGCGGCTGCTCGATGCAGCACCTCGATTCGCGTGCGCAGTTGGCCATCAAGCAGCGTGTGCTCGAAGACAATCTCTGGCATCTGTCGAAGGTGAAGCCCGACGTCGTGTTCCGCCCGATCGCCGGGCCGGATTGGGGTTACCGCTACCGTGCCCGCCTGACCGTGCGGTACGTGGCCAAGAAGGGCGGGGTGCTGGTAGGTTTCCATGAGCGCAAGAGCAGCTACGTGGCGGACATGACGCGCTGCGAGATCCTGCCGCCACATGTGTCGGCGATGCTGGTGCCGCTGCGGGAGCTGGTGACGGGCCTGTCGATCCGCGACCGCATGCCCCAGATCGAACTGGCCGTCGGCGCAGAGGTAACTGCACTTGTGCTGCGTATCCTCGAGCCTCTCACCGATGCTGACAAGGATCTGCTGCGTGCCTTTGCCGATCAGCACCATGTGCAATTCTGGTTGCAGCCGAAGGGGCCCGATACGGTCTATGCGTTTTACCCGGCCGACCAGGAACTGGCATATACGCTGCCCGAGTTCGGTATCCGCATGCCGTTCAAGCCGACGGACTTCACGCAGGTCAATCACCAGATCAACCGCGTGCTGATTGGGCGCGCGCTGCGTCTGCTCGATGCGCAACCGACTGACCGCCTGCTCGACCTGTTCTGCGGTATTGGCAACTTCACGCTGCCGCTGGCTACGCAAGGGGCTTCGGTGACCGGTATCGAAGGCAGCGACGCACTGACCACGCGAGCGCTGGCCAATGCCGAGTACAACGGGCTGGCCGGCAAGACGTCGTTTGCATGCCGCAACCTGTTCGAAGTGACCGCTGAGGATATCGCCGCGCTGGGCCGATTCGATCGCTGGCTGGTCGATCCGCCGCGCGAGGGCGCGCTGGCTGTCTGCAAGGCGCTGGGTGAACTGAACCAGGCCGGGAGCGACGTGCTGCCGAAGCGCATCGTCTATGTGTCCTGCAGCCCGGCGACGCTCGCGCGCGATGCCGGTCTGCTGGTGCATGAGGCCGGCTACCGTATGGCTGGAGCCGGCGTGGTCAACATGTTCCCGCATACGTCGCACGTGGAGTCGATCGCCGTGTTCGAGCGCGATTGAAGCAGCGCCGCATGCGCATGAAAAAAGCCGCCCGAGGGCGGCTTTTTTCTTTGGTTGGGGCAGCGCTCGAGACGCTACGGAACCCCTTGGCTAACGTCTATCAGTCGCGGCTGCCGCCTGCAATGCCCAGCAGGGCCAGCAGGTTCACGAACACGTTGTAGACGTCCAGGTAGATCGCCAGCGTGGCCGTGACATAGTTGGTTTCACCACCGTTCACAACGCGCTGAACGTCGATCAGGATGAACACCGAGAAAATGCCGATGGCGATCACCGACAGCGTGATCATCAGCGCCGGCAGTTGCAGCCAGATATTGGCCAGGCTGGCCAGGATCAGCAGGACCACGCCAACGAACAGGAACTTGGCCAGGCCGGAGAAATCGCGCTTGCTGACGCTGGCAATGGTGGCCATTACGCCAAACACCGCGGCGGTGCCGCCGAATGCGTACATGATCAGCGCGGGTCCGTTCGAGAACGACAGCGTGAAGCTGAGGATGCGCGCGAGCATCAGGCCCATGAAGAACGTGAAGGCCAGCAGCAGGACCACACCCATGCCGCTGTTCTTGGTCTTCTCGATGGCAAACATGAAGCCGAAGGCAACGGCGAGGAACAGCACCGCCGACATCATCGGGCTACCCGCGATCAAGGTCGTGAAGCCAGTGACCACGCCGATCCACGCGCCGATCACGGTCGGGATCATCGAAATGGCCAGCAGCCAGTAAGTATTGCGAAGGACCCGGTTGCGGACAGCCACATCGGTGGCGTTCGCAGCACTATTGCCGAAACCGTAGGTGTTCAGCTTATTGTTCATGGTGACTCCTGTCATCAGTATCGGTGAGACGCCGGGGCAACCCGGCAGGCACAGCGCCAATGTGGCATCGCGCCCGCGGATTTGCAAGGGGGCTTTGTATTAACAATATCCCTGTGCAATGGTTGTTCTCCGAAAACGCAAACATTTGACGGGGTTTCGGGAGTTCTGTTCCCGTGGCCTTCGTGCAAATGTAGCTTATAAGGCATTTTACCTATCCAAAACAGGCGTGCCGACTGCTTGGAGGATGGCATTGGGGTGCAGGCTCGAAACCGTCATGCGGTCGTGCTAGAATTGCACGTTTAATCCATTTGTAACCCCTTCATTTTTCGGAGTTTTTCATGGCGATCGAACGCACCCTGTCGATTATCAAGCCGGATGCCGTGGCCAAGAACGTTATCGGCCAGATCTACGCCCGTTTCGAGGCCGCTGGCCTGAAAGTCGTTGCCGCCAAGATGGTTCACCTGTCGCGCGGTGAAGCCGAGCAATTCTACGCCGTGCACGCTGCCCGCCCGTTCTTCAAGGACCTGGTGGACTTCATGGTTTCGGGCCCGGTCATGATCCAGGCACTGGAAGGTGAAAACGCCATTGCCAAGAACCGCGACCTGATGGGCGCCACCGACCCGAAGAAGGCTGAAAAGGGCACGATCCGCGCCGATTTCGCCGACAGCATCGACGCCAACGCCGTCCATGGTTCGGACGCTTCGGAAACGGCTGCCGTGGAAATTGCCTTCTTCTTCCCGGGTATGAACGTTTACAGCCGCTGATTGTCTCTGACATCACGACTGAACCTGTAGTCAAGCTGGAACTGCCGTCATGAATGATCTCGTCAACCTGCTCGACCTCGATGCGGACGCGCTCACCGCTTATTGCGGCGAGCTCGGCGAGAAGCCGTTCCGTGCGCGGCAGCTGCAACGCTGGATCCACCAGTTCGGTGCCAGCCGCTTCGACGCCATGTCGGATCTCGCCAAGTCGCTGCGCGAAAAGCTTGCGACGCGTGCCGAGATCCGCGCGCCTTCCGTCATTACCGACAACATTTCGTCGGACGGCACGCGCAAATGGCTGATCGATGTCGGCGCCGGTAACGCGGTGGAGACGGTGTACATCCCCGAGGACACGCGCGGTACGCTGTGCGTGTCGTCGCAGGCGGGGTGCGCCGTCAATTGCCGTTTCTGTTCGACCGGCAAGCAGGGTTTCTCCCGCAATCTCTCGACCGGCGAAATCATCGGCCAGCTCTGGATGGCTGAATTCGCAATGCGCGCCCAGCTGGGCCGGGGCCCCAAGGACGAGCGCGTCATCTCCAACGTGGTGATGATGGGCATGGGCGAGCCGCTGCTCAACTACGACGCGGTCGTGCCGGCGATGCGGCTGATGCTCGACGACAACGCGTACGGCCTGTCGCGCCGGCGCGTGACGCTGTCCACGTCCGGCGTGGTGCCGATGATGGACCGTTTGTCGAAGGACCTGCCCGTGGCACTGGCCGTATCGCTGCACGCGTCGAACGATGCGCTGCGCGACGTGCTGGTACCGCTCAATCGCAAGTATCCGCTGGCCGAACTGATGGCGGCGTGCCGCCGCTACCTGGCATTCGCGCCGCGCGATTTCATTACTTTCGAATACTGCATGCTCGACGGCGTCAATGACACCGTCGAACACGCGCGGGAACTGCTGAAGCTTGTGGCCGACGTGCCGTGCAAGTTCAACCTTATCCCGTTCAACCCGTTCCCGGAATCCGGGCTGAAGCGCTCGAACAACGAGCAGATCCGCCGCTTCGCCCAGGTGCTGATGGATGCGGGTATCGTCACGACGATCCGCAAGACCCGCGGCGACGACATCGACGCCGCATGCGGCCAGCTTGCTGGCGAGGTCATGGATCGTACCCGTCTGTCCGAACGCGGCAAGTTCGGCAAGATCACGCCACTGGTGCCGGTGGTTGAGGCCGGCACCTCTCGAGAGGCCCGTCCTGCATGACCCGTCTGATTGTTGCTGCCCTGTTCGGGCTGATGCTGTCTGCCTGTTCGTTGCCGCCTGCACCTGCGCAGGACATCCAGACCGCTTCCGATCAGACTTCTGCCAACAAGCGCGCCACTATCCGGCTGCGGCTGGCCACACAGTATCTGGAGGCCCGTCAGTATCCGGTAGCGCTTGACGAGGTCAAGCAGGCCATCAATATCGATCCGACGCTGGTTGATGGCTATCACGTCCGTGCGCTGATCTACATGGGCATGAACGAGAATGCCCTGGCTGAAGACAGCTTCCGCACCGCGCTGAGCATGCGCGAGAACGACCCGGACGTGCTGAACAACTACGGCTGGTTCCTTTGTCAGAACCATCGCTACGCGGAGGCGAAGGCAACGCTGCAGCGCGCGGTGCAGGCGCCGTCGGTCAACGGGCCGGTGAGGCCGCTGACGAACCTTGGTGCCTGCGAGATGCGCAATGGCGACCTGGCGTCGGCTGAGAAGAATCTACAGACGGCCTACGGTTATGACCGCAACGATCCGGCCGTTCTGACCAACCTCGCGCAACTGAGCTTCCAGCGCGGGAACATGGCTCAGGCCAAACAGTATGTCGACCGCGTCAACGGCAGTCGCTTCGTCAGCGCGCAATCCCTCTGGCTGGGTGCGCGCATTGCCCGTCGTCAGGGCGACGCCGATACGCAAAACGCACTCACGGCGCAACTGCGCAGCCGGTTCCCGGACTCGCGCGAGCTGACCGCATACGAGAGAGGAGCTTGGGATGAGTGAACAAGAGCGCGCCGGTAGCCAGGCCGCAGCGACGGAACACGTCGGCGGTGGCGCGACAGACTCCGAACGCGAGGCCGTGGCCCGCGAAATCGGGGCGCAACTGAAAGAAGCCCGCGAGGCCCAGCGGCTGTCGCTGGAAGATGTCAGCGCGCGGCTGAAAGTGGCATCGTCAAAGCTCGTCGCGATCGAGTCCGGCAATGTGTCGAGCCTGCCCGACGTGACGTTTGCCAAGGGCGTGATGCGCGCCTATGCACGCGCGCTGCAGGTCGATATCGACGGGTTGCTGGGCCGCTATCACGCGCAGGCCCAGGCCGCGCCGGTGACAGGGATCACGCGCCGGAACGAAGGTGCGCTCAACCAGGCCTTCGACGATCGCAACCGCTTTGGCACGAAGGGTGTCGGTGGTGCTGGCGGACGGTGGCTATGGCTGGTCTGCGTGCTGGCACTGATTGGCGTTGGCGGCTACTTCGGCTTCGATCACGCCAAGGCCTGGCTGGAGACTCACAGCAAGAAGGCTGCAGAAGCGCCGGCACCGGCCGTGGAAGAGCGGGCCACTGAGCAGAGCAATAATGACGGCACGGTGAGCGCAACGCTGCCGCCGGTGATGACGGGCAACGATTCGCCCGCGCCTTCGGAGGCGGCACCGGCATCGGCAGCGCCCGCGGTGCCTGCGGCACCGGCAGCGTCGGCAGCATCGGCCGCACCTGCGGCCCAAGCCACACCGGCACCTGCCGTGGCAAAGAAGCCGGACCCGGCGACCACTTCGAGCGGAATGCCGCTGGCAACCGGTGGTGCGCTGACCTCATCCGAAGCGGCGTCCGCACCTGCTGTCGTGGCTGTCGCAACACCGGCCGTAATACCGGTCGCTACGGCGCCAGCCGCGCCGACAGGCGCCGGTGCAGTGCAGATCCGCTTCTCGGCCGATACCTGGTATGAAGTCCGCGATCGATCCGGCAAGGTCATCCTGGGCGGAACGGCCAAGGCTGGCGATGCCGTGTCGGGCGGCGGCGCGGGTGCTCCCTTCAAGGTCATCCTTGGCAATGTAAAGGGCGTGGAATCGCTGACGCACAATGGTGCGATGGTGAACCTCCAGTCGGCCAACCGGAACAACGTGGCGCGCCTGACCCTGCAGTAATTGACGGGTGGCGCGGCCAGCCATGCAACAAGGTGGTAACGCAATGAACCAGAACGCTTTCCAGCCCGTTATTCCGGGCCCGCTGCCGCGCCGTGTGTCGCGTCAGGCCAGCGTCGTGTGGGGTGACAACATTGTCACGATCGGCGGAGGCGCGCCCGTGCGCGTGCAGTCGATGACGAATACCGATACCGTCGATGCCATTGGCACCGCCATCCAGATCAAGGAACTGGCGCGCGCAGGCTCGGAGATCGTTCGCATCACCGTGAACACGCCGGAAGCCGCTGCGGCAGTTCCGGCGATCCGCGAGCAGTTGGACCGCATGGGCGTGAACGTGCCGCTGGTGGGTGATTTCCACTACAACGGCCATACGCTGCTGCACGATTTTCCCGAGTGTGCGCAGGCGCTCTCGAAGTACCGGATCAATCCGGGCAACGTGGGCAAGGGCGCAAAGCGCGACAAGCAGTTCGCCGAGATGATCGAAATGGCGTGCCGCTACAACAAGCCGGTGCGCATTGGCGTGAACTGGGGCAGTCTCGACCAGGACCTGCTCGCGCGCATCATGGACGAAAACGCCCAGCGCGCCGAGCCGTGGCCCGCGCAGAGCGTGATGGTCGAAGCGTTGATCACGTCGGCAATCGAATCGGCGCAGAAGGCCGAGGAAATCGGCCTGCCGGGCAGCCAGATCATCCTGTCGTGCAAGGTTTCGCAGGTGCAGGAACTGATTGCGGTGTACCGCGAACTGGCTCGCCGTTGCGACTACGCGCTGCACCTGGGCCTGACCGAAGCCGGCATGGGCAGCAAGGGCATCGTGGCATCGACGGCTGCGCTGTCGGTGCTGCTGCAGGAAGGCATCGGCGACACGATCCGCATCTCGCTGACGCCGGAACCGGGCGCGCCGCGCGAGAAGGAAGTCTACGTTGGCCAGGAAATCCTGCAGACGATGGGCCTGCGCAACTTCACGCCGATGGTCATCGCCTGCCCAGGCTGCGGCCGCACCACGAGCACGACGTTCCAGGAACTGGCGGCGAGCATCCAGTCATACCTGCGCGAGCAGATGCCAGTCTGGAAGACAGAGTACCCCGGCGTGGAAGAGATGGATGTGGCCGTGATGGGCTGCATCGTCAATGGTCCGGGCGAAAGCAAGCATGCCAACATTGGCATTTCGCTGCCGGGTTCGGGCGAATCGCCGGCCGCGCCTGTGTTTGTCGATGGCGTCAAGGTGAAGACCCTGCGCGGCGAGAATATCGCCCAGGAATTCCAGGCGATCGTTGACGAGTACGTTCGCACGCACTACGGGCCGGGCGCAAAACAGGCAAAAGAGGAAGCGGTAGCCTGATACACGGGCGTTATCGCAAAAACGATCAAGACATGAGCGAAGAGAAGACGAAGGCCGTCAAGGCACTGCAGGGCGTGAAGGGCATGAACGACATGCTGCCCACTGACGCCCCGCTGTGGGATATGTTCGAGAGCGCCGCGCGCAGCATGCTGCGGGCCTATGGCTACCAGCAAATCCGCACGCCGATCGTCGAGCATACCCAGCTGTTCGTGCGTGGCATCGGCGAAGTCACTGACATCGTCGAGAAGGAAATGTATTCCTTCACCGATTCACTGAACGGCGAGAACCTGACGCTGCGTCCGGAAGGCACCGCTGCGGCCGTGCGTTCCACGATCGAACACAACCTGCTGTACGACGGCCCCAAGCGCCTCTGGTACACGGGCCCGATGTTCCGCCACGAGCGTCCGCAGCGCGGCCGCTATCGCCAGTTCCATCAGCTTGGCGCCGAAGCACTTGGCTTTGCCGGCCCGGATGTCGATGCGGAAATCATCCTGATGTGCCAGCGGCTGTGGGACGATCTCGGGCTGGTCGGTGTCCGCCTCGAGCTGAATTCGCTGGGTCAGGCAGAAGAGCGCGCCGCGCACCGTGAGCAGCTCATCAAGTATCTGGAAGGCTTCCAGGACATCCTTGACGAGGACAGCAAGCGACGGCTGTACACGAATCCGCTGCGCGTGCTCGACACGAAGAACCCGGCGCTGCAGGAAATGGCCGCCAATGCGCCCAAGCTGATCGACTTCCTCGGTGAGGAATCGCTGGCGCACTTCGAAGGTGTTCAGAGGATCCTGCGCGCCAACAATATTCCGTACAAGATCAACCCGCGTCTGGTGCGCGGCCTGGACTACTACAACCTGACCGTGTTCGAGTGGATCACGGACAAGCTGGGCGCGCAGGGCACCATCGCCGGTGGCGGCCGCTACGACCCGCTGATCCAGCAGATGGGCGGCAAGCCTGCTCCGGCGTGTGGCTGGGCAATGGGCATCGAGCGGATTATCGAACTGATCCGGGAAGAAAACCTGGTGCCCGAAACGCAGGGCTGCGACGTCTATATGGTCCATCAGGGCGAACTCGCAAGCGAGCAGTCGATGATTGCCGCGGAGCGTCTGCGAGACGCTGGCCTGGACGTGGTGCTGCATGCCACGCCGGATGGCAAGAGCGGAAGCTTCAAGTCGCAGATGAAGCGGGCCGACGCAAGTGGCGCATCCTTTGCCGTTATCATTGGCGACGATGAAATCACCGCCGGCACGGTGCAGGTCAAGCAACTGCGTGGCGGCAATGCCGGGGAAGGCGGGCCGCAGGCCAGTGTGCCGGCCGAGCAGGTCGTCGAATTCATCATCGACGCGATGGTCGATGAGATCGAAGGCGACGAGCAATAATCAGAATATCCATCACGGTATCACCCGGCCGCTGCTTCGGCGGTGGCCGGATATGTTCAACATAAGCGGGTAACTGCCTCGACATGGCTTACGATCTAGAAGAACAGGAACAGCTTGAGAGTCTCAAGGCCTGGTGGCAACAGTACGGTAACGCCGTCACCTGGGCGCTGATTGTCATCTTGCTCGCATTTGCGGCCTGGAGCGGCTGGAGCTATTGGCAACGCGTGCAGGCGCGCGATGCCGCGCAGCTGTACGAGCAGGTCACGAAGGCCGCGGAAAGCCGCGATGCGGATCGCGTCAAGCGCGCCGCCACCGACCTTGAAGACAAGTTCGGCCGAACCGCGTATGGCCCGATGAGTGCGCTGGTTGCTGCCAAGGTGCTCTACGATGCCGGCGACCTGGCTGGTGCCAAGACCCAGCTCCAATGGGCGATCGATCATGGCGGCGACGACTACGCACCGCTGGCGCGTGTGCGCCTGGCTGGTGTGCTGCTCGACGAAAAAGCCTATGACCAGGGCCTCGCGCTGCTCAAGGACGAGCCCGCCGCACCGTACCAGGCGCTGTATGCGGATCGCCGCGGGGATCTGCTGGCCGCGCAGGACAAGCGCGACGAAGCGCGCAGCGCGTATCGCACGGCGCTTGACAAACTCGGCAGCGGGGAAGCGGCGATGCGCCAGATCATCCAGTTCAAACTCGACGCGCTGGGCACGGCCTGAGCGGCCCCAGTTCCTCAATAAGGATCGCACCGTATGACGTCATTGCTTCGCGCAGCCGCCTCCCGCACGATTGTTGCGGGTACCTGCCTCGGCCTGCTGGCGGGCTGCTCGCTGTTCAGCAAGGAAAACAAGCATCCGCCCACGGAACTGCAGCCGATTGCCGCGACGCTGTCGGTCAAGCAGGCCTGGAAGGCCGACGTGGGCAAGAGCGGCCCGTATGTGATGGCGCCGGTGGCTTCGGGCAACACGGTCTATGTGTCGTCGAAAGGCGGCACGGTGCTCGCACTCGACGGGGCAACCGGCCAGCCGCGCTGGAAGGCGAAGACCGATCTGGACCTGACCTCGGGCCCCGGCACCGATGGTACGGTCACGGCAGTGGCGGGTGAAAAGGGCGCGATCTACGCGTTCGACGGCAGCGGCAAGCAGATCTGGAAGAAGCAGGTCAACGGCGAGGTGCTGTCGGCCCCGCTGGTTGGCAGTGGCCTCGTGGTGGTGCGTACCACGGACACGCGCCTGATCGGCCTCGATGCGATGACCGGCGAGCGCCGCTGGATCTATCAGCGCACGCAGACGCCGCTGAACCTGCGCGCTGCCATGGGCATGGTGTTCGCCGGCGACGGCATCGTCACCGGGTTCCCGGGCGGCAAGCTCGGCGTGCTGGCACCGTCCAATGGCGCGCTTCGCTGGGAAAGCACTGTGTCGTACCCGAAGGGCGTTTCCGAGATCGAGCGTCTGAATGACGTGACCGGCATGCCGGCGGTCTATGGCCGCCAGGTGTGCGCCACGACGTTCCAGGGCCGCGTGTCGTGCCTGGAACTGGCCAACGGCCAGCCCCAGTGGGGCAAGGATTTTTCCTCGCCTACTGGTCTCACGCAGGATGAGACGTCACTGTTCGCCAGCGACGAAACATCGGCCGTGTATTCGTTCGATCGCCAGAACGGCAATGAGCGCTGGAAGAATACTGACCTGCGCTATCGCGGTCTTGGCGCGCCGCTGGCGGTGGGCCGCTCGGTGGTGGTGGGCGACTACGAAGGCTATGTCCACTTCCTGTCGCGCGAGGATGGCAAGATCCTGGCCCGCATGAAGACCGATGGCAGCGCAGTTGCCGCGGCGCCGGTCATGGCAGGGCAGACGCTGGTCGTACAGACCCGCGATGGTGATATCTACGGCTTTGTGCCGGACTGATCGCCAGCGCACGTAACGCACGCAAGGTCGCCCGTGCCCCTGTCGCACGGGAGGCCTCAATCCGGTAGCATGATCCCTGGTCGTGCCAGCAACTGCGGAAGAGGAGCCCGAGGCTCCAGTTCCGCCGACAGGAAAAGCGGCCAGCCGTGCGAGAGCACGGCGGTTGTCGGATCAACATGACTCCGGAACTGCTGGGGGACGGCGCAAGCCGCCCCCTGTTTCCGTTTATTGCATGAAACCAGTTATCGCACTCGTCGGCCGTCCCAATGTGGGCAAGTCGACGCTATTCAATCGCATGACCCGCTCGCGCGACGCACTTGTCGCCGACCTGCCGGGCCTGACGCGGGACCGCCATTACGGCGAGGGCCGTATTGGCGATCGTCCATTCATCGTCATTGACACGGGGGGCTTCGAGCCCGTGGCCAAGGACGGCATCGTTGCCGAAATGGCGAAGCAGACGCGCCAGGCCGTGGTGGAAGCGGACGTCGTGATTTTCCTCGTCGATGGCCGTCTGGGCCTTGCGCCGCAGGACCGTGTCATTGCCGACTACCTGCGCAAGACCGGCCGCCGCGTGATGCTGGCAGTCAACAAGGCCGAAGGCATGAAATACACCGCAGTGGCGGCGGATTTCTATGAACTCGGCATGGGTGATCCGTACGCGATCTCGTCGACACACGGCGACGGCGTGAGCGAACTCGTCGACGAGGCGCTCGACCTCGCCGTTCAGGAGCGTCCGGAACTGGCCGAACAGGAAGATGGCGGCCAGCGCGGCACCAAGATCGCCATCGTGGGGCGTCCGAACGTCGGCAAGTCTACGCTCGTGAACACCCTGATCGGCGAAGAGCGCGTGATCGCGTTCGACATGCCGGGCACCACGCGGGACGCCATCTATGTGGAGTTCGAGCGTGGTGGCAAGCCGTACACCCTGATCGACACGGCCGGGCTGCGCAAACGCGGCAAGGTGTTCGAGGCGATCGAGAAATTCTCGGTGGTCAAGACGCTGCAATCGATCGCGGATGCCAACGTGGTCGTGCTGCTGCTGGACGCCCAGCAAGATATTTCCGAGCAGGATGCCCATATCGCCGGGTTTATCGTCGAGTCGGGCAGGGCGCTCGTGGTCGGCGTGAACAAGTGGGATGGCCTCGACGGTCACTCGCGCGACCGCGTCAAGCACGATCTGGAGCGCAAGCTGCAGTTCCTGAACTTCGCGAACTTCCACTTTGTGTCAGCGCGCGAGAGCACCGGCATCGGCGCGCTGCTGCGCTCGGTCGATGACGCGTACGCCGCAGCGATGGTCAAGCTCCCGACGCCGCAGCTTACGCGCGTGCTGAGTGAAGCGGTGGAGTTCCAGCAGCCAAAGCGCGTGGGCATGTCGCGCCCGAAATTGCGCTATGCGCACCAGGGTGGTTCGAATCCGCCGATCATCGTGGTGCACGGCAATGCGCTGTCAGGGGTGACCGAAGCGTACCGGCGTTACCTCGAAAACCGCTTCCGGACGGCCTTCAAGCTCAAGGGAACACCGCTGCGCATCGAATTTCGTACGAACAAAAACCCGTACGCCGAATCGAAGGATTGAGCCGGGCAAGCGGCATTCCTGGCGGCCAAGTTTCGTTTGCGTTCGTTTGGAACTGCAGCTAAATTCACGGTAGCGGGGGAAACCCTGCACGTTGATGCCAGCTTGGTACCGTTTTTTGACTTTTTTCCGGCGCGATCTTGCGCCAACTGACTTGAACCGGGGATTTTCGTCCCCATGATCTACCACTAAATCTATAAATTTGGAGTGTGCCATGAGCAACAAAGGGCAATTGCTACAAGACCCGTTCCTGAACGCGCTGCGCAAAGAGCACGTGCCGGTTTCCATCTACCTCGTCAATGGCATCAAGCTGCAAGGCAATATCGAGTCGTTCGATCAGTACGTGGTCCTGCTGCGCAACACCGTGACGCAGATGGTCTACAAGCATGCGATTTCCACCGTCGTGCCCGCGCGCGCCGTCAATTTCCGCGTGGATGACGCTTCCGAGAGCTGATCTTTCCTCTCCCGCCGGCGGCCGCATCAGTGTGCGGCCGTCGTGCTGCGTGTCCCGGCTCACGGGCCGTCCTCCTCGTCCTGAACGGACGAAACCATCCGCCGCCTCCCGATCGCAATCCCGCACGACCCCGAGCCACTCGGCATCAGGGCGCGACAGGCAGCATTGCCAGCGCGGTCAGATCTAGTCTTAACAACGAATCCTCCGGCGCTTCGCGTCCTCCCGCTTGCAACCCAGAGCCACCTCCCAGACCGAACCGAGCCGCGCCATCCTTGTGGGCGTCGATTTCGGCAAGCATGATTTTCAGGAAAGCCTGTCCGAACTGGCGCTGCTGACCAGCACGGCTGGTTCGCTGCCTGTTCACACGCTGACGGGCAAGCGTTCGCGTCCGGACCCGGCACTGTTTATTGGTTCGGGCAAGGCGGAGGAACTTCGCCAGGCGGCGGATGCGCTGGACGCTGACGTGGTGGTGTTCAACCACGCGCTGAGTCCGGCTCAGCAGCGTAACCTCGAGCGCTTCCTGAATCGTCATGTGATCGATCGAACGGGCCTGATTCTCGATATCTTCGGCCAGCGTGCGCAGAGTCACGTGGGCAAGGTTCAGGTGGAACTGGCGCAGGTGCAATACCAGGCGTCACGTCTGGTTCGCGCGTGGAGCCACCTGGAGCGGCAGAAGGGCGGTATCGGCATGCGCGGCGGCCCGGGCGAGCGCCAGCTCGAACTTGACCGCCGGATGCTTGATGACCGCGCCAAGCGGCTCAAGGCCGATCTGGCGCGCTTGCAGCGCCAGCACCATACGCAACGACGTGCACGCGCGCGCAACGATACGCTGAGCATTTCGCTCGTCGGCTACACCAACGCTGGCAAATCGACGCTGTTCAACGCATTGACCAAGGCGCGCGCCTACGCGGCGGACCAATTGTTCGCCACGCTCGACACCACGTCGCGCCGCCTGTTTCTCGACGGCCTCGGCAATGTGGTGCTGTCGGATACGGTCGGCTTCATCCGTGACCTGCCGACGCAGCTCGTGGCGGCGTTTCGTGCCACGCTCGATGAAACCGTCCATGCCGACCTGCTACTGCACGTCGTCGACGCATCGAGCCCGGTGCGCCACGAGCAGATCGAGCAGGTCAATCGCGTGCTTGCCGAGATCGACGCGTCCGACATCCCGCAGATCGTGGTGATGAACAAGATCGATGCCGCGCCCGAACTGCTGGAACTGGGCCCGCGCGTCGAGCGCAACGAGGATGGGGTGCCGACGCGCGTGTTCCTGTCTGCCCGCGACGGGCTTGGCCTGGACGGCCTGCGCGAGTCGATCGTGGAGGTGGCGCAGTGGCTGGCGTCGCAGCCCGACGAGCCAGCGCCTTACGATCCACGCCTCGACGGCCTCGCGGCCCCATCGGATAGCGATCCGTGGGATGCCGATGACGAGCCAGAGGTGCGTCACTGAGGCGAATCTGATCGTCATTAGACGAGATTCACAGCCTGATTGGGCATTTTGAGCAAAAGTGATCGAGATGGCTGCTAGAATCCCCCTGTTCCAAACTTCCCGGACCCGTGCTCTTCATGCCCCTGTTCCCTCGGAATCCTGACTCGCACATCGTGCCAGGCAGCCGCGCCCTGCGGTTTGCGCGCTGGCCGCGCCTGCGCGCCATCTTGTCGCTGAATGACCCCCGCTGGGGCCGTAACGGACAGGACGATGAAGACAAGGACAACAGCCGCCAGCAGAATCAGCGCCCGCAGGATGGCCCGCCCGACCTCGATGAGCTCTGGCGCGATTTCAACCGCCGCCTGAACGGCCTGCTTGGCCGCAAGGAAAACGGCGGCGGCGGGCAGGGTTTCGGCACGGGCCAGCGCCCGTCCGGCAAGGGCTCCAATGTCGGCATCGGCGTGATCATCGCGGCGGTGATCGGTATCTGGCTTGCCAGTGGCTTCTTCATGGTGCAGGAAGGGCAGACTGCGGTGATCCTGCAGTTCGGCAAGTTCAAGTACTCGACGGGCCCCGGCATCAACTGGCGCATGCCCTGGCCGATCCAGTCGGCCGAGGTGGTGAACCTGTCGGCAGTGCGTTCGGTGGAAGTGGGCCGTGCCATGTCGATCAAGGACAGCAACCTCAAGGACTCGTCGATGCTGACGCAGGACGAGAACATCATCGATGTCCGTTTCACGGTCCAGTACGACATTCAGGACGCCAGCGATTTCCTGTTCTACAACAAGACCGACCGCGGCGGTGACGAGGAACTCGTGACCCAGGCCGCGGAGACCTCGGTGCGCGAGATTGTTGGCCGCAACAAGATGGACGCGGTGCTCTACGAGAACCGCGAGCAAATCGCGCAGTCGCTGGCCAAGTCGATCCAGTCGATCCTCTCGGCCTACAAGACCGGCATCCGCGTGATTTCGGTCAACGTGCAGAGCGTGCAGCCGCCCGAGCAGGTGCAGGCCGCGTTCGACGACGTGAACAAGGCCAGCCAGGATCGCGAGCGCGCGATCAGTGAAGGCCAGGCCTACGCGAATGACGTGATTCCGCGCGCCAAGGGTACGGCCGCGCGCCTGAAGGAGGAGTCCGAAGCCTATCGCGCCCGCGTGGTCGCGCAGGCCGAGGGCGATTCAGCACGCTTCCGCTCGGTGCAGGCCGAGTACGCCAAGGCGCCGCAGGTCACGCGTGACCGCATCTATCTGGAGACCATGCAGCAGATCTACGCCAATTCGAACAAGATCCTCGTTGACGCCAAGTCGGGCAACAACCTGCTGTACCTGCCGCTGGACAAGCTGATGTCGCAGGTGCAAGGCACGTCGTCCGCCACGTCGCAGACGGTTGCGCCGGGTACGAATGCGCCGCCGGTGCCAGACGCGTCCACGCCGGACATTCGCTCGCGCGAGTCGATGCGCAGCCGTGACCGCGACACGCGCTGAGGAGACCCGTCATGAACCGACTGATTTCCTTTGCAATTGGCCTGTTTGTCCTGCTGGCCGTCGTGTCGTCGATGCTGTTCGTGGTCGACCAGCGCCAGTATGCCGTGGTGTTCGCGTTTGGCGAGATCAAGCAGGTCGTGCGTGAGCCCGGCCTCCATTTCAAGCTGCCGCCTCCGCTGCAGAACGTGATGTTCATGGACCGCCGCCTGCAGACCATTGACGTGGCCGCCAACGAACGTTTCCTGACCGCCGAAAAGAAGTCGATGGTGGTGGACTGGTTCGTCAAATGGCGCATCACCGATCCGCGCAAGTTCTTCGTCGCCTTCGGCGGCAACGTGCGTGGCGCGCAGGACCGCATGACACAGCGTATCGATTCCGTGGCGCGCGAGGAGTTCGGCAAGCGCACCGTGGCCGATGTCGTGGCGGGCGAGCGTGAGAAGGTCATGCAGAATATCCGCGCCGGCATGAGCGAGTACGCGCAGTCCGTGGGCGTGGAGATTATCGATGTGCGCCTGAAGCGCGTGGACCTGCTGCCTGCCATCAGCGAGTCGGTCTATCGCCGCATGGAGGCCGAACGCAAGCGCGTGGCCAACGAACTGCGTTCGACGGGCGCCGCGGAAGGTGAGAAAATCCGCGCCGACGCAGATCGCCAGCGTGAAGTGGTGCTGGCGGAGGCCTACCGCGACGCGCAGGTGGTCAAGGGCGAGGGCGATGCCAAGGCCTCGCAGATCTACGCCGAATCGTTCGGCAAGGATCCGAGCTTCGCGCAGTTCTGGCGCAGCATGGAGGCCTACCGGAACACGTTCCGTGACAAGGGCAACGTAATGGTGCTGGAGCCCAATTCGGACTTCTTCCGCTATATGCGTTCGCCCAACGGCGGCGCTGCGCCGGCTGCCTCGGGCGGCAAGAAGTAGCGCGGATGGCGCCTCAGGCGCCTGACTGCGAGAAGCGACCGAACCCCGGGCTTTCCGGGGTTTTGTCCGGCTGGAGGGCGCGAACCGCTCCGGCCCCTGTTTTTGATAGAAGAGATTCCCCATGTCCAACCGCTGGCTCCTGCCCGAAAACATTGCCGACGTCCTGCCGTCGGAAGCGCGCAAGATTGAAGAACTGCGCCGCCGCATGCTGGACCTGTTCCGCACCTATGGCTATGAGCTGGTCATGCCCCCGATGCTCGAGTACCTGGAGTCGCTGCTGACCGGTACCGGCCATGACCTGGATCTGCGTACGCTGAAGCTGGTGGATCAGCTTTCGGGCCGTACGATGGGCCTGCGCGCGGACATTACGCCGCAGGTGGCGCGTATCGATGCCCACTTGCTGAATCGCCCCGGCGTGACACGTCTGTGCTACGCGGGGAACGTGCTCCACGCGCGCCCGGCCGGTTTCCACGCCACGCGCGAGCCCATCCAGATCGGTGCGGAAATCTATGGCCATGCTGGCCTGGAAGCCGATGTGGAGATCCAGGAACTGATGCTGGCCGCGCTTCAGGCGGCCGGGCTCGCCGATATCCGTCTGGACCTGTGCCACGCGGGAATCCTGGAGGCGCTGCTCGCGGCGTTGCCGTCGGTGCGCGATATCGAGGATGCGATGTTTGCCGCGCTGGAGACCAAGGACGTGCCGGCCTTGCGCGAGCTGACCCGCGGCCTGCCCGAGACCGAACGTGATGCGCTGCTGGCACTGCCCACGCTCTACGGCGGTGTCGAGGTGATCGAACGCGCGCGCGCCACGCTGCCGGCCAGCCCGGCCATCGGCCGTGCGCTGGACGAGTTGGCCGCGCTGGCCGCACAGGTGAGCGGCGCAAGCGTGAATATCGACCTTTCCGATTTGCGCGGTTACCACTATCACAGCGGCGTGATGTTCACGGCCTATGTTTCTGGTTTGCCCAACTACGTGGCGCGCGGCGGCCGTTACGACAAGGTGGGCGAAGCCTTCGGGCGCGCCCGTCCTGCTACCGGCTTCTCGCTGGACCTGCGCGAGGTGGCCGCGCTGTCGCCGGTGGAGGTGCGCGCCCATGCCATCTTCGCGCCTTGGGACGCCGATCCTGCGCTGCGCTCGGCCATTGTCGCGCTGCGCGCCAAGGGCGAGATCGTCATCCAGTCGCTCCCCGGCCATGCGCGCGATCTCGACGAGTTCAATTGCGACCGCCAACTGCAGCGTCAGGGCGATACCTGGGCGGTTGTGCCTCGCTGAAAATACCCGGCCGGCAGTTTGTGTCGGCCGCTATCCGTGCTCTCAAATGGCGTTTGATGCCCGTGGTGGTCTGTGATCGCCCGGAAGGGGCAACAAACGTCTGTCATACGGGTGCCCGAAAACCGGGAACCGTCCGGCAACGAGAGTAGAATACGTTTTTAACCTTCTGACCAATTCAACATGTCCGCATCCGCAGTAGGCCAGGGACGCAATGTCGTCGTGATCGGAACCCAGTGGGGTGACGAAGGCAAAGGGAAAATCGTCGATTGGCTTACCGATCATGCAAAAGGCGTGGTGCGGTTCCAGGGCGGCCACAACGCCGGCCACACGCTTATCATCGGCGGCAAGAAGACCATCCTGCGACTGATTCCGTCGGGGATCATGCGCGAGAGCACCGTCTGCTATATCGGCAATGGTGTGGTGCTGTCGCCCGAGGCGCTGTTCCGGGAGATCGAGGAACTCGAGGCTGCCGGCCTGCAGGTGCAGAACCGCCTGCGCATTTCGGAAGCCACCACGCTGATCCTGCCGTACCACGTAGCCATCGACAAGGCACGTGAGGCCCGCCGCGGCGCCGCCAAGATCGGCACCACGGGTCGCGGTATCGGTCCCGCTTACGAAGACAAGGTTGCGCGCCGTGCGCTGCGCGTGCAGGACCTGTTCGATCCCGAGCATTTCGCCGAACGCCTGCGCGAGAACGTTGAATTCCACAACTTCATGCTGACCCAGTACCTCGGCGCCGAAGCCGTGGACTACCAGCAGATCCTCGACGAGATGCTGGCCTACGCGCCGCGTCTGAAGCCGATGGTGGCCGATGTGTCGGCCGAGCTGTACGCGGTGAATGCATCGGGTGGCAATCTGATGTTCGAAGGTGCGCAAGGCACGCTGCTCGACGTCGATCACGGCACCTATCCGTACGTGACCTCGAGCAACTGCGTGGCTGGTGCCGCCGCAGCGGGTGCGGGCGTTGGCCCGGGCCGCCTGAACTACATCCTTGGCATCACCAAGGCGTACTGCACGCGCGTAGGTTCGGGTCCGTTCCCGAGCGAACTGTACGACAACGACAACCCGGCCCGTCAGGACGCGGTTGGCGTGCGTCTGGCTAACGTCGGCAAGGAGTTCGGCTCCGTGACCGGCCGTCCGCGCCGTACTGGCTGGCTTGATGCCGCCGCGCTGAAGCGTTCGGTGCAGATCAATGGTGTGTCGGGCCTGTGCATGACCAAGCTCGACGTGCTGGATGGCCTCGAAACGATCAACCTGTGCGTCGGCTATGAACTGGACGGCAAGCGCGTGGACATCCTTCCGCGCGGCTCGGATGCCGTGGCGGCCTGCAAGCCGATCTACGAGGAGTTCCCGGGCTGGAATGAATCGACGTTCGGCGTGAAGACCTGGGATGCACTGCCGGAAGCGGCGCGTGTCTACCTGAAGCGAATCGAGGAAGTGGTCGGCATTCCGATCGACATGGTCTCGACCGGTCCGGACCGTGACGAGACGATTCTGTTGCGCCATCCGTACCAGATCGCCTGATTTGTCTGTAGTACCCAGTGAGCATGACCGTGGTGCCATGAGCGCCGCGGCCTCACGACAAGCCTTCGGCCCGCGACATGCGGGCCGATGCTTTATCTATTGGTCACTGACCCAGAGAAAAGAAAAGACGCCATGAACCTGCCAACCAATGATGACGAGAACCTTTGGGTCTCGTGGGACGAATATCACCGCCTGATTGCACGCCTGGCGATGAACGTGCATGAGTCGGGCTGGAAATTCGACAAGATCCTGTGCCTGGCGCGTGGCGGCCTGCGTGTGGGCGACCAGATGTCGCGTATTTTCGATGTGCCGCTGGCGATCCTGGCTACCAGCTCGTACCGCGAGGCCGCGGGCACGCAGCAGGGTGATCTCGATATCGCGCAATACATCACGATGACGCGCGGCGAGCTGTCCGGCAAGATCCTGCTGGTGGACGACCTCGTCGATTCGGGCGTCACGCTTGAGCGAGTGGGGCGCCACCTGAAGGAGCGTTACCCCGCGGTGACCGATGTGCGGTCGGCCGTGCTCTGGTACAAGGCTTGCTCGAAGGTGAAGCCTGATTACCACGTGACGTTCCTGCCGTCGAATCCCTGGATTCACCAGCCGTTCGAAGAGTACGACACGCTGCGCCCCCACAACCTGGCAGCCTGGCTCAAGCGCGGCAAGCGCGCCGGCCTGCCGGAAGACGATTCGGCAGCTTAAGCCTGCCTGCTTGTGTCCCCTCTCTCGCAAATGAGAGAGGGGAGATCGCCGTCAGGCGAGTCAATGTCAGGCGAATCAATAGCCGACCGTAAACCGCTCCCGGACATGCATCGGCCGCTCGACTTCATCGAGCATCGCAATCGCATAGTCCTCCATCGAGATCCAGCTCTTGCCGTTCGCATCGACGAGCAGATCGTCCTTGCCAAGGCGGAATTTGCCGGTCCGATCGCCCGGCGTGAACAGTGCCGACGGCGACAGGAATTCCCAGTCAAGCTGCGATTCGCGCTGCAGTGCGTTCAGGAAATCGCGGCCAGCAGACGCTTCGGCCTTGTAGAGATCCGGAAACTCGGGGGTATCCACGAGCTGCACGCCGGGCGCCACGTAAAGACTGCCGGCGCCGCCCACCACCAGCAGGCGCTTGATCTGCGCTGCCTTGACCGCATCTGCGATCTGGGTGGCCGTTGTCTGCAGGAAGCGGACGGTGCTGATGACAACATCGTTGCCGCGCAGCGCGTCGGCCAGTGCCTTGGCGTCAGCGACATCCACATCACGTGTGGTGACGCCGTCACGGGTCTGCAGTCTGGAGGCCTGGCGCGCGAGTGCGGTGACGCTATGTCCGCGGCGCAGTGCTTCCTCGGTCAGGCGGGTGCCTACATTGCCGGTGGCACCGATGATGGCGATCTTCATGGTCGTATCCTTTGTGTCGAAATCGATATGAAACCGGTGTGGTTACATATCAGGGTAAAAAAATTCAGCGCTTGCGGCGCCGGGCGGCATGCTCGACTTCGCCGAGCATGCTGGCAATCGTGATTTCCGCGAGTGTGGCGTCCATGGCCGCTTGCGCGCGATCGGCAACCGTCCGCAGGGCGCCCGTGATCTCGCGACCAACCAGGCAGGCCGGATTTGGCGCGCTCTGGTGCAGGGTGATCAGTGCCGTGGTCTCCGTGGTGCGGAATACCTCAAGCAGCGTGATCTGGCTGGCAGGCCGCGCCAACATCGCACCGCCCGTGCTGCCCATCGTCGTGGTGACGAAGCCGGCTTCGGTCAAGGCGCCGATCATGCGCCGGATCAGTGCGGGATTGGTACCCACGCTGCCTGCAATCATCGACGACGGCACAGGGCCCTCGGCCTGCGCGAGCAGGGTGAGGATGTGAACGGCGACGGCGAATCGGCTACTCGTGCTCATGCGGAAATCTCAATGTGAAACTATGGTAGTTACAGATGGCCGGCACGTCAAGCGGGGAGTTGAGCTGACGGCCGCGAGTTTTTCGTGATGGATGCCACGAAGGTGGCGAGATAATGCCGGAATCGGCACTGAAACTGATACACTCATCCACGGCTTTGAGTGAGCCGTAGAGAATCAACAAGGCAGAGAGGAACGAGATTTGAAGGATTCAGCGACGCAAAAACAAAAAACCCGCAACTTGCGTTGCGGGTTCGTTGCTGAATCTTGGTGCCCAGGAGAGGACTCGGTCACCCAGGCGCGACCCCGGGCTGCGCTTGCAAGCGCGGCCTGTTCTCGTCCTCGCGAAAAGTCCTCAAGGACTTTTCTTCCTGGGCTAAGAAATGCGAAAGGCCCGCAATTTGCGGGCCTTTCAGGGTATGGTGCCCAGAAGAGGACTCGAACCTCCACAGTGTTGCCACCGCTAGGACCTGAACCTAGTGCGTCTACCAATTCCGCCACCTGGGCAGGTGTCGAAACAACCGAAGCGGCCATTATAGCGACCGTAAAACGTTTGTCAAATAGTTTCGAGAAAAATTGAATCAGAACAACTATCCGATCCCCAGCCGGGAAGAAATCCTCGGCGTACTGAGAACATCGGGGTCGCCCCTGTCGGCCGGCGATATCGCCAAGGCCCTGGCCGTCACGCGCAAGGAGCATGACGGTTTTCAGAAACGGCTTGCCGCCATGGAGCGCGACGGCCAGATTGAACTCAATCGCAAGGGCCGCTACGAGCTGGCCCATCAACCCAATTTCGTGATTGGCCGCGTGCAGGGCCATCGTGACGGCTTCGGTTTCCTGATCCGCGACGACGGCGAGGACGACATCTTCCTGCCCGAGCGCGAGCTTCAGAAGGCGATGCACAACGATCGCGCGCAGGTGCGCGTGGTTGGCTACGATCGCCGCGGCCGTCCGGAAGGGCAGATCGTCGAGATCGTCGAGCGCGCCAATCGCTACGTGATTGGCCGCCTGCTGTCGGAGAACGGCGTGCTTGTGGTGGCGCCGGAGGACAAGCGCATCGGCCAGGACATCCTGATTCCGCCGAAGGCGCAAGGCAAGGCACGTGTGGGGCAGGTGGTCAGCGTAGAGCTGATCGAATGGCCCGATCGCTATGTGCAGCCAGTGGGCCGCGTGATCGAGGTGCTTGGCGACATTGACGATCCCGGCATGGAGATCGAGATCGCCGTGCGCAAGTATGGCGTGCCGCACCAGTTTTCCCCTGCGGCCGCGAAGGAAGCCCAGGCGCTGCCCGACGAGGTGCGCCAGGCCGATCTCGATCATCGCATCGACCTGCGCGATGTTCCGCTGGTCACCATCGACGGTGAGGATGCGCGCGACTTCGACGATGCCGTCTATTGCGAGCCGGTCAAGCTTGGCCGCACCAAGGGCTGGCGACTGGTCGTGGCGATTGCCGACGTATCGCACTATGTGCGTCCCGGCACGCCACTTGATGCCGATGCGCTCGACCGCGCCACGTCGGTCTACTTCCCGCGCCGCGTGATTCCGATGCTGCCGGAGAAGCTGTCGAACGGCCTGTGCTCGCTGAACCCCAACGTAGACCGCCTGTGCATGGTCTGCGATGCAGTGATCACGGCCAAGGGCGAACTCAAGGCATACCAGTTCTACCCGGCCGTGATGCACTCGTCCGCGCGCCTGACCTACAACGAGGTCTGGTCCGTCCTGTCGAACACCAAGGGCCCCGAAGCCCACAAGCGCGCGGAGCTGGTGCCGCACCTGCAGAACCTGTATGAGCTGTTCCAGGTCCTGCTGAAGGCCCGTCGTGCGCGCGGTGCGATCGACTTCGATACCACCGAGACCTACATCGTGTGCAATGCGCAGGGCAAGATCGAGCAGATCCTGCCGCGCACGCGTAACGACGCCCACCGCCTGATCGAGGAATGCATGCTGACGGCCAACGTCTGCGCGGCCGATTTCCTCGAGCGCTTCAAGCATCCGGCGCTGTACCGTATCCACGCGGGCCCGAGCGAAGAAAAGCTCAAGAACCTGCGCGAGTTCCTCAAGACCGCGGGTCTTTCGCTCGGCGGCGGTGACAAGCCGCAGGCGTCCGACTATGCCGAGGTCATGGACAAGATCAAGTCGCGGCCCGATGCGCCGATGCTGCAGACGATGCTGCTGCGCTCGATGCAGCAGGCGGTCTACAGTCCGGACAACATCGGCCACTTCGGCCTGTCTTACGAGGCCTACGCGCACTTCACGAGCCCGATCCGGCGCTATCCCGACCTGCTCGTGCACCGTTCGATCAAGGCGATCCTGGCACACAAGAAGTACCAGCCGGCCTTTATCCAGGGCACCGAGCTCAACACGCAGATCTCGCCGAAGGCGCGCCGTATGCAGGCCGCCGATGCCGCGAAGCGCGCCGAGAACGTTGCCGCGCGTGCCAAGCGCAATGAAGGCGTCTGGGATGAACTGGGGCTGCATTGCTCGGCCAACGAGCGCCGCGCCGACGAGGCGTCGCGCGATGTCGAGGCCTGGCTCAAGTGCTATTTCATGCGCGACAAGCTTGGCAGCGACTACGCGGGGACAATCAGTGCCGTGACGTCGTTCGGTATCTTCGTGCAGCTCGATGAGTTGTACGTGGAAGGCCTTGTCCATGTGACCGAGCTCGGCAGCGACTACTTCCAGTACGACGAGGCGCGCAACGAACTGCGTGGCGAGCGCACCGGCATCCGCTACAGGCTGACCGATCGCGTGCGTGTGCAGGTCTCGCGCGTCGACCTCGATGCCCGGAAGATCGACTTCCGCCTGGTGCAGGAGCCGTCGGCCAAGACGCTGCGCGCCCGCGCGGGCGTTGGCGAACAGCCGCACGTGCCTGCCGCCCACGCGGTGCCGGCGCGCAAGAAGGGCCGCCAGCTCGCGGCGCTGCTCGGTGGCACGTCGAAACCCGAGGAATCGTTCGACGAGACGCTTGACCGCGTGATCGAAGAGCAACCGGTGTTCGAAGCGGTCATCACGCCGGTCAAGCCGCGCGAAGCCCATGTCGGTCATGCGCCGCATGGCCGCGCCCCGGCGAAGAAGTCGCCAACCGGCAAGCCTGCCAAGCATGCGGCCAAACCGAAGCCCTCGCACCTGAAGGCCGCCAAGCAGTCGGCGGGCAAGCGGGCGGCGAAGCCGGCCGGCAAGAGCGCGCGCCCGGCACGCAAGCGTTAAGCCGGCGCGTTTGAAGTTGGCCATGGCGAGTACAATGCGCGCCATGGCCAAACACAAACTCCTGATCGGCTTTCACGCCGTCAACGCACGCCTGCGCCAGAACGCGCAGAGCGTGTCCGATATCTACATTGAAGCGAACCGCAAGGACCGGCGCATGCAGGACTTCATCCGCCTGGCGGAAAGTCTTGGCGTGACGCTGCATCCGGTGGATGCCGAGCGCCTGCGCGGCATGGCTGGCACCGATCGCCACCAGGGTGTGGTGGCACGTGCCGAAGACGTTTCTCTCGCGCTCAATCTCGACGAACTCCTCGATGGCATCGAAGGCACGCCGCTGCTGCTCGTGCTTGATGGCGTCACTGATCCGCACAACCTCGGCGCCTGCCTGCGTGTGGCCGACGGCGCGGGTGCCCATGCGGTGATCGCGCCGAAGGACCGTAGCGTGGGGCTCAATGCCACCGTGGCGAAGGTTGCCAGCGGCGCGGCCGAGACCGTGCCATACATCACCGTGACCAACCTTGCCCGCACGCTGCGTGAACTGCAGGAGCGGGGCGTCTGGGTGATCGGCACTGCCGACGGCACTGAGAAGGCGCTGTATGACATCGACCTGAAGGGGCCGACCGCCATCGTCATGGGCGCGGAAGGCGAGGGCATGCGCCGCCTGACGCGCGAAACTTGCGACGAGCTGGTAGCCATTCCGATGGCTGGCGGGGTGGAAAGCCTGAACGTATCGGTGGCCAGCGGTGTGTGCCTGTACGAAGCGGTGCGCCAGCGCCGGCTGCCGCGCTGACCATGGAAAATGCCGCCCTGTCTTTGGCGCGTGGCTGGATCGCAGACGCGCGCCAGATCTTCGTGCTGACCGGGGCGGGGATTTCCGCCGAATCGGGCGTTCCAACGTTCCGTGACGCGCTGACCGGCCTCTGGGCGCGCTTCGATCCCGAAGAGCTGGCCACCGAGGAAGCGTACCGGCGCCAGCCGGCGCTCGTGTGGCAGTGGTATCAGCATCGGCGCGAACTGGTGTCGGCGGCGCAGCCGAATCCGGCGCACTATGCGCTGGCGGCGCTTGCCCGGCAGAAGTCGATCACGCTCGTTACGCAGAATATCGACGGCCTGCATCAGCACGCGGGCAGCGAGCACGTGGTGGAACTGCACGGCAACCTGTTTGCCAACAAATGGCTCGACGGCTGCGGCCGCTGCGATACCGTGCCGCCAATTCCCGGCGATCCGCCCCATTGCGCGCTGTGTGGCGCGATGATGCGTCCCGGCGTGGTGTGGTTTGGCGAGGATCTGCCACGCGTGGCGCGCTTTCGCGCCGATCATGCGGCCGAGACCTGCGATCTGTGTCTCGTTGTGGGAACGTCGGGACTGGTCTATCCGGCTGCGGCGCTGCCGGGTGTGGCGAAGGAGATCGGCGCCCGGGTGATCGTCGTGAATACGCAGCCGTCTGCGCTGGATGAAACGGCGGATCTGGTGCTGTCCGCGCCGGCGGGAGAATGCCTGCCTATGCTGTGGCAGCAGGAAGGGGCTTGAACGCCTGATGGTTTTCTCCCCTCTCCCGCAGGCGGGAGAGGGAGCAACACAGTACGCTCAACCGGCCAGTTCGCCGACCAGCTTCTCAAGCTTTACCGCATCCGCCGCGAACAGGCGGATACCTTCCGAGAGCTTCTCGGTAGCCATCGCATCCTCATTGAGCTGCCAGCGGAACGATGCTTCGTCGGCGGTGATGCGTGCAACATTGCCGGCCTGAGCTTCTTCCACGGATAGCTTGTGTTCGATCGTGGTCGTGCCGACGGCAAGTTGCTCGAGCAGATCGGGGCTGATCGTCAGCAGGTCGCAGCCGGCCAGCGACAGGATCTGGCCCGTGCTGCGGAAGCTGGCGCCCATGACTTCCGTCGTGTAGCCGAATTTCTTGTAGTAGTCGTAGATCTGGCGCACCGAGCGTACGCCGGGATCGTTGTCGCCGCCGTTTGCCACCGGGTCCCACTTCTCGCCGGCCTGTTTCTTGTACCAGTCGAGAATGCGGCCAACGAACGGAGAAATAAGCTGCGCACCGGCCTCGGCACATGCCACCGCCTGCGCCAGCGAGAACAGCAGTGTCATATTGCAGCGGATGCCCTCGCGCTGCAGGATCTCGGCGGCGCGAATCCCTTCCCAGGTGGAGGCAATCTTGATCAGCACGCGCTCGCGCGCCACGCCGCGCCGCTCGTAGAGGTCAATCAGGTGGCGTGCCTTGTCTACGGTGGCCTGGGTGTTGAACGACAGGCGTGCGTCGACCTCGGTCGACACGCGGCCCGGCACAATGGCCAGGATTTCGCAGCCGAAGGCGATCAGCAACTGGTCCATGACGCCGTCAAGGCCCGATTCGCCGTGATGGTCGCGTACGGCCTGTTCCAGCAGCGGGCGGTACTCCGGTTTCTGCACGGCCTTGAGGATCAGCGACGGATTGGTGGTCGCGTCCTGCGGCTTGTATTGCTTCATCAACTGGAAGTCGCCGGTGTCGGCCACTACCGTGGTGAACTGCCTCAGTTGTTCAAGCTCGTTCATGATCTGGTTCCGTCGGATGGAGAAGGCATTGTAACGGCGCAGTGCGCGGCGTAAACGCCAGTGAAGCGGTTCCAATCCGCTACACTACGCGTTTTCTCCAACGCTTTTCTGGCTGTTGTCATGACTCAGGATGAACTCAAGGCGCTGGTCGCGCAAGCGGCCGCCGATTATGTGAAGCAGGAAGTGCCCGAAGGTGCCGTACTCGGCGTAGGCACGGGCTCCACCGCCAATCTCTTCATTGACGCCGTGGCGGCGTTCAAGGAACGCTTCTCCGGCGCCGTCTCTAGTTCCGAGGCCTCCACGCGCCGCCTGCAGCAGCATGGCTTCAAGGTGCTGGACCTCAATGAAGTCGACAGCATCCCGGTCTACGTGGATGGCGCCGACGAGATTGACAACTCCGGCGCGATGATCAAGGGCGGCGGCGGCGCGCTGACGCGCGAGAAGATCGTCGCCTCGGTGGCGGACTGCTTCGTCTGCATCGCCGACGGCAGCAAGCTGGTGCCGACGATGGGCAAGTTCCCGCTGCCGGTGGAGGTGATCCCGATGGCACGCGCAGCCGTGGCGCGAAGCCTGGCGGCGCTTGGCGGCCAACCGCGCCTGCGCATGACGAAGGAAGGCGGCATCTACAAGACTGACAACGGCAATGTGATTCTCGATGTTGCCGGCCTGCAGATCGACAACCCGCGTGACCTGGAGCAGCGTATCAACCAGTTGCCCGGCGTGGTAACGGTTGGCCTGTTTGCGCTGCGCGGCGCGAATGTGCTGCTGCTAGGTACCGAGCAGGGCGTGCAGCGCTCGGATTACTGAACTGAGTGCCAGAAGGGCTCCGGGCCGCGCCCGGGGCTTTTGGAGGCCGTTTCAGAATGAAGCGAAGCAGTTCTGGCTAGGGTGAAGCAGGGATTTCGGCTCGCAAGCGAGCCGCCTGCGTAACGGCATGCGCTTGCCAGCGCATGCGCGCCCTGCAAGGGTGCGGCCGCAGACAGTACAAGTGGACCGGCCAAGGCCGCGCAACGACGCCAGAATCATTCTGAAGCGGCCTCTTAGGCGGTCATGCCGTGCTCTACGGCATAGACGGCCACCTGCACGCGGCTGGCGAGATTGAGCTTCTTGAGGATGTTCTGCACGTGAATCTTGACCGTGCTTTCCGCCACACCCAGGTCGCGCGCGATCATCTTGTTGCTGTCCCCTCGCACCAGCCCCTGCACGATATCGCGCTCTCGCGCGGTCAGCGGTGCGCCTTCGCTGCGCTGTAGCGGAGCGGCAGCGGGCCCTGAGGTTGCGGAGGGCGCGGAGGGTGCCGAGGGCGCCTGGAATTGCTGGACGAGCTTGGCGGTCATCGTCTCTGAAATCACCGGCTCACCGGCCGCTGCGCGCCGGATGGCGGTTGTCAGCGCTTCGGTCTCGATGTTCTTGAGCAGATAGCCGCGTGCGCCGCTGCGCAAGGCGGCTGCCAGCTCCTCGCCTTCCTCGGACACGGTCAGCACGATTACTGCACTGTCCGGCAGATCCTCCACCAGCAGTTGCAGTGCCTCCAGTCCGGACAGCCCCGGCATGTTCAAGTCCAGCAGGATCACGTCCGGTCGATGCTGCTTGGCGCGCTTGATACCTTCCACGCCGTCGGCGGCCTCGTCGACAACTTCGAAGTCGCCCTGCTTCTGTAGCAGCGCGCGGACGCCCGAGCGGAACAGCGTGTGATCGTCGATCAGCAGGATACGGATGGTCATGAGGAAAGCTCCTGTGCCGCGAGCGGCGCGGTGGTGTTTGGCGCTGATTCGCCGCGCGGCAATGTCAGTTCGATCCGGACGCCAGCGCCAGGGCTGGTGTCGATCGACAGTTGGGCGCCGAGCCGCGTGGCGCGCTCGCGCATGATGTGCAGGCCGATATGCGCGGCGTCCGACTCATCCGATTCAGCCGGATCGAAGCCTTCGCCGTCGTCCTGTACCACGAGCCGGAAGTCGCGCCCGTGCGTCAGTGATATCGCCACATGCTCGGCCATCGCATGCTTGCGCACGTTGGAAAGCGCTTCCTGCAGGATGAACAGCACCTGTAGCTGCTGTTCCGGCTGCAGCGGAAGTCCGTGATCGTCGATGGTCAGCGAGGCCTTGGTGCGGCACTGGCGGCGGAAACGTTCGACCGTGTCCTCCACGGCCGGCCGCATGTCGCCGGTGGTCAGCCGCGAGCGGAAGTTGTGCAGCAGTTCACGAACATCCTGGTAGCTCTCTTCAACACCGTGGCGCAGCAGCGGCACGATCTCGCGTGTCTCGGCCACGTCGTTGCGCTCGACGGCATCGCCCAGCAGTTGTACCTGGAGATTCAGGAAATTCAGGCCTTGCGCGATGCTGTCGTGCAGGCCCTGCGCCACCAGGTTGCGCTCCTCGACAACGGCAAGCTGCCGCGCACTCGCTGCAAGGCTCAGGTGCTCCAGCGCAGTGCCGAGATGCCGGGCAAGCGCTTCCAGCAGTTGCCGGTCGGACGGTGGCAGTTCGTGTGGTTCACGGAAATGCAGCGTGAACGAGCCGAGCGTGCCGCGAGGCGTGTTCAGGCTGAAGGCAGCCATGGCCCGGAAGCCCTCGCGGCCGCACGGGGATTCCTGAGAATCGGTGGACTGTCTTCCGGCCCGGCGCAGATCGGTGATTGCGATGACGCCCGCTTCGGTGGCCATGCCGCAATGGCAGGCACTGACCGTGGTGCAGCGGATGCTGTCAGCCATCTCGTCCGATATTCCTATTGATACAAGCCGGTGAAGCTTTTTGTGTTGTGTATCAATCACTCGTACCGAGCCGCCTTCGGCATCGAACTGGCGCATCACGCGATCGAGGAAGCCGCGCGCCATTGTCTCGGCATCGCTCGTGCGGTTCAGGAATGCGGTCACGTCATAGAGCGCTTCGAGATCCCGGTTCTGGCGCGCCAGTTCCGTGGTCTTGCTGGCCACGCGCGCTGCCAGGTCCTGATACAGCTCCTGCAGTTCGCCGGCCATGCGATTGAAACCTGCGTTGAGTGTGCCGAATTCGTCGCGCGTGGCCACTGGCAGGCGCAGCGAGAACTCGCGGGCGGCCATGCGCTGCAGGCCATCCTGCAGCCGCAGGACCGGCAGGATGATCCACAGATAGAGCAAGCAGATCACGGCCACCGTGCCGAAGCACGCAATGATGGCAAGGCTCGCTTGTGACAGACGCAGCAGGTCTGTCTTGCGTGCATTGTCTTGTTCGATCAGTTTCACCAGGCTGTCGGCCTGATAGACGAAGCTGGGTAACGCTTCGATGTACGCGGCAGGGCCGGCGCTACCGGGTGAGGCGACGGCCAATGGTTTCAGCCGTTGCTGCCAGTCGGCCACCACTTGATCGAGCTTGGCACGGATGGCGGGCTCTTCCGGCAGGAACAGCGGGCGCGCCGGATTGCCGCGGCGCAACTGTGCAAGCGTGGCATCGAGCGCCGCAACTTGCGCGGCGAGGTCGTTGGGTTTGCCGTCCCGGGCCAGCGAGAGTTCGATGGCGATCCGGTTCGCGCGCATGCGCAGGCTCCCGGCGTCGTTGATTGCCGCCCCGGCGCCTTCGAGCTTCCAGGACAGGTAGAGCGTGCCGGAAATCATCCCCAGCACCACCAGCAACGCGGCGAACGAAAGCAGGATGATGCGCGTGGACAGCCGGTAGCGCAGCGGCGTCAGCCGGACGGTTTCCGGCACGTGGCCGTTGTCCGGCAGCGGGGAGGGGGTTTCTTGTGTAGTTGGGGCGGACATGGGGACAAGGCCAGTCCGCCAGAAAGCCAATGTGGCGGGAGACGGGCGACCTTGCCGGGAATTGTGCCCGGAGGCGGGTATGGCACATCTGCTTCAGATCAAGAAACCGCTAGAAGAGAATTTACCCGGAGGGGCGCGTCGTATTTCTGCGAGATTTATTTCCGATCAAATCCATGCGGTCGACATGGTCCTAGCATCGTTTCGGTACGAATCTTCAGAATCGGAGAACCGAAATGTCCAGAACCATCGAAACCCTTGTGCGCCAGCACCGTGATTGCGACAGCGCGATCGAGCAGGTTGAAGCCAGCGTGCGTGCCAAGGACTGGAACGCCGCAGCCGCCGCGTTTGCGTGCCTTGAAGCGGCCCTGCAGGGCAACTTCAATACCGAGGAACAGCGCCTGTTTCCGGCATTCGAGCAGGCAATGGGCTTCAGCAATGGTCCCACCGCCGTAATGCGGCATGAACATGACGAGGTGCGCGGGTTGCTGGACAACGCGCGTGAATGGCTGGAACTGCAGGACATCAGCGCATTGGCGGCCGAACTCGATACGCTGGTCGTGCTTCTGCAGCAGCACAACGTGAAGGAAGAGAATGTGCTGTTCCCGATGTGCCAGGCGCAGGTGAGGGGGCTTGACGCCCTGCTGGCCGATGCAAGCCCGGGGGCCGCGACCTGAGCCGGAACCTGAACTCCTTCACGAAGCATCATGGTGAAAGCGGTCAATCTCGATTACGCACGTGCGCCGCGTCCCGGCCTGGTTTTTGGCTGCCTGATGCCGGCGCCTTGGCTGGGCGCCGCCGCGGGATTGCTGCTGGCCCTGGGGCCGGCCGAAGCACTGCCTGACCGCTTTGCGCCGCTGGCGCTGGCGGCCGTGCATGTGCTGGCGCTGGGGATGCTGTTGCCGGTCATGCTCGGCGCGCTATTCCAGATGATGCCGGTTGTGGCCGGGGTGTCCGTGCCTTTCGCCGGGCGCATTTCGCCGTTCGTTGCCGCTGCCGGTGCGGGCACTGCAGTGGCACTCGCGGCGGGCTTCCTGGGTGCGGGGCCGACACCATTCCGATGGGCCGCCGCACTGGGCGGTACGTTCCTGACGCTGGCGGGCATTCTGCTGCTTTCGGCTGGCGTACGCGTGGCGGCCGTCGATGCCACCACGCGTACGCTCGCGTGGATCGGCGCACCGCTGATCGTCACGGCACTCGGCGGCGCAACGTTGGCCGGGTTATTTGGGGGGCTTTGGACGGTGGCGCCGCATCAGGTGCTGGCGCTGCACGTGGCATGGGGCCTTGGCGGATGGCTGGCCGCACTGGTGACGGGCGTTGCTACTACCGTGTTGCCGATGTTCTGGCAGGCGGAGCGCCTTCCGGCGTGGCTTGAACGCTGTCTGCCGCTCGGGCATTGGGGATTGCTGCTGGCCTTCAGCATCGTCATGGTCGAACAGCCTGATGGCAAGGCAGCCCGCTTTGCGCTGCTGCCATGGCTGTTGTTTGCCATGCTGGTCGGCGCATACGCGCTGGCGGCGACGCTGCGCGCACGGCGTCGTCATGATCCGCAGTGGCTGCTGTGGCCCGTGGCGGCGGCCAGCCTGCTGACGGCCGCATTGTTGGCAGCCATTGAAGTGCTGGCGCCAAACGGCGTGCCTGCCGTGCTGCAGTGGTGGATCGGTGTGCTCGCGCTGGTTGGCGGTGGCGTGCTGCCCGTGAATGCGATGCTCGGCAAGATCGTGCCGTTCCTCGTCTGGCTCCATCTGCGCCGCCTGCTGCCGCCGCGTGCACGCGTACCGGCGATGCAGGTCATCATCTCGCCAGAGAAGCAGAAACAGCAGGGATGGCTGGTGCTCGCGTCCTTCGGGTTGCTGCTTGCACTGCCCGTCGCTCCGGCGTTGCTTGCAAGCGTTGCCGGTGTGCTATTTGCCGTTGCAAACGGCTGGCTGGGGGTGCAGTTGCTGAGCGCCCTGCGTTGCATGCGCGCGATGCGCAAACAGGGCGGACTGCCGCCACGCGTGGCGGCGGCAGTGGCGGAGCACGAGGCTCCGCGCGGTTAGCGATCAGGTTGTGATGAGGTTGCCGACATTGCTGGTCGTGCCGGCAGCCAGGTTGTCCGGCTTCTCACCGGTCATCAGATAGTGCATCAGGTCGGCCACGGGGCGGATGGCTTCGCCGAACGGCAGCGAACCCTTGCCCCGGAAGAACAGGCCGCGTTCCACATCGCCACGTACTGCCTGTGCAAGCTTCAGGTCGATACAGAACTGGCCGATACGCGAAACACCATCACGCAGGCCGCAAGCCTGCAGGCAGTCGAACCCTTCCAGGCAGTCGCGCGTCTTTGCACGGCGCTGCAAGCGGCTTTCCGCCGACAGGTACTTTGCCAGCCATGGTGTCAGCACGGCGCGTGCGGGCAAGCCGGCCACGCTGGTGAACTCGCGCAGCGATTCGGCTGGCGCCGTGGCCAGTACCTGCTTGAACGCCGGGTGCGCATCGCATTCCTCGGTCACGGCGAACGCCGTGCCAACCTGCACCGCCGCGGCGCCCTTGTCCAGCCAATGCCGTATCTTCGTGTGGCTGTTCATGCCGCCGGCCAGGATCAGCGGAATGCTGCCCCACGCCAGGCCAAGCGTCCGGAACAACTCGCGGCATTCGTCCAGCACGCGCTCGAACGAGAAGCGGCCATCGCCAAGATCTTCTATCGTCGATGCTCCAAGATGGCCGCCCGCATGGGCCGGATGCTCGACCACGATGGCGTCCGGCAGCCGCCCCTTCTTCATCCATCGGCGCAGCACCAGCCCAATGCCGCGTGACTCCGACAGGATCGGAATCAACGCAACCTTGGGGTGATCGGCCGCCAGTTCCGGCAGGTCGAGCGGCAGGCCGGCTCCCATGACGATGGCGTCGGCACCGCTTTCGCAGGCTTGCCGCACGAGTTGTGCATGCGAGCCGACCGCTTTCATCACGTTCACGGCAATCAGGCCGCGCCCCTCCGAGATCTGCCGTGCCGAACGGATTTCCCGATCGAGCGCCACCAGGTTGGAAGCCTCGATGCGCGCCTTGTCGCGCGTGCCGGCGGTCTCTGCCATCAAATCTGGATGGTGGTGCCGCAGGTCGATGCTGGCGATGGTTCCGACGCCGTTCTGCGCGGCCACGGTGCCCGCAAGCCTGTGTGCCGATATGCCGATACCCATGCCGCCCTGCACGATCGGCAGCAACCGCCGGCCTGCCAGCGTCAGCCAATGCTCTGTCATGTTGGTTTTACCTCGTACGCGTAAGTCGTGACGGGCAAGCGTGGCACATGCTGTCTGCAACACGTTTGTTGTACATCAATGTCCGTAAGGCAGTGTGCGATCGGCATAGGTCCAGTGGACTATGAGCGCCGCGGATGTCTCGCCGCAATATCTGCGATATCAGAAAAGCGCTGCTCTCGGACATTGCCGAGCGCTTCACGCAAGCCAGTGGTGTCGGTGCGCACGTTGCCGAATGGGTCGATATTGAGAACGCCAGCGTGTTTCGTGGCCGCACTGCGATCAATCCGTTCGCGCAGCTCCGGCAGCCGGTTCGGCATGCGCGTGATCATCCAGTACAGCAGATAGACGCGGTCCGCTGCGTGCCGGCTGGTAACGAAGTTGCCTGCGTCGCCTTTCTGGGCCCGCTTCCAGACATGGTCGAACAGCCATTCCAGAGCGGCCAGCGTCATCTGTTGCGGCGCATTGCAGGGCACCCCACCTTGCGGGCAGTCTGCCGGCGGGGCTTGCGTCAGGTGAAACCTGTCCACGTTTTCGCTCTCCGCCAGGGCCGCGATGGCTGGCAGTTCCGCGGCATTGAGCGTATTCAGGGCCATGTGCATGCCCACCTGCAGTCCGGCGTTGCGTGCGGCGCCGAGTCCGCGCAACGCCCGCTGATACGCATGGCGCGAGCGCCGGATGTGATTGTGCGTGGGTTGCAGGCCTTCGATCTGAATGCCGACGTAGTCAACGCGATAGGCCGCCAGCTTGAGCGCGCTCATGGCGGTCAGGCGGCTGCCATCTGTCGAAAGCGCTACGCGCAAGCCCAGTTCGCGTGCGCGCGCGACGATCCGGAAGAAGTCGGGGCGCGTCATCGGCTCGTTTCCGGACAGGATCAGCGACCGCACGTGGGTGGCATGGAGCTGGTCGAGCAGGGACAGGGCTTCGTGCGTATCGAGTTCGCTGCCACGCGCAGGCGGCGTCGGTGCGTCCTGGCACGGATGCCATATCACGGCGGGCCCGGCTTGGCCGCGGCGCTTGCGTGGCGCGGGTGGGATCGGCGTGCCGTCGCGCAGCGCCTCCATGAAGCGGGATACACGGAACATGATCAGGCGCCTTTCCCGGGGGACAGTCGAAGACCCGTTTTCTTCAGGATGCGTGTCGACCAGAGTACGTCGCTGCTTCGGCAGGCATCGCCCAGCAATGCGGCAATCTGCGCGACGAGCGCTTGCGCCTCGTCGCGCGTGCGCGCGTGGACCATCGCAAACAGGTTGTAAGGCCAGGCCGGCGGGCGCCGGGTTCGGCGATAGCAGTGGCTGACAAACGGCAGCGCGCCGATACGTTCGCCAAGCACGTCGATGCACTGGTCGTCTACGTCCCAGACCGTCATGCCGTTGGCGCGCCAGCCCAGCGCATAGTGATTGGGCACCGCGCCGATGCGGCGTAGCGTGCCGTTGCCCTGCATCACCTGCAGCCGTGCAATGACTTCGCGCTCGTCGATACCGAGCGATGCCCCGACTGCGGCGTACGGCGCAGGCACGAGCGGCAACCCATGCTGCGTGGCGCGAATCAGTGCGAGATCGAGCGAGTCGTGGGTCATGTCGGCAGGTGAAGATGGACGAAGTACTCGCGCTCCTTCGGGAATGAGAGGACTTCCACAGCGGCGGCGGCTTCGATGCGTTGCAGGGTGGGGCCGACGTCGTCAGCGTGCGCCACGGCCAACACGAACCACAGGTTCAGATGATGCGTGCGCAGATAGTTGTGGGCGACTTCGGGGAAGGCATTGATGGCCTCGATCACCGCTTCCAGGCGATCGGTGGGCGCGTGGCAGGCGCAGAGCATGAACTGCCCGCCGATGCGCTCGACCTGGAACAGCGGGCCGAAACGCGTCAATACGCCGGCGTTGAGCAGCGCCTGGAGTCTGGCCAGCAGCGTGGACTCGTCGGTGCCCAGTGCCAGCGCGGCGTCGGCATAAGGGCGCGGCGTCAATGGCAAGCCACGCTGCAGGGTATCGATGATGCGCCGGTCCAGATCATCGAGCGTCATGGTCACATCCCGAAGCGCTGGGCACGCGAGGTAAAGAAGATGCCGCTTGGATGGTCGGCGGGCAGCGTGGCCAGCGGCTCGAAGCTGGCCGTGTCATAGACCATCACGCGATTGTCGTCACGGCACGACAGCCACACGGCCTCGCCCTTGGGGGTGAACTCCATGTGCAGCACGCCGCGGCATGGCTTGAGTGTGCGTACGACCTGCCTTTTGGCGGTATCGATGACCTGCACGGTGTCATTGTTCGGAAAGGCGAAGTTGACCCAGACCTGCCGTCCGTCCGGCCGTGCCATCACGAATACTGGCTGGCCGGCTACTTCCACACGGCCGGTTTCGCGCCATGCATTGGCCGTGTCGGCAATCAGGACTTCGTGACGCCCGATCGCGGGCAGCCATGCCTTGCCTTGCGCCATGGCCCAGCCGCGCAGGTGTGGCATTTTGTAGACGGGCAGCGGCGCCGTACCCCGCCCATAGCCCGACAGGACCCGTTGCGATGCGGGTGGCGTCTGCCACAGGTCGACCAATGCCAGGCCGTCCTCGCCGAACAATCCCGCCAGATACCAGCGGCCATCTGGCGTCACGAGCGCGTCATAGGGCTGGCGGCCTGCGGGTAGCCGGGTGACCTCGGGCTTGCGGGGATCGGCGATGTCGATGATCCAGATCTCGCCGGCATCGAACAGGCTTGCGGCCAGGCGCTGGCCGGGCAGGTCGGCCAGGCCGACTACCTTCGAACGTTGGCCGTCGCGCGTTATCGCCGGAATGTCGGCCAGCGGTTCGAGCGTGGCCGCGTCAAAGAGCCGGATGCCGCCGGGATCATAGTTCTGCGCGGCCACCACGCGGCCATCCTGGCTGATGGCGCCGCCAATGCTGTTGCCAGCCTGGATGACGCGATGGGTCACCGTGGCGCGCAACAGGTCCACGCGCGATAGTCCGCCATCGCGCCCGAATACGTAGGCGTATCGGCCGTCGCGCGCAAACACCACGCTCGCGTGCGACAGGTCGCCAAGACCGTCGATGGTGGCGAGCCGGGACATGCCCGTGGTCTCAACCACCTGGATGCTGCCCGTGGCGCGTTCCACCACCACGCCCAGGTCGCCGGTGCCGCGCACAGCGCCAGTGCAACCGGCCAGTACCGTGCCCAGCAACAGCACCAACGGAAGGGCGGCGCGGCGCATCATGGTTTGGGTGTGCCCGGTAGATGCCCGGACTGGAGTCTTTCGATCAGCCATCGTGCTTCGTCCTGTGTCATGAAGGGTTGCCAGGGCGGCATGGCTGTTCCGGGCCGTCCCTGGAGCACAGTGGCGACAAGGCCGTCGCGCGGCTTGTCGGCCAGCGCGGCCGATGTCAGCGGCGAGCCCAGTCCCCCCTGCAATGTCATGCCATGGCAGGCGCCACAATCGTCGCGCAGCAGCCGGACCAGTTCGGCCTGACGTGCAGGTGCCGGTGATGGTGCCGATGCCGGGGTCTCGGCGGCAATGGCCGTGGCGGCTAGCCAGGAAAGCAGCGGGACGCAGATCCAGCGCGTGGTAGACATGGGTCGCCAGCGAGTTGGGAAAATGCCGACATCATGGTGAAGAAGCCATCGCATCGGCTTGATCGCTGTCAACGCCGGGCCGATTCGACCTGTCGTGCAGGGGACGGACGTTTGGGCCAAGCGGGCAGACGAGCGGCAGGAAGTCGTCGGCCCTTGGTGAGTAGGCCAGCAGCGCCCCCGCTTGAAGATCGAAGTACCAGCCATGCAGAGTCAGCGCTCCGCGTTCGCACGCCTGGCGCACGAACGGAAAGCTCTCCAGGTTGCGTATCGAAACAAGGATGGCGGCCTGTTCGCAGGCGCGCTGGCGTTCGGCGGGGTCGGCCTCGGGCAGGCTCTGCTCCACCAGGCGCCGTGCCGGGCTGGCAATGCGGACCCATGGGCCGATGAAGTCCTGCGCGCCGTCCGTGGTGCTGTCGTCGGGGCGGGCCAGCAGCGCGCGTATGCCGCCGCAACCGGCGTGCCCCATGACGATGATGCGTGCGACACGCAGTTGCTCCACGGCGAACTGGATCGCGGCCGACACCCCGTGAAGCCGGCCGCTGCCGCCGTCGCCATACGGCGGCACGAGGTTGGCGACGTTGCGCACGGTGAACAGCTCGCCGGGGTCGCAGCCGAGCAGCAGCCCCGGGTCCACGCGCGAATCGCTGCATCCGATCAGCAGTGTCTGTGGATGCTGGCCAGTGCGCAGGGCATCGAAAAGCTCGGGCTTGGCCTCGAAATAGCGCCGCTGGAACCGTTCGAAGCCCTTGAGCAGACGTTCGATCTCGTGCATGCCGATGCCGTCCTACCGGCTACGGACAAGCTGCCATGCGCGGCCCAGGTAAGTCACCGACGCAAAGCCGCTCCATACGTGCACCAGTCGCGTGAACGGGAAGATCGCGAACAGCGAGATGCCCATGAACAGGTGCGCCTTGAAGACCAGCGGGGCATCGGCTACGTAGCTGGCCGCATCGCCACGCAGCGTGACGATATGCTGGGCCCAGGTCATCAACTGCACCATCATGTGGCCGTCCATATGGCCGGCTGATTCGAAGATCGTCGACAGGCCAAGCAGCAGCGTGACCAGCAACCACAGCAGCAGCACCTTGTCGCCCGTGCGCGTGACAGCCGACACACGTGCGTTCGTAAGGCGCCGATGCAGCAGGATCAGCAGGCCGGTCAGGCACATCGTGCCCATTACGCCGCCGGCGATCATCGCCACGGCCTGCTTGAAGCTGTGCGAAACGCCGAGCGCATCCCACACCGCCACCGGCGTGAGCAGGCCTGCGAGGTGGCCGAAGAACAGGCCGAGGATGCCGACGTGGAACAGGATGTTGCCCGTGCGCAGGTTGCCGCGATGCAGCACCTGCGAGCTGTCCGATTTCCACGTGTACTGCTCGCGCTCGAAGCGCGCCAGGCTGCCGAACAGGAAGATTGCCGCGGCAATGTACGGGTAGATCCCGAAGAGGAACTGGTGGACCAGGTTCATGGTAGTGGCTCTGGTTGGGTTTTCGTGCGTGACCGGGTCACGGGCGAGGGTGCGACGCAGCGCGCTTGTGGAACGTGATCACGTCGATGGCGGGCTTGTTACCCAGCAGCGGCTCCACGCCATCGGCCCCCGGCCCGAAGGTCTCCAGCGCTTCATCCATGTCGCGCACGGGTGGGTCCATCTGCATCACCGGCTGCACGTCGGTAAGCGTCTGGAGCACCGTGAAGACCGCCGCATAAGGGCTTTCACTGCGCGCCAGACGGCCTCCGATGGCGGCCAACACGTGAATCGCATCGCCTAGCAACTGCTCGGAGCGCGCTTCCTTGCCGTCCAGCGCCAGCGCACCGAGGTACTCCAGGAACAGCGGCACGTAGTCGGGCAGTTCGGTGTCCAGCGGCTCGAAGCCATCGCGGCGGTACTCGTCGATCAGGTCGACCATGGCCTGGCCGCGGTCGCGGCTCTCGCCGTGCACGTGCTCGAACAGGTGCAGCGAATGGGCCGGGTTGCGATCGAACGTGGCGACGTAGTTTTCCTGCAGCGTGATCAGCGGCTGGCTGCGCAGCTGGGTAACCAGCGGTGCCAGCATGTCGCGCGCCTGCGGCCATTCGGCCAGTGCCCAGTCGATATCGACAAGGCGGTCTATCCATTCCTGCTCGGGATAGCAGAGCAGGGTGCTCAGTACTTGGTGAATCGGCATGATCGTGTTCCTTCCATTAGCCGGTGATGGCCTTGCGGCGCGAACGCGGCAGGTCGGCGTAGTAGACATCCTGCTTGGGCTTCTTGCTGCCGAACAGCGTGCCTTCGGAGTCGCCGCCCGAGCAGCCGTTGCCGAAGCTGAAGCCGCAGCTTCCCTTTTCGTCGAAGCTGTCTTCGGCCATTTCCTTGTGCGACGACGGCACGACGAAGCGGTCCTCGTAGTTGGCGATGGCCATGATCTGGTACATGTCCTCGACCTGCGCCGGCGTCAGGCCCACCTGTTCGAGCACGGCCAGGTCCTGCTCGCCGTCCACGGTCTGCGAGCGCTTGTACGCGCGCATCGCAAGCATGCGTTCCAGCGCGGACAGCACCGGGGCCACATCGCCTGCGGTGAGCAGGTTGGCCAGGTACTTGACCGGAATGCGCAGGCTCTTCACGTCTGGGATCACGCCATTCATGCCCATGAAGCCGGATTCCGCGGCCGACTGGATCGGCGAGAGCGGCGGCACGTACCAGACCATTGGCAGCGTGCGGTACTCGGGGTGCAGCGGGAAGGCAATCTTCCACTCGCAGGCCATCTTGTAGACCGGCGACTTGACGGCTGCATCGAGCCAGCTTTGCGGAATGCCCTGGCGCAGCGCCTCTGCCTGGATCGCGGGGTCGTGCGGGTCCAGGAAGACGTCCAGCTGCGACTGGTACAGGTCGCGCTCGTCTTCCACCGACGCGGCCTGCTCGATACGGTCGGCGTCATAGAGCATCACGCCGAGATAGCGGATACGGCCCACGCACGTTTCGGAGCAGACCGTTGGCTGCCCGGCCTCGATGCGCGGATAGCAGAACACGCACTTCTCGGCCTTGCCGGTCTGCCAGTTGAAGTAGATCTTCTTGTACGGGCAGCCGGAGACGCACATGCGCCAGCCGCGGCACTTGTCCTGGTCCACCAGCACGATGCCGTCTTCCTCGCGCTTGTAGACCGAGCCGGACGGGCACGACGCCACGCAGGTCGGGTTCAGGCAGTGCTCGCACAGGCGCGGCAAATACATCATGAAGGTGTTCTCGAACGTCGAGTACATGTCCTTCTGGATGTCGTCGAACAGCTTGTCGCGGCTGCGCTGATCAAATTCGCCGCCGAGGTCGTCTTCCCAGTTCGGACCCCATTCGATCTTCTCCATCTTCTTGCCGGTGATCGCCGACACGGGCCGCGCGGTGGGCGGTGTCTGCATCAGCGGGGCGTTCTGCAGATGCTCGTAGTCGTAGGTGAACGGCTCATAGTAGTCGTCGATCTGCGGCAGGTTCGGGTTGGCGAAGATGTTGGAGAGGATCTTCGCCTTGCCGCCCTGGCGCGGCGTCAGGCTGCCGTCGGCATTGCGCTTCCAGCCGCCTTGCCACTTGTCCTGGTTTTCCCATTCCTTCGGGAAGCCGACACCGGGCTTGGTCTCCACGTTGTTGAACCAGGCGTACTCGACGCCTTCGCGGCTGGTCCACACGTTCTTGCAGGTCACGGAGCAGGTATGGCAGCCGATGCACTTGTCGAGGTTGAGCACCATGGCTACCTGGGCGCGGATTTTCATTGCGATGCTCCTTCAGTCTTCGCAGTCTCGTTTGCTGCGGTACGTTCTTCGCGCAGCGGCTGGTCCATCCAGTCCACCTTGTTCATCTTGCGCAGGATCACGAACTCGTCGCGGTTGCTGCCGACGGTGCCGTAGTAGTTGAAGCCGTAGGCAAGCTGCGCGTAGCCGCCGATCATGTGCGTGGGCTTGGTCACGGCGCGCGTGACCGAGTTGTGGATGCCGCCGCGCATGCCGCTGGTCTCGGCGCCGGGCACGTTCACGATCTTTTCCTGGGCGTGGTACATCAGGCACATCCCCTTGGGAACGCGCTGCGACACCACCACGCGTGCGGTCAGCGTGCCGTTGACGTTGAAGACTTCCACCCAGTCGTTGTCGCGAATGTCGTTGGCCTTTGCCTCGGCCTCCGAGATCCACACGTGCGGGCCGCCGCGGGACAGCGTCAGCATGCGCAGGTTGTCGGAGTAGGTGGAGTGGATGCCCCACTTCTGGTGCGGCGTGATCCAGTTCAGCACAAGCTCGGGGTTGCCGTTGGGCTTCTTGCCGAGCATCGGGCTGACTGTCTTGGTGTCGATGGCCGGCTTGTACACGCACGCGCCTTCGCCGAAGTCGAGCATCCAGCGGTGGTCCTGGTAGAACTGCTGGCGGCCCGTCAGCGTGCGCCATGGAATCAGTTCGTGCACGTTGGTGTAGCCGGCGTTGTAGCTGACTTCCTCGGATTCGAGGCCCGACCAGGTCGGCGCGGAAATGATCTTGCGCGGCTGTGCCTGTACGTCGCGGAAGCGGATCTTGTCGTGCTCGCGGCCCACGGCCAGGTGTGTGTGATCGCGGCCCGTGATCTTCGACAGCGCTTCCCACGCCTTGACCGCCACGTGGCCGTTGGTTTCCGGCGCGAAGGTAAGGATCATCTCTGCGGCGTCGATGGCCGTTTCCAGGCGCGGCCGGCCCTGACTGACGCCAGGCTCGGTCACGGTCTTGCTCAGGTGGCCGATCTCGCGCACTTCATGCTCGGTATTCCAGCCGATGCCTTTGCCACCGTTGCCGAGCTTGTCGAGCAGCGGGCCGATCGACGTGAACTTCTTGTAGATGTCGCGATAGTTGCGCTCCACCACGGTCATCGACGGTGCGGTCTTGCCCGGAATCAGGTCGCATTCACCGTGCTTCCAGTCCTTTGGCTCGAACGGCTGGCCCAGTTCGCCCGGCGTGTCATGCAGCAGCGGCGTGCAGACCAGATCCTCGCGCGTGCCGAGGTATGGTCCGGCGATCTCCGTGAATGCCTTGGCGATGGTCTTGTAGATCTCCCAGTCCGTCTTGCTTTCCCACAGCGGCTGCACCGCTTCGGATAGCGGGTGGATGAACGGGTGCATGTCGGACGTGTTGAGGTCGTCCTTCTCGTACCAAGTGGCGGTGGGCAGCACGATGTCGCCGTAGAGACAGGTGGTGCTCATGCGGAAGTCCAGCACGGTCAGCAGGTCCAGCTTGCCCTCGGCGGCCGGACGCACGTTGACCTCGCTCGGCTTGATCGCATCGTTTTCGTCGCCGAATACGGCGTTCTGCGTGCCGAGCAGGTACTTGAGGAAGTACTCGTGGCCCTTGCCGGAGCTGCCGAGAATGTTCGAGCGCCACACAAACATGTTGCGCGGGAAGTTGGCGGGGTTGTCGGGGTCGTCGCAGGCAAACTGCAGCTTGCCCGACTTCAGTTGCTCGACGGCGTCGGCTATCGGGTCCTTGCCGGCGGCACGGGCCTCGGCCACCACGTCGAGCGGGTTCCTATCAAGCTGCGGCGCAGACGGCAGCCAGCCCATGCGTTCGGACTTGGCGTTGAGGTCGAGCAGCGACAGGTTGTCGTAGCGCTTGTGGTCGGCCGTCGGCGCAAGGATCTCATCGACACCAAGCTTTTCGTGACGCCACTGGCTCGTATGGTTGTAGAAGAACGAGGTGCCGTTCATGTGACGCGGCGGGCGCGACCAGTCGGAGGCGAACGCCAGCGGGGCCCAGCCGAACTGCGGCCGCAGCTTTTCCTGGCCCACGTAGTGCGCCCAGCCGCCGCCGCTCTTGCCGATGCAGCCGCACATCATCAGCAGGTTGATGATGCCGCGGTAGATCATGTCGTTGTGGTACCAGTGATTCAGCGCGGCACCGACGATGACCATGCTCTTGCCCTGCGTGCGGTCGGCGTTGTCGGCAAACTCGCGCGCCACCTGGATCACGAGGTTGCGCGGCACCGACGTGTGCTTTTCCTGCCAGGCGGGCGTGTAGGGCACATCGTCATCGAACGATGTGGCCACGTTGGGGCCGCCAAGGCCCTGGTCCACGCCGTAGTTGGCCATCTGCAGGTCATAGACCGTGGCCACACGCACCACGCTGCCATCGGCCAGCGTCAGGCGGCGCACCGGCACGCGGCGCTTGAGCAGCGCATCGTGTTCGCCACCGAAGTACGGGAAGCCGACTTCCACGATTTCGTCCTGATGGCCGATCAGCGACAGGCGCGGATCAATCGTGCGGCCGCTGCCGCCGTCCTTCATCTCCAGGTTCCAGCGGCCGACCTTCGCGCCGTTGTCATGGGCGGCCTCGCCCCAGCGGAAGCCGATCGATCCGTTCGGCGCCACGATCTCGCCGGTGGCATCGTCGATGCTCAGCGTCTTCCATTCGGGATGGTTGGCCTGCTCAAGGCTGCCGTCCAGGTGGGAGGCGCGCAAAAAGTGGTCGGGCACCAGCGTGTCTTCGTGCTCGCGCAGCAGCACGAGCATCGGCATGTCTGTGTACTGCTTGACGTAGTCGCGGAAGTAGGCCGATTTGGCCGTCGCGTGGAATTCCTTGAGCACCACGTGGCCCATGGCCATCGCCAGCGCTGCGTCGGTGCCTTGCTTCGGTGCGAGCCAGATATCGCCAAACTTGACCATTTCGCCGAAGTCCGACGACACGGCCACGGTCTTGGTGCCCTTGTAGCGCACCTCGGTGTAGAAGTGGGCGTCCGGCGTGCGGGTCTGCGGCACGTTGGAACCCCACACCATCAGGTAGGTGCTGTTGTACCAGTCGGCCGATTCGGGCACGTCGGTCTGCTCGCCCCAGATCTGCGGGCTGGCAGGCGGCAGGTCGCAGTACCAGTCGTAGAACGACAGGCAGGCACCGCCGATCAGGCTCAGGTAGCGCGCGCCGGCTGCGTAGGACACCATCGACATGGCGGGAATCGGCGAGAAGCCGACCACGCGGTCGGGGCCGTACTGCTTGATCGTGTAGGCGTTGGCTGCCGCAATGATCTCGGTGGCGGTCTTCCAGTCGGCGCGGACGAAGCCGCCCTGGCCGCGCACGCTCTTGTAGCGGCGGGCCTTCTCGGGGTTCTGGCTGATCGATTCCCACGCGGCGATCGGGTCCATCGTCTTGCGGGCCTCGCGCCACATTTCCATCAGCCGGCCGCGAATCATCGGGTACTTCACGCGCTGTGCGGAGTAGACGTACCAGCTATACGATGCGCCGCGCGGGCAGCCACGGGGTTCGTGGTTCGGCAGGTCGGGCCGCGTGCGCGGGTAGTCGGTCTGCTGGGTTTCCCAGGTGATCAGGCCGTTCTTGACGTAGACCTTCCATGAGCAGGAGCCCGTGCAGTTCACGCCGTGCGTCGAGCGCACGATCTTGTCGTGCTGCCAGCGGCTGCGGTACGCGTCTTCCCACTTGCGGTCTTCATTGACCACCGCGCCGTGTCCGTCCGAATAGGTGGACTTCACGCGCGACAGGAACTTTAGTCGATCGAGAAAGTGACTCATTTTGTAGGGTTCTCCAGTGGGGATTCCGTCAGCACGGCATGGGGGCGTTACGACGGGCGTAGTACCACCAGGTAACGAGCACGCAGCTCACGTAGAAGGCGATGAAGCAGAAGAGCGCGGCGTCGGCCGAACCTGTCAGTTCCAGCGACGTGCCAAAGCTCTTGGGGATGAAGAAGCCGCCGTAGGCGCCGATTGCGCCTGAGAAGCCGAGCACGGCAGCCGATTCCTTGCCGGCGTCCTGCAGCGCCTGCCGTTGCGCGGCGGCGTCCTTGCCGGCGGCGCGCTGGCGCTCAGTCAGGAAGATCACGGGAATCATGCGGAAGGTCGAGCCATTGCCGATGCCGGTCAGTGCGAACAGCACGATGAATGCGCCCAGGAACGCCGGGAAGCTGCCCGCGTCGCCATTGCCCGGCAGCGCAACCAGCACGGCGCAGACGGCGCCGATCATGCCGACGAAGGTCCACAGCGTGACGCGTGCACCGCCGAGCTTGTCCGAGATCCAGCCGCCGACCGGGCGGGTCAGCGCGCCAACGAGCGGCCCGAGGAACGCGTAGGCGGTCGGGTTGACACCCGGGAACTGCGACTTGGTCAGCAGTGCCAGCCCGGCCGAGAAGCCGATGAACGAACCGAACGTGCCGACGTAGAGCCAGCACATCAGCCAGTTGTGCTTGCGCTGGAAGATCACGGCCTGCTCGGCGAAAGAGGCGCGTGCTTCGGCAATGTCGTTCATGCCGAACCATGCAGCCAGCGATGCAACCACGATGAAGGGCACCCAGATGAAGCCGGCGTTCTGCAGCCAGAACTGCTGCGAGGCGTCGCCTGCCTGATACGTCTGGGCCTCGCCGCCGAGTGCGCCGAACACGGCCACCGATACCACCAGCGGCGTGACAAACTGCACCACCGAGACGCCGAGGTTGCCGATGCCGGCATTCAGGCCGGTGGCCAGCCCTTTCTTCGCCTTCGGGAAGAAGAAGCTGATATTGGCCATCGACGAACTGAAGTTGGCGCCGCCCAGCCCGCACAGCAGCGCCAGGACCAGCAGCGTGGGGTAGCTCGTGGACGGATCGCGCAGTGCGAAGCCCATACCGAGCGCCGGGATCAGCAGCAGTGCCGTGGAGATCGCGGTAAAGCGCCGGCCGCCGAACACTGGCACGAGGAACGAATAGAAGATGCGCAGCGTGGCGCCGGACAGCGCCGGCAATGCGGTCAGCCAGAACAGCTGGTTCTTGCTGAACTGGAAGCCGGCGCGGTCAAGGTTGACCGCCACCACGCTCCAGAGCATCCAGACCACGAACGCCAGCATCAGTGCGGGGATCGAGATCCAGAGGTTGCGATAGGCGATGCGCTCGCCACGGTCGCGCCAGAACGTCGCGTTCTCGGGCTCCCAGCGGGTCAGTACGGTACTGGTCATGATGTGGGGGTAGTGAAATCGTCAGGAATCGCGGATCAGGCGGTTTGCGTGGCCTTGCCGATGGAGGCGGCCTCCGGTTGCGGCCGCGCACGCCGTTGCTCCGCGCGTTGGCTGTAGTGCATCCAGACCAGGCTCACGCAGACCGTGCCGTACATCAGCATGAAACAGCTGCTGCGGATGCCGGTCAGGTCGGCCAGCGCGCCGAACAGGATCGGCAGGATGAAGCCGCCGAGACCGCCAGCCAGGCCCACCACGCCGGACACCGCGCCGATGTTGTGCGAGAAGTCGTTCGAGATGAACTTGAAGACGGATGCCTTGCCGATGGCGAACGCGATGCCGACGACGAACATCAGGATCGTGAACAGCGTCGGGGTCAGCGCGATATGGAAGCTTTGCGGGCCGCTGACCGTATGGATCACGAAGTCGGTCTTCGGGTAGCTCAGCAGGAAGAATCCCACCCAGCTGACCCACATCACCCACCACGTGGTGCGATGGGCGCCGTAGCGGTCGGAGATCCAGCCGCCAATGGCGCGCAGCACGCCGCCGGGCAGCGAGAAGCAGGCGGCCAGGAACGCGGCCGTCTTGATGTCAAAGCCGTATTCGCCGATGTAGTACTTGGTCATCCACAGCGACAGGCCCACGTAGCCGCCGAACACCACCGAGTAGTACTGCGAGTAGCGCCAGACGCGCGGGTCGCGCATCACGGCAAGCTGGGCACGGAAACTGGTTGCCGAAGGCACGCAATGGGCCGGGTTGCTGCGCGAGAACAGCCAGAACACGATGGCGGTGATCAGCATCGCCACCGAGTAGACCTTCGGCACGATTTCCCAGGTGCCGGCGGCCAGGATCAGCGCCGGCGCAACGAACTTGGTCAGCGCGGCGCCCGAGTTGCCGGCGCCGAAGATACCCATCGCCAGACCCTGGCGCGAGCGCGGGAACCAGCGCGCCACGTACGGCGTGCCCACCGAAAACGAACCGCCGGCCAGGCCGACGAACAGCCCGAGCACCAGCAATTGCCACAGTGTGTGGACATAGGAAATCAGCCAGATCGGGATCACCGTCAGCAGCATCAGCACAAAGAACACGATGCGGCCGCCAAAGCGGTCGGTCCAGATGCCCAGCGGCACGCGGATCAGCGACCCGCTGAGCACGGGCGTGGCGGCCAGCAGGCCGAATTCCGTGTCATTGAGGCCAAGCTCGTTCTTGAGCGGAATGCCGAGCACGGCAAACATCATCCAGACGGCAAAGCAGATCGTGAAGGCGAAGGTGCTGGACCAGAGCGTGGTCCAGGCGCCCGGGGGTGCGGGGTCTGGCTTGCTGGAGGGGAGATTGGGAGTGGCCATGGCCGGTTTCCGAAGTCACTTTGGGGAGTGACGTCAGGTTAGGCCTGTGGCGTGCTGCCGACTATTCGCCGGGCGTAGAGGTGCTTCGCAACGGGGCTATGCCCGTCGGACTAGTTCTAATGGCATATGCCGGCATATGGACAGCAGAAGGGCGGGGCCAGGCGCCCCCTCTCGCGCAGCGCGAAAGACGGGGCGGGCCATTGCCATTGCGGCCGGCAGTGACGCCGGCCGTGCCTCCTTAGCAGCCGTGATTCGACCGCCGCTGGCGTCGTGGCCGGCGTTGCATGCAGGACTCGCAGACCGGTGCCGCGTCACCGCCGAACGGGATCGGATCGTTCATATACGCGTTGATCTTGTCGCGCACGAACGATGTTTTGTCGCCCACGGTCGAGATGATGCCCGTCGTGGCGCCGCCGCCCAGCAGCATCGTGAAGATGCCACGGTACGGGAAGTCGCCATAGGCCGGCACACTGACGTTGAACGGCTCGGAACGCTTGAACATGTCCTCCGCAGTGCTCCCCATCGCCCAATGGAACGCCGATGGGAAGTTCAGCGCGACGATCTTCGGGTTGATGTTGTGGTAGTCCGTCCCGATGGCTGCATCGCCGAACAGGTAGGTCCCGCCCGTGCCCCAGTTCTGCGTGTCGAAGTTGTCGTTGACCTGGTCCGTCACCAGCGGCGCATGGCTGACCGGGATCTGCCACGGCATGATCGGAACCTTGAGGTCACGGCTCAGTTCGCCGCAGAAGTCGTAGAAGCGTTCCCACTCGTGCGTCCAGTAGCAATAGCCGTTGGCGTAGCTGCGGATCGTGAAGTCGTCGGCCTCGTAGCGGTCCACGGCCAGGAAATCGGGCGCATACGGGCCTTCGTGGACCTTCATCGACCGCACGAACGCGGCTGTCGCCTGGGCGTTCCTGATCGGCTCGTCGCCGGACGCATAGATCCACTCGGAAGCGCCCACGCCCCAGAGATTGACCTGCCAGCCGAACGTGACGGCCGGCGCGACGGTGCGGATCAGCCAGTTGACGGCTGCCACGTAGCCACGGATGTTTTCCTCGATGTCCTGAGGGATCGTGGCGCGCACGTTCCAGTGGGACAGTGCCATCTGCAGCGGCTCGCGTACCGGCATCGCATACTCCGGCCCGAAGCCGCCTTGCTGGCAGGCGCCGAGGAAATCGGGGTTGATGACGTAGCCGGCGGGCACCGGGTGATCGGCGTCGGTGTGCTCCTTGGCCAGATTCAGCGAGAGGATCAGGTTGGCAAGGCTATGCGCCAGGCCTTGCTTGTTCGCCAGTTGTGTCGGCGTGTCGCCAAGCGACAGGTTGCAGGTGTAGGACACAAGCACCGGCAGCACCTGATGGCCGCCGCCGATCTGCTTCTCGACATCGCGCGCCAGCAGGACCGTTGCCGTGGTCTGGTTATCCGAGGTCAGGTACACGTTGGCATCGCCGGCACCATCGAACCCGGCGTACTTGAAGACCGACGACGCGCGTGCCGCGACGAAATCGGCGGCGTTGCCGGGCGTCAGGTCGGCGCATCCGCCGAAGCTCAGGAAGTTGGGGAAGCCGCGCACGTTCAGGTTGGCACCCTGCGAGACATCGATCACCAGCCGCGTTGCGCCGCTCGGCGCCACGCGGAGTTCGCTGGCGGCCTGCACGTTGTACACCACGCCGTCGAGGATGAAGTCCGGCACATCGACCGTGTAGGTCTGCGGCTGAACTGGCACGGAGAACTGGTACGTAAAGGTGCCCGCCTTCAGCGGCACGGCCTGCCGGTAGGTCATGTTCGACGCGATGAGCCTCACGTCGAGCGAGGTGCCGACGGTGATGCCCGACGTGACCGCGATGGGTAGAGGGACGAAGCCCGTGGTGTCGACTGCCGTGGAGTGCATGTCGGCCGCCGTGAACACGACGTTCTCGACTGACGTCGACAACGTGCGGTACTTGGTGGCAAACGTGTACCGCACGTTGTTCAGGGCCACGGGCGCCACGGTGATGTCGACCACGCCGACCGGCGGCAACCCGCTCAGCGGCATGGTGCTGCCGGGCGGCATCCGGAATTCGGCAAGCACAGCGCCCGTATTGCGCGCGACGACACTGACGTCGAGTTCCTCGTCGGCCAGCACGGGAATGTCGCCGATGGCGATATTGAGGCGCGCATAGTATTGGGCATCGGCGTAGTTCACGACCACCACGGCGGTGCTGCCCGGGGTGACCGAAACCGTGGCGGGATGCACGTGGGCTTCGGCGACGATCGTGCCGGACGGGTTTGTCAGGGCCGTGGCGGACACGTTGTAGGTGCCGGCCGGCAGCGCCAGCGGCGTGGTCGTGCCCGGCGACACGGTCTCCACGTGCGTCTGCGTACCCTGTGTGAACGTAATGCTCTGCGCAACCGAATACAGTGCCGGGTCCGGGGCCGACGCCGTCTGCACGCGCACCGTGCCGTCAGTGTTGGGCAGCGAATCAGCGGCCAGCGCGAACGACGACAGGTAGTCGCCGGCGTTGGGCCCGGTCAGGTCACCATTGATGCCGATCTTGATGGTGTCCTGCGCGACGAACGTATGGGCCGACTCGAAAATGACCTTGGCCTCGACGTCCCAGGTCTGGCTGTCGATCCGGTCGTTCTCGGTGGCCGCGGTGTGGGCCATCCAACTCCACAACTGCACGTTGATGTCGGTCGGCTGGACGGCCGCCGGCGAATGGAATTTCAGTCCGAGGAATTGATTGACCTTGACTGCCGTGCCGGTGCTGTGCCGGATGTTCTTGATGCTGATTACGCCGTACCACTGCGATGCCCCGGCATCGACACTGATATCGAAAAGAATTGTCATGATTCCTGCCTCCGCATGGTTGTGAACGCGGCGCTCGATGTGCGCCGGCGTGAGCACAGGTTATGGGGCAGGGTGAGCGGTGGGAATGGATTTGCCCGCGGTGGGCAGGGAGGTGCAGCGAGGTGCAGCGAGGTGCGGAGAGGTGCAGCGAGGTGCGGGGGAGGTGTTCCATTCCCTCTCCCGCGTGGCGGGAAAGGGAGTCTCAAGCCTGGGCGGCTAGCGTCTTAAGCCGACGGCGGCGGCACGTAGCCGGCTGCCTGGTCGGCGCCTTCGCCGAAGAAGTACTTCTCGGTCTGCTTGAGCAGGTACTGGCGCGCGCGCGGATCGGCCATGTTCAGGCGGTTCTCATTGATCAGCATGGTCTGGTGCTTGAGCCAGCCGGCCCACGCTTCCTTGGATACGCTTTGCCAGATCTTCTTGCCGAGTTCGCCCGGCAGCGGCGGGAAGTCGAGGCCTTCGGCTTCCTTGTTCAGCTTGATGCATTGGACCATGCGGGCCATGAGGGACTCCTTGTTCGTGTGGGCGCTATTGTAGCCAAGCTGGCCCGGCGGGGCGGCGATCTTCGCCCATGCCCCTGCGCGCCATGTTGTTACTGGTGCTTTGGCGCCTCAAAGCTTCTTCATCAGAACCATGGACTTGCGCTGCCAGTTGTAGAGCTTGCGCTTGTCCTCGGGCAGGTCGTCCACGGTGGCGTGCACGAAGCCGCGCTTGAGGAACCAGTGCTCGGTGCGCGTGGTGAGCACGAACAGGCGGTCCAGGCCGAGCGTGCGCGCGCGGCGCTCGATGCGCTTGAGCAGGCGCTCGCCATCGCCGGTGCCCTGGGCTTCCTGGGACACGGTCAGGCAGGCCATCTCGCCCATGTTCTCGCGCGGGAATTCGTAGAGCGCGGCGCAGCCGAACAGTACGCTGTCGTGCTCGATCACCGAGAACTTGTCGATATCGCGCTCGATCAGGTGACGGCCTCGCGGCACCAGCGTGCCGTCGGCTTCCAGCGGGGCGATCAGCTGCAGGATGCCGCCAACGTCGTCGAGCGTGGCTTCGCGCAGGCTTTCCAGGTCAGTGTCGGAGACCATGGTGCCCACGCCATCGTGCAGGAACAGTTCCAGCAGCACCGAGCCGTCCAGCGAGTACGGGATCAGGTGGGCGCGCGGCACGCCGCCCTTGAGCGCCTTGACCAGGTGCTGCAGGGAATAGGCCACGTCGGGCGGCAGATGGCTGCTCTGCAGCCGCTCAGCGGCGGTGCGCAGCGACATTTCCTTCATCAGCTTGCCCACCGGGTCGGGCACGCCGGGCACCTCGGTGATGAAGATCAGCTTGTCCGCCTTCAGCGCGCTGGCCGCGGCGCTCGCCACGTCTTCCATTGACAGGTTGAACGCCTGCCCCGTGGGCGAAAAACCAAGTGGCGACAGCAGCACGATCTTGCCGTGCGACAACGACATGCGCATCGATTCGCCGTCGAGCTTGCGCACCAGGCCCGTGTGCTGGTAATCCACGCCATTGACGATACCCACCGGGCGCGCGGTGATGAAGTTGCCGGACACCACCGAAAGCTGGGCGCCCGCCATCGGCGTGTTCGGCAGGCCCTGGCTGAATGCTGCCTCGATGTCCAGCCGCAGTTCGCCAGCCGCTTCCTTGGCGCATTCGAGCGCCGCGTTGTCGGTGATGCGGATGCCTTCGGCATATTGCGACTGCACGTTGCGCAGTGCCAGTTGCTCTTCCACCTGCGGGCGGGAGCCAAACACCAGAACGATCTGCATGCCCATCGCGTGCAGCAGTGCCACGTCGTTGACCAGCGCATTGAGCACCCCGGCCTTGACCAGTTCGCCGCTGAACGCGATCACGAAGGTCTTGCCGCGGAACGCGTGGATATAGGGCGCGACCGCTCGCAGCCAGTCAACGAACTGTTGCTGGTCCGGACCGGCGGCTTCGGATAGCTCGGCGGCCGGCGGCGAGGTGTCGGGCGAGGTGCCGGGCTCGGCCTTCAGGGGCAGCGGCAGCGGCGCGGAGGCAGGATCTGGGTCCTGCTGCGGGGAGTCGGTTCTGGCGTTCATGCGGCGGATTATAATCCCGGCCAATGTCAGCACAACGTCCCGCCAAACCTGCCCCCGCCCGGCCTGCCGAGGCCAATTCCTCCCCGGCTCAACCGAAGCCCGCCCAGCGCCCGGCGGAGGCCGGCCCGCGCCCGGCACGGCCCGCGCGTTCGTCGGGGCCGTCAGGTCAGCCAGGTCAGTCGGGCTCCGCTCGTCCGTCAGGCCAGCCAAGGCAGCCGCGTGCGCCGCAACCCGTGCGGATGGCCAATCCGCTGCCGGAGATCACTTTCCCCGAGGCGCTGCCGGTTTCGGCGCGCCGCGACGAGATCGCCCGGGCGCTGCAGGCCAACCAGGTCATCATCGTTTCGGGTGAGACCGGCTCGGGCAAGACCACGCAGCTTCCCAAGATCGCGCTGTCGATCGGCCGCGGCCCGGCGCGCGAGGGCAAGCCGGGCGGCGGACTGATCGGCCACACGCAGCCGCGCCGGATCGCCGCCACGTCCACGGCCAAGCGCATTGCACAGGAACTGGGCACCCCGCTTGGCGAAACCGTTGGCTATCAGGTGCGGTTCAACGACACGATGTCAGCCGGTGCGTCGGTCAAGCTGATGACGGACGGCATTCTGCTGGCGGAGACGCAGAACGACCCGCTGCTGCGCGCGTACGACACGATCATCATCGACGAGGCGCACGAGCGCAGCCTCAATATCGACTTCCTGATCGGCTACCTGCGCCAGATCCTGCCAAAGCGGCCGGACCTGAAAGTGATCATCACGTCGGCAACGATTGACGCAAAGCGCTTTGCCGAGCATTTCGCGCGTGACGGCAAGCCTGCGCCGGTGATCGAGGTCAGCGGCCGGCTCTACCCGGTGGAGCTTCGCTACCGGCCGATCCAGGCCGATGCGCCCGCCGATGCCGCGCCGCGCACGGAGAAGGCCAGGGAGCGCGACCTGTATGACGGCATCGTCGATGCGGTGGACGAACTGTGCCGGCTTGGCCCCGGCGACGTGCTCGTGTTCCTGCCCGGCGAACGCGAAATCCGCGAGGCCGCCGAGGCGCTGCGCAAGCATCATCCGCCGCACACCGAGATCCTGCCGCTGTTCGCGCGGTTGTCCGTGCAGGAGCAGGAACGCGTGTTCAAGCCGTCCAACGCGCGGCGCATCGTACTGGCGACCAACGTCGCCGAAACCTCGCTGACGGTGCCCGGCATCCGCTACGTGGTGGATACGGGGCTGGCGCGCGTGAAGCGCTATTCGTACCGCAACAAGGTCGAGCAGCTCCAGATCGAATCGATCTCGCAGGCGGCCGCCAACCAGCGCGCCGGCCGTTGCGGCCGGGTGGCGAACGGCGTTTGCATCCGCCTTTACGAGGAAAGCGATTTCCAGGGCCGGACTCGGTTCACCGATCCGGAAATCCTGCGCTCGTCGCTGGCCGCGGTGATCTTGCGCATGAAGGGCCTGCGCCTGACCGATATCGAGGCGTTCCCGTTTATCGAGCCGCCACTGGGCCGGGCGATTGCCGACGGCTACCAGTTGCTGCAGGAGCTTGGCGCGCTCGACGAAGCCAACCAGCTGACCGGTATCGGCCGCCAGTTGGCCAAGCTGCCGCTCGATCCGCGCGTGGCGCGCATGATCCTGGCCGCACGCGACCAGCAGTGCCTGCGCGAAGTGCTGATCATCGCCAGCGCGCTGTCCGTGCAGGACCCGCGCGACCGCCCGCAGGAGGCGCAGGAAGCCGCCGATCAGGCCCACCGCAAGTTCATGGACGAGAAGTCCGAGTTCCTGGGCTGGGTCAAGCTGTGGAAATGGTTTGAAGAGGCCGTGGCGCACAAGAAGACCAACCGGCAACTGCAGGACCAGTGCCGCGCGAACTTCCTGTCGCACGTACGGCTGCGCGAATGGCGCGATGTGCATTCGCAGCTGCTGACCACGGTGACCGAGCAGGGCTGGCGCCTGAACGAAAGCGAGCCGACCTTCGAACAGGTGCACAAGGCGCTGCTGACCGGCCTGCTTGGCAACGTCGGCCTCAAGCTCGATGAAGCCGACGGCCGTGGCCGAGAGTACCTTGGTGCGCGTGGCATCAAGTTCCACCTGTGGCCGGGCTCGCTGATCGCGCGCAAGGTCGGGCGGTGGATCATCGCGGCGGAACTCGTGGAAACGAGCCGCCTTTATGCGCGCACGCTGGCCCGCATCGAGCCCGAATGGATCGAACAGGTCGGCCGCCATCTGCTCAACGTGAGCTGGAGCGAGCCGCACTGGGAAAAGAAGGCGGGCCAGGTGGTGGCGCTGGAACGGGGCACGCTCTATGGCTTGCCCGTCTACCAGCATCGCCGCGTCCACTACGGACCGATGAACCCGGTGGAAGCGCGCGAACTGTTTATCCGCAGCGCGCTTGTGGAAGGCGAGTTCGACACGCGCCTGCCGTTCTTCGCCCACAACCAGCGCCTCGTGCGCGAGATCGAGAATCTTGAACACAAGTCCCGCCGCCAGGACGTGCTGGTGGATGACGTGCTGATCTACGCGTTCTATGACGGCGCGATTCCCGCCGACATCCACAACCAGGTGTCGTTCGAGAAGTGGTACCAGGCCGAGTCCGCGAAGGACCGCAAGCTGCTGTACCTGAATCGCGACGAGCTGATGCGCCACGAGGCCGCGGGCATCACCACGGACCTGTTCCCGAAGCTGCTGCCGATCGCCGGCATCGATATGGCGCTGACGTATCACTTCGAGCCGGGCAGCCACCGCGATGGCGTGACGCTGACGGTGCCGCTGTACGCGCTCAACCAGGTGCGGCCCGAGCGCGTGGAATGGCTGGTGCCGGGCATGATCAAGGAGAAGGTGCATCTGCTGCTGAAATCGCTGCCGCAGAAGCTGCGCCGCCATTGCGTGCCGCTGCCGGACTACGCAGCCGGGTTTGTCGATCGCCAGCCATTTGGCGAGGGCGACCTGCTGGACGTGCTGATCGCCGATATCCGCGAGCAGACCGGCACGATGATCAAGCGGGCCGATTTCAAGCTGGAAACGCTGCCGGCGCACCACGCGATGAACTTCAAGGTGATCGACGAGCACGGTCGCCAGCTCGACATGGGCCGCAACCTGGCCCAGTTGCGCGCGGAGTTCGGCGGGCAGGCGCAGCAGTCGTTCCAGAATATCGCCGCGCGTGACGTGCCGGCCGCCGAGGCGGGGCAGTACGAGAACCTGACGTCGTGGTCGTTCGGGGAGTTGCCCGAGCTGCTGGAAATCCGCAAGGGCAACCAGACGCTGTTCGGCTATCCGGCGCTCGTCGATCGTACCGACCACTGCGACGTGGAGGTCTTCGACGATCCGCAGGAAGCCGCACGCATCCACCACGCCGGGCTGCGCCGGCTGTTTGCGCTGCAACTGCGCGAGCCGGTCAGGTTTGTCGAGAAGAACATCCCCAATCTGCAGCAGATGGCGATGCAGTACATGACGCTGGGTACGCAGGAGGAACTGCGCGGCCAGATCGTCATGATGGCGCTGGAACGCGCATGCCTGCAGGCGCCGCTGCCGCGCAACGAGGCCGAGTTCAACGCACGCAAGGACGAGGGGCGGGCGCGGTTGTCGCTGCTTGCGCAGGAAATTGCGCGCCTCGTGGGGACGATACTCGCCGAATTCGCCGGCCTGCCGCGCAAGCTGCTGCAGGCCAAGCCGTTCGGCTCGGCGTACCAGGATCTGGAAGGGCAGCTTGCGCGCCTGATGACCAAGTCATTCGTGATTGATACGCCATACGCGCAGATCGTTCACTTCCCGCGCTACCTGAAAGGTATGGCGATGCGGGTGGACAAGCTCAAGGGCGACCCGGCCCGCGACAGCCAGCGCGTGCAGGAAATGACGCCGCTGGTGCAGCAGTGGCAGCGCGCCGAGAAGCAGTTGCGCGCGCAGGGACGCGGTGCCGAAGATGTGCGGCTCGACGAGTTCCGCTGGATGCTCGAGGAGCTGCGGGTGGCGTTGTTTGCACAGGAGTTGCGCACGCCGCAGCCGATGTCGGTCAAGCGTCTCCAGAAGGTCTGGGAATCGATGCAGCGCTGATCGGGTGACTGATTTGTATCTAAATGTGAGAGACCCTAAAGAATCATGATTCAGGTCATCGATTCAGCGTATTGAAACGTTAGAATGCGCGATTCGTCATGATTTAACGGTCTTATGCTCGCTTTGCGTCGTGTAGTGGCTGGCGTTGTTTCGGTCGGCGCCCTGGCATTGGCACTTGTTTCCGCACCCGCCCGTGCGGAAGTCGTAGTGATCCTGAATTCTGGTGACGCAAGCGTCACTTTGATCGACAAGGACACCCAGAAGGTGCTGGAGACCTTCCCGATCGGGAAGGAGCCGCATCACCTGATTGCCACCCCCGACGACAAGTCGCTGATCGTCGCCAATGCGGTAGGCAACGACGTTGTTTTCCTCGATCCGGTAACCGGCAAGGTGCAGCAGCGCGTGCCGGGTATCGACGATCCGTACCAGATTGGCTTTTCGCCTGACCAGAAGTGGTTCGTGGCCACCGGCAACCGGCTTGACCGCGTTGACGTCTACCGCTGGGACGGGCATCAGCTGAAGATCGCCAAGCAGTTCCCGCTGGCCAAGACGCCGAGCCACATCGCGTTCACGGCCGACAGCAAGATCGCCTTCATCACGCTGCAGGACTCCAACCAGATCGCCGCGATCGACCTGACCACGCTGACCGTGCTCTGGACCATGGAAGCCGGCTCGGCGCCGGCGGGCATCTGGGTCACGCCTGATCAGAAATACCTGCTCGTGGGCATGACAGGTGCCGACTACGTCGCCGTGATCGACTGGCACACGCGCAAGGTGGTCAAGCAGATCCAGACCGGCAAGGGCGCGCACAACTTCCGCGCCGTGGGCGACAAGCGCCACCTGTTCCTGTCCAACCGCGTATCGGGAACGATCAGCATCATCGACCAGCAGACGCTGTCCAAGGTTGGCGACATCACCGGCCTGCTGCCCGGTCCTGACGACATGGAGCTGACTGCCGACGGCAAGACGCTCTGGGTGACGTTCCGCTGGGCGCGCTCGGTCGGCCTGATCGACGTGGCCAGCCGCAAGATGGTCAAGACGATCCGCGTTGGCAAGTCGCCGCACGGCATCTATTTCCGTACGCGGGCACCGCTGTATTGAGGTCAGCGCCATGCGCAAGCTGATGACCCGGATCGGCGTACTGGCGGCAGCGATGCTTGCTGGTGCGTCATTCGCGATGGCCGCCGAGGCCAACCCTGGCGCCTGCCGTGCCGGCACGCTCTACCTGACGTTCGATACCGGCAGCATGAGCCAGGCGGAGCTGATTGCGCGCACGTTGCGCAAGCACCATATCCGCGCGACGTTCTTCCTGGCCAACGAGCCGACCATCAACCACGACAGTTCGCTTGACCCGACGTGGGCGCCGTACTGGAAATCGCTGGCCGCAGACGGCCACGCGTTCGGCACCCACACGTTCGACCACGTCTACCTGCGTAGCGTGAAGGGCGGCAAGGTCGTCATGCGCCCGCAGTTCGGTGCGCAGGGCGGCAAGGACGTGGCGATGACCGAGGAATCGTTCTGCGCCGAGCTGCGCCGCAGCGCGCAGGCTTTCCAGTCGATGACGGGCCAGCCGATGGTGCCGCTGTGGCGCGCGCCGGGTGGCCATACTTCGCCGCAGACGCTGGCCTGGGCCGAGCAATGCGGATTCAAGCACGTGGGCTGGGCGCCGGCAGGGTTCCTCGGCGATGAACTATCCTCGGAGCGCTACCCGAACAAGGAGTTGCTGGACCGCGCGCTGCGCGACCTGCGCGACGGCGATATCACGATGGCCCATCTGGGCATCTGGTCGCGCAAGGACCCCTGGGCGCCGGGCGTGCTGGAGCCGCTGATCAGCGGGCTTGAGCAGAAGGGCTTCTGCTTTGCCACGCTGCGCGAGCATCCGCAGTACAAGAACTGGATAACGCAGCGCGGACCCGTGCAAGCGGGCCAATCGAGCCAATCGGGCCAATCGAGCCAATCGGGCGCACAATCTCAAACGTCAGCATCGGGGTCGAAACAGTAATGTGGGACGCGCTCACCAACTGGCTCAACCTGTGGGTGGGCCAGATCGAAGCCACGGTCTTCCAGGACGTGGTGTTGCCCGTGGTCTATAACCTCGGCTTCGGCGGCTATGCCGAAGATGCGTTCACGGGCACCGAATGGCTGCTGGTTGGGCTGGTCCAGATCGCCGTGATGGTCCTGATTCTTGGTCCGCTTGAAAAGCTGCGCCCCGTGGAGGCGGTGACCGACCGCGCTGCCGTCCGCACCGATATCCTCTACACGATCATCCACCGCCTGGGTCTGTTCCGTCTGGCGATGTTCTTCCTGCTGGCGCCACTGATGGACGGCATTGAAGGCCATCTGCGGCTGCTGGGCTGGCAGCGGATCAATGTGGAGGACTGGTGGCCTGCGGTGACGTCGGTCCCGATGGTCAGCTTCCTGGTCTATCTGGTGCTGTTCGACCTGCTCGACTACTGGTACCACCGGCTGTCGCATACCTACCGTTGGTGGTGGAGTCTGCACGCGGTGCATCACAGCCAGCGCCAGATGACGCTCTGGAGCGACAACCGCAACCATCTGCTCGACGACACCCTGCGCGATTTCGTATTCGCCACGGCGGCACTGGCAGTTGGCGTGGAGCCGTCGCAATATGTGCTGCTGGTGGCGCTGTCGCAACTGCTGCAGAGCCTGCAGCACGCCAACCTGCGTCTGAACTTCGGCTGGCTTGGCGAGCGGCTGCTGATCTCGCCGCGCTTCCACCGCACGCACCACGCCGTTGGGATTGGTCACGAAAAGCAGGCTGCCGCCGGCAAGCCCGTGCGTCTGGGCGGCTGCAACTACGGCGTGATCTTCCCCTGGTGGGACATGCTGTTCGGCACGGCCGTCTTCACCGAGGTCTATCACCCGACCGGCATCCGCGACCAGATGGCACCACCTGCCGGCCGTGGACGGAGCTATGGCGACGGTTTCCTGTCGCAACAATGGCTCGGCATCAAACGGCTGCTGCGTCTGGGGTAGGAAACCGCTTCGTTTCGCTCCGTTTCGTTCTGAAACGGTTTCCAGGGCGCCGCCGCTGCCAGGCTGTGCTAGGCTCCGAGGGCCTTTTTCTCCTCTTCGCCGCATGAACGATATTTTCCGCTCGTTTGGCCGTGCACTGGTCAGCCAACTGCATCCGCGCATGCTGATGCTGACCATCGTGCCGTTCATCCTCGCCACGGTGCTCTGGGGCGGCCTGATCTGGTGGGGCTGGGACCCGATCATGGGCACCGCGCGCGCCATTCTTGAAGGTTCGGTTTTCACAAGCTGGATCTATTCGATGCTCGACTGGCTGGGCCTGCAGTCGCTGCGCACGGTGGTTGCGCCGCTGTTCGTGCTGACGCTGGCGATCCCGCTGGTGATCGCGTCGATGCTGATCTTCATCAGCCTGTTCTCGGTGCCTGCGGTGGTCAGGCATCTCGACCGCAGCTACCCGGACCTGGCCAAGGCCCACGGCGGCAGCGTCGTCGGCAGCGTTTTCCAGACGCTCGGCAGCACGCTGGTGTTCCTGATGCTGATGCTCATCACGCTGCCGTTATGGCTGATTCCGCCGTTCTTCGCGCTGATTCCGCCGGTGCTGTGGGGCTGGCTGACGTACCGTGTGATGACCTATGACGCGCTGTCCGAGCATGCCACGGCGGAGGAGCGCAAGACGCTTATGAAGCGCCATCGCGGGCCGTTGCTGATGATCGGTGTGGCGGTTGGCCTGCTGGGGTCCGCCCCCACCTTGCTGTGGGTCTGGTCGGCTGTCATCATCTTCCTGTTTCCGGTGGTGCTGGCCGGCACGCTGTGGCTCTACGTGCTGATTTTCATTTTCTCGGCGCTGTGGTTCGGCCACTTCTGCCTGCGCGCGCTGGCGGACCTGCGTGCCGAGCGCGCGGCCGCGGCGCCGCCGTCGCCACCGCCACCGCCTACTGACGTGATCGACCTGGCGCCATCGGATGTGCGCCGCATCGAGCCTTCCTGAAAACAATTCTTAGCGAGCGCACCATGGGTTTCGGTTTGATTGTCATCGGCGACGAGATTCTGTCCGGCCGGCGCGAGGACAAGCACATGCGCCGCGCCATCGAACTGCTTGGCGCGCGCGGGCTGGCGCTGGACTGGGCCGAGTACATCGGCGACGACCGCTCCCGCATTACGGCCACGCTGCGCCGCACGCTGGCCGGGCCGGACGTCGTGTTCTGCACGGGCGGCATCGGCGCCACGCCGGACGACCACACGCGCCAGTGCGCGGCGGCCGCGCTTGGCGTGGATCTGGTCCTGCATCCCGAGGCGCGCGAACAGATCGCGCTGCGCATCGCCGAGACCGCCAATGGCGATCCGGTCAAGGGAGACCTGAACCTGCCCGAGAACCAGCATCGTTTCAAGATGGGCGAGTTTCCGGTGGGCGCCCGGATCATTCCGAACAGCTACAACCGCATTCCGGGCTTTTCGGTGGCCGATCACCATTTCATGCCGGGCTTCCCGGTCATGGCGTGGCCGATGATGGAGTGGGTGCTCGAGCATTACTACTCGCATCTGTTCCATCTGGATGCGGAGCAATCACGCGCGTTCTACGTGTTCGAAGCGCCGGAGTCGACACTGACTCCGTTGATGGAGCAGGTGGAGGCGGCATACGCGCCGATCCGCGTGTTCAGCCTGCCGTCAGTGGGGGATGCCACGCGCGGCGACAAACTCGCGCGGCGGCACATCGACCTCGGTGTGAAAGGGCCAGCGGATCTGGTCCAGCCGGCCTATGCGATGCTGCTCGACGGCGTGCGGAAGCTGGGCTTCGAGATCATCGAGCAGTAAGCAGCGCCAGCGGCGCTTGGAGGCTGCTTCAAAATGAAGCGAAGCGGTTCTGGCTAGGCGCGGGGCCGCAGACAGTACAAGTGGTACGGCAAGGCCCCGCAACGACGCCAGAATCATTTTGAAGCGGCCTCTCAGGCGCCGTGCCACGGCAGGCCGCGTACACACCAGCCTTCCACCGTCTTGCGGTGGTGGTGGTCGTCGCGGTTGCCTTCGAAGCCTTCGAGTACATCCATCGCCAGCAGATAGCCGGCTTCGGTAGCCACGCGCGCTGCATGCTTGGAGCGCGCTGCGCTGCGGCAAAGGAACAGCACGGGCGCGTCGGCCGGCACACGCGCCTTCAGCTCGCCCACGAAGTTGGCGTTTTGTGCGCCGCCCGGGTACGACATCCATTCGATATGGGCGAACTGCTCGTCCGGCAAGTCCACGCCACCTACCCAATCCAGCTCGGCCTGCGTGCGCACGTCAACCAGCACGGCTTTCGGGTCGGCCTGAAGTAGCGCATAGGCCTCCTGCGGGGTGAGGGCACCGTAATAGGCAAATTGGCCCTGTTGCTGACGCGCATGCGCGGCCTGGAGGAGGTCGTCTCGGGTAGTCATCTTCTGGGACGGAGTCAATGAGAAAAGGTGGGAAGCGGGCGGCGGCTGCGCGGGGACAACAAGGTTGAAATGGCACTGGGATACTGCCGCAATCGGCGCTATTCTAGCGCGCGGCCGTTGTGACAGGCCCGAAAAATGTCCCGGCGATGCGGTTGCCTTTTTGCATCGTCATGGTGCGTGATTGATTGGATTGCACATGAATGGTGCATTACCTTGAGATGCGCACCATTATGGTGTTTCATGGGGTGAGAGTGGCACGCCGGAAGATGCGTCTCCCGGTGGCATCGGGGTGGCAGCCAAGGTTGTATGCAATCTGTGGTTTCCATGCCAGTGCACGCAAGCTCAAGCCCGTGCACGTTTTTCGGGAAGTCGGGGGATTTGGCCGGCGGAAAGGTGGCTAGGGTTGGCACGCTTTCTGCTAACATTCGACGTCCCTTTTGGGGCGGTCGCATCGAGGGACCGCACCAACAATGGCTTTCTCAGACACAGCCCGAATTCCCAGGAGATAGGCATGGCGCAGAGCGTTGCAGATGTGATGAAGCTCGTGAATGAAAACGACGTGAAGTTCGTCGATTTCCGTTTCACGGATACCAAAGGCAAGGAACAGCACGTCTCGGTGCCGGTGTCGCACTTCGACGAAGACAAGTTCGAGAGCGGCCATGCCTTTGACGGTTCGTCCATCGCCGGCTGGAAGGGTATCGAAGCCTCCGACATGCTGCTGATGCCGGACTCGGGTACCGCCTACATCGACCCGTTCTATGAAGAGCCGACGCTGGTGCTGACGTGCGACGTGATCGAGCCGTCGGACGGCAAGGGTTACGACCGCGACCCGCGTTCGATCGCCAGGCGCGCCGAGGCGTACCTGAAGAGCACCGGCCTGGGCGACACCGCCTTCTTCGGTCCGGAACCCGAGTTCTTCATTTTCGACGGCGTGACCTGGAACATCGACATGCAGGGCTGCTCGGTGAAGATCCAGTCGGAAGAAGCACCGTGGTCGTCGGGCAAGGAATTCGAGCACGGCAACAGCGGCCACCGTCCGGGCAAGAAGGGCGGCTACTTCCCGGTTGCCCCGATCGACACGTTCCAGGACATGCGTTCGGAAATGTGCCTGATTCTGGAATCGCTCGGCATTCCGGTTGAAGTGCACCACCACGAAGTGGCTGGCCAGGGCCAGAATGAAATCGGCACGCGTTTCAGCACGCTGGTGCAGCGCGCCGACTGGACCCAGCTGCAGAAGTACGTGATCCAGAACGTCGCGCACACCTACGGCAAGACCGCCACGTTCATGCCGAAGCCGGTCGTGGGCGACAACGGTTCGGGCATGCACGTTCACCAGTCCGTGTGGAAGGATGGCCAGAACCTGTTCGCGGGTAACGGCTACGCCGGCCTGTCGGAGTTCGCGCTGTACTACATCGGCGGCATCATCAAGCACGCTCGCGCGCTGAACGCCATCACCAACCCGGGCACGAACTCGTACAAGCGCCTGGTGCCGGGCTTCGAAGCACCGGTGAAGCTGGCCTACTCGGCCCGCAACCGCTCGGCTTCGATCCGCATTCCGTACGTGGCCAACCCGAAGGGCCGCCGTATCGAAACGCGTTTCCCGGATCCGCTGATGAACCCGTACCTGGGCTTCTCGGCACTGCTGATGGCCGGTCTGGACGGCGTGATGAACAAGATCCACCCGGGCGAAGCTGCCGACAAGAACCTGTACGACCTGCCGCCCGAAGAAGACGCAAAGATCCCGACCGTCTGCTCGAGCCTCGACCAGTCGCTGGAGTACCTGGACAACGACCGTGAGTTCCTGACCCGCGGCGGCGTGTTCTCGAACTCGATGATCGATGCCTACATCGAACTGAAGATGGAAGAAGTCACGCGTTTCCGCATGACGACTCACCCGATCGAGTTCGACATGTACTACTCGCTGTAATCGAGTGAGTTGCCGGGTTGTCACCGGGCAACAGTTGCACCAGGAAGGGGCGGCTTCGGCTGTCCCTTTTTGTTTTGCGGCGGCGTTGGTCGCTAGAATGAGGCTCTTTCCCTAACCTTCATGTCGGTGTTCATGAAAGCGATTTCGAGCAGGGTCTACAGCAAAGCCGGCGGCGCGCTGCCGCACCAGATTCGTGTGGTTTGCCCCATTGTGGTGATGGCCGTGGCCATGACGCTGGGGTGGAGCCAGCCCGCGGCGGCGCAGTCGTCGGACGTGTACGTGTGCAAGGGCGCCGGCGGCGTGCCCGAGTATCGCAATGGCAATCCTGGCAACAGCAAGGATTGCCGGAAGCTGAACCTGCCGGACGTCGTCACCGTGCCTGGCTCGCGGGGCGGCGGTGCGTCGGGCGGGTCGGGGGGCAAGGCGCCTGCGGCTTCGCCAGCCGCCTTCCCGCGCGTGGACAGCGCCACGCAGAAGAGCCGCGACGGCGAACGCCGGAACGTGCTGGAGACGGAGTTGCAAACCGAGGAAGCCAAGCTGGCCGGCCTGCGCGCCGAATACAACAACGGCGAGCCGGAGCGCCAGGGCGGCGAGCGAAACTATCAGAAGTACCTGGATCGCGTGGCACAGATGCGCGATGACATCGCCCGCAGCGAAGCCAATGTGGCATCGCTTCGCCGCGAGCTTTCCAGTCTGAAGGATTGATTCGAATGCGTCGCCTGATTCGCGGAGTGTCCCGCAAGGTTTCCGGAGCGGACCGCAAGCCGGACGCCACTGAGCCGGAAGAACGTGGCGCGGACATCCTGCCATTGGGCGGCGCGGGCTTGCACCCGGCCCAGAAGCCGAACCAGCACTCGACCCAGCACTTGGCCCTGCACCCCGGCCTGGACGTGGTGGCCAACCCGGTGCTGCTGGTGCGCCAGCCCGGCCTGCAGGTGATCTACGCGAACCCGGCCGCCGAGGCCAGCTTTGCCGTGTCGCGCAAGGCAATGGTGGAACTGTCGCTGCCGGACCTGTTCGGCGCATCGGAAGAGCTCGACAGCATGATCGAGACGGTGATTGCGCGGCAGGTGGACGTGCGCAGGCAGGATCTGGTGCTGCGGCCGCCGCTGCAGGAACCGATGCACGCCCATGTGGTGATCGGCGGGGTGGAAGGCCACGCGAACACGGCACTGGTCGAGGTCCTGCTTAACGAGCAGAAGGTCCGAAGCGATCGCGAGGAGCGCATCCTCGACCTCACATCGGCCAACAAGGAACTGATCCGGAATCTGGCCCACGAGATCAAGAACCCGCTCGGCGGCATTCGTGGCGCGGCCCAGTTGCTCGAATTCGAACTGCCGGAGCGCACGCTGCGCGAGTACACGCAGGTCATCATCAAGGAGTCGGACCGCCTGCAGACGCTGGTGGACCGGCTGTTGGAGCCGCATCGCCACCCGCATATCGTCTCGGACCTCAATATCCACGAGGTACTCGAGCGCGTGCGCTCGGTGGTGCTGGCCGAGTTTCCCAACGGGCTGGAAATCGTGCGCGACTATGACGCCAGCCTGCCCGAACTGCGCGGCGACATGGAACAGCTGATCCAGGCCGTATTGAACATCGTGCATAACGCTGCGCAGGCGCTGCACGAACGCATCGCACGGGGCGATGCCCAGATCATCCTGCGGACCCGGGTGGCGCGGCAAGTCACGATCGCCAAGCGGCTGTTCAAGCTGGCATTGGATTTGCATGTCATCGACAACGGCCCGGGCATCCCCGAGGACATTCGCGAACGCATCTTCTATCCGCTGGTATCGGGCAGGGATGGCGGCAGCGGACTCGGACTCACACTCGCTCAAACCTTCGTGCAGCAGCACGAGGGCTTGATCGAATGCGAGAGCCGGCCGGGCTGTACCGACTTCCGTATCCTGTTGCCATTGCACTGACCGCCCGATCGGCGAAAAGGTGTGAACGGTGGGGGACCTGCCAACAGCAGGAAAACGGGAGACCACATGACACCGAGCAGACAAGCGACGCACATGAAGCCGATCTGGATAGTCGACGACGATCAATCAATCCGCTGGGTCCTGGAAAAGGCCCTTGCCCGTGAAAGCCTGCTCTCCCGCAGTTTTACCAACGTGCGCGACGTGCTCGCGGCGCTGGAGGAAGACGAGCCGCAGGTCCTGATTTCGGATATCCGCATGCCGGGCGGTTCCGGCCTTGATCTGCTGCAGGCAATCAAGGCGCGCCATCCGGGTTTGCCGGTCATCGTCATGACCGCTTATTCCGACCTCGACAGCGCCGTGGCCGCGTTCCAGGGCGGTGCCTTCGAGTACCTGGCCAAGCCGTTCGATGTCGACAAGGCTGTCGAACTGATCCGCCGCGCGCTGGAGGAGAGCCTGCGTGAGGAGGAGATGGACGACCGGCTCGTCGATGCGCCGGAGATACTGGGCCAGGCGCCGGCGATGCAGGATGTTTTCCGCGCCATCGGACGGCTGTCGCAATCGAACGTGACCGTGATGATCACCGGCGAGTCCGGCACCGGCAAGGAGCTGGTGGCCCGCGCGCTGCACAAGCACAGCCCGCGCGCGAACGGCCCGTTTATCGCGCTGAACACGGCGGCCATCCCGAAGGATCTGCTGGAGTCCGAACTGTTCGGTCACGAGCGTGGCGCGTTCACGGGAGCGCAGACCATGCGCCGCGGCCGCTTCGAGCAGGCCGAAGGCGGCACGCTGTTCCTCGACGAAATCGGCGATATGCCGTTCGACTTGCAGACGCGCCTGCTGCGCGTGCTGTCCGATGGCAACTTCTATCGCGTCGGCGGCCATAACCCGTTGCGGGCCAACGTGCGCGTGATCGCCGCCACCCACCAGAACCTGGAAACCCGGGTCAAGGAAGGGCTGTTCCGCGAGGACTTGTTCCACCGCCTCAACGTGATCCGCCTGCGCCTGCCGCCGCTGCGTGAGCGTCCCGAGGACATCACGCTGCTGGCGCGACACTTCCTGCAGAAGAGTGCCAAGGAGCTTGGCGTTGAAACCAAGCGCATGTCCGACGAAGCGCTGGCCTACGTCAGCACGCTGCCGTTCCCGGGCAACGTGCGGCAACTCGAGAACCTTTGCAACTGGCTGACCGTGATGGCGCCCGCGCAAACCATCGAGGTCAAGGATCTCCCGCGCGAGATGATCGGCGTGGGACATGGCGAAGGCGGCATGACATCGACGCGTTCGTCGGGCGAGGGGCGCCCGGCTGCCGATTACGAATCGCCGGACGTTGCCGATTACGGCGGCCACCTGGCCGGCGGCGACGGTGACACGATGGTCGCAACGCGCCCGCCGGCGGTGGTTCCGGCCGCGTCGTCGGCACCAGCGTTCGCGGCGAGCGCCGCCACGGCAAGCTGGGAGACATTGCTGGCCGCGGAAGCAAGGGCGATGCTTGAGTCGGGGCAGCCGGAAGTCATGGATGCATTGACCCGGCGGTTCGAAAAGGCGGTGCTGGAAGCCGCGCTTGGCGTGACACGTGGACGGCGCGTAGAAGCCGCGACGCGCCTGGGCATCGGCCGCAACACGATCACACGCAAGCTGCAGGAGCTTGGGTTCGATTAAGGTCCGGCTCGGATGCTCGTTTCGCTTCACTAGACGCCAAATAAACAAGGCCTCGCTTTCAAGCGAGGCCTTGTTTCATCCGGGCTAGGCGCTGTGTGTGTCGATCACGGACTCACTGGCTCGGGGGTGCCGTCAACGCGCATGGAAGGCAGCCAGGTACTGGGCCCCGGCGGCCGCACGATTGTCCCGCGCGCGGTCACGCGCCTGCCGTCTAACGCGCGAGCTTCGGTCACGTTAACGCCGCTCAACTCCCAGAAGGTCTGGTCGCTCGTTTCAAGCATCACCGTCGGGAATGGCTCGTTGCCCTTGATATGGATTTCTCCCACCAGCGTTTGCCGGGCATCTGGCGGTGAATCCGCCGCACACGCCGCAATGCCAAGTGCGGCAAGAACTGCGCCGATGATTGCTTTCACACAGTACTCCCATCAAGGCAAGGCGGCCGCCCTGTAGCTGAAAACGTTACTGGATCACGACAGACAGTGTGGTGCCAGCCGGAACCTTGACTGTCTCGCTGTAGATGCCGCTTACTGCAGTGCGGACTACCGGCAGGCTAGCATATGACTCAAGCGTGGCCGGTACCGATTGTGTCAGCGTCCGGGAGGGCAAGAGTGTCTGCGGATCGATCACGGGCAGCGTGAACGGGCCGTCCACCCGTTCAGGGAAGCCATAGCCAGCAGGGCTGGGCGATTTCATCAGCGCGCCAGACGTTGCCGCGAAACGGCGCAGTTGCTCGCCGAGGCTCGATGTTGGCTCGACCGAGCGGATGGCCGAATCGAGTACCGACGCGGAATTGGTGCTGCTGAAGTCGGTCAGCATGGCCTTGTAGAAATCCAGGCCAAGCTGCCGGTTCAGGAAGCCGCCGAACGAACCTGAGACCGCGTAACTCTCGCAGGACTCGGCATACGGTGTCCAGGTAATCAGGCTGCAATTGTAGGAGCCTGCCTTGTAGCCGATGTACTCCGGCAAGCGAACGTCGCGGATCGTGTTGTATTCCTCATCGATCGACAGGCTCGCGAAGTCCTCCATCATCATTGCCGAAGCTTCATCCAGCCACTCAGCGAACATGTGAGCCGGACCCTTGAGCACGCTGCGGCGGTAGAAGTTCTGCATGTGCATCGCTTCATGTGCCATCGTCACTAGCATTTCCCTCAAACCATCGGCGCCGCCAAGGTAGAGGGTCTCGGCGTCCAGGTACAGCGATACCGACTCATTGCTATACGGATTGATGATGGGGACCTGCTTGATTGCGTTGCGAGAATAGAAGTACCCGACTTCTCCAAACGGCTGGCCGTTCGAGTCAAAGTTCAGGATCACGATGTCGATCGGCCGGTCTGTCCCGCCGATCAAGTTGGAATAGGTGTGCGACCCCCAGACCGGGCCGCCGACCGCTTTGACCATGTCATAGATCCTGCCTGACGAAGCGAAGTTGTTCGCGAGCAAATCGACAATCGCCGAACTCACCTTCGTCGCGTCGTTCTCGGAATCTTCCAGCCAGAAATTGATCGTGGTGCCGTCGGCAGCCACACGTTGACGCACCAGCGTGGCCGAGCGCGCGGAATCGTCCGAGTGGTACCAGGTTCTGGTGTCGTTCACTGCCGACTGGTTCGGCGCGCTCGTCATCGAAAAGCTCGGTGTCATCCCTCTTGTGCCGGCCAGTGCCGCCCAGCCTTCGCGGTTGAATTCCGAGATGCGGCGCTTGGACGGTATCGCACCGTCATCCCACTTCAATGCACGGGCTACGACGTTTGAACTGTTTGACGTCGTCAGCGAGATACTCGGCATGGTCTGCGCGATACCAGTCTCATTCGTGAAGACAAGCGTCACGTCGTGGCCGCGCAGGCCAGAGATGCTGATTGGCACATCCACGGCCGAGGCCTCGGCGTTGATGTGCTGCCACACCCCCACACCGTCTCCGGCATAGGTATTCGCGTCGATGGCACCGCAATTGGTGCAAGCGGGCGTTGCGGCAATGGCCGGCGTCGGCTTGGGCGACGGCAGGTCGGGCGTGGGAGGCGTGGAAGGCGTGCCGGCGGTCGTTGCGGGCTGTTCGTCGCCACCGCCGCCGCAGGCGCTCAGGGCGGCTGCGGTCAGCAGCGTGATTGCAATGGACCTCGGAAACAACGATATGCGCGATGTGTGCGTCACGGTTTTCCCCTGAGTATTGGTGTTGGTGTGCCGTTGCGGCGAAGCCATGCTTATACCGGTGCGAACGGAAAGAGCGTCAATCTCTTCGGGGAATTCCTTTTTTGTTTGACGACCATCACGCCAATTGCCTCAATTTCGTCGGGCTTTTCACCATCTCGAATCAATTGTCTTTCCAGTAATGCATCGATTGGAAAAGACATTTTTCTCCATTGATTATCGATAATGAATCTGCAAAGCCAGAAACTTGTCACGGAAATTTCGATGAGTTGATAAAACATTCTCGGCCATATCAGATTCAATTTGCGGAGAATCCGCCGCAATGTCGGGTGCAGTGCATCTAATATTCGTACTCCGGCATCGTTGAATATCGAAAAGAAATGAAGGATGCATCAGTAATGAGCGATGCCGCCAACTATCGATTGGGGACCGTGAATGCCATTATTTCAATTGAAGACCAGGCATCAGATTGAAATCGCGATTTGCGCGTGTTTGGCCGTGGCGCAAGGGGCTGCGCATGGTCAAACAGTGCCGGCTGATAGTCCGCCGGCTGGCGATTCCGCTTCGGTCATCGATCAGGCCTCGCCGCAGTCCCCGTCAACAGAGTCAGAGACGGCAGTGGCAGCCAGCGGCGAGCAGGAACCTCTGCCCGTTGTCGAACTTCACGTGATGCCGGCCGGCAGTTCAGCGGAAGGCGCTGCGACAGCCGTGTTGCGGGCCGCGGTGCTGAGACTCGGCAAGGCGCCGGCAACGCTGGAGGAGGTTCGGCAATGGTCGGAAGCGCTCACGCAGGCACTGCGCAACGGCGGGTTTCCGCTGGGGCAGGTGCTGATGGGACAGTCCGACTGGCAGGCCACCGAGCAGGGCAGCGCGCCGCTGACATTCAGCGTGTTCCCGGGGCGGATCAGCGAAGTCGTCATCGAAAACAAGACGCGAGTGAAAGACGCGCGGCTGCAACGGCTCGTCAACAAGGCGTTGTGTGGAAAGACCACACTCGAGGACGTCTGTATGTTGCAGACGTCGCGCCTTGAGCGCACCACGCAATTGCTGCAGGACGTGCCGGGCGTGGCCATCGCCGAACCTCCGCAGTTTGCGCCGGGCGCCGAAACGGGCGATGTCAGGGTGGTCTTCAGCCTGGAGCCTGCGGGCAAGCCCGTGCAGGGCAGCGTGGTGGCCGACAACAAGGGCATTCCTTCCACCGGCCGCTATCGCTTCGGCTTTTCCGTGTCGGGCAACAACGTCTTCGGCGCGGGAGAGAACTACGGGCTTGCGCTGACCGGCACCAACGAAGGAATGTGGACCGGCTCCCTCAACGCCAGCATGCCGATCCTTGACGATGGCCTGCGTGTGGCAGCTGGCATCACTCGCCAGGAATATACGATCAACTCCATTGCACGCCTGACCGGCGTTGCCAACATCGCCCAGCTGGGCCTGGTCTACCCCATTGCGCGCGGCCTCGACAGCAACATCTGGTTGGGGGCCTCCTACTTGCACAGCAAAACGAAATCGGAATTCAACGAGTTTTCGCTGGCGTCTCACTCCACGATCGACGCAGGGCGCATCTCGCTGCAGGCCAACAACGGCGATCGGCCCCGACAGTTGCGCGCCAACATCTGGAGCGGCGAGCTTGCGCTGACGTATGGCCACCAGAGCAATGACACGCCGTTGCTGGACCAGGCCGCCAACATTGGTGGCAACTACTTCAAGCTGGCCGGGTCGGGGTATGGCACCTATGGCCTGAACCGCAGCGGCGACGTGTTCGTGAGCGGGCGTTTCAATGCCCAGGTGCCTAACCGCAACCTCGATCCCAGTGAGAAGCTGATTATCGGCGGCCCGGACGCGGTGCGCGCATATCGCCCTGATGAAGGTTCGCTGGACGAGGGTATCGTCCTCAACCTCGGGCTTTACAAGCGCATCGCAATTGGCTCCGGCCACCAACTACAGGCCGGCGTGTTCAATGACTTCGCGTTTGGCCGTGTCAATCACAGTCCGTGGCCCAACTGGGAACTCAGCTTTATCGGCGTTCCCGGCGTTTCGAACCACCGCGTGCTGGGGGGCTACGGCCTTGGTGTGGACTGGCTGACGCCGATCGGCATCCTGTTCTCGGCTTCGGTGTCCAAGGCCTATGGCTTCTCGTCGACGTCATGGGTAGAGCCAGGCAAGAAGCCCGTGCAGTACTGGTTGTCCGTCTCCTGGAGCATGTAGTCCTCCTGCCGGCCGCCTGCATCTGGTGCGGGTGGCCGGCATCCTCCGCGCCCTCGTTCGAGGTCGCAAATTCAAGGTTCTACTATGTCGCAGGCCGCCTGAAGCAAGTAGGCGTGATGCCTGACGGCCCCCTCATCTTCCGCGTCCGCGTCTGAGATCGCAGTTTCAAGTTTCTGCTATGCCGCCGGCGACGGCCCACACCTACGCTTGTCGTGTGAGGCCAGTCCCCTGCGTTTCCCGGAGTTCCGATCCGGTTCCGCATCGAACGCCCCCATCCCTTGAATGCCGTTAGACGGCCAAGGATTCGAACACAACCTATCGGAGCCTTCCATCATGAACTCGAACCTCTTTCACCGTATCTTCAGCAAGCGTCTGGGCATGCTCGTTGCCGTGCCGGAAACCGCCGTTGGCCATGGCGCAAACGGCGGCCAGCGTACCGGCAGTTCGTCGGGTGCCACGACCATGCGTGGCGTGGTGTCGTCGCTGACGTCCATCGCGCTTGCGCTGGCAACGTTCGGTGCCGCGAACCTGCAAGCTCAGACACTGCCGACCAACGGTCAGGTGGTGGCGGGCCAGGCGGCGATCTCGCAGCCAAACGGCAACACAATGACTATCGACCAGGCCAGCCAGCGCGCAGTGATTGACTGGCAGACCTTCAACATCGGCAAGGGCAACACCGTGCAGTTCCAGCAGCCCAATGCGCAAGCCCAGGCCCTGAACCGGGTCACGGGCGGCGTACCGTCAGCCATTCACGGCGCGCTGCTGGCCAATGGCCAGGTGCTGATCCAGAACGCCAACGGCGTGTTGTTCGGCAAGAATGCAGTCGTGAACGTGGGCAGCCTGCTGGCCACGACGAAGGCAATCGATGCCAACGCATTCATGGCAGGCGATCCGCTCGTGCTCAGTGCCACTGGCACCCAGGCCGGCGTTGTCAACGAGGGCAATATCCAGGCGGCGGGCTATGTGACGCTGATGGGCGACACAGTACGCAACAGCGGCACGATCGGCACGGCGCCGGGCGGCCAGGTGGTACTGGCGGCTGGTGACAGTGCCACGGTGGCGCTGGCCAACGGCCAGGGCATCAAGCTCGTGCTGAACGATGCCACCGCCGGTGCGCTGGTGGAGAACACGGGCAACATTCACGCACAGGACGGCACGGTCCTGCTGACGGCGCGCGGCAAGGACACGCTGCTCGATACCGTGGTGAACCTCGATGGCTTTGTCCGTGCAGGTACGGTGGTGGCCGATGCAGGCGCCACGGGTGACGTGGTTGTGACCGGCGCCATCGACGCGTCGAACACCGCCCCGGGCGCATCGGGCGGCACGGTGGTGCTGTCCGGTGACCGGGTGGGCCTGTTCGGCGATGCCAGCGTTGACGTTAGCGGCGATGCGGCGGGCGGTACGGTCGTCATCGGCGGCGACACCCTGCATCGTCTGACAGGCACCCAGGCCGAGGCGTTGCTGCAGGACGGCGTCAATTTCGCCAGCCTGACGCAGGTAGACGCCGGCGCGCGGGTCCGTGCCGATGCCGTGCATGGCAACGGCGGTTTTGTCGAGACATCGGGCCTTAGCCTTGATGTCCAGGGGGCCGTCAGCGCGAAGTCGGAACACGGCAAGGCTGGCGCATGGCTGATCGACCCGACCACCATCACGATCAGCACCCGTGACGATTCCGGATATACCGGCGATGTGACCGATGGCTTCAGCGGCAGCGTCACTGGCCCGGCGACGGTGCGCAACACGTCGATCAGCGATGCGCTCAATACCGGCACCGACGTGACGATCACAACAGCCAGCAGCGGCCCGGCTGTGGGCAATATCACCCAGGAGGCCGGCGCGGACATCATCAAGTCCAGCGGTGGCGAGGCGACCCTGACACTCCTGGCGGACGGCAGCATCGATCTGAAGGGCAATATTGCCTCGACGTCAGACAAGCTGAACCTGAACATGTCGGCGGGCGCCGACACGGGCAGGGGCACGGTGCGGCAGGATCGCGCTTCCACCATCGACCTGAATGGCGGCTCCCTGAATGTCAGTGGGAGCACTGCGAAGGGGGCGGGCATCACGAACAATGGGGTCGACCTGTCAGGCAAGGCGCTCAATATCGGTGGCGGCTCGTTGACGGGTGCCACAGGGGCCGGCGAAGCCGTGAGGCTGACTGGGACGATCGATCTGGTCGGCGATGGCACCTTCAATGTCAACGGCACAGCAGTAAGGGGTAATGGCGTCCGGATGAATGGGGCAACGATCAACGTGGGAGACCAGGCGAAGCTTGTGGTCGACGGCCAGTCCACAAACGGCACCGGCGTGTACTTCGATGGCGACGCGAAGCTCAATGTCCGTGACGAGGGCAGCGCCGATATCACCGGGACCAGTCAGACGGGCCGCGGCGTGTACGTGTTTGGCCGGGGAAGCGAAATGTCCGTCGCCGATAACGGCAGCCTCAGTATCAAGGGCACGTCAGTGAATCAAAGCGGTCTTGAGCAGAGACAAGGCAGCATTAGTGCAAGCGGCAATGCCACCGTCAACCTTTCGGGTACTAGCAAAAACAGGGCCGGCATTCTGCAGACCGCAGGCTTCGGTAACTATCTTTCGGACGACGCGCATCTGTCCATGAATGGGGAAAGCGAAGCTGACGCCGGTGTCTATGGATACCATGTGAATGCTTCCGGTAACTCTTCCGCAGACATCAACGGCAAGTCCGTCAACGGAGGAGGCGCGCGAGGCAATGCGAACCTGACCGACAATGCGCGGGTGAGTGTCACGGGCAGTTCCCAGGAGGCCCTCGGGGTTCTTGTGGGCGGCACCATTGGCGGTTCAAGCTCGCTGGAAGTCAATGGCAGTAGCGTGAACGGTTACGGTGTCGGGCCGGGGGTGGTGAAATTGCATGTCACGGACAACGCAACGGCCAACGTAACGGGTACTTCCGAAAACGGTAGCGGTGTGCAATGGAATAACAACTTCGAGGTCTCCAAGGCCGGGAAACTGAACGTCACAGGTAATTCCACCACTGGATCGGGCATTCGCCTTACTGGCGGGACACTTGATATTGGCGACGGTGGTGCGGTCAACCTCCAGGGCACCTCGGTCAAGGGGGCTGGTGTACTACTCGACGGCGAATTTACCGCCAACGTCGGCGAGAATGGTTCGTTCACCATCAATGGTGAGTCGGAAGAGGGCGCCGGCATCCTGCAAAAGGGCAAGCTTGATATCACCGGTAGCGGCGACATCGACATCACGGGCAAGTCGACGAGCGGCACGGGCGTGGACCTGACCGATGACGTCTCCATCAAGGTGAGCGATACCGGATCACTGAATCTTTCCGGCAAGTCGACGACCGACACCGGCGTAAGCCAGGGCGGCACCATGGATATCGGTGGCGGCGGCAAGGTCGCCATCGACGGCACCTCTTCGGGCGGCGATGGCGTCAAGCTGACCGGCACCGGCACGATCGGCGTCACTGATACGGGCACGCTCGATATTTCGGGTACCTCGGACAGCGGCAGCGGTGTATCGCACACCGGGCAGATCGATGTGACCGGCACTGGCCGGGTCAACGTCGACGGACAATCGGGCAGTGGCACCGGTGTGGATATGAGTGACGGCGGCGTGATTGACGTGAGCGGCGGCGGCGGCATCAATGTCGACGGCACCTCGGTGGACGGTACCGGCGTCAGCCAGGGCGGTGCAATCAGTGTGAAGGACGGTGGTCAGGGCGCCGTCAACGGTTCATCGACGAACGGTACCGGCCTGAAGCAGACCGATACCGGCACCGTCGACGTGGGCGGCACGGGCCAGGTGGGCCTGACAGGCGACTCCGTGAACGGAACCGGTGCCGAGCAGGGCGGCAAGATCCGCGTAACCGATGGCGGCGGCGTCGCCGTTGACGGCAAGTCGGACACCGGAACAGGCATTGCACAGACTGGCACCGGCACTATCGATGTAAGCGGCACCGGATCGGCGACGATCGACGGGAAGTCCACAAGTGGCACAGGGGTAGATCAGGGCGGTGCGATCCGCGTAACCGATGGCGGCGGCCTCGCCGTTGACGGCAAGTCGGGCAGCGGTACAGGCATTGCACAGACTGGCACCGGCACCATCGATGTAGGCGGCACCGGATCGGCGACGATCGATGGGAAGTCCACAAGTGGTACAGGGGTGGATCAGAACGGTGCCATCCGCTTCACCGATGGTGGCAGCGGGTCGATCAAGGGCACCTCCGTCGACGGAACTGGCGTGGCCCAAGGCCCCGACGGTGTGGTCGATGTCGGCCCCGGTGCGTCGGTGACCATTGCTGGCAAGTCGACGTACGGCAAGTCGCTGTCCGATGGCATGCACATCACTGGCGAGGGCAACGTCCAGCTGGTGGACAAGTCGGCCAGCGGGCAGTTCGGCGGCCGCGGCGCCCTGGCGGCGTGGGCGACTGGCGAAGCTGGATCGCTTGACAGCGATGAAGCGGTGACGCTGGAGCCCGATACGTCGGTGGTTGTCGCCCTGGAAATGGCTGAACCCGAGGCGCTGGTGATGGAAGCCGGCGACCCCGCAGACTGGCACGGTGCGGTACTGGATGTTGCGTCGCTCGATACGCTGACCGACGTGGCAACCGTCAAGCTGCAGACGCCCGCCGCGTCACTGGTTCGCGGCCTGCAGTACTCGGGCACCGAAGACGGCGTGGCGCACTACGCGTACGTCGATCCGGTGACGGAGACGACCTCGGAACTCAGTGTCGACGTCAAGACGCACGCGTTCGAATACACCGAGTCTGGAGTCCGGGACGGCAAGTCGTACCTGGTTGGCACGCACGGCCAGTTGCATGCGTACCGCATGCCCGCCCGAGCCGGAGCGACTGAAGCCGTGGCGCCGGAAGCGGAGGCTGGTGCGGATTGATCGTCGGCCTGAACGCTGACAGTGCGCTGACAGTGCGCTGACAGTGCAATCTACCCGCCCGCCGTCCTGCAGCATTGCAGGCGGCGGGCGGTTTTTTTCTTTCAGGCGCGCGCCGCCAGCAGGCGCGCCGCCATCTCCGCGAAGCCTTCGCCACCGGCCGCTTCGGTGATGTAAGCCGGCTTCTGCGGCAGCTTGTCCAGGATCTCTCGCACGTTCGCCACACCGACCGACAACGGGAAATGGCCGAACATCGCCACGTCGTTGGCCGAATCGCCAATAAACAGCCACTCGTCGCGATTCGCGTCGATATCGTCCTGGAGTAATTCCTCTACACAGAGCCGGCTCATCGACAGCTTGTCATGGCGGCCGAACCAGCCGTTCACGTGGATCGAGCTGACCGTGGCGGTCATGCCTGCGTTGCGCATCATCGTGGCGATGCGGTCGACTGCAGCCTGCGGCAGCGGCCGAACGTCTTCGGCGTGGTCAATTGCCAGGTCGGCGGCGTGCCATGCCTGGTCCGATGCCAGCGCACAACCGGGTACCTCGCGCAGGATTTCCTGCCCCAGTGCATGAATCCTGAAGAGGTTCGCATCTCGCGTGGCGGCATCGTCCAGGAAGCGGGTCACCAGCTTCCCATTGTGCAGATGCGAGTAGAACGCGCCGTTTTCGCCGATGATCGCGTCAACGGGCCAGAGCCGCGTCAGGATCTCGGCCCACGCGATGCAGCGCCCCGTTACCGGAATCACGTGCAGCCCGGCGCGGGCCAGACGGTCGAGCGCGAGGTAGGTCGGGGCGGGCAGCTGGCCGTCCGTCGTCAGCGTGCCATCAATGTCGGTCAGGATGCCGCGCACGCGGCGCAGCGCGGTGTCGGGCAGGGCGGAAAACGGTTTTGGCGAGGTCATGGCGGCGCATTGTAGCTGGCGTCTGTCTGCCAGCGTTTGACGGTTGCGCGTTGTCAATATGCCGCAACAATCTCTTCGGCAAGGCGGGTTTGCCCTGTATTCCGTGACAAAAGAGCGGCGTAACATGCCTGTCACAAAAAATGCATACAGTCGGTCGCTTTTTCAAAAAAATTGGTCGGACCGAACACAGCCTCAGGAGAAATGCCGATGTCCTTTCCACGTATCGCGTTGAAGTTCGCCGCCGTGGCCAGCCTGGCGCTGGCGGGTACCGCCCACGCTGCCGTCGAGATCCAGTGGTGGCACGCCATGGAGGGCGCGTTGAACGACAAGGTCAACGAGATTGCCAACAAGTTCAACGCCAGCCAGTCGGAATACAAGATCGTGCCCGTGAACAAGGGCAATTACGATGAAACGATGGCCGCCGGCATCGCGGCGTTCCGTGCAGGCGGTGCACCGGCAATCCTGCAGGTGTTCGAGGTGGGTACCGCGACGATGATGAGCGCCAAGGGTGCCATCAAGCCGGTGTCGCAGGTCATGAAGGACGCTGGCGAAAAGTTCGACCAGAAGGCCTATATCCCCGCCGTGGCCGGCTACTACACCTCGTCGAAGGGCGAGATGCTGTCGTTCCCGTTCAACAGCTCCACCACGGTCTTCTATTACAACAAGGACGCCTTCAAGAAGGCCGGCCTGTCGGCACCGCCGAAGACCTGGCCCGAGGTGATGCAGTACTCGGCCAAGCTCAAGGCCTCTGGCCAGAACTGCGCCTACACCACGGACTGGCAGAGCTGGGTACACCTGGAAAGCTTCTCGGCCTGGCACAACACGCTGTTCGCGACCAAGAACAACGGCTTTGGCGGCACCGATGCACGCCTGGCCTTCAACAGCCCGCTGCACGTGAGGCACATCACGAACCTGCAGGACATGGTCAAGAAGGGCTACTTCAGCTACGGCGGCCGCAAGGCGGAATCGCAGGCCAAGTTCTATAACGGCGAATGCGCGATGTTCACGGGCTCGTCGGCGTCGCTGGCCAATATCCGCAAGAACGCCAAGTTCCAGTTCGGGGTATCGCAACTGCCGTACTACCCGGACGTGCCGGGCGCCCCGCAGAACACGATCATCGGCGGGGCCTCGCTGTGGGTCATGGGTGGCAAGAAGCCGGAAGAGTACAAGGGCGTGGCCAAGTTCTTCACGTTCCTGTCGCGCCCGGAGATCCAGTCCGACTGGCATCAGGCCACGGGCTACCTGCCGGTGACGATGGCCGCGTATGAACTGACGAAGAAGTCGGGCTACTACGACAAGAACCCCGGTGCCGAGGTGTCGGTCGAGCAGATGGTCGTGAAGACCACCGACAAGTCGCGCGGCGTGCGGCTGGGCAACCTCGTGCAGATCCGTACCGTGATCGACGAGGAACTCGAGGCCGTTTGGGCCGGCAAGAAGGAGCCGAAGGAGGCGCTGGACAGCGCGGTGTCCCGTGGCAACGTCTTGCTGGAACGTTTCCAGAAGACCGTGAAGGAATAAGCACCGTCACGGTGATGGACCTGAAGCGGGCGGCGGCACAACCGTCGCCCGCTTGCGTTTGATTTTGGAAAGCCCCGATGGAAAAGCGTGTCGTATTTCGCTCGTCGTGGTTGCCGTATCTGCTGGTGCTGCCGCAGATCGCCATCACGCTGATCTTCTTCTTCCTGCCCGCCGGGCAGGCGCTGTGGCAGTCGATGCTGCAGCAGGATGCCTTCGGCATCAATCTTGAATTCGTTGGACTCGATAACTTCGCCACGCTGTGGAAGGACCCGCAGTACATCGAGTCATTCCAGACCACGGCCATCTTCGCCATCGGCGTGACCGTGGTGGGGCTGTCCGTGGCGCTGCTGCTGGCCTACTTCGCCGATCGCGTGGTGCGCGCGGCCACCGGTTACAAGACGCTGCTGATCTGGCCGTACGCCGTGGCGCCGGCCGTGGCCGGTGTGCTCTGGATGTTCATGTTCAACCCGACGCTGGGCGTGGTCTCCTACGCGCTGCGCCGCGCGGGCGTGGAATGGAACTTCCTGCTCAATGGCAATCAGGCGCTGCTGCTCGTGGTGCTGGCCGCCGCATGGAAGCAGGTCAGCTACAACTTCCTGTTCTTCCTGGCCGGGCTGCAGAGCATTCCGAAGTCGCTGATCGAGGCCGCGGCCATCGACGGCGCCGGGCCATGGAAGCGGTTCTGGTCGATCGTGTTCCCGCTGCTGTCGCCCACCACGTTCTTCCTGCTGGTGATCAACATGGTCTACGCGTTCTTCGATACCTTTGCGATCATCGACGCGGTGACGCATGGCGGCCCGTTCAATTCGACGAACACGCTTGTCTACAAGGTGTTCCATGACGGCTTCCGTGGCATGGATATTGGTGGCTCGGCCGCACAGTCGGTGGTGCTGATGGTGATCGTGATCGCGCTGACCGTGGTGCAGTTCCGGTTCGTGGAACGCAAGGTCCAGTATTGAGGAGCCGGCCATGGTAGAAAGACGTCCCGTACTCGACTTCATTACCCACCTCGTGCTGATCCTTGGCATCGCTGTTGTGGCGTTCCCGGTGTACCTGACCTTCGTTGCGTCGACGCTCACGGCCGAGCAGGTGCTCGACGCGCCGATGACGCTGATCCCGGGCAGCCATCTGATCGAGAACTACCGCGCCGTGCTGTTCCAGGGCGTGGGCGAGGCCGCATCGCCGGTCTCCACCATGATGAAGAACAGCCTGATCATGGCGCTGGGCATTGCGCTGGGCAAGATCGCCATCTCGATCATCTCGGCCTTCGCGATCGTCTATTTCCGATTCCCGCTGCGCAAGACATTCTTCTGGATGATCTTCGTCACGCTGATGCTGCCGGTTGAGGTGCGGATTCTGCCGACCTACAAGGTGGTGTCTGACCTCGGCATGCTGGACAGCTACTTAGGGCTGACGATCCCGATCATCGCCTCGGCCACGGCCACGTTCCTGTTTCGGCAGTTTTTCCTGACGATCCCCGACGAACTGGCCGAGGCCGCGCGCATCGACGGCGCCGGGCCGCTGCGTTTCTTCTGGGACGTGGTGCTGCCGCTATCGCGCACCAGCATTGCGGCGCTGTTCGTGATCCAGTTCATCTACGGCTGGAACCAGTATCTCTGGCCGCTGCTGATCACCACGCAGAAGTCGATGACGCCCGTGGTGGTGGGCGTGACGCAGATGATTTCCCGTTCCGGCGACGCCGCCACCGACTGGAACCTCGTAATGGCCACCGTGATGCTGGCGATGATTCCGCCCGCGGTCGTGGTCGTGCTGATGCAACGCTGGTTCGTCAAGGGCCTCGTGGAAACGGAAAAGTAAGGTCAATCCATGGCAAAGCTGTCTCTTCGCAACGTTCAGAAAACCTATGCCGGCGGCACGCAGGTCGTGCATGGCATCGATATGGAAATCGCCGACGGCGAGTTCATCGTGATCGTCGGGCCGTCTGGCTGCGGCAAATCCACGCTGCTGCGCATGGTGGCCGGACTCGAGACCATCACCGGCGGCGAGGTCCATATCGGCGAGAAGGTCGTCAACGACCTGGAACCGGCCGCGCGTGATATCGCAATGGTGTTCCAGAACTACGCGCTCTATCCGCATATGAGCGTGTACGACAACATGGCCTACGGCCTGAAGATCCGCGGCATGGCAAAGGCCGAGATCGAGCAGCGCGTCAGGCACGCGGCGGGCATCCTGGAGCTTGCACCACTGCTCGAGCGCAAGCCGCGTGCGCTGTCCGGCGGGCAGCGCCAGCGCGTGGCAATGGGCCGCGCCATTGTGCGGGAACCGTCTGTGTTCCTGTTCGACGAGCCATTGTCGAACCTCGACGCCAAGCTGCGGGTGCAGATGCGCCTGGAACTGAAGGACCTGCATCGTCGGCTCAAGACAACCAGCCTCTACGTGACCCACGACCAGGTGGAAGCCATGACGCTGGCTGACCGCATGATGGTGCTCAACGGCGGCCGGGTTGAACAGATCGGCACGCCGCTGGAAGTCTATGCACGCCCGGCCAGCACGTTCGTGGCCGGCTTTATCGGCTCCCCGCCGATGAACCTGGTGCCGGTGGCAAGGAATGGAAGCGGGCAGGGCGGGGCGCAAATGCGGGTGGAGCCGAAGGATGCGCAGGCTGGCGCCGCCACGCTGGGCCACCTGCCGATGGGGCTGCATCTGCCCGAGCAGGCGCTGCTGGGTCTGCGGCCCGAACATATCGAGCCGTGCGCGGCCCACGAGGCCATTGCCGAAGTGGACGTGCGCGTGGTGGAGGCGCTCGGCGCCGATTCGTTCGCGTATGGCGCGCTTGGCGGCCAGCCTATAGTGGTACGGCTGGACAGCCAGATGCAGGTGCGCGGCGGCGACAAGCTGCCGATCACCGCATCGGCCGAGCATCTGCATTTCTTCGATATCCAGTCCGGCAAACGCATCGAGGCCCTGGCATGAAGGATTGGCCCTTTCCGCGCCACATCGCCCATCGCGGCGCCGGCAAGCTGGCGCCCGAGAACACGCTGGCGGCCTTCCGGCACGGCGCGTCGTTCGGCTACCGGATGTTCGAGTTCGACGTGAAGCTGTCCGCCGATGGCGAACCGGTACTGATGCACGATGCCACGCTGGATCGTACGACCACCGGCAGCGGGCGCGTGGATGCGATGACGCTGGGCGAACTCGCGGCGCTGGATGCCGGTGGCTGGCACAGCCCGGCGTATGCGGGCGAGCCGGTTCCCACGCTGGTGGCGATCGCCCGGTATACCCAGGCCAATGGCTTCATGGTCAATATCGAGATCAAGCCGGTGCCTGGTACCGAGTACCGGACTGGCGCTGCAGTGGCTCTTGATGCACTTACGCTATGGAAGCACGCGGCTGTCCCGCCATTGCTCTCGTCGTTTTCGGAAGAAGCGCTGGAAGCCGCTCACAAGGTGGCTCCGGGCCTGCCGCGTGCACTGCTGCTGGACAAGCTGCCGCCGGACTGGCTGGAGCGGCTGCGCCGGCTGGAATGCGTGGCGCTGGATGCTAACCACAGTGAACTCGATGCCGCTGTCATCGGGGCAGCCCACGCGGCCGGTTTCAAGGTGCTCTGTTATACGGTCAACGATCCGGCCCGGGCGCAAGACCTGCTGGACTGGGGGCTCGATGGCCTGATCACGGATGCCGTCGACCAGATTCGGCCGCAGCCCTGAACAGTCTGTTCAGACCGCAACGGTTTTGCATCACGAAAAGTCCCTACGATCCGCTGGCAAACGTGCTATGCTTTCGCGAGTGAAGACTTAGGTCCTTCCCCGCACAACTTGCCCTTTCGGGTCAGGCGGCGAGACCGAAAACCAGCGGCACCCACCGGGGTGCCGTTCGTTCAAGGTGGTAACCGTTGGTCCCCCAAGAGTTGTTTGCAATCCGCTAACCGGTCAAGCCGTGTCGCGGAAGGTTGATGAACCCGCTTAACTCCGGCATTCCCGGAGAATAGTGAGCGCCCCATGATGCAACAGTATCAGAGCAATTCGTACCTCTTCGGCGGTAACGCCCCCTATGTGGAAGAGCTGTACGAGGCCTATCTCCAGAATCCCAGCTCGGTTCCCGACAACTGGCGCGCGTACTTCGACGCGATGCAGAACGTCCCGGCTGTGGATGGTTCCAACGCCCGCGATATCCCCCACGCACCGATCGTCGCCTCGTTCGCCGAGCGCGCCAAGCAGGGCCCCATCAAGACCATTGTTGCCTCGGCCGATTCCGATATGGGCCGCAAGCGCGTCGCTGCCACGCAGCTGATCGCCGCTTACCGCAATATCGGTTCGCACTGGGCTGACCTCGATCCGCTCAAGCGCCAGGAGCGTCCGCCCCTTCCTGACCTGGATCCGGCGTTCTACGGTTTCTCCGAAGCCGACCTCGACATCGTCTTCAATGCCAGCAACACGTATTTCGGCAAGGAGTCGATGAGCCTGCGCGAGCTGCTCAACAACCTGCGCGAGACGTACTGCGGCAGCATCGGCGCCGAGTTCATGTACTTGAGCGACCAGGCGCAGAAGCGCTGGTGGCAGGAGCGCCTGGAAACCACGCGTTCCAAGCCCGTGTTCACGCTGGAGAAGAAGAAGCACATCCTCGACCGCCTGACCGCGGCCGAAGGCCTGGAGCGCTTCCTCCACACCAAGTACGTTGGCCAGAAGCGCTTCTCGCTCGAAGGTGGCGAAAGCTTCATCGCCGCGATGGACGAACTGGTCCAGCACTCCGGCAGCAAGGGCGTGCAGGAAATCGTGATCGGCATGGCCCACCGCGGCCGTCTGAATGTGCTGGTCAACACGCTGGGCAAGATGCCGGCTGACCTGTTTGCCGAATTCGAAGGCAAGCACGTGGACGACCTGCCGGCCGGTGACGTGAAGTATCACAAGGGCTTCTCGAGCGATGTCTCGACCGAAGGCGGCCCGGTTCACCTGTCGCTCGCGTTCAACCCGTCGCACCTGGAAATCGTCAACCCGGTGGTGGAAGGCTCGGCCAAGGCCCGCCAGGAACGCCGTGGCGATGCCGGCCACAAGGAAGTGCTGCCGGTGCAGGTGCACGGCGACGCTGCCTTTGCAGGCCAGGGCGTGGTGATGGAAACGCTGAACCTCGCGCAGACCCGCGGCTACGGCACGGGCGGCTCGATGCACATCGTCATCAACAACCAGATCGGCTTCACCACCTCGGACCCGCGCGACGCCCGTTCGACGCTGTACTGCACGGACGTGGTCAAGATGATCGAGGCCCCGGTGCTGCACGTGAACGGCGACGACCCCGAAGCCGTGGTGTACGCCATGCAGCTCGCCGTTGACTTCCGCATGGAATTCAACAAGGACGTCGTGGTCGACATCATCTGCTTCCGCAAGCTGGGCCACAACGAGCAGGACACCCCGGCTGTGACGCAGCCGCTGATGTACAAGAAGATCAGCCAGCACCCGGGTACGCGCAAGCTGTACGCCGACAAGCTGGTTGCTCAGAACCTGACCGGCGCCGAATTCGGCGACGAGCTGGTCAAGGAATTCCGTGCCGCGATGGATGCGGGCAAGCACACGGTCGACCCGGTCCTGTCGAACTTCAAGAACAAGTTCGCCGTGGACTGGATGCCGTTCCTGAACCGCAAGTGGACGGACGCCGCCGACACCGCCGTGCCGATGACCGAGCTGAAGCGTCTGGCCGAGCGTATCACCACGATCCCCGATCACTTCAAGCTGCACCCGCTGGTGGAGAAGGTCATCAAGGACCGTTCCAACATGGGCAAGGGTGAGCAGATGCTGGACTGGGGCATGGGTGAACACCTGGGCTTCGCCTCGCTGGTCGCTTCGGGCTACCCGGTGCGCATCACCGGCCAGGATGCCGGCCGCGGTACGTTCACGCACCGCCACGCCGTGCTGCACGACCAGGCTCGCGAGCGCTGGGATGCCGGCAGCTATGTGCCGCTGCAGAACGTGTCGGAAAACCAGGCGCCGTTCACGGTGATCGACTCGGTGCTGTCGGAAGAAGCCGTGCTCGGCTTCGAATACGGCTACTCGGCTGCCGAACCGAACGCGCTGGTGATCTGGGAAGCCCAGTTCGGCGACTTCGTCAACGGCGCGCAGGTCGTGATCGACCAGTTCATCTCGTCGGGTGAAGTGAAGTGGGGCCGCGCCTCGGGTCTGACGATGATGCTGCCGCACGGCTACGAAGGCCAGGGTCCGGAACACAGCTCGGCCCGTATCGAGCGTTTCCTGCAGCTCTGCGCCGACCACAACATCCAGGTTGTTCAGCCGACCACGCCGGCCCAGATCTTCCACCTGCTGCGTCGCCAGATGATCCGTCTGTTCCGCAAGCCGCTGGTGATCATGACGCCGAAGTCGCTGCTGCGTAACAAGGACGCCGTGTCGCCGCTGTCCGATCTGGCCAAGGGCCACTTCGAGACCGTGATTGCCGATCACGAAGAACTGAACGCCAGCAAGGTCAAGCGCCTGATCATGTGCTCGGGCAAGGTCTACTACGACCTGGTCAACACCCGCCGCGAGCGTGGTGCTTCGGACACGGCGATCATCCGCCTGGAACAGCTGTACCCGTTCCCGCACAAGGCCGTGGCCGCGGAGCTCAAGAAGTATCCGGGCGCGACCGAAATCGTGTGGTGCCAGGACGAACCGCAGAACCAGGGTGCCTGGTTCTTCGTGCAGCACTACATCATGGAAAACATGACGGAAGGCCAGAAGCTCGGTTATGCCGGTCGTCCTGCCTCGGCTTCGCCGGCGGTGGGCTACTACGCAAAGCACAACGAGCAACAGAAGGCGCTGCTGGACGCTGCGTTCTCCAAGCTCAAGGGCTTTGTTCTGACCAAGTAATTCGTCGGCCCCCGCGGCAGCGCACAGGAATGCGCGCCGCGGGACGGCCTGCCTGAAACGAAACACACGCATACATCGAGGAAATTCCAAACCATGGCTATTGTTGACGTCAAGGTTCCCCAACTGTCGGAATCGGTCGCTGAAGCGACCATGCTGAACTGGAAGAAGAAGCCAGGCGAAGCCGTCGCTCAGGACGAGATCCTGATCGAAATCGAAACCGATAAGGTCGTGCTGGAAGTGCCGGCTCCGTCCGCTGGCGTGCTGACACAAATCATCAGGAACGACGGCGATACCGTCGTGGCCGATGAACTGATCGCCAAGATCGATACGGAAGCCACCGCTGGCGCCGCCGCCCCGGCCGCTGCTGCTCCGGCTCCCGCCGCCGCTGCACCGGCTCCGGCTGCTGCCGCTCCGGCTGCCGCTGCCAACCCGGGCGCCATCGCCATGCCGTCGGCTGCCAAGCTGATGGCCGAAGGTGGCCTGTCGGCTTCGCAAGTGGCCGGCACGGGCAAGGATGGCCGCATCACCAAGGGTGACGTGCTGGCCGCCGGCTCGGCTCCGGCTCCGGCCGCCAAGGCTGCTCCGGCTCCGGCCGCTGCCAAGCCGGCTCTGCAGCAAGTGGCCGCCCAGGTCGACTTCGCTGCGCTGGGCGACCGCCCGGAAGAGCGCGTGCCGATGAGCCGCCTGCGTGCCCGTATCGCCGAGCGTCTGATCCAGTCGCAATCGACCAACGCCATCCTCACCACGTTCAACGAAGTGAACATGAAGCCGGTGATGGATCTGCGCGCCAAGTACAAGGACCGCTTCGAGAAGGAACATGGCGTGAAGCTGGGCTTCATGTCGTTCTTCGTGAAGGCCGCCGTGCACGCGCTGAAGAAGTACCCGGTCATCAACGCATCGGTTGACGGCAACGACATCGTCTACCACGGCTACTTCGACATCGGTATCGCCGTGGGTTCGCCGCGTGGCCTGGTGGTGCCGATCCTGCGCAACGCCGACCAGATGAGCCTGGCCGACATCGAGAAGAAGATCGCCGAATTCGGCGCCAAGGCTCGTGACGGCAAGCTGTCGCTGGAAGAGCTGACCGGCGGTACGTTCTCGATCTCGAACGGCGGTACGTTCGGTTCGATGCTGTCGACCCCGATCATCAACCCGCCGCAATCGGCCATCCTGGGCGTGCACGCCACGAAGGACCGCGCCGTGGTGGAAGACGGCCAGATCGTGATCCGTCCGATGAACTACCTGGCGATGTCCTACGACCACCGCATCATCGACGGCCGCGAAGCCGTGCTGGGTCTGGTGGCCATGAAGGAAGCGCTGGAAGATCCGGCCCGCCTGCTGCTGGACCTGTAATCCAGTCCAGACCTCCGTCTACCGTTTGTCGTCGTCCCCGCGCTCCGTGCGGGGACCCGGCGGCCGCGTTGCCGCCGGATGCCTGCCTTTCGCGTGGGCATGACGCACCAGAGAGATATTTCCCATGAGCAAACAATTTGACGTGCTGGTGATCGGCGCCGGTCCTGGCGGCTACATCGCCGCCATCCGTGCTGCCCAACTGGGCCTGAACGTGGCTTGCTGCGAAGGCAATGCCTACGACGATCCGAAGGGCGAAGCGCGCCTGGGCGGCACCTGCCTGAACGTGGGCTGCATTCCGTCCAAGGCTCTGCTGGCATCCTCGGAAGAATTCGAGAACGCCGCGCATCACCTGGCCGACCACGGTATCACCGTGGGTGACGTCAAGGTCGACGTGGCCAAGATGCTCAAGCGCAAGGATGACATCGTCGGCAAGATGACGAAGGGCATCGAGTTCCTGTTCCGCAAGAACAAGGTGACCCTGTTCAAGGGCTACGCCAAGTTCGCCGGCAAGGGCGCCGAAGGCTTCCAGGTGGAAGTCGCAGGCGAGACCGTGACCGCCAAGCAGGTCATCGTCGCCACCGGTTCGAAGGCTCGTCACCTGCCGGGCATCGCCGTTGACAACAACCTCATCAGCGATAACGAAGGCGCGCTGAAGTTCGGTTCCGTGCCGAAGAAGCTCGGCGTGATCGGTGCTGGCGTGATCGGCCTGGAATTGGGCTCGGTGTGGCGCCGTCTGGGTTCCGACGTGACCGTGCTGGAAGCACTGCCCGCATTCCTGGGCGCCGCTGACGAAGGCGTGGCCAAGGAAGCGCAGAAGCTGCTGACCAAGCAGGGCCTGCAGTTCCACCTGGGTGTCAAGGTTGGTGAAGTGAAGACCGGCAAGGACAACGTCACGGTCAACTACACCGACAAGGACGGCAATGCCCAGACGCTGGAAGTCGATCGCCTGATCGTGTCGGTCGGCCGCGTGCCGAACACCGACAACCTCGGTCTGGAAGCCGTGGGCCTGGGCGTGGACCAACGCGGTTTCATCGAGGTGGACGACCACTGCCAGACCAAGGTGCCGGGCATCTGGGCGATCGGCGACGTGGTGCGTGGCCCGATGCTGGCGCACAAGGCTGAAGACGAAGGCGTGGCCGTGGCCGAGCGCATCGTCGGCCAGAAGCCGCACATCGACTTCAACACGGTTCCGTGGGTCATTTACACGTTCCCGGAAATCGCCTGGGTCGGCAAGACCGAGCAACAACTCAAGGCCGAAGGCCGCGAGTACAAGTCGGGCCAGTTCCCGTTCATGGCCAACGGCCGTGCGCTGGGCATGGGTGCTTCGGACGGTTTCGTGAAGATGCTGGCCGATGCCAAGACCGACGAAATCCTGGGCGTGCACGTCGTGGCCGCGAATGCTTCGGACCTGATCGCCGAAGCCGTGGTGGCGATGGAGTTCAAGGCCGCGAGCGAAGATATCGGTCGCGTCTGCCACCCGCACCCGTCGATGTCCGAAGTCATGCGCGAAGCCGCGCTGGCTGTCGACAAGCGTCAGCTCAACATGTAAGGCGTTTGCCTCACTTTGTGTGAGCATCGGCGCGCCGCCATTCGCGGCGCGCCGTTTTCACTTGCAGTCCCCGGTTGAACCCGACATGAACGTCACCGAGTTTTACGAGCACGAACTCAAGCAGCGCGGCTATCAGTCCGACGAGGCGCAACTGCGCGCCGTCGCGCGGCTCCAGCAATGCTACGACGAGTGGGTGGCCTACAAGAGCCGACGCAACAGCACGCTGAAGAAGCTGCTGGTACACCCTGAAGTGCCGAAGGGCGTCTACATGTGGGGTGGGGTGGGGCGCGGCAAGTCGTTCCTGATGGATAGCTTCTATTCCTGCGTGCCGGTGGTGCGCAAGACACGGCTCCATTTCCACGAATTCATGCGCGAGGTGCACCGCGAGCTTGAAGAGCTGCGCGGCCGCTCCGACCCCCTCGATGAACTCGCCAAACGCATTGCACGGCGCTTCCGCCTGATCTGCTTCGACGAGTTCCACGTCAATGACGTGGCCGACGCGATGATCCTCCATCGCCTGCTTCAGCAGTTGTTCGAGAACGGTGTGCAGTTCGTGATGACGTCGAACTATCGGCCGGATCTGCTGTATCCGGACGGCCTGCACCGCGACCGCGTGCTGCCGGCCATTGCGCTGCTGCAGCAAAGGCTCGACGTGCTTAACGTCGACGCAGGCATCGACTATCGCAAGCGTGCGCTGGAACAGGTGGAGGCTTACCATACGCCGCTCAACCGCGAAGCCAGCGCGGCACTGCGCGACGCGTTCGTGGGCATCGCCGGGACGGCGGACGAATCGCCGATCCTGCATATCGAACATCGCGAGATCAAGGCGCTGCGCAAGGCCAACGGCGTGGTCTGGTTCGACTTTGCGACATTGTGCGGCGGGCCGCGATCGCAGAACGACTATCTGGAGATTGCGTCGCAGTTCCACACGGTGATCCTTTCGGATGTGCCGAAGATGACGCCGCGTATGTCCTCCGAAGCGCGCCGTTTCACCTGGCTGATCGACGTGTTCTATGACCACAAGGTCAAGCTGCTGATGTCCGCCGAGGTGCCGGCCGACGAACTCTATCTGGAAGGCCAGATGGCCAACGAGTTCCATCGGACCGTTTCGCGCATCATCGAGATGCAGTCGCGCGAGTACCTGGAGTCCGAGCGGCGGGTTATGGATACGTCCCTGACCTGACAATTTCTGGACCGGCTGACGGGTTGGACGCAATCCGTTGTTTGTCGGGAACGGTGATGACGCCGTTTTCGCAAACTTGATTTGTATCAATGTGTGTGGCGTGCGGGTTGCCTAGTATCCACTGGGTAATAAAAGCGCACTATGCCGTCCCTGCACGCCAGCCCCCTCGCGCCTGAAGGAAACCCGCTTTCGTCGATTCCCAGCGCACAACCGTCGTCTGCCGCCGCCCAAACTACGGGCACACGGCCCGGGCGGGCGTCCCTGTCAGATTCATCAATCAACTGCTTTCACTGTGGCCAACCGCTGGAGCGGGGTGCCACGCCGCACGTTGCCGATATCGGCGGGCAGCGTCATACGTTTTGCTGCGGCGGCTGCCAGACGCTGGCGCAAACGCTTCATACCGCAGGATTCGGCCACCTATATAGCGATGTCACGCGCTTTGCGCGGCCGATCGACTCGCAGGCGCGCCGGGAAGCCGAACCCGTCTGGGCCGCCTACGACACGCCGGAACTGCGCAGCCAGTTTGTTCGCCCGCTTGGCGATGACCGCGTCGAGATCACGCTGGCACCCGAAAATATTCGCTGTGCCGCCTGCGCATGGCTGATCGAACAGCACCTTGGCCAGCTTGCCGGCGTGGAGTCGGCCGTGGCCAACGTGGCCACCCGCCGTGTGGTGGTGCGTTGGCATGAAGGTCGGCAGAGCGTAGCCACGCTGCTCTCGACGCTGGCGGACATCGGCTATGTGGCGTGGCCGTTCGAAGTTTCCCGTACCGACCAGCAGGACCGGCGCGAACGGCGCGGCCTGCTGATGCGCATGGCCGTGGCGATGCTCGGCATGATGCAGGTGATGATGTACGCGTGGCCGATCTATACGCACGAGGCCACGATCGATCCGGGGCAGCTTCAGCTAATGCGCTGGGCCAGCTTTGCTCTGACGGTACCCGTCGTTCTCTATTCCGCTTCGCCGATCTTTGCCGGCGCCTGGCGCGCGCTGCGCCAGCGGCATATGGGCATGGACGTCCCTGTGGCGATTGGCGTTGCAGCCGGTTTCATTGCCAGCGCAGTCGCCACCGTGCGTGGGGTGGGGGAGGTTTACTTCGATTCCGTGACGATGTTCGTCGCGTTCCTGTTGCTGGCGCGCTACCTTGAGCTGCGCGTGCGGCAAGCGTCGCGCAGTGGCGCCGAGATGCTGGCGCGCCAGCTCCCTGCGACTTGCGAGCGCCTGATGGAAGCTGGCGGCGTTGGAGAACGCATTCCGGTTGCGCGCCTGCAGGCTGGGGACCGCATTCGGGTCAAGGCCGGTGAAATCGTCCCGGCCGATGGCGTGGTGGTGGCCGGTGTCAGTGAAGTTGACGAATCCATGCTGACCGGCGAGGCCCGTCCGGTTAGGCGATCGATTGGCGATCCGGTGCTGGCTGGCTGTTTCAATGCCGCAAGCCCTATCGAAGTCGACGTGCGACGTATTGGCGCCCAGACGCGCCTTGCCGAGATTGTGGCGGTGCTGGACCGCGCGCTGGCCGACAAGCCGCGTCTGGCCCAACTGGCGGATCGCGTTGCGGGATGGTTTGTCGGAACCTTGTTGATCCTGGCTGCAATCACCGGCCTGGTCTGGGCCATCTGGATCGACCCGTCGCGTGCGTTGCTTGTGACGGTCGCCGTGCTCGTGGTGAGTTGTCCCTGTGCGCTGTCGCTGGCTACGCCTGCGGCGTTGGCGGCAGCGGGGGCGGCACTGTCGCGCCGAGGCGTCTTGCTGACACGTGCACATACGCTTGAAGCGCTGTCCCGTGTGACAGATGTGATGCTGGATAAGACCGGTACCCTGACCGAGGGACGCTTTGCACTCGTATCCTCGGAGATCGTGGGCGAGTTGGATGACGCAGCCTGCCGCAGCATTGCCGCCGCGATGGAGCGGGGCGGGGAGCATCCAATTGCCAGGGCCTTGATCGACGCCGCCCCGGACGAAACCGGGCCGTCGATCGCCGACCTCCGCAATGTTCCGGGGCAAGGGCTGCAGGCCTGTGTCAATGGCCGCACGGTGCGCCTGGGTCGCCGCGATTTCGTAGCAGATCTGGCGTCTGCACCTGTCAACGCAGTCAACTGCGGCAACCGCCATCCAGGGGCCACCGAGGTCTGGCTGGGCGATGAACGCGGCCCGCTGGCGTGTTTCCTGCTGGCAGATGTTGAGCGCCCGCAGACTGCGGCCCTCCTTCAATCGCTTTCCCGCCTTGGCGTGCGCTGCCACCTTGTGTCCGGCGATCACCCGGAGGCAGTGCGCTGGTGGGCAGACCGCTTTGGCATCGAGACGGCATTGGGTGCCGTCACCCCCGAGGGCAAGCGCGACTATGTGGCGCGACTGCAGCAGCAGGGCGCCGTCGTGCTGGCCGTGGGCGACGGTATCAACGATGCCCCCGTACTCGGGCAAGCGCAAGTGTCCATCGCAATCGGTGGCGGGGCGCCACTCGCGCAGGCTGGCGCGGATGCGGTGCTGACGCATGGCGGCGTCGGCGAGATTGCCACGGCGATTGCCACGGCGCGCCGGACGCGCAGCGTGGTGCGCCAGAACCTGGGCTGGGCCTTTTTCTACAACGTTGTGGCGATCCCGCTGGCAGCAACCGGATTCGTGACGGCCTGGATGGCAGGCATCGGCATGTCCGTGTCATCGTTGCTGGTGGTTGCCAATGCGTGGCGTCTGCTGCGAGCCGCGGCGCCGAAGAGCGCGGAGTGCTGAATATGGAAACGCTATATCTGCTGGTGCCGATGAGCCTGGTGCTGGTAGCCGTGATTGCCGGCGCCCTTTGGTGGGCGTTGCACGCGGGACAGTACGACGATCTTGATCGACCTGCGGAAGCCATTCTGCTGGACAACGACAAGCCGTGATTGTCAAGGAAGTGTGGGAGAGCGTCGCAGGCGGTGTGCATTGACTACGGAAATTGCACACGGTTCGCTCGGGATGCTGGTGGCTTGATGAAAGTCAACACGGTATGCAGGCCGATTTTCTAAAGTCACACCGTCAATAGGTTTATTCTTACTTTTGCTTTGGGGGTCTGAATGGCTGTCACCACCGCGTCCTCACGCGTCGACACCTTCAACTACGGAGTTGTACGGCAGTTCGCCGTCATGACTGTGGTATGGGGGATTGTCGGCATGGCCGTAGGCGTTCTGCTTGCGGCGCAACTGATCTGGCCGGATCTTAATTTCAATACACCTTGGCTGTCATTCGGCCGCTTGCGTCCGCTTCATACCAATGCGGTGATTTTCGCCTTCGGTGGCAGCGCGCTCTTCGCCACGTCCTACTACGTGGTGCAGCGCACGTGCCAGGCCCGCCTTTTCTGCGGCCCGCTCGCGTCGTTCACGTTCTGGGGCTGGCAGGCTGTGATCATCGCAGCCGTGATCACGTTGCCCATGGGCATCACGTCGTCGAAGGAGTACGCCGAGCTCGAATGGCCGATCGACATCCTGATCACGCTGGTCTGGGTGGCGTACGCCGTGGTGTTCTTCGGCACCATCGTCAAGCGAAAGACCAAGCATATCTACGTGGCCAACTGGTTCTTCGGCGCGTATATCCTCACGATTGCCATTCTGCATATCGTCAACAACATGGAGATGCCGGCTTCGCTCTGGAAGTCGTACTCGGCCTATGCTGGCGTGCAGGATGCAATGATTCAGTGGTGGTATGGCCACAATGCCGTCGGCTTCTTCCTGACCACGAGCTTCCTGGGGATGATGTATTACTTCATCCCGAAGCAGGCAGAGCGTCCGATCTACTCCTATCGTCTGTCGATCGTCCACTTCTGGGCGCTCAACTTCACGTACATGTGGGCTGGCCCGCACCACTTGCAGTACACCTCGTTGCCTGACTGGGCGCAGTCGCTGGGCATGGTCTTCTCGCTGATCCTGCTGGCGCCGTCCTGGGGCGGCATGATCAACGGCATCATGACGCTGTCAGGTGCCTGGCACAAGCTGCGCACCGATCCGATCCTCAAGTTCCTGGTGGTTGCATTGTCGTTCTACGGCATGGCAACGTTCGAGGGCTCGATGATGTCGATCAAGACTGTCAACGCGTTGTCGCACTACACGGACTGGACCATCGGCCACGTACACTCTGGCGCGCTGGGCTGGGTGGCGATGATCTCGATCGGCTCGCTCTACTACCTGATTCCGCGCCTGTTCGGCGAGAAGCAGATGTACAGCACGCGCCTGATCGAATGGCACTTCTGGATTGCGACGATCGGCGTGGTGCTCTATATCGCCTCGATGTGGATCGCCGGTGTGATGGAAGGCCTGATGTGGCGTGCCACGCAGCCTGACGGCACGCTGACCTATGCGTTCGTGGAAGCGGTGAAGGCCAAGTATCCGTTCTACCTGATCCGTCTGCTGGGTGGCCTGTGCTTCCTGACCGGCATGCTCGTCATGGCCTATAACGTGGCGCGCACCATCATTGGCAAGCCGGCGATCGATGCTCCGATCCCCGCCAGTCTGCCGGCTTCCGCCCACTGATCGCCGAGGACCGAAAGATGTCTCAAAAACAAGGATTCTTTACCCACGAAACGCTGGAAAAGAACGTCGGCTGGCTGATCATCGCCACGATTCTCGTTGTCAGCATCGCCGGCCTGGTCCAGATCGTGCCGCTGTTCTTCCAGCACTCGACCACTGAGCCCGATCCCGGTATCACACCGTACTCGCCGTTGCGCCTGATGGGCCGCGACATCTACATCCGCGAGGGCTGCGTTGGTTGCCATTCGCAGCAGGTGCGTACGCTGCAGGCAGAAACCGAGCGCTATGGCCACTACTCGACGGCCGGCGAATCGGTGTACGACCACCCGTTCCTGTGGGGCTCGAAGCGTACCGGCCCGGACCTCGCGCGTGTTGGCGGCCGCTATTCGGATGACTGGCAGCGGATTCACCTGCGCAATCCGCGAGATGTTGTGCCCGAGTCGGTAATGCCGTCGTATCCGTGGCTCGAGAAGACCCAGTTGCCGACCGATTCGGTTCAGGCCCGCATGCGTGCGCTCCAGCGTCTTGGCGTGCCGTACAAGGACGCAGAGATTGCACACGCGCCCGAGGATCTGGTCGGCAAGACCGAAGAGGATGCGCTGGTGGCGTACCTGCAGGGGCTTGGCCTAAATCGCCGCAACGTTCGTGTCGATGCGGCGGCGGCTCCGGCTCCGGCGAAGGAGTGATGTCATGATGATCGTCACCGCAATCGCGACTATCGTGTCGATGCTGACGTTCATCGGCATCTGTTGGTGGGCATGGTCGGGCGGCCGCGCGGCCGCCAATCAGGAATCGGCGATGTTGCCGTTTGCCCTGCCCGACGAAACCACAACTACAAGCCGGAACCCACAGTCATGAGCGATTTCTTTTCCGATTTCTGGAGTTATTACATCGCGGCCATCGCGCTCATCGGAATCGTCTGGTGCGTCTGGCTGCTGTTCTCCCAGCGCAAGCTTCCGAAGGGTGTCAGCGCCACCGCAGACACAGGTCATGTCTGGGATGATGACCTGAGGGAACTGAACAACCCACTGCCGCGCTGGTGGATGTGGATGTTCCTGCTGGCCTGCATTTTCGCGCTCGCCTACCTGGTTCTCTACCCCGGTCTGGGTTCATACGCTGGGGTGCTCAAGTTCTCGACTCAAGGCGAGCTGGCTGCTCACCGCGAGGCGGCTGAGAAGACGCAGCACCAGATCTATGCCAAATACATGGGCATGGATGTCAAGCAGGTGGCGGCGGACCCGGATGCACGCGAGATCGGCCAGCGGCTGTTCCTGAACTATTGTGCCCAGTGCCATGGTTCGGACGCACGTGGCAGCCGGGGCTTCCCCAACCTGACCGACAACGACTGGCTCTATGGCGGCGATCCGGAAACGATCCAGCAGACGATCACGAAGGGCCGCAACGGGATGATGCCGTCGTTTGCCAGCACGATCGATGCCAAGCAGGCCGGCGATACGGCGCAGTATGTCCGCTCGCTGTCCGGTCTGGCATACGACCCGATCCGTGCCTCACGGGGCGAAAGCACGTTCAAGTCGACCTGTGCCGCCTGCCACGGTTCGAATGGCAAGGGTAACCAGGCGCTTGGCGCACCGAACCTGACCGACAATGTCTGGTTGTATGGCAGCTCGGAAGGGACGATTGTCGACGCAATCCTGAAGGGCCATAACGGCCATATGCCGGCACATGAAGAAATCCTGACGCCCGAGCGCATCCGTATGCTGACGGCGTATGTGTGGGGCCTCTCGAACACGGGAGGCGCAGCAAAATGACAGTAAGCCCCGGGACAGGGCGGCAAGCCGCCCGCCGGGGCGTGAGGGCAACACGATGAACGCGCCCCTTAACGCCCCAGATCGGTCGGACAATCGCGCATCGAATGATCCGGCCGCAAGCCAATCCGCGGAGGACCGTGGTGGTAATGTCTGGCGTCCGGTGCCCCCTCCCAAGGACGCCGAGACGACCGAGGAGGCCTTATACGAGGTCCGTCGCAAAATCTACCCTCGCTCGACTACCGGCGCGTTCTCAAGCTGGCGGGTGTGGTTGGTCATCCTGACGCAACTGGTCTATTACGGAACGCCATGGCTCCAATGGAACGATCGCCAGGCCGTCCTGTTTGACCTTGGTGCGCGCAAGTTTTACATCTTCGGCCTGGTGTTGTGGCCGCAGGATGTGATCTACCTCGCAGTGCTGCTGGTGATTTCCGCACTGTCCCTGTTCCTGTTCACGGCTATCGCGGGGCGCCTGTTCTGTGGCTATGCCTGTCCGCAAACGGTTTACACCGAGATCTTCATGTGGATCGAGCGGCATGTCGAAGGCGACCGCATTGCGCGCATCCGTCTCGACGGCGATCCGTGGAGTCTGCGCAAGTTCCGGATCAAGGCGACGAAGCACGTCCTCTGGGTTGTGATTGCACTGTGGACCGGCTTTACGTTTATCGGATACTTCGCACCGATTCGCGAGCTTGGCAGCGAGGTCCTGCACTTCACGCTTGGTCCCTGGCAGAGCTTCTGGATGCTGTTCTATGCGTTCGCCACCTGGGGCAATGCGGGATTCATGCGCGAGCAGGTATGCAAGTACATGTGTCCCTATGCGCGCTTCCAGAGCGTAATGGTGGATCGCGATACCTATGTCGTGACATACGACGTGGGCCGGGGTGAACCGCGTGGCAGCCGGTCGCGCAAGACGGATCGGCACGCGGCTGGCATCGGTGACTGCGTGAACTGCAGCATTTGCGTGCAGGTCTGTCCGACTGGCATCGATATCCGTGACGGTCTGCAGTACGAGTGCATCGGCTGCGGCGCGTGCATCGACGCGTGTAACCAGGTCATGGACAAGATGGATTATCCGCGCGGCCTGATCCGATACACATCGGAGAACGCGATGCGCAAGTCCCTCACGTCCTCGGACGCGCGCAAGCGTCTGCTGCGGCCGCGCACGATCATCTATTCGCTGATCTGGCTGCTGCTCGCGGCAGGGTTTGTTGCTTCGCTGGCAATGCGATCGCCGATCAAGGTCGACATCATTCGGGACCGCGGGGCACTAGGCCGTGAAGTGGAAGGGCGCTGGATCGAGAACGTCTATCGCCTGCAGGTGATCAACACGACGGAAGCGGCAATGCGAATCCGTGTGCAGGCCGAGGGCGATGACCTCAAGGGGTTGACCGTCGAATATGACAAGGCTGCGGAAGCGCTGTCGCCGACGTCGAACCGGCTGCTGCCGATCCGTATCCGCGTGCCGATAGAGGATGCCAAGGAAGGTACGCACAAGATCAACGTGACCGTGACCGCCGAAGGCGAGGACGGACGCAATGCGCATATCGGGCAATCCACAAGTTTCATTGTTCCCCGAAATCTGTGATGCTGAAAGCTAAGCGGCTGTGAACAAGGAGAGTGCAATGACATCCCAGCAGTCCAAGCCCTGGTACAAGGAACCGTGGCCATGGCTTCTGATGAGTGGACCGTTGCTCGCGATAATCGGTTGCGGCGTGACCATCTGGCTCGCCAATACGCATCCTGATTTGCCAGTGACTGGTGCCGAGCGCCATGGCCTTGTCATCCAGAAGGCGGGTGCAGATCATGTCGACTCGGCCGCGGCGAGGCGCCCATGAGATTCCGTTGGCTGATGTGGGTGCTGTGGCCGGCGTTCCTGATGGGCGGTGCGGCTACGGCCGTGGTGTTTTCCGTCGTCGACCCGGGCGATCTGAATTTCTTCGGCCATCCGCTGGACGCTTCGCGCGAGGCGGTTTACACGATCGGCTTCCTGGTGGCGTGGTTTTTCTGTGCGCTGTCCAGTGGGCTGACGCTGTACACAATACCAACGAAGCTCGAGGATACCGAGGAGCTTGAGTAGCAATGAAAACAAAAAGGCCGCCCCGGATCTCCGGGGCGGCCTGTTCCGTCCATAGCCGAGCGTCAGCAGCCCCGGCTGTAAACCTGTTTGATGCCCGCCATGTCCACGAGCTTTACATGCCTTTGCCTGATCTGAATGAGGCCGGCCTCTGCAAAGCGGGAGAAGAGACGGCTTACGGTTTCGAGCTTGAGTCCGAGGTAGCTGCCGATTTCCTCGCGGCTCATACGCAGCACGAATTCGCTGGACGAGTAGCCGCGCATCGAAAGACGCTCGGACATGTTGACGAGGAACGCTGCAAGGCGTTCTTCGGCGCGCATCGAGCCCAGCGTGATCAGCATGAGCTGGTCCTGCGAGATTTCCTTGCTCATCAGCCGCAGGAATTGCTGCTGCAGCGAGGGCAGGGTTCCCGACAGTTTTTGCAGGTCATCGAAACGAACGACGCAGACCTCGGTGTCTTCAAGCGCCGTGGCATCGGAAGCATGTTGCATCTCGCCGAGGCCGTCGAGTCCGATGACCTCCCCGGGCAGATGGAAGCCCGTGATTTGCGTGCGCCCATCTTCCATCGTGACGTGCGTTTTCAACGTGCCGAAGCGGATCGCATAGACCGCGGTGAGCGGCTCGCCCATACGATAAAGCGTTTCGCCCTTATGGACGCGAACGCGTTCCTGCACGAGCGTGTCCATCTTCGTGAGGTCCTGTTGTGACATGCCCACGGGCAGGCAAAGCTGGCCCATGGAACATGTGGAGCAACGCGGCGACATCTCGGTGACAGGAATGGAGGTAAGCAATTGTGGTGCTCGTATGAGTGCGCTTGCAGTGATGGCGCGATGGTGGCATTTTACAGCGTGATGTGACGCAGAAGCGAGGAACAGTTGCCATTTGGTGTGCTTTTCAGTGTTTTCACACTTGCCCTGCTTGGTGGTATGCACTGCGCCGCGATGTGTGGAGGAATTGCTATTTCGGTTGAGCAGAAGCAGACTTCCTCAGTAGTTGCGACCATCAGCGTTGTGCACCGATCGCGGCGGCAGTGGTGGGGAGAACTGCTGGTCATGCATGCGGGCCGGCTCACTACGTATATGTTGCTCGGCGCGTTGATGGGAGCGGTAGGCGCGACTGTCTGGAAGCAGGAGTACCTGCCAGTGCAGCGCTGGCTGTATGGCGCGGGCAGCCTCTTGCTGTTGCTGACCGGGGTTTGGCTGCTGCGCGGCCGCGTCATGCAGGCCGCTTGGCTCGAGCAGCTTGCGGCGCAGGCGGCCTCTCGCGTTGTGCGGGGCGTGCGGCTGCTTGGTGTGCCGATTCCGACGCGGTTGAGCCGAAGTGGCCCCATGGCGCGCCGTTTTGCCATGGGTCTTGCATGGGGTCTGGTGCCGTGCGGCATGATTTACAGTGCACTCGCGCTGGCGTTGCTGGCTGGCAACGCGCCCTCGGGGGCGCTTGTGATGGCCGCGTTCGGCCTGGGCACGCTGCCAAATCTGCTGGTGATTTCAGGGTTGTCTGGCCATTTGAGGCAATTGTCACGGCGGCCGGCCGTGCGCATGGCGGCCGCGCTGGTTGTGATCGGATTTGGTGCGTTGGGGGTAGCGCGCGCCATTTGGCTGCCGGAAACCCTGGCAAGTCATGGTTTCTGTGTAGTGTTCTAGGCTTGTTGCCGGTTGCAGGGCAGGGCGGGAATGCCATACAATCGCGAAACCACGGTATCGCGCCGCGTCGTGCTCGTGGCGTCGCCGGGGCGGCAATCCTGATCTGGGGTGCCAATCCAGGGGTTCCTGGCAGCTTTGGCTTGCCGGACTAGTCCCCACAGTCCATCCGGTTCAAAAGATCTGGTTCCAAAGGCTGGCGAAGCTGTGTGGAAGGGTGACGCCGGTTTCAGGCGATGTTGCCTGAACCGATATCGGTAAGTTTCTTGCCGCCTTGGCAATCTGGTTGCCCAGGCGAATGTCCGCCCCAAAGGGAGAAGGCGCGACGCAAGAGGTCCATTGACTGGCGAAGTTTGCCGGACGCGGACGATCTCCTGCCGGACCGACCCGGCAATTCGATGCAGTGAAATGAGGTGCACGGCTGCGCTGCGATGAGCATGCGAGTTGGCTGCGCGATGAGATGGCGGTGGCTTCGGCCTCGCTGTATCTGCAATCTCCAGTGCTCCGGGATTCGTCCGGGAGCAGGTGCAAAGACAGGCTGCACGCAATCACATGAATACCCAAGAGGCGAAGATCGTCCTCGAGACCGCGCTGATCTGTGCGCAGGAGCCGCTGCGCGTCAGCGATCTGCGGCGGTTATTTGCCGACGATGTCGGTGCCGATACCATCCGGGTCCTCCTGGAGGAACTGCGCCAGGACTGGCAGCAGCGCGGGGTGGAACTCGTGGCGCTGGCCAGTGGCTGGCGCTTCCAGAGCCGGCCCGAGATGCGCGAATTCCTTGACCGGCTGAATCCGGAAAAGCCGCCGAAGTACTCGCGCGCGGTGATGGAGACGCTGGCCATCATTGCCTATCGTCAGCCTGTGACACGGGGCGATATCGAGGAAATCCGGGGTGTGACGGTCAGCACGGACGTCGTCAAGAAGCTCGAGGATCGGAGTTGGATCGAGGTGATCGGTCACCGCGACGTGCCGGGCCGGCCGGCGCTTTATGCTACGACCAAGGCATTCCTTGACGATCTGGGGCTGCGTTCGCTCGACGAACTGCCGCCGCTGGAGGACGCTCAGGCGCAAGCCCAGGCGGCGCTGCTGGATCAGCAGGCGATCGACTTTGAGGCGATTGCAACTGCCAATCCGCCAGCCGGTGACGAAGAGGCATTTGCTGACGCCGCAGCCGCGGTGGAAGAGCCGGGCCAGGAATCGGCTCCGGCTGAGCCTCATGGCCAGCCGATTGACGTGAGTGGCGCCACTCACGGCGAAGACGAACAGAATGACAGCGTTGCGCAGTTAACCCGCGAAATCGGGCTGGACGACGACGCGCCGGTGGCACTTGCCAACGGATTCCACGTGGACACCGAGTCTCCCGCACGGGAAGACGCCGAAAGCCTGGATCGGGACGGCAACGCGCCGCTTTCGACCGAGGACGACGACGAGCGCGTGTCCAACTGAACAACATGCAACATCGATAGTGAATACTTTGTCTGATTCCGCTGAGCAAGACGTCCGCCAGCCGGACGTGCCGGGCGATACCGGCGCAGCTCCCGAAGGGGGCAATGGCGCCGAAGGCGCTCCCCGCCGCAAGGGGCTTCGCCGTGGCCTGCGTAATCTGGTGGCATCGCGCCGCCAGTCCGCGCAGGATAGGGATGCCCAGGATACTGGCCGTAGTGATGACGCTGCCACACCGGCCGAAGGTGTGCAGCAGGCCGAATCTTCGGCTCCCGCTGCCCGTGGCCGTGGGCGCCGCAAGCCGGCCCCGGCCGCTGATGTTGCCGCGGCATCCGCTGCCGTCGAGACCGGCGGAGAAGGGCAGCCGGCGCAACCCCAGGCAGCCCAACCGGCACAGGGTGCGCGCAAGCGTCGCCAGCAGCCGCAGCGCAAGGCGGCGCTGGTCGATGGTGACAGCAAGCCCGTCGCGGAACAGTCTGGCAGACGCAACAAGGGCAGCCAGCGCAAGGGCCCGCAGCAGGGCGGCAAGCAGGGCGGAGAAAAGAGCGAGCAGCGTGCCGAACAGCGCCAGGGCGACAGGCCGGGCCGGCAGGGCGGCAAAGCTGGTGCGAAGCCGGCGGCTGGCGGCGAGGATCTGTTCCGCTTCGTCATCTCGGAGCAGTTCGACCAGGAAGAAACGATTGTTCCGCGCACCAAGGCCAAGCCGGTGCGCGAACTGTCGGCCGACGACGATGCGCCCAAGCTCCACAAGGTGCTGGCAGAGGGCGGGCTCGGTTCGCGCCGCGAGATGGAAGAGCTGATCCTGCAGGGGCGCGTCTCGGTGAATGGACTGCCTGCCCATATCGGCCAGCGCATTCTGCCGACCGACCAGGTTCGCGTGAACGGCAAGCTGATTCACCGCAAGGTCACGACCAAGCCGCCGCGTGTGCTGCTTTACCACAAGCCATCGGGCGAAATCGTCAGCCAGTCGGACCCGGAAGGCCGTCCGACCGTATTCGACAGTCTGCCGCGTATCAAGAACGGCAAGTGGGTGGCCGTGGGTCGACTCGACTTCAACACCGAGGGCCTTCTGATCTTCACGACGTCGGGCGATATCGCCAACCGTTTCATGCACCCGCGCTATGGTGTGGAGCGTGAATACGCGGTACGCACGCTTGGCGAACTGGCCGAGGCCGATCGTCAGCGCCTGCTGCACGGTATCCAGCTGGACGATGGCGAGGCGAATTTCCTTCGCATTGCCGATGGCGGTGGCGAGGGCGTGAATCAGTGGTATCACGTTGCCCTGACTGAAGGTCGCAATCGCGAAGTGCGCCGCATGTTCGAGGCCGTCGGCCTGACCGTGTCGCGCCTGATCCGCACCCGCTATGGTCAGTTCCTGCTGCCGCGCGGCCTGAAGCGTGGCCGCTGGCAGGAGCTTGACCCGACCGAGGTGCGTACCCTGATGGCCAATATTGGTCTGAAAGCGCCCTCGAAGGACAGCCAGGGTGGTGGCAAGGGTGCAACAAAGGTTGGCGGGCGCAAGCAGCGTACGGAAGCCGCGATTGCCGGCATGCCGATGCACACGGGCATGGATGGCCTGCCGCGCTATGAAAAGAGCGGTGGCCGCGGCAATGGCGGCGCGGGTCGCGGCCAGCCAGATCCGATGCAGACCTCGATGGGCTATATCCCGTCGGGTCCGGCTCCGCTGACGTCACACACAACCAAATTTGGTGGTGGTGCAGGCGCCGGTGGCATGCGCGGCGCCGGTGGCATGCGCGGCGCCGGTGGCATGCGCGGTGCGGGTGGGCGAGGTGGCCGTGGCGGCAATGCGGCGGGCAACGCCAGCGGCAACACTGGTGGCAACCGTCAGCGCCGAGGTGGCGATGCCAATGGCAATGTGATGCCAAAGGCTGCCAAGGGCGGTGCCGGCGGCGGTAGTGGCGGCAATCGTCGCCCGCGTGGCCGCGGTCAGCGCTGATTAATGGATCGGGCGGTGCCGGCGACAGCCGGCACTCGCCGCGGTCCATCGAGGATTTCCAGGGGCTTTTGCCTTTTGGACATAATCCGCGTATAATCCAAGTCTATTCAAAAGTATCATCCTCGGCGAGGATGGGCGAATGATGGGCATTGCGCCCATTTTTTTTTGGTTCGCCCGTTTGTGCAGCAACTGGTTTGCTCCGCGATATGCGGTGCCGGTGGGGTGATGAGGCAGGCAGGACAAGTTGCAGGTCGTTTCGTCGTTTCGTCGTTTCGTCGTTTCGGAATCTCGATTCAGAACGTATGGCGTTGTCCAGTGTCTGCCACGGTGTTGAAGGCCACTACTCGGGATTACAGTGCATCTGGCAGATTTGATCGAAACCACCCTTATCGGCATGGGCTACGAGTTGGTTGAGCTTGAGCGTGCCCCAGCCGGACTTCTGCGTGTCTACATCGATCAGCCTGAAACCGGCATCGTCATTGAGGATTGCGAGAAGGTCAGCCGCCAGCTCACGCACGTGCTCACCGTCGAAAACGTTGACTACGAACGCCTCGAAGTATCGTCGCCCGGCCTGGATCGCCCGCTGAAGAAGCTGGCTGACTATGTCCGTTTTGCCGGCGCCGAGGCCAGGGTCACGCTGCGCCTGCCCGTCAACGGCCAGAAGAATTTCGTGGGCATCCTGCGGGAACCCGCCGGTGAGGCCGGAGCCGAGAAGATCGGTCTGGAATTCGAAGGCAAGGACGGTACGGCGCTGCTGGAATTCGCCATATCCGATGTCGATCGCGCACGCCTGGTGCCGGTGATCGACTTCAAGGGAAATCAAAGAAAAGGGAACAAGCAATGAGCCGCGAAGTTCTGTTGCTCGTCGATGCGCTAGCGCGCGAAAAGAACGTCGACAAGGATGTGGTTTTCGGTGCGCTGGAGGCAGCTCTCGCCTCGGCCACCAAGAAGCGTTTCGAGGAGGACGTGGATATTCGCGTCCATATCGACCGTGAATCCGGTGAGCACGAGACGTTCCGCCGCTGGCTTGTCGTCCCTGACGAACAGGGCCTGCAGGAGCCGGACAAGGAGATCCTGCTGTTCGAAGCCCGCGAGCAGAACGACGATATGCAGATCGATGACTTCATCGAAGAGCAGATTGAGTCGGTCGAGTTCGGCCGTATCGGTGCGCAGGCTGCCAAGCAGGTCATTCTGCAGCGCATCCGCGATGCCGAGCGCGAGCAGATCCTGAATGATTACCTGGATCGCGGCGAAAAGATCATGACCGGCACGGTCAAGCGCGCCGACAAGAAGGGCCTGATCGTTGAATCGGGCCGCGTCGAAGCACTGCTGGCCCGCGATCAGATCATCCCGAAGGAAAATCTGCGCACCGGCGACCGTGTGCGGGCGTATATCCTGAATGTGGACCGCGCCGCGCGCGGGCCGCAGATCGAACTTTCGCGTACCGCACCCGAGTTCCTGATCAAGCTCTTCGAGAATGAAGTGCCCGAGATGGAACAAGGACTGCTGGAGATCAAGGCAGCCGCCCGCGACCCGGGTGTGCGCGCCAAGATCGCCGTGGTGGCGCATGACAAGCGTATCGATCCGATCGGCACTTGCGTGGGCGTGCGCGGTACGCGCGTGACCGCGGTGCGTAACGAGATCGGCGGCGAGGCTGTGGATATCGTGCTGTGGTCGGAAGATCCGGCGCAGTTCGTCATCGGCGCGCTGGCACCGGCGCAGGTGCAGTCGATCGTCGTCGACGAAGAGAAGCATTGCATGGACGTGGTGGTGGATGAGGAAAACCTCGCCGTCGCCATTGGTCGCAGCGGTCAGAACGTACGCCTGGCGTCGGAACTGACTGGCTGGCAGATCAACATCATGACGCAGGAAGAATCGGCGCAGAAGCAGGCCGAGGAAAGCGAAGCAGTACGCAAGCTGTTCATGGCCAAACTGGACGTGGACGAGGAAGTGGCGGACATCCTGATCGAGGAAGGTTTCTCCACGCTGGAAGAAGTGGCCTACGTGCCCATCAGCGAGATGATGGAAATCGAGGCCTTCGATGAGGACACCGTCAACGAGCTGCGCAATCGCTCACGCGATGCGCTACTGACGATGGAACTGGCCCGGGAAGAAAAGGTGGAAGAGGTGTCGCAGGATCTGCGTTCGCTCGACGGCCTGACCCCCGAGCTGATCGGCAAGCTGGCCGAAGGCAACATCCACACGCGTGACGACCTGGCCGAGTTGGCCGTGGACGAACTGGTCGAACTGGCCGGCGTGAGCGAGGAAGAGGCCAAGGCGCTGATCATGAAAGCACGGGAACATTGGTTTAACTGAGGGACACGTCCGGGCCTGTGGCCCGGACGCGCTTTCCACACACGAATTGTCCCGACGTAGAAACCGAGCATTGAAAGGGTTTGAATGGCAAGCACAACAGTTGCCCAACTGGCCGCAGAACTGAGCCGCAGCCCTGCTGCACTGCTGGAACAATTGCAGGCAGCTGGGGTGGGCAAGGCAACGCCAGAAGACATCATCACCGAATCGGACAAGACCCGACTGCTGGATTACCTGAAGCGGTCACACGGTCAGTCCGATGACAGCGCGCGCAAGAAGATCACGCTGACCAAGCGCGAGACTTCCGAGATCCGCCAGTCCGACTCCACGGGCAAGACCCGTACGGTGCAGGTCGAGGTGCGCAAGAAGCGCGTCCTGATCAAGCGCGATGAGGTCGAATCGCACGGCGATGGCGCCGACTCCCAGGAAGCGGTCGAGGCCGCCGACGAACAGGTGCGCCGCGAAGAAGAGCAGCGCCGCGTGGAAGCTGAGGCCCTGGCACGCCAGGAAGCCGAGGCGCAGGCACGCCGCGAGGCCGCCGAACGTGATGAGGCGGAGCGCCGCGCGAAGCAGGAGGCTCTCGAGGCCGAGCAGCGTCGTCAGGCCGAGTTACTGGCGCAGAAGGCTGCTGAAGAAGCTGCTGCCGCACAGGCCGCAGCCGATGCCGCCGAGGAAACCGCGCGCACGAAGGCAGAAGAGGACAAGGCCCGTCTGGCCACCGAACGCGCGCAGGCTCAGAAGAACGCCGACGACGCCAAGGCTGCCGCCGACAAGGCACGCGCCGAGCAGGACAGCGCCAAGGCCGCGGCCGACAAGGCACGTGCCGAGCAGGATGCTGCCGCCCGTCGCCGTCGCGAGGCCGCAGAAGCGGAAGCGCGCGCGATTCAGCAGATGCTGAATGCGCCGCCACGCGTGCTGAAGGCGCCGTCGGAACGCAAGGCCGAGGAAAAGAAGGCCGAGCAGACCGGTACGCTGCACAAGCCGGTGAAGCCGGCTGGCGCTACGGCAGAAGCCAAGAAGGACGACAAGAAGGCCGCACCGGCCGCATCGACCACGACTGCCGCCGCTGGCGACAAGAAGGGTGGCAAGGGTGCTGGCGCTTCGACGTGGAAGGATGAAGGCAGCCGCGGCAAGAAGGGCGGTGGCCTGAAGACGCGTGGAGATTCGTCGGGCGGTACTGGCGGCTGGCGCAGCGGCCCACGTGGCCGTGGCGGCAAGCAGCACGCCGATGATTCCCGGAGCAACTTCCAGGCGCCTACCGAACCGGTGGTGCGTGAAGTGCACGTGCCTGAAACCGTCTCCGTGGCCGATCTGGCCCACAAGATGGCGGTGAAGGCTTCCGAGGTCATCAAGCAGATGATGAAGCTCGGCCAGATGGTGACGATCAACCAGGTGCTGGACCAGGAAACCGCCATGATCGTGGTGGAAGAAATGGGCCACAAGGCGTTCGCCGCCAAGCTGGACGATCCGGAAGCGCTGCTGGTGGTGGGTGGCGAGGATCACGGCGATGCAGAAATGCTGCCGCGTCCTCCGGTGGTGACCGTGATGGGTCACGTCGACCACGGCAAAACCTCGCTGCTCGACTACATCCGCCGCACGAAGGTTGCTGCGGGTGAAGCGGGCGGTATTACGCAGCACATCGGTGCGTACCACGTGGAAACCGATCGCGGCGTGATCACGTTCCTGGATACCCCGGGTCACGAGGCCTTTACGGCCATGCGTGCGCGCGGTGCCAAGGCAACCGACATCGTGATCCTGGTGGTGGCCGCCGACGACGGCGTCATGCCGCAGACCAAGGAAGCGATTGCGCACGCCAAGGCTGCTGGGGTACCGATCGTCGTTGCGATCAACAAGATCGACAAGCCGGAAGCCAACCCGGATCGCGTCAAGCAGGAGCTTGTGGCGGAACAGGTGGTGCCGGAAGAGTACGGTGGCGATTCGCCGTTCGTGCCGGTGTCGGCCAAGACTGGTTCCGGCATCGACGATCTGCTCGAGCAGGTTTCGCTGCAGGCCGAAGTGCTGGAACTGAAGGCCCCGGTCGAAGCTCCGGCCAAGGGTCTGGTGGTGGAAGCACAGCTGGACAAGGGCAAGGGCCCGATCGCAACGATCCTGGTGAGCAGCGGTACGCTCAAGCGCGGCGATGTCGTGCTGGCCGGCAGCGCCTACGGTCGCGTGCGTGCAATGCTGGACGAAAACGGCAAGCCGACCAAGGAAGCTGGTCCGTCGATCCCGGTGGAAATCCAGGGTCTGTCGGAAGTGCCAGCCGCCGGCGAGGAAGTGCTGGTGCTGCCGGACGAGCGCAAGGCGCGTGAAATCGCACTGTTCCGTCAGGGCAAGTTCCGCGACGTGAAGCTCGCCAAGCAGCAGGCCGCCAAGCTGGAAACGATGCTCGAGCAGATGACCGAGGGCGAAGTCCAGACGCTGCCGTTGATCGTCAAGGCCGACGTGCAGGGTTCGCAGGAAGCACTGGTGCAGTCGCTGCAGAAGCTGTCGACGAGCGAAGTGCGCGTGCAGATTGTGCACGGCGGCGTGGGCGGCATCTCGGAGTCGGACGTCAACCTGGCGACGGCTTCGAAGGCGGTCATCATCGGCTTCAACGTGCGTGCCGACGCTGGTGCGCGCAAGCTGGCCGAGCACAACGGCATCGACATCCGCTACTACAACATCATTTACGATGCGGTAGACGAGATCAAGGCGGCGATGTCGGGCATGCTGGCGCCGGAAAAGCGCGAGACCACGATTGGCCAGGTGGAAGTCCGCCAGGTCTTCCGTGTGCCGAAGGTGGGTGCTGTGGCCGGCTGTATGGTCACCGACGGTCTCGTCAAGCGCTCCTCGATGGTGCGCGTGCTGCGCAACAACGTGGTCATCCACGACGGCGAACTCGACTCGCTCAAGCGTTTCAAGGACGACGTCAAGGAAGTCAAGCAGGGCTTCGAGTGCGGTCTGTCGATCAAGAACTTCAACGACGTTCAGGAAGGCGACCAGCTCGAGGTGTACGAAATCACCGAGGTGGCGCGTACGCTGTAAGGCGATACGCAAAGACGGCAGGCTCCGGCCTGCCGTTTTCACTTCGGCTCACGCTCTCAGTTTTGCATGGCCAAGAAAGGCAATATTTCCTCCCGTAACCTGCGTCTCTCGGATCAGATCCAGAAGGAACTGGCCGCGATGATCCAGCGCGAGATCCGCGATCCGCGCCTGGGCCTGGTGACGCTGCAGTCGGTGTCGCTGACGCCCGACTACGCGCACGCCAAGGTCTACTTCACGGTGCTTGGCGCCGAGCCCGAGACGGCCGCTGCCATCCTCAAGGAGAAGGCGGGCTACCTGCATTCGCTGCTGTTCAAGCGTCTGCATATCCATACGGTGCCGACGCTGCACTTCCATCACGATACGTCGGTTGAACACGCGATCGAGATGTCGAAGCTGATCAACGAAGCGAATTCGACGCGCGCCAAGGACGACGAGTAAGTCTCCGGCGTATCCCGCGAGCCGGCCCTGGTGCCGGCGCCGCAATCTCCTCCCCCGCAATGACCGATTTCCAAGCCAACCGACCGCCCCGGCTGCCCCGCCGCGACGTGCATGGCGTGCTGCTGCTCGACAAACCGCTAGGCCTGTCGTCCAACGATGCGCTGGTGCGGGCCAAGCGCCTGCTGCGCGCCAACAAGGCCGGCCATACGGGCACGCTCGATCCGCTGGCAACAGGGCTGCTGCCATTGTGCTTTGGCGAGGCGACCAAGTTCTCGCAGGATCTGCTGGATGCGGACAAGACCTACGAAGCGACGGTACGGCTTGGTGCCACCACAAGCACTGGCGATGCCGAGGGCGAGATCGTCGTCGAGCGCCCGGTGACGTGTGACCGCGCCGCACTCGATGCGGCAATCGCTCGCTTTACGGGCGAGATCGATCAGGTGCCGCCGATGTATTCGGCGCTCAAGAAGGATGGCAAGCCGCTCTACGAATATGCGCGAGCGGGCCAGACCGTTGAGCGCCCGGCGCGCCGGGTCACGATTCACGCAATCTCCCTGCTGGACGTCGATCTGAATGCCGCAGCGTTCACGATGCTTGTTACGTGCAGCAAGGGTACGTACATCCGCACGCTGGCGGAGGACATCGGCGAGACGCTGGGCTGCGGAGCACATCTGACTGGGCTGCGCCGGACCGCCGTGGGCGATTTGACGCTGGCCGGCGCGGTCACGCTCGAACAGATCGAAGCACAAGCCGACGAGATGCGCCCGGCAATGCTTGCGCCCGTCGATGCATTGCTGCAGCGCTGCACACCCGTGAATCTGGACGCCGCCGCCGTGGGGCGCTTCCTGCAAGGGCAGCGCATTGCCCGACGGGATCTGCCGGAGGGGCAGGTACCCGAAGAAGGTGCGTTGGCGCGTGTCTATGGCGATGACGGCCGCCTGCTCGGCGTTGCCCGGATGCGGGAAGGCGCGTTGCGGCCGGAACGGCTGGTGAAGCTCTGAGGTTTTCCCCTCTCACGTAAAAAACGGGAGAGGGGGGCACAATCCGATCAGTGCGCGCCGGCCGCGTCTGCGCCGCCGCCGCCCTTCGCCCGCTTTGTCAGCCAGACAAAGCCGATCAGCACGAAGAACAGCACGCCTGAGATCCAGAAGATATCGTTCGCTCCAAGCATTGCTGCCTGTTGCGAGATATTGCGCTCGATCATGCCGTCTGCCTGCATTCGGCTCATGCCCATCTGCATCAGGTGGTCGATCTGCGCCTGGTACACCGGGTTGTATGGATTGATCTGCTCGATCAGTTGCGCATGATGCAGCGCCGAACGGTTTTCCCAGATCGTCGTCGAGATCGACGCACCGATTGCGCCGAACGTGATCCGCACGAAGTTGGACAGGCCGGACGCGGCCGGGATCTTCTCGGGTGGCTGGCCCGACAGGATGATCGACGTCAGCGGGATGAAGAACATCGCCATCGCAGCCCCCTGGATCAGCGTGGGGACTACCAGCGCGCGCGTGTCGACCCCCGTGGTGAACCCGGCACGCATGAAACTGACCACGCCAAAGGTGATGAACGCGGCAGTGGCCACCCATCGGGCGTCCACTTTTGGCAGCGTGCGCCCGATGATCGGAGAGAGGATGATGGCGAAGATCCCGACTGGCGCCATGACCAGGCCCGCATCGGTGGCCGTATAGCCGACGATGGTTTGCAGCCAAAGCGGCAGAATCACCAGATTGCCGAAGAACAGCCCGTACGCCACCGAGATTGCCACTACGCCAGCGGCAAAGTTGCGGCCCTTGAATAGGTGGATGTCGACGATCGGGTGTTTCTCGTAGTTCTCCCAGATCAGGAAGAACAGGAATCCGACAACTGCCACCACGCCCAGCGTCAGGATCACCGATGAGTGGAACCAGTCCAGTTCCTTGCCCTTGTCGAGCATGAGCTGCATCGAGCCAACCCAGATCACCAGCAAGGCCAGGCCGATCCGGTCGATCGGCAGGATCTTGGTTGGCGTCTCACGGTGACGGTAGATCGCCCACGTGGCGTAGGCCGTCATGATGCCGATGGGCACGTTGATGTAGAAGATCCACGGCCACGTCAAATTGTCCGAGATCCATCCGCCCAGCAGCGGCCCCATGATCGGCGCCACCAGTGTGGTCATGCCCCACAGCGCCAGGGCCATCGAACTCTTGGCTGCCGGGTAGCTGGCCAGCAGCAGCGATTGCGACAACGGAATCATCGGGCCGGCCACTGCACCTTGCAGCACCCGCGCGGCCAGCAGTGTCTCCAGGTTCGGCGCCACGCCGCACAGCCACGACGACAGTACGAACAGCAGGATGGACAGCACGAACAGGCGTACGGCGCCGAAGCGCGTGGTCAGCCAGCCGGTCAGCGGCACCGAGATCGCATTGGCTACGGCGAACGACGTGATGACCCAGGTGCCCTGGTTTGGCGACACGCCGAGGTCGCCCGAAATAGCCGGGATCGACACGTTGGCGATCGACGAGTCCAGCACGTTCATGAACGTGGCCAGTGACAGCGCGATCGTGCCGATCACGAGCTTTCCGCCGGACAGCGGCGGATGCGCTGCCGGGCGAGCGGGAGCGGGCTTTGGCGCCGGCGCCGCGCCGGAACCCGGCATTGCGGTGGTTGAATCTGCCATGGACAGTCAGCCTGTGGATCAGGTGTTGGCCGGCTTGGCCGCGGCGCGCGCTGCGCTGGCCGCCGCCGGAGCGGACGGTGCCGGCGTGCGGCCGCCGTTATTGACGGCGATGATGCGCGCGATCAGTTCGTCGGCATCCTGCGCCACCTTGTCATAGACGTCGGTTTGAAGCGGCTTGGCGGACGTCGCCGTGATCAGTGCCGCGCCTTCTTCCTTGCGCACATCCACCGTCACGTTCATCGACAGGCCCACGCGCAGCGGGTGCTCCTTCAGTTGCTGCGCATCGAGCGCGATGCGCACCGGCAGGCGCTGTACCACCTTGATCCAGTTGCCGGTGGCGTTCTGTGCCGGCAGCAGCGAGAACGCGGCACCGGTACCGGCGGAGAAGCCTTCCACGTGGCCGGTGTACTTGACCTTCGAGCCATAGACGTCGGCCTCGAGCTCAACCGGCTGGCCGATGCGCATATGGGTGATCTGCACTTCCTTGAAGTTGGCGTCGACCCAGACCTGGTCGAGCGGCACCACGGCCATCAGCGGCGTTCCGGCGGAAACGCGCTGGCCCACCTGGACCGAACGCTTGGCCACATAGCCGGTAACGGGCGCAGGCAGCGTCGAGCGGGCAAAGGCCAGGTAGGCCGAACGCAGGTTGGCTGCGGCACGCTGCACATTCGGGTGCTTTTCCACTGTGGTCTGGTCGGTCAGCACCTTGTTCGACGCAAGCTGTTCCTGCGCGGCAAGCAGGGCCGACTCGGCGGCCTTCAGCGAGGTCTGCGCATGTGAAATCTCTTCATTCGATACCGCGCCCGAGCCGGCGATGGCCTGGCGGCGCCGCAGGTCGTCACGCGCCTTGGCCACGTCTGCCTCGCGCAGTGCCACGTTGGCCGCCAGCGAGCCGTTGTTGACGTACAGCGTGCGCACTTCACGCACGACCTGGGCGAGCTGGGCCTCCGCCTGCTCCATGGCCACCTGCGTGTCGGCGCGATCAAGCTGGATCAGCGGCTGGCCAGCCGTGACCAGTTGCGTATCGTCGGCGGCGATCGACACCACGGTGCCGCCCACCAGCGGGGTCACCTGGACCACGTTGCCAGCTACGTAGGCATCGTCGGTGCTTTCGAAGTGACGTGCATAGAGGCCCCAGTAAAGGCCATAGCCGACCCCGGCCACCACGATCGCGGCGGTCAGCGTCATCAGCAGGCGCTTGCGTTTGTTGTCTGCTGTGGGGGCGGGATTCTGGCCGGCCGATTGCGGGTTGTTGCTCATATCGATCTCGTACGTTTTATCGTCGTGTCTTGCGTGGCCCGGCTGTCAGCCCCGGGTACCCTTTTCCGTGCCGGGCTTCCCGGCCTGTTCGTCGGCTTCCTGATAGCCGCCGCCGAGGGCCTTGATCAGCCCCATCTGCAGATCCAGGCGGCGCGCCTGCAGGTCGGTGGCCAGGCGGCGCTGCTGCAGCACCGTGCTTTCCGCGTTTAGCACGGTCAACTGGGTGCCAAGGCCGGCCTTGTAGCGCGTGGTGGCCAGCGAATAGGCGTGCTCGGCCAGTTCCAGCGCTTCGCGCTGGGTCTTGATCTGCTGGTCTACGCTGCGAATGCTGGTTACGGTGTCGGCGGTTTCGCGCAGTGCGTCAACCAGCGTCTGGTTGTAGCTGGCCACGGCGATGTTGTATTGCGCGTACTTGCCCTTGAGATTGGCGCGCAGGCGGCCGCCTTCGAATATGGGCAGGCGCAGCGTCGGGCCGATGCCAAACGTCCGGCTGACGCTCATCAGCAGGTTGGAAGGGTCAAGGGAAGCCAGGCCGGCGAACGCGGTGAGCGTCACGTCGGGCAGGAATTCCTTCTTGGCCACGCTGATGTCCTTGGAGGTCGCTTCCACGCGCCAGCGCGCGGCGACGAGGTCCGGGCGGCGGCCGATCAGTCCGATCGTCAGATCATCAGGCAATTGGGGCGTGGGATTGGCCAGCAGGGTGGGGCGTGCAATCTGCATGCCGCGGTCCGGTCCCTTGCCGAGCAGCGCCGCAATCTGGTTGCGCGCAAGCGCGATTTCCTCGTCGACAGCCTGCAGGTCTGTCTGCGCAGATGCCACCGTGGCACGTGCCTGGGTGGTTTCCACCTGCGTGTCCAGGCCGGCGGCCAGGCGTTGGCGCGACAGGTCGGTCAGGTCGCGGCGCTGCGCGATCGCGCGCTCGGCCACATCGCGCTGGGCGTAGAGGGCGGCCAGACGGTTGTAGCTGCGGGCGATCGACGTGGTCAGCATCAGGCGCGCTGCCTGGCTTTCGGCTTCCGTTGCGCGGTCGTCGGACAGCGCGGCTTCCAGCGCGTCGCGGTTCTTGCCCCAGAAATCGAGGTCCCACGACAGCCCGAACTGCAGGCGTGACTGGTTCTGCCACGAGCCCGCGAGCGGCGTGCCCGTAAACAGGTCGGTGGCCGAAAAGCGCTGGCGGATGATGCTGCCCTCGAAATCGACACTGGGATACAGCGCGGACCGCGTGGCGTCCGCCATCGCGCGCGAGGCCTCCACGCGCGCCAGGGCGATCTGCAGGTTCGGATTGTCGTTGACGGCTTCATCGGCCAGCGCACGCAGTTGCGGATCGTGGAACTGGTCAACCCAATCCTGCGACGGCCATTGGCCGTGGTCGGCGGTGAACGTCTGCGGCGATGCCAGCGTGCCGGGCTCGGACATCGTCTGGGTGCTGTGCGAATTGCCCAGCGCCGCGCAGCCTGAAATGGCCGCGGCAGCCAGGACCGTCAAGGCCAGGCTGCCGGCGCGGGCCGCAATACGATTGCGGTCGGGGGCGAAGGAAGTGGAGGGATTCATGGTGTGACTGTGACCAGATCTTTCTCAAACGGGAAGGGCACTCGGCCTTGGTTTGAATACTTGTTCGGGCCCTATCCGGAGTTTTCGTTTTCGTCCAAAGGGCAGACGGCACTGGCACTGCCGCCGCGGTTGTTCGCGATAAGCCGAAGCAGAAAGCTGCGCAGGATATCTATTTCTTCCTGGCTGAAGCCATCGAAATGCCGGCGCATCACGTTGCAGAACACCACTGGCAGCTTGTCGACCATTGTCTCGCCTTCAGGCGTCAGCGACAGGTCAACCACGCGGCGGTCGTTGTCTCGCCGTGTGCGTTCTATCAGGCCGCGCTTTTCCATGCGGCTCAGGAGCCTGGTCACCGAGCCGGCATCGGTACTGAGTTCGCGGGCCAGGTCGGTCACCGTGTTCGCTTCCCCCTTGGCCAGCATCATCAGGCAACTGGCCTGGGCATGAGTCATGTCCATGCCGTTCAGCTCCTGCTCGACACCCTGGGAGAGCATGCTCCTGGCGCGCGCGAGCAGATAGCCGACGCTCTTGCCGATTTCATAATGCTCGGGATCGAACAGGTCAGTGGGTGTGCTTGACGTCATCTCTTGTCGCTGCAATCTTTGCCTGGGCAAATATAAGCATGTGTCAATGATAGGACAAGATCGGAAATAGGCTATTGCGGAAAACGCAATCGCGTCCGTTGATCTATGCTGAACAGCAATGGAGCATTCTGCGCTGCAACATGCTAGAATGTCGGGTTAATTTTTTCCGATAGCTCCGCTTCAGGGGACGCCGAATGACCCGCGCCATCCGTAATATCGCCATCATCGCCCACGTCGATCATGGCAAGACCACACTGGTCGACCAACTCCTGCGTCAGGCAGGCACCTTCCGCGACAACCAGCAGATCGCCGAACGGGTGATGGACTCGAACGATCTGGAAAAGGAACGCGGGATCACGATTCTCGCGAAGAACTGTGCCGTCGAGTACAACGGCACGCACATCAACATCGTCGATACCCCGGGACACGCCGACTTCGGCGGTGAAGTGGAGCGTGTGCTGTCGATGGTCGACGGCGTGCTGCTGCTGGTGGACGCCGTGGAAGGCCCGATGCCGCAAACGCGTTTCGTGACGCGCAAGGCACTGGCGCTGGGCCTGAAGCCTATCGTCGTGATCAACAAGATCGACCGTCCGGGCGCGCGTCCGGACTGGGTGATCAACCAGACCTTCGACCTGTTCGACAAGCTGGGCGCTACCGACGAACAGCTCGACTTCCCGGTCATCTACGCGTCGGGCCTGAACGGCTACGCCGGCATGACCGAAGACGTGCGCGACGGCGACATGAAGCCGCTGTTCGAGACCGTGCTCGACAAGGTGCCGGTCCGTAACGATGACCTCGACGGCCCGCTGCAGTTGCAGATCATCTCGCTGGACTATTCCAGCTACGTTGGCAAGATCGGCGTTGGCCGCATCTCGCGTGGCCGCGCCAAGCCGCTGCAGGACGTGGTGGTCAAGTTCGGTCCGGAAGGCAACCCGATCAAGGGCCGTATCAACCAGGTGCTGAAGTTCAGCGGCCTGGAGCGCGAGATCGTGTCCGAGGCGGAAGCCGGCGACATCGTGCTGATCAACGGTATCGAAGAACTGGGCATCGGCTGCACGGTGTGCGCGCCGGATGCCCAGGACGCGCTGCCGATGCTGAAGGTGGACGAGCCGACGCTGACGATGAACTTCTGCGTCAACACGTCGCCGCTGGCCGGCCGCGAAGGCAAGTTCGTGACCAGCCGTCAGCTGCGCGAGCGTCTGGACCGCGAACTGAAGTCCAATGTGGCGCTGCGCGTGAGCGATACGGGCGACGACACGATCTTCGAAGTGTCCGGCCGCGGCGAACTGCACCTGACCATCCTGCTGGAAAACATGCGCCGTGAAGGCTACGAGCTGGCCGTGTCGCGTCCGCGCGTGGTGTTCAAGGAAATCAATGGCGTCAAGCACGAGCCGTACGAGCTGCTGACCGTGGACGTCGAAGACGGCCACCAGGGTTCGGTCATGGAAGAGCTGGGCCGCCGCAAGGGCGAACTGCTCGACATGGCTTCGGACGGCAAGGGACGTACGCGTCTGGAATACCGCATCCCGGCTCGTGGCCTGATCGGTTTCCAGGGCGAGTTCCTGACGCTGACGCGCGGCACCGGCCTGATCAGCCACATCTTTGATGACTACGCACCGGTGCGCGAAGGCGGCCTGGGCGAACGCCACAACGGCGTGCTGATCTCGCAGGACGACGGCGATGCCGTGGCCTACGCACTGTGGAAGCTGCAGGATCGCGGCCGCATGTTCGTGAAGCCGGGCGATGCGCTGTACGAAGGCATGATCATCGGCATCCACAGCCGCGACAACGACCTGGTCGTGAACCCGATCAAGGGCAAGCAACTGACCAACGTGCGCGCGTCGGGTACCGACGAAGCGGTGCGCCTGGTGCCGCCGATCCAGATGTCGCTCGAGTACGCGGTGGAATTCATCGCCGACGACGAACTGGTCGAACTTACGCCGAAGAGCATTCGTCTGCGTAAGCGCCATCTGAAGGAGCACGAGCGCAAGCGTGCTTCGCGCGAAGCGGTGTAATACCGGTTCTCGCCGAACAAAAAACCGCGCCGTTCTGGCGCGGTTTTTTTTATGTCCTCTAGCGAATCAGATGCCCTCGGTTCGCTCCCCTCGCCCGCCTGCGGGAGAGTGGTCGGGGGAGAGGGCAGGCGTGTCTAGTGCCGCAGCTTTCGAACACCGCCATTCCGGCGGCTTCCACAGATAACGCAGATCCTTTTCGCGCCATACGTCGCCAAACATATCGCGCCATTCGTGAAACGTCAGCGTCAGCGGATTGTGTGTGTGAACCTGTCGCGTGATCCCATACTGTGGCGCATCGCCTTCAGGTACGAACGTACCGAACATCCGGTCCCAGATCGTCAGAACTCCCGCGTAGTTGCGATCGATGTACTGCGGATTCTTCGCATGGTGCACACGGTGCACGGAAGGCGTATTGACGAGCGTTTCGATTAGCGGCCAGCGCTGCCCTAACCGGGTGTGCACGAAGAATTGAAAGGCCAGGTTGAGGCCTACGGCCAGGATCACCCAATCTGGCGTGAATCCGATGAAGGCCAGCGGAATCCAGAAGATCCACATGCCGGAGATCGGGTAGGTCAGGCTCTGACGGAAGGCCGTCGAGAAGTTCATGCCCTCAGAGGAGTGGTGCGCCACGTGCGACGCCCACATCCAGCGCACGCGATGACTGGCCCGATGGAACCAGTAGTAAAGGAAGTCCTGAAGCAGCAACAGCAGGGCAAATGACCACAGGGTCTCCGGCATCGCACGCAAGCCATGCGTGTAGCACCATGTATAGACCGTGCGCACCATCAGCCAGAGAAAGAACGCATCGGACGCCTGGTGCATCAGCGCGAGCGTGGCGTTGGACAGCGTGTCGCGCCAGCTATAGACCGTGCGGTCTCGTTTCGACCAGTACCAGGCCTCCCAGCCAATCGTCAGCACGAAGACCGGGGCGAAGGCCAGCAGGATCAGGCCGGGATCGAATGCAGCGGGGGCGGGAGCGTTCGGTGTCATGGCGCAAGTGTGCACATTTTCAGCAACTTCGCATGGAAGGATTCCTCCATACGCGCGCAAGTGGCGGGTGGGCCTCCTCCGCATGCTCCGAAGGCAGGAAACGTGACTGGCGTAGAATCGCTGCCTTCAGGATTGGAGACAGAAATGACGGAGTTTGTATCGACCCAGGTACAGGGCGGCGTTGCCTACCTGACGCTGACCCGCCCGCAGGCCCTGAACGCGCTGTCGCTCGAGATGATTCGGGCATTTACGGACGCGCTGCAACGCTGGGAGAGCGATCCCGAGGTGCACGCGGTGGTAGTAGCTGGCGCCGGCGGCAAGGCATTCTGCGCTGGCGGCGACATTCGCTGGTTCCACCATGCACACCATGCTAACGATCCGCTGCTCGACCAGTTCTTTGTCGAGGAATACGCGCTCAACTATCTGATCCATCGATACGGCAAGCCCTACATCGCACTGATGGACGGCGTGGTGATGGGCGGTGGCATGGGAATCTCGCAAGGGGCGCGACTGCGCGTCGTGACCGAGCGGACGAAGATGGCGATGCCGGAGACCAATATCGGCCTGTTCCCCGACGTCGGCGGCGGATGGTTCCTGGCGCGTACACCGGGTCGTATCGGCGAGTTTCTGGGCCTGACTGGCACGGTGATCGGCGCGGCCGATGCGCTCTTCGCCGGGCTGGCCGATGCCTATCTGCCGACGAACGCGGTCGCCGAGATGGTGGCTTCCATGCAGGCCCAACGCTTCGACAATGGCGATGCGGTGCTGACCCACATTGCAACCTTCACGCGCCAGCACACTGGCGCCTGTGTGCCGCGTGACAGTCAACTGGCGCGCCACGCGGACCAGATCGACGCGCTGTTTGCCGGGGCGACGGCGCAAGCCATTCTGGCCGCCGTGAGCGATGCCGAAGGCGACTGGGCCGCGCAGATTGCGGCCGCGCTGCGCAGCCGGTCGCCGCTGATGCTGTGTGTCACGCTCGAGCAGATTCGTCGCGCCCGCACGATGTCGCTCGAAGACGAACTGCGCATGGAACTCGACATGATGCATGACGTATTCCGCCATGGGGATGGTGTCGAAGGGATTCGCGCACTGGCCATCGACAAGGATCACCAGCCCAAATGGAACCCTCTGCCCCTGGATGAAGTTAGTCCGGCGCGCGTGCGCGCATTCTTCGATAGCCCGTGGCGCCGGGAGGATCATCCTCTTGCCACGCTGGGCGGCCAAGTCGAGTAGAGTGACGGCTGGACTGGCCCGCAGCATTGACGCCGGGCCGGCCTTCGCTTCACTTCGAACTCGTGTGAACAGTGAAAGGAGCCGATATGAGCAGTCCTCGTGATGTTGCCGTACTGGTGGGAAGCCTGCGCAAGGAATCCTTCAACCTGAAACTGGCCAAGGCCCTCGCCGCGCTCGCGCCACCGCAACTGAAGCTCGACATTGTCGAGATCCGGCAACTGTCGCTGTACAACCAGGACGACGATGCCAGTCCGCCCGCCGAATGGGTGGCGTTCCGTGACCGAATCCGTCGTGCCGACGCGGTGCTGTTTGTGACGCCCGAGTACAACCGCTCTGTCCCCGGCGCGCTCAAGAATGCTATCGACGTCGGTTCGCGCCCCTATGGCCAGAGTGCCTGGGATGGCAAGCCGGGCGGGGTGATCAGCGCATCGCCGGGAAACATTGGTGGATTCGGCGCGAACCACCATCTGCGCCAGTCGCTGGTGTTCCTGAATATCCCGGTTCTGCAGCAGCCCGAGGCCTATATCAGCGGCGCGGACAAGTTGTTTGACGAACACGGCGCCATCGCCAATGAATCGACACGAGGCTTCCTGAGCAAGTACCTGGCGACATTCGCGTCCTGGATCGAGAAGAACGCGCCACGCTGATTAGAAGAGAGGTCTCCCGCCAATTGGCACCGGGCGAGTTGCTGGAACGGCACCTCCGGGTGCCGTTTTCCTTTTGAGCAGTTCACGCGTGTTTGCGTGGCCCTGCCTGGGTGCGGCAAGTCGCGTATACTTTCTGGTCCTCAATATCCGACGATTGGCTGCAGTTGCCGACGTCATTCCCGCCGCATTACTCGCATGACTATAAATCCGCGCCGCATCTCGGTGGCCCCCATGATGGATTGGACGGATCGCCACTGCCGCACATTTCACCGCGCCCTGAGCCAGCACACCTGGCTTTACACGGAAATGGTGACGACGGGCGCGTTGCTGCACGGGGATGTTGCGAGGCATCTCGACTTCAGTGCGGCGGAACAGCCCGTGGCATTGCAGCTTGGCGGCAGCGAGCCGGCCGATCTCGCGCAAGCGGCAAAGCTCGGCGAGCAATGGGGCTATAAGGAAATCAATCTGAACTGTGGCTGCCCGTCAGAGCGCGTGCAGCGCGGCGCCTTCGGCGCCTGTCTGATGGCAGAACCACAGCTTGTGGCCGACTGCGTGAAGGCGATGCGCGATGTGGTGTCCGTGCCTGTGACGGTCAAGCATCGCATCGGGATCGACACGATCGAGCATTACGGCTTTGTGCGTGATTTTGTCGGCACTATTGCCGATGCCGGCTGTGAAACTTTCATTGTTCATGCCCGCAATGCGATTCTGAAAGGATTGAGCCCAAAGGAGAATCGTGAAATTCCGCCGCTACGATATGAGGTTGCTTATCAGCTAAAGGACGAGTTCCCGAAACTCGAAATCCTGATTAATGGTGGCGTTGTTTCGTACGGCGAAATTGCAGAGCACCTGGAACATGTCGATGGGGTAATGATCGGACGCCAGGCTTACCACGAGCCATATTTTCTTGCCGAAATGGACATGCGCTTCTATGGGGCAGACACGCCCATCCCCACGCGTGAAAATGCCGAGATGGCAATGCAGGAATATATTGGCAAGCTTGTGGAGCAGGGCGGTTATATGGGTGCGGCAACGCGCCATATGCTCGGATTGCATCGAGGCGTGCACGGTGGGCGTGGCTGGCGGCGTGTGCTATCAGACGCGCGCCGCATGAATGCCGCACGCACCCGTGCGGATGTCGATGCGCTGTTCGAGGAAGCGCGTTCGCATCTTCGTCCAGACCTGCTTGAGGCTGCCTGACCCGGTGTCACTTTGATGACTGGATGTCGAGGAAGGACTCTAAAATAGAACAGTCGTTCCGTGCCGTAAGACTCAAATGTATGCTGTTGCGGCGTTTGCGCCTGTCGGTTGGCCTGAAACCCGCGCCAGCAAAGGGATTCCCCTAATTAGCCAGCGGCGTCCCATGTTCTTACACTGTGCCTGCCCTCGAATACAGGGCTTTCTTCAACTGATTTTGCAGCCCGCCGTGTGCGGGCTGTTTTTTCTTGTTTGATGTCTTTTCATCACTTTCCGGGCCCTTGGGTTTGCCCGGATAGTGGACGTTCCATCCTGCGTCTACATTGAAAGCGCCTTCAGGGCATTGAGATCGCTAAATTGAGAGTCCGCTTTGGCGGGCTCTTTTTTTTGCCTCGTCCTGGATGGAGCTTGCCGTCGTTTTAGGAACAAGGCTTCGACAGGCGGACGTAAAAAGAGTTCCAGGTTCACTGGCAGGGAATAATTCGACAATGTTGTTGCGGATTATTCCGGCGCTACAACTACGTCGAATAAAAAAACAGGCGACGTTCGTTTGAAGGTCGCCTGACGGGAATGTCGAGGGGGGTCAATGTCCCTCAAATAGGAGTATCCCCGGCAGCATCATTCCATTGAACCCTGCGTTGGTGGGGGCAGATGAGCGTATTTTTGAATTGCTCAGTTACTGATTTTTGGTGCGGAGTCTGCATTGGGCGCTTTCCAGCCTGGCTGTGCGCCCCTGCTTGAGTTGCGGCAGCTGAGGTGCGTTGGCGCCATGTTAGGATGTCGCCCATTGCCGCGCAGTCGGCATGTGGGCAGTGAGCCGGCCGCGTTGGGCTGGTTCAAGTGGGGGAATAAAAGAAGCGGGGCTGGCCGACCGGGAATTGAGCGCTTGCGGAGCGGGCGCCGTTGCTCCGGATCGGAAGCGAGCTCTGGAGGTTCAGCATGGAAACGGACGAGCCATTCGGTGAGGTTTTCGAGGACTACCGGGTGATCTGGGTAGTTGAGCAACTGCAGGACGGTAAATGGACCGCGCGCTATTGCTGGCATGAAGGGACGTCGGCAGAGGCGGGAAAGGCCCTGCAGCGCGATGTGCTGAACGGCAAATCGAAGCGATTGCTTGGATTGTTCCCCACTGAAGCGGATACGATCGCCGCCATCAGGGAGGCCGTGCTGTTGGAGGCGAAGTGGCAGGGGCCTCGCTGACGACCAGCATCGAAGTTTTTTGAATTTTTTTGTGCCGGATACTAGCCATCGGCTTGAAAGTCTTGTATAGTCTTGTTTTTCGCTGATCGGCAACGCCGGCAGCAAAAAATCTCTACGGTGGCTGTAGCTCAGTTGGTAGAGTCCAGGATTGTGATTCCTGTCGTCGTGGGTTCGAGTCCCATCAGCCACCCCAAAGAATTCCCTTGCAAAACAGCCGCTTAGACAAGCGGCTGTTTTGCTTTCTGGGTGTTCATCGAGTGGCTAGGATCTGAGCAAAGTTTGCGTTGGCGCAACTGGCGTCCAGTTTTACCATCGAGCCAACTTTCCCCGCACTACCATCAAGCCATCGGATTTCAGCGATGTTTGCTAGCCATGGCCAAGAAGTTTCCTATTCATCCCAAGCACCCTGAGCGTGTGTGTTGGGGCTGCGACAAGTATTGCTCCGTCGATGCCCTGGGCTGCGGCAATGGATCGAGCCGCACGCAGCATCCTGCCGAATTGCTCGGTGAGGATTGGTTTCTGCACGGCGACTGGGGCATTGAGCCCCAAGTCGAAGTAGCTCCCGAAACGAAAGTCGTACCAGTGCTGCGTGCTGATCAGAACTCGGTCACGACAAAAGCATGATCACGACCATCCCCCAGATCGTAAGCAGTGTGTTGCCTACGGCATAGGTCACCGTGTAGCCAAGGCCGGGCACCTGGCTCTGTGCTGCTTCGCAGATCATGCCAAGCGCCGCCGTGGTGGTTCGCGCGCCGGCGCAGGTTCCCAGCACAAGCGCCGGATGAAAGCGGAACACATACTTGGCCAGGAACATCCCGATAATGAGGGGTACCGCTGTCGAGAATATGCCCCATAGAAAAAGGCTGATGCCGAGCTTCTGCAAGCCAGCGATGAAGCCCGGGCCCGCAGAAATTCCCACAACCGCAATAAACACATTGAGGCCGACCGAATTCATGAACCAGAGAGTTGGTTCGGGGATGCGACCGAAGGTCGGATGAATGGCCCGGTACCAGCCGAAGATAATGCCGGCAATCAGCGCGCCGCCTGCGGTGGAAATCGTCAAGGGGATTCCGCTGACATTGATCACGATGGCGCCAATCAATGCGCCGACGGTGATGGCCAGCGACACGAATGCTACGTCGGTGACAGTCGTTGGGCGATCGATATAGCCAATTTGCTTGGCCGTCGTGTTGATGTCTTGCGTGCGGCCGACCACGGTAACGACGTCGCCGCGATAGAGCTTGGTCTTGGGCAGTACCGGAATGACCGTTTCGGTTGGGCCCCGTTTGATTTTCTTCAGGAACACACCGCGGGCCCCGGGCCAGTGGGCCATTTCCTGGAGAGTATGGCCATCCACCTTCTTATTGGTGATGTAGATGTCCACGCCTTCGGTGTGTACGTCGAGCAGTTCCAAGTCTTCGACTTCTCGTCCGCTCGGCCCGAGTTTAGCGATCAGTTGATCGCGCTTCCCTCCAATTGCAACAACGTCGCCGGGTTCAAGAACGGTGTCGGCGTTCGCCTCGATGATCTTGCCGCCGCGGCGAATGCGCTCGATAAACGCGCGCACGCCTTCCGGAGTGTGAGCTTCCAGTTCCCCCACTGATTTGCCGATGTAAGGGCTCTGCGGCGCCAGCGCATAGGCGCGCAACTCGAAATCGTGCCATTCGGTGCCGCCTTCGCCTTCTGCCCCGGCGCCAAGCTCCCGCTCGTAATCCTTGCAGGCCGCAACCAGGTCGATACCAAGCAACTTGGGGCCAATCTGTGCCAGGATGATCGCGGAACCGACCGTGCCGAAAATATAGGTCACCGCGTAGGCAATTGGCATGCCGTCAAGAAGCTGCTTGGTTTCTTCCGGGGATCGCCCCAAGCGGTTCATGGCATCGGTAGCCAGGCCCATTGACGCTGAAATCGTCTGCGAACCCGCGAAGAGTCCGGCTGCCGACCCCAGGTCGTAGCCGGCAATCTTCGCAGCGACGACCGAAGAGGCCAGGCAAAGCACGGCCATTATCGCTGCAAATATGGCCTGCGGGATGCCGTCCTTGGCAATGCCGCGAACAAACTGCGGTCCCACGCCATAACCAACGGCAAACAGAAACATAAGAAAGAAGACCGACTTTACATTCGGCGAGATCTTCACGCCCAGGATGCCGATAACGATCGCCACCAGCAGTGTCGATGTCACGGCACCGAGGCTGAATCCCTTATAGCTTTTCCCGCCAACCCAGTAACCGATTCCAAGCGCAAGGAAGATCGAAATTTCGGGATACGCCTTGAGGGTCGAGACAAACCATGTCATTGCCTACTCCCGTTGTTGTAGACTGAAATGTAGGAACTGCTGCGAATTTGCGAGTTACTTCTTCTTCGGCTTCTGTGTCTTGCCGCCGGTTTCCTGATAGCGCGCCAGATACTCGTCACGCAGCTTGCGCACGGAACGGCCAATCTTTACGTAGTCTTCTTCATTGAGATTGGCCAGCGAGACCCGCCCGGATGGGTGTCGGGTACCAAAGCCGCCGCCGGGCAGCAGAACCACTCCGGCTTCCTCTGCCAGCCTGAACAGCAGCTCGTGAGGCTGGATCGATTCCAGCAGCCATTTGACGAAATCGGGGCCGACTTCGCGGCTCATCTGCTCGACATTGAGCAGCGTGTAGTAATCGACGACGTTTTCGTCCACGGGCTCCGGGGCGACGCCCATGCCGCGATACAGCGCAGCCTTTCGGCTTCTGATCAGCCGCTTCATGGTCTTCTTGTAGCGGTCCGCCGAATCCATTAGCGAGAATAGCGAGAACAACACCATCTGGACCTGCTGAGGTGTGGAGAGGCCCGCGGTGTGGTTGAGCGCCACTGTGCGACTGTCGGCCACTACGCGATCGATGAAGAGCAGCTTCTCTGGTTCAGTGGTAATGGATGAGTAGCGCTTGTTCAGATCTTTCTGGATATCCTTGGGCAGCTTGGCAATCTGTTCGTCAAATAAATTGGATTTGTGTGTGGCAATAACGCCAAGCCGCCAGCCGGTGGCGCCAAAGTACTTCGAGTACGAATACACCAGAAGCGTGTTCTTGGGGCACATCGCAAACAGGGATGTGAAATTGTCGGCGAACGTGCCATACACATCGTCTGTGAGCAAAATAAGGTCCGGGCGCTCCTGAACAATTTCGGCGATGTATCTCAGGCTCTCATCGCTCATTTTCACCGATGGGGGATTGCTTGGATTCACCAGGAAGAATGCCTTGACCTTGGGGTCGCGCAGCTTGTCCAGTTCCTTCTTGGGATACTGCCATCCGCCTGCCGGATCGGCATCAATCGAGACTTCCGTCAGGTGATATTCCTGCAGCTCTGGTATCTCGATATAGGGCGTGAAGATCGGCATGCCTAATGCGATCGTGTCACCTGGATTGAGCAGGTGATTGACGCGCATTGAATTGAACAGGTATGTCATGGCCGCCGTGCCGCCCTCGACCGCATACAGATCAAAATCACCAATGAATGGGTGCGTCCCAATCATTTCCTTGCGGATGTACTGCTTGACGATTTTCTCTGTCAATCGCAGCATGCGATCAGGAACCGGGTAATTGCAGGCCAATATTCCTTCGCACATTTCATAAAGAAAATCGCCGCCGTCGAGTCCGAGTTGGTCGCGCACAAATGAAACGGCCCCTGACAGGAATTTCACTCCCGGTACATCCTTGTGCACACGTGCAAAGAGATCGAATCGCTCTTCAATTCCCGCGCGCCTCGGAAAGCCGCCCACGCCTTCAGGCAGGTATGAGAACGATCGCTCCGATTCGATCATGGCGAAGAGGCCAAGCTGCCAGAAGCCGTGGCGCGGAACGGTTGCAAGGAAGTTGGGATTGCCGCGGCCGGCATTGAGCATCAGGCGATTCGATACGCTGCCCGCCAACTTGATAAGCTCATCCTTGAGTTCGAAAGGCGACAGACTGGCGAGCTTGGACGTATCGTGCTTGGCCATCGTGCATCTCCTGAAGGTGCTGTCCCGCAATGGGGTTTTTCATTTATCGGCATCGATCCGTGCGGTGAGCAATACGCTGCTACTTGATGCTTTGCGCCACGATCGATGGTCCCGCTAATCACCCTAGCTGGAGAGCCGGAAATTTTCATTGGCCCAAAGAACTACATATCACCTAGGATTTTTGGGGACTTTGCAGCGTCTGCTTTGTAATCTGTGAAGAACACAATCTGCTGTTTCAGTGGAGGTGAAACATGACACTCAGATTTCACGAACTTTCTCCCGATGTGCGGGCTGCCCTGGAATCCATGTGCGCGAGGCGCGGATTTGTTCCTGAAGATTTTGAATTCGAGATTGCGGACACGCCCGCATTAGGTCAGATCGCAGAACGGATCGTGACGGTCGAGCGAGTGATAGGCGGTCACTTCAAGCAATACAACGACAAAACCGGTGGTGACGCGTCCTGGTTGGCCGCCTTTGAGGCAGACCTTGCGGTGGACTGGTTTGGTGCTCCGCTGGCGGATTGAGTCGGTGCACAAAAGAATCGGGACTTGGCGAGGTCGACAAGTCCCGGTTCCGCGCATCGCGCCGATGCGTTGGCGACGCGTCTGCGTCACAGTGAATTTGATTGTTTTGCTAACAGCTATAAGCAAAATTCAATCGAATTGAGTGCCCACAATGGCACATGAACGCCACAACGGTGCTCGGGCCTACAGCTTCGATGATGGCTCCGCGAGTTCGAGCATGCGGCAGATCGCGGCCATGTTGCCGACCATTGTGCGGCGTTGGGCGCCTTGATAGACGCGAACGCCCTTGATCTGGCGGAAGGGGACAGGCTTGACCGGGCGGCGGGAAGCGATGGGATTGGATTGCAGCATGGCAACACCTCGTAATTTGCGACAGCAGATGTCCGCGCCCGTCGTCCTGCAAGGACGGGGCGGCGTTGGCAAAGCAAAAGCGGGTGACCGGGGCAGGTGGCCAGCTGCCTGGGTCCGGGAAGTCAGAAGCCTGAGGACCGGATCAGGCCTACTGCGATACCTTCAAGAGAGAACTCGTCACGGCCTGACTGCAGCACGATGGTCTTGAAGTCGGGGTTTTCCGCGATCAGCTCGATTGTGTCGCCCCGTTTCTTCAGTCGTTTGACTGTCACGTCATCGCCAAGGCGAGCCACAACAATCTTGCCGTTGGGTGCCTCGCTGGCCTTTTTCACGGCCAGCAGATCGCCGTCGAGAATGCCGGCGTCTCGCATGCTCAGGCCGCGGACGCGAAGCAGATAGTCGGGGCGTTCATCGAATACTGATGCGTCAACCTGATACTGCCGATCGATATGTTCGGCTGCCAGTATTGGACTGCCGGCCGCAACACGTCCTACCAGCGGTAACGTCAACTGCAGCACGCCCGCCATCGGTAACGAAAACTGGTCAGGGAGCTCGGAGTCACTACGCGCCACCTTGAGGCGAATCCCTCGTGAGGCGCCCGGCGTTAGCTCGATTACGCCCTTGCGCGCTAGTGCTCGCAGGTGTTCCTCAGCCGAATTCGGCGACGAGAAGCCGAATTCAGCGGCGATTTCCGCGCGCGTCGGCGGAAAGCCCGTCCGGCGGATTGTGTCGCGGATCAGGTCGAAAATCTGTTGCTGCCGGGGTGTCAGGGTTGCCATGGGTCGCCGGTCTTGTGCCGAGGCACTGTATGTTTAAACAGTATGCTGTGATTTTATACAGTATCGAGTGAAGTGCAAGCACAATTTGCGCATCCGGCTCAACATCGCTTGGCCGTAAGGTGCCGGCCACGGGTTTGCCACGGGTTCGGCCGGGCGGCCGGGCAGTTACAATCTGCCCGCATTCAGCTTTGTCGGCTCCATTCATGTCAGCACTCTTGCCCCGCATCGTCGTGCTCGCCACGGGCGGCACCATCGCCGGTTCTTCGGCGAATCCCGCCAGCAGCGCGCACTACCAGGCCGCTACCGTGCCGGTATCGCAACTGGTTCAGGCCGTGCCCGCGTTGGGCGATGTGGCACGCATCGAGGCCGAGCAGGTTGCGCAGGTCGACAGCAAGGACATGATGTTTGGCCTCTGGCAGACGCTGGCGGCGCGAGTCGGATTCTGGGCGGAGCAGCCCGACGTGGCGGGCATTGTCATCACGCACGGGACTGACACGCTTGAGGAAACGGCGATGTTCCTGCATCTGACGCAGGCCTGCCCCGTGCCTGTGGTCATGACTGCAGCCATGCGTCCCTCGACTTCGCTGTCGGCTGATGGCCCTTTGAATATGCTGGATGCGGTGCGCGTTGCCGCCTGTCGGGAGGCTGTGGGCAAAGGGGTTCTGGTGGTGCTGAACCAGCAGATCCATGCTGCGCGCGACGTTACCAAGGGGCATACCTCGGCAGTCGATGCGTTCGTATCGCCAATGGCCGGCCCGCTGGGGTTCGTGCAGGACGGTTATGTTCGATTCGCGCACGCGCCGAGCCGCGTCACGGTGCCTCGCCTCGCGGTGCCGGGCGACTGGCCGCTGGTGGAGGTTGTCGCCAGCTATGCGCAGCCGGGCAGGGTGGCCATCGACGCGATGGTGGCGGCTGGTGTGAAGGGCTTTGTGGTGGCCGCCGCGGGCAACGGCTCGGTGCACGAAACGCTGGCCGCCGCGCTGGGCGATGCCTTGGCGCACGGCGTGGCAGTGGTGCGCAGTTCCCGTACCGGCGCCGGTCATGTGGCGATTCCTGTTCCGCCGCGCCCGGCAGGTGGCGTATTCGTATCGGCCGCGGATCTCAATCCGTACAAGGCCCGCGTCCTGCTGCTGCTGTTGCTTGCCGCCGACCCGGCACTCGGGCGCGATAGCGCTCGCCTGCAAGACCTCTTTAGCCAGTACTGAGGCGGAATGCGGGCCGCGCCTTGCGGGGCGGCCGGGTTCCGGGCTATACTCGCGGGCTACTCAACCTTGCCGCACCGGACGTGACGCCCGGGTGGCTCATCCCAAAAGGAGCGTCAATGCGTCATTACGAAATCGTATTTATCGTCCATCCGGACCAGAGCGAACAAGTGCCGGCGATGATCGAGCGTTACAAGCAGCTCGTCACGTCGCAAAACGGCCAGGTTCACCGCGTGGAAGACTGGGGCCGTCGTCAAATGGCCTACATGATCCAGAAGCTGGCCAAGGCTCACTACGTTTGCCTGAACATCGAATGCGGCAAGGAAACGCTGGCCGAACTCGAACACGCGTTCAAGTTCAATGATGCCGTGCTGCGTCACCTGATCGTCCAGACCAAGAAGGCCGAGACCGCACCTTCGCCGATGATGAAGGAAGTGCAGCGCGAAGAAGCCCGCAAGGCCGCGCAAACGACCACGGAAGGCCAGGCCGCCTGAGAGCGGACTGCAGTGTCCAGGTGAACCAGCTTCGGCTGACCGCCACCCTCGCCGAGCGAGATACGCTGCGCTATACACCGGCCGGAGTGCCCGTCGTCAACTGCATTCTGCAGCATGCCGGCGAGGCTCTGGAGGCGGAGACGCCCCGACAGGTGGAGTTTGCAATCGTGGCCATGGGTATAGGCCCCATTGGCCAGCGGCTGGAGCGCTTACCGCTCGGCACGCTGCTCGATTGCGAAGGCTTTCTGGCCCGCAAGCACCGCAACAGCAGGACACTGGTCTTTCACATCACTCGATGTAAAGCATTCGAAAAGGATTGAATCATGGCATTCATCAAACGTGACAACAAGAACAAGAAGCGCTTCCAGCAACAGAATCCGCTGTTCAAGCGCAAGCGCTTCTGCCGCTTCACCGTGGCTGGCGTCGAACAGATCGACTACAAGGATCTGGACACGCTGAAGGACTTCGTCGGCGACAACGGCAAGATCACGCCGGCTCGCCTGACCGGTACCAAGGCTCACTATCAGCGTCAGCTGGATACGGCCATCAAGCGCGCCCGCTTCCTGGCGCTGCTGCCGTACACCGACCTGCACAAGAACTGATAGTCCCAGGACCGCAAGGAGAAATACACGATGCAAGTCATTCTGCTGGAAAAAGTCATCAACCTGGGTAGCCTGGGTGACATCGTTCGCGTGAAGGACGGTTACGCTCGTAACTTCCTGATCCCGACCAAGCGTGCTCGTCGCGCAACGCAAAGCGCCATCGCTGAATTCGAAGTGAAGCGCGCTGAGCTGGAAAAGGCTGCCGCCGAAAAGCTGGCTGCCGCTCAAGTCGAAGGCGAGAAGCTGAACGGCCTGACCGTCCAGATCACCCAGAAGTCGGGTGTGGATGGCCGTCTGTTCGGTTCGGTGACCAACGCCGACATCGCTGAAGCCCTGGCTGGCCAAGGCTTCAAGCTGGAAAAGGCTCAAGTCCGCATGCCGAACGGCCCGCTGAAGATGGTGGGCGACCACCCGGTCAGCGTTGCTCTGCACACCGACGTGGTGGTGGATGTGACCGTGTCCGTCCTGGGCGAGCACGTTTAAGTCGTACTTCGCGAACGATGCGTCAGCGCTGCCTGACGCTTCCGATGCACAGAAAGGCAGGGGCCGTGCTCCTGCCTTTTTTGTTTGCGGGGCTTCTGCACCGCTATAATTGCCCCCCATGAACGCGCCCGCCGCAGATCCCCAACTAGACAGTCTCAAGGTTCCACCGCACTCGATCGAGGCCGAGCAATCGGTACTTGGCGGGCTGCTGCTGGACAATGCCGCCTGGGACCGGATTGCCGACTTCCTCTCGGAAGCGGACTTCTATCGCTTCGACCATCGCCTGATCTTCCAGAGCATTGCCCGTCTGATCTCCGCCACCAAGCCGGCGGACGTGATCACGGTCTTCGAGATGCTCCAGGTGGCCGGCAAGGCCGAGGAAGTGGGCGGGCTCGCCTATCTGAATTCGCTGGCCCAGAACACGCCAAGCGCGGCAAACATTCGGCGCTACGCGGAAATCGTGCGCGAACGGTCGGTGCTGCGCAAGCTCGTGACGGTCGCCGATGACATCGCCTCCGCCGCGTTCGCGCCAAAGGGGCGCGAAGTGCGTGAGCTCCTCGACGAGGCCGAGTCGAAGGTATTCGCCATTGCCGAAGAGGGTGCGCGTGGCCAGCAGGGCTTCCAGGAGATCCAGCCGCTGCTGACGCAGGTGGTTGAGCGGATCGACGAGTTGTACCACCGCGATTCCTCCAGCGACGTGACCGGTGTGCCGACCGGCTTCATCGATCTCGATCGCATGACGAGCGGCATGCAGGCCGGTGACCTGATCATCGTGGCGGGGCGTCCCTCGATGGGTAAGACCGCTTTCTCGCTGAACATTGGCGAGCACGTGGCGGTCGAGCAGGGCCTGCCCGTGGCTGTGTTCTCGATGGAAATGGCCGGCGTGCAGCTGGCCATGCGTATGCTTGGTTCGGTGGGTCGTCTTGACCAGCACCGGCTGCGCACGGGCCGCCTGCTCGACGAAGACTGGCCCCGCCTGACGCATTCGATTCAGCGCATGAACGACGCGCAGTTGTTCATCGATGAAACGCCGGCCCTGAATCCGATGGAATTGCGCGCGCGTTCGCGTCGCCTGGCACGTCAATGCGGCCAGCTTGGCCTGATCATCATCGACTACCTCCAGCTGATGTCGGGTTCAGGCGGTGGCGAAAACCGGGCGACCGAAATTTCGGAAATCTCGCGTTCGCTGAAGGGCCTGGCCAAGGAACTCAACTGTCCGGTCATCGCGCTGTCGCAGTTGAACCGAAGCCTGGAACAACGCCCGAACAAGCGTCCCGTGATGTCCGACTTGCGTGAATCAGGCGCTATCGAACAGGATGCCGATGTGATTCTGTTCATTTATCGCGACGAAGTGTACAACCCCGACTCGCAGGACAAGGGTACTGCCGAAATCATCATCGGCAAGCAGCGTAACGGTCCGATCGGCACCGTTCGGCTGACGTTCCTGGGGCAATTCACGAAGTTCGATAACTTTAGTGGCGGGCCTGCGTTCTTCGACAACGACACCTGATCTTCCACAGTTACACCGCTGGACGGTGCAACCCTGTAAAATGTTGCGCCGTGATGACAGCCGCTTCGTGCGGCTGTCATGCAATCTGCACTGCCTCCCATTTGCAAAACAACCAAGCGCTGCCGTGAGGCGCGCCACAAGGACATTTCATGTTCGGTCGATTCATGCCCACCGAGGGCAAGTTCTTCGAATATTTCAACCAGCACGCCGATTGCGCGGTGACCGCCGCGCACGAACTGGAAGCGCTGGTCAACGACCTGCCCAACGCCGAAGCTCATGCCCGCCGCGTGCAGGCCACCGAGAAGAAGGCGGACCGCGTCACGCACGACACGATCGACCTGCTGCACAAGACTTTCATCACGCCTCTGGACCGCGACGAGATCCACAAGCTCATCACGACCATGGACGATATCCTGGACCTGATGGAGGACGTGGCTGAGACGATCTCGCTGTACGACGTGACGAGCCTGACCGACGAAGCGCGCCGTCTGGCCGCGATCTGCGTGCAGTGCTGCGACCAGGTCAAGATCGCCGTGGGCCTGCTCGAGGATATGAGCAACGCCAGCACGATCCTGAAGACCGCCCAGCAGATCGACCAGCTCGAATCCGAGGCAGATCGCGTGATGCGCTCGGCGATGTCGAAGCTGTTCCGCGAGGAAACCGACGTGAAGCGCCTGATCAAGCTGAAGGCGATCTACGAACAGCTCGAGTCCATTACCGACAAGTGCGAGGACGTGGCCAACATCATCGAAGGCATCGTCCTGGAAAACGCCTGAGGCGCGTACTCGCATGCATACTGTTCAAATAAGCTTGTGGGTGATCGGCCTGCTGGTTGCGCTTGCGCTGCTGTTCGACTTCATGAACGGCTTCCACGATGCGGCCAATTCGATTGCCACGGTAGTCTCCACGGGCGTGCTCAAGCCGCATCACGCGGTGGCCATGGCCGCCATGTGCAACGTCATCGCCATCTTCATCTTCCACCTGAAAGTGGCGGCGACCGTGGGCACCGGCACCGTAGACGTCAATATCGTCGATCACTACGTCATCTTCGGCGCCCTGGTCGGAGCCATTGTCTGGAACGTGATCACGTGGCTGTACGGCATTCCCTCGTCGTCGTCGCACGCGCTGATTGGCGGCCTGGTGGGCGCCGCGGTGGCAAAGTCCGGCACCGGCGCGCTGGTGGGCAACGGCCTGATCAAGACCGTGGCCTTCATCCTGATTTCGCCGCTGCTCGGGTTTATCTTCGGCTCGATCATGATGGTGATCGTCGGCTGGACGTTCTTCCGTACGCCGCCGTCGCGCGTGGACCGCTGGTTCCGCCGCCTGCAGCTGCTGTCGGCGTCGCTCTACAGCCTTGGCCACGGCGGCAATGACGCGCAGAAGACCATCGGCGTCATCTGGATGCTGCTGATCGCGAGCGGCCACGTGGCCGTAGGTGGGGCCGAGCCTCCGATGTGGGTCATCGTCAGCTGCTACGTCGCCATCGGCATGGGCACGCTGTTCGGCGGCTGGCGGATCGTGCGTACCATGGGTCAGAAGATCACCAAGCTGAAGCCGGTTGGCGGTTTCTGCGCCGAGACGGGTGGCGCCATGACGCTGTTCATCGCGTCGGCAATGGGCGTGCCAGTGTCCACAACCCATACGATTACGGGTGCGATCGTCGGCGTCGGTTCGGCGCAGAAGATGTCGGCCGTACGCTGGGGTGTGGCGGGCAATATCGTCTGGGCCTGGGTGCTGACGATTCCTGCATCGGCGTTCATGTCGGCGATTGCGTGGTGGATCGGCAAACAGATCCTGTAACGCCGACTGATCCGCGAGACGATCATCCAACAAAAAAGCCAGGCTGAGTGCCTGGCTTTTTTTCGTTTACCGGTTTGCAAACGCGGCAATCGGGTCGTCTTCCGGAGTGGCTGGGGCAGGGGGCGTTGGAGGTGCCGCAGTGGGTGGCGCGGACGGTGATGCGGTGGGCACGGGTGTCATCGGCAGGCTGCCTGCCGCCACCACGCGTCGTGCGCCGTTGTAGCGTGACGCCCAGTATGACTTGCTCATGTCTTCCAGCCGAACCGTGCCGCCGGTAGCCGGCGCGTGGACAAAACGGTTCTGGCCGACATAGATGCCGACGTGGGAGTTGGCGCGCCCCGTGGTGTTGAAGAACACCAGGTCACCCGACGCGACTTCGCTGCGTTCGAGCGCCGTGCCTCGCTGGCCCATCTGCTCGGTCGTGCGCGGCAGCGTCACGTTGGCGGATCGCTGTACCACGTAGCGGACCAGGCCGCTGCAATCGAAGCCGGAATCGGGGGTGTTGCCGCCATAGCGGTACGGGGTGCCGACCAGCGACATCGCCTGGATCGAGACCTCCTCAAGGCCCGCGCTCGGATCGACCATCGGCTTGCCCGGTGTACGGAGCAGCGACGAGGTCTGGCGTGTGGGCGGCCCTCCCGCACAAGCGGCCAGCAAAAGGGCTGTGGCGCAAAGTGCGGTAAGCGAAAGCCGACGAGAGGGTGAATGAAACGGGCGCTGCGGCATCCTTCCTATGATTCGGTTGCCAGGTCATGCGTCCGTCCGTCATGGGGGCTACCAGCGGGGCTACCAGCGCAATTGCGCGTTACGCGTGCCGGTAGTGATCTTGATGGACTTAAGCTGACCCTTGTAACTGGCCTCGATATTGTAGCTGCCTTCGGGAGCACGTATGAGGCACCGAGGGCCGCCAGCCTTGAAATTCGCCACGGGCTGGCCGTCCAATGTCACTTTTACGTCAACATCGGACAGAAACTCACCATCGCCCTGGGTGAACAGGATGCCCATGTTGAAGTTCTTTTCCTGCTCGGCCAGTTGTGCGCGCTCATCCGCGGCAATGCCGCCGCATACGTAGCTGACCGGTCCCATGGTGCGAATCACCATTTCGTCGGCCGCCCGCGCCGGGCGCAATGCCGCGGCGATCAGCATCGTCACGCCGATCAGCGATGCCGCGACAATGCGGCGGCGCCGTGTCGTACGGGTCGCGCGGGAAAATAGTGTCCTGCTATTTGGCAAATACCGGTTGAACGGCTGTTGCTTGTTCATCGACGCCTCCGTCCAATCATGAACACCCGGGAATCATACCGGGTCGTGTGGTCCGTGCCGCTGGTGCAACGCTGCGGCTGTGTACTTCACCACACTAAGCGAATTGGCCGCCTGCCGGCCATGGATGACAGGCCGGCAGGACAGACCCTTGCACTCACCGATATCTACAGCACATCCGCCGCATGGTCTGCCAGGCGCGAACGCTCGCCACGGGCCAGCGTCACGTGGCCGCTGTGGCTCCAGCCCTTGAAGCGGTCCACCACGTAGGTCAGGCCAGACGATCCTTCGGTCAGGTACGGCGTGTCGATCTGCGCGATATTGCCCAGGCAGACGATCTTGGTGCCGGGGCCGGCCCGCGTGACCAGCGTCTTCATCTGCTTTGGCGTCAGGTTCTGCGCTTCATCGATGATCACGAACTTGTTCACGAAGGTACGGCCGCGCATGAAATTCATGCTCTTGACCTTGATGCGCGAGCGGATCAGCTCCTGCGTGGCAGCGCGGCCCCAGTCGCCAGCACTGTCGTCGCTCTTCTGCAGGACCTCGAGGTTGTCGTCGAATGCGCCCATCCAGGGCTGCATCTTCTCTTCCTCGGTGCCGGGCAGGAAGCCGATATCCTCGCCGACGGGCACCGTGGCGCGCGTGACGATGATCTCGTTGTAGAGCTTCTGATCCAGCACCTGTTCCAGGCCCGACGCCAGCGCCAGCAGCGTCTTGCCGGTGCCGGCCTGGCCCAGCAGCGTCACGAAGTCGACGTCCGGGCTCATCAGCAGGTTCAGCGCGAAGTTCTGCTCGCGGTTGCGCGCCACCACGCTCCACACGTTGTTCTTGTTGTGGGCGTAGTCCTTCAGCGTCTGCAGCAGGGCGGTCTTGCCGTTGATCTCCTTGACCTGCGCGTACAGCGGCAGGCTGCCGTCCATCGGCTCCAGGTAGACGAACTGGTTGACCAGGAACGACGGCACCAGCGGGCCGGTCAGGCGATAGAACATGGTTCCGGACTTCGGGTCCTGCCAGCTTTCCACGCCCTTGCCGTGCTTGGCCCAGAAGTCGCTGGGCAACTGCAGCACGCCCGAGTAGAGCAGGTCCTTGTCTTCCAGTACCTGGTCGTTGAAATAGTCCTCGGCAGGCAGGCCCAGCGCACGGGCCTTGATGCGCATGTTGATGTCTTTCGACACAAGCACGACCTGGCGTTCCGGGTACTGCTGCTGCAGCGCGCTGACCACGCCCAGGATCTGGTTGTCGGCCTTGCCTTGCGGCAGGCCTTCGGGCAGCTTGATGTCGTTCAGCTTGGTCTGGAAGAACAGCTTGCCGGCAGCGTCGCGGTTGCCCAGCTTCGCCAGCGGCAGGCCTTCGTCGAGCACGCCATCGGTGCCGCCCACGAGCTGGTCCAGCGTCCGGCTGACCGTGCGCGCGTTGCGCGCAACTTCGCTCATGCCCTTCTTGTGGTTGTCCAGTTCCTCGAGCGTCATCATCGGCAGATAGATGTCATGCTCTTCAAAACGGAACAGCGACGTCGGGTCGTGCATCAGCACGTTGGTGTCGAGCACGAACAGCTTGCTCGGACCGGCTTCCTTGCGGGCACGGCGCGTCGGGCCGGCGGCAGGCTTGACCAGGCTGACCGCGGGCGTTGCCGCCGGCGTGGTGGTTGACGCCGGAGCGTCGACTGTCTTGGCCCGGGTAGTGCTGCCTGCGCGCGCGCGGGTGGCGGGCGCCTTGGTGTCGCCGGTCTCGAGCAGTGCCACACGCTCCAGGACCGGCACAGGTTTTTTACCCTGCGCGGCTTTGGCCTTGGGCAGTGTGACCGGGGCGAATTCGCTCGGGTCCAGCAGTTGGGCAGGCTTGGCGGGCATGGTAGGCAGCGGCATGCTTGGCTTTCCTTTCAGGGAAACAAACGGGGGCGAAATGGCTGGCGTGCTACAGCCAACGAACGGCAGAAAACGGGAAGACCGAAGGGTGAAGTTGAGGGACTGGGCAAACAAAAAAGCCGCCAGGCCTGGTGGACAGGTGTGGCGGCTTGCTTGCGGACCCAAGACGCGGCAGATCCGCTACCAGCCCGGGGACTGAGCCTACTGGGCCGGAACGTTACTTCAGCGTGGCAACTGGGATCTGAACGCATTACGACCCAATCTACCCGAAGGTTTTCTGTTTTGCAATCGGTCAAATACTTGCCGTTGCATCGCGGCTGCGCGCTTGTCTTGTAGATGCCCTGTGGACGTCCGGGTTCACATCCCCCTGACGATCTCAAGCACTTCGTCCACGTGGTTCGGCACCTTGATGCCGCGCATCTCGTGGCGCAGGACGCCCTTGGCGTCCAGGATGAACGTGCTGCGCTCGATGCCGCGCACTTCCTTGCCATACATCTTTTTCATCTTGATGACATCGAAGAGCTGGCAGATCGCCTCGTCGGCGTCCGAGATCAGTTCGAAGGGCAGCTCCAGCTTGGCCTTGAAGTTCTCGTGCGACTTCATGCTGTCGCGCGAGATGCCATACACCACGGCGCCGGCCTTCTCGAAGTCGGTGTACTGGTCGCGGAAGTTCATGGCTTCGGTGGTGCAACCCGGCGTGTTGTCCTTCGGGTAGAAGTACAGCACCGTGGTTTTGCCGCGCTGGTCGGCAAGCCGGAAGTCCCCGCCGGTTGCGGGGGCCTGGAAGTCGGGAATGGCCTTGTTGAGACTGACGGTCATGCTGGTGGCTCTCCTGGATGGCTTTGCGTCATCGGTGACGGCGGCAGCCCGATGTTGGTCCCGGGCGTACTGCCATGGCGAGTGCAGATTGGGGCAGCCGGCGAGACTTCAAGCGTGGCGTAGGCTCAACCTGGCGAAAATCGGGACGATAACCCGGGAGAGGGTTCCGTCATCGGTTGCCGGCCCGGGCGTCTCAGGCGGCTGGCTCCACCAGCAGCACCGCGGCGACCTTCCGGCCCTCGGCCATGAGGATATTGTAGGTGCGGCATGCGGCCTGCAAGTCCATCGCGTCCACGCCGATATGGCGGCGCGACAGCGCGGCGGTCAGGCGCGGATGGGGGAAGCGCAGTTGCCCGCCGGTGCCGAGCAGCACCACTTCGGGTGACTTGTCGAGCAGGGCTTCGAAGTGGGCGGACTGGAGATCCTCGAAACGATTGACCGGCCACGGCTCGATGTCGCCTTCTGGCATCACGAGCACGGACTGTTCGTGGCGGATGGCGTTGATTTCGACATAGCCGGGGCCATAGCCGGTCACGGTATTGAGGTTCTGGGGCTGGTCGGCGTGGAGTTTCAAGTGGGGGGCCTCATGCCGCCGGGAGGTTCCGGTGCGTCATCCCGAGGCGGGATGTGCCGCAGCGGGGGACTGGCGACGGGTTGGTGGCAGGATCGTGCGCGCAGGCGGGCAAAACGCTCGCTGCAATGCAAGAAACCATGCCGAAGTCTGTCATAATCCGATATCTTATAGCTTTTGCCTCCCGGTCTGCCACGCCTCGCGAGCCTCACAGCGGACGCGCCGCCAGACGCCCAGGTCAATCCAGAAGATTCCAAGATTCCGCTGCCGCCAGAGACCGGCAGCTTGCCCTGACATCGCCAACACCGCCGTGAAACCCATCCAGAAATCGAACAAGCTCCAGAACGTTTGCTATGACATCCGCGGCCCGGTGCTGGAAAAGGCCAAGCAGATGGAGGAGGAGGGGCACAAGATCATCAAGCTGAACATCGGCAACCTGGCCGTGTTCGGGTTCGATGCTCCCGAGGAAATCCAGCAGGACATGATGCGCAACCTGCCGAATTCGGCCGGTTACTCCGATTCGAAGGGCATCTTCGCGGCGCGCAAGGCGATCATGCACTACACCCAGGAGAAGAAGATCCAGGGCGTGGGGCTGGACGACATCTATGTGGGCAACGGCGCATCCGAACTGATCGTGATGTCGATGAACGCGCTGCTCAATAGCGGTGATGAAGTGCTGGTTCCGGCACCTGACTACCCGCTGTGGACGGCTGCGGTGAGCCTGTCCGGCGGCACGCCGATCCACTATGTGTGCGACGAGGCCAACGAGTGGATGCCCGACCTCGACGACATCCGCAGCAAGATCACCCCGAACACGCGCGCCATCGTCATCATCAACCCGAACAACCCGACGGGCGCGCTGTATTCCGACGACTTGCTCAAGGAGATCGTGGTCATCGCCCGCGAGCACGGCCTGATCATCTTTGCCGACGAGATCTACGACAAGGTCCTGTACGACGGCAACACCCATACGTCGATCGGCTCGCTGTCCACCGACGTGCTGACCGTGACCTTCAACGGCCTGTCGAAGAACTACCGCTCGTGCGGGTACCGCGCGGGCTGGATGGTGGTGTCGGGGGACAAGCGCCCCGCGCAGGACTATATCGAAGGCCTGAACATGCTGTCGTCGATGCGCCTGTGTGCCAACGTGCCGGGCCAGTGGGCAATCCAGACGGCCCTGGGCGGGTACCAGAGCATCAACGACCTCGTGGCCGACGGCGGGCGGCTGCGCCGCCAGCGTGACCTGGCGCATGAGCTGATCACGCAGATCCCGGGTATCACGTGCGTCAAGCCCAAGGCCGCGCTGTACCTGTTCCCGAAGCTCGACCTGTCGATGTATCCGATCCAGGACGACCAGGAATTCATCTACGAACTGCTGCAGGAGTCGAAGGTGCTGCTGGTGCAGGGTACCGGCTTCAACTGGGGCGCGCCGGACCATTTCCGGATCGTGTTCCTGCCGCATGAAGAGGATCTGCGCGAGGCCATCAGCCGCGTGGGCCGCTTCCTTGAGAACTATCGCAAACGTCACGGCACTGTCTAAGCCGCCGGACGCCCCCAATTTCAGAATCAAGCAACCCAGAGTCAGACGTCCATGAATCCCATCAAAGTCGGCCTTCTCGGCATCGGTACCGTCGGCAGCGGCACGTTCAACGTGCTCAAGCGCAATCAGGAGGAAATTCGCCGCCGCGCAGGTCGCGGCATCGAGATTGCGGTCGTGGCCGACCTCAACACCGAGCGCGCCCGCGAACTGACCGGTGGCACGGTGGACGTCGTCAGCGATGCCAACGACGTGGTGACGCGCCCGGATATCGACATCGTCGTGGAGCTGATCGGCGGCTATGGCATCGCCCGCGAACTGGTGCTCAAGGCCATCGAGAACGGCAAGCACGTGGTCACCGCCAACAAGGCGCTGCTGGCCGTGCACGGCAACGAGATCTTCGAAGCCGCGCGCAAGAAGGGCGTGATCGTTGCGTTCGAAGCCGCCGTGGCCGGTGGGATCCCCATCATCAAGGCGCTGCGCGAAGGCCTGACCGCGAACCGCATCCAGTGGATCGCCGGCATCATCAACGGCACGACGAACTTCATCCTGTCCGAGATGCGCGACAAGGGCCTGGACTTCGAAACGGTCCTCAAGGAAGCGCAGCAACTGGGCTACGCCGAAGCCGATCCGACGTTCGACATCGAAGGCATCGATGCCGCGCACAAGGTCACGCTGATGAGCGCGATCGCGTTCGGCATGCCGGTGCAGTTCGATCGCGCCCACGTGGAAGGCATCACCAAGCTGTCGGCCATCGACATCAAGTACGCCGAGGAACTGGGCTATCGCATCAAGCTGCTGGGCATCACGCGCCGCCGCGAGGATGGCGTGGAACTGCGCGTGCACCCGACGCTGGTGCCGGCCTCGCGCCTGATCGCCAATGTGGAGGGCGCGATGAATGCCGTGCTGGTGCAGGGCGACGCCGTGGGCGCCACGCTGTACTACGGCAAGGGCGCCGGCGCCGAGCCGACCGCCTCGGCCGTGATCGCAGACCTGGTCGACGTGACCCGCCTGCACACCGCCGATCCGAACCACCGCGTGCCGCACCTGGCGTTCCAGCCGGACGAACTGTCGAACGTGCCGGTGCTGCCGATCGAGGAAGTCACGAGCTCGTACTACCTGCGCATGCGCGTGTCCGACGAGACCGGCGTGCTGGCCGAGATCACGCGCATCCTGGCCGAGGCCGGCATCAGCATCGACGCGATGCTGCAGAAGGAATCGCGCGAAGGCGAACCGCAGACCGACATCATCATCCTGACGCACCTGACGCGCGAAAAGCAGGTCAATGCCGCAATCCGCAGCATCGAGGCGCTGCAGACCGTGCTGTCGCCGGTCACGCGCCTGCGCATGGAAGAACTGAACTAAGAGATCGAGCAGGCTTGCCCCATGAATTACCAGTCGACGCGCGGCCATGACGTGCCGCAATCGTTCTCCGAAATCCTGCTCGGCGGGCTGGCGCCCGATGGCGGCCTGTACCTGCCGAAGCAGTACCCGCAAGTCACGGCCGACGAACTCGAAGCGTGGCGCAAGCTCCCGTATGCCGATCTGGCATTCGAGGTGCTGTCGCGCTTCTGTGACGACATTCCGGCCGAGGATCTGCGCGCGCTGACGCGCAAGACGTACACCGCCGAGGTGTACCGCAATGCGCGTCCGGGCGACAACACTGCCGATATCACGCCGCTGCGCACGCTCGGCGAGGAAGGTGGCACGAAGCTGCAATTGCTGGGCCTGTCGAACGGCCCGACGCTGGCCTTCAAGGACATGGCGATGCAGTTGCTCGGCAACCTGTTCGAGTACGCGTTGAAGCGCGCGGGCCTGAAGCTGAACATCCTTGGCGCAACGTCGGGTGATACCGGCAGCGCGGCCGAGTATGCGATGCGCGGCAAGGAAGGCATCCGCGTGTTCATGCTGAGCCCGCACCGCAAGATGAGCGCGTTCCAGACCGCGCAGATGTTCAGCCTGCAGGACCCGAACATCTTCAACATCGCGATCGAAGGCGTGTTCGATGACGCGCAGGACATCGTCAAGGCTGTCTCGAACGATCATGCGTTCAAGGCGCGCCAGCGTATCGGCACCGTGAATTCGATCAACTGGGCCCGCGTGGTGGCCCAGGTCGTGTACTACTTCAAGGGCTGGCTGCTGGCCACGAACGGCCCGGGCCAGAAGGTGTCGTTCTGCGTGCCGTCGGGTAACTTCGGCAACGTCTGCGCAGGCCATATCGCGCGCATGATGGGCCTGCCGATCGACAAGCTCGTGGTGGCCACGAACGAGAACGACGTGCTTGACGAGTTCTTCCGCACCGGCACGTACCGCGTGCGGACCTCGGCGCAGACGTACCACACGTCGAGCCCGAGCATGGACATCTCGAAGGCGTCCAACTTCGAACGCTTTGTCTTCGATCTGCTGGGCCAGGATTCGGACAAGCTCGTGGCGCTGTTCCGCGACGTCGACACCAAGGGCGGTTTCGATCTGGCCGGTACGCCGGAGTTCGAGCGCATCCGCCAGTTCGGCTTTGTTTCGGGCCGCAGCACGCACGAGGACCGTCTGACGACGATCCGCGACGTGAACCAGCGCTATGGCGTGACGATCGACACCCACACCGCCGATGGCGTGAAGGTGGCGCGCGAATACCTGGATGCAGGCGTCCCGATGGTGGTGCTGGAAACGGCGCTGCCGGCAAAGTTCGCCGACACGATCCGCGAGGCGCTTGGCCATGAGCCGGAGCGTCCGTCCGCGTTCGATGGTATCGAGGGTCTGCCGCAGCGCTTCGAAGTGATGCCTGCCGATGCAGACCGCGTGAAGGCGTACATCGCGCAGCACACGGGCCTGTAAGTGCCGCTGTAATAGCCCTTATCACGGCGTGATCCGCCGGCCTGGCTGCAACTCGCTACAATCGGGTTTGCCGGGCTCCGCCACGGCCCCCAGGCTTGCAAGCCCGGGGGCTGTTTCATTTGGAGTCAACCCGAATCCCATACGCATCCCATGACCCAGACTGCTGCGCGCCCCCCGATGCTGACCATGGCCCAGGCAATTGAAGCCCTGATGGCCGGCGTTCGTCCGATTACCGATACCGAAACCGTCGATACGCTCCAGGCGAATGGCCGCGTGCTGGCCGCCGGGGTGACCAGCGCGCTGCGCGTGCCGCCGGCCGACAACACGTCGATGGACGGCTACGTGATGCGCGCTGCCGACGTGCAGGGGGCGGGCACGCGCCTGCCGGTTTCGCAGCGGATTCCGGCCGGTCATGTCGGCACCGAACTGGCCCCCGGTACGGCCGCGCGCATCTTCACCGGCGGGCTGATTCCGCCAGGCGCCGATGCCGTGGTGATGCAGGAGCAGTGTCAGGCGGATGGCGATGCAGTGATTGTCAATCATGTACCGGCCTCGGGCGAGTGGATTCGCCGCGCCGGCGAGGATATCGAGGCGGGCAGCGAGATCCTGCCCGCCGGGACGCGGCTGACGCCGCAGGCGCTGGGCCTTGCTGCGTCGGTCGGGCAGGCAAGGCTCGACGTGATCCGCCGCGTACGCGTGGCCGTGTTCTTCACCGGTGACGAACTGGCGATGCCCGGCGAACCGCTCAAGCCCGGCGCGATCTACAACTCGAACCGCTTCACGCTGCGCGGCCTGCTGGAGAACCTCGGCTGCGAGGTAACCGACTTCGGCATCGTTCCCGATACGCTGGCGGCCACGCGCGACACGCTGCGCCGCGCGGCGGAGGGCAACGACCTGATCATCACCTCGGGTGGTGTTTCCGTGGGCGAGGAAGACCATATCCGTCCGGCCGTCACCGCCGAAGGGCGCCTGGACCTGTGGCAGATCGCGATCAAGCCTGGCAAGCCGCTGGCGTTCGGGCAGGTTGCCAACGGTACGGCGTTGCCGGCGTTCTTTCTGGGGCTGCCCGGCAACCCCGTGTCGAGCTTTGTCACGTTCCTGCTGTTCGTGCGGCCCTTTATCCTGCGCCTGCAGGGCGTGGCCGACGTGACGCCGCGCCGCCTGCCGCTGCGGGCCGATTTCGACCTGCCGCGCGGCGACCGCCGTAACGAATTCCTGCGCGCGCGCATCAACGATGCGGGCGGGCTGGACCTGTTCCCGAACCAGAGTTCGGGCGTGCTGACCTCCACCGTATGGGGCGACGGCCTGATCGACAATCCGCCGAACCAGACCATCCAGCGCGGCGACATCGTCCAGTTCATTCCATTTGCCAGCCTGCTGGCCTGATCATGCAACTTGAACTTCGATACTTCGCCAGCGTGCGCGAACAGGTGGGGCAGGGCGCCGAGCGCGCCGAAGTGCCCGCCGAAGTGCGCACCGTTGGCGACCTGCGCGCATGGCTGCGCAACCGTGGCGGTGCCTGGGCCGAAACGCTGGCCGAAGGCCGCGCGTTGCGCATGGCTGTCGACCACGCCGTGGCCCGCGCCGACACCCCGCTTGCCGATGGCTGCGAGGTGGCGTTCTTCCCGCCCGTGACCGGAGGCTGACATGGCGGTGCGTGTTCAGCACGAGGATTTCGACCTGGGCGCTGAAGTGGCAGCGCTGCGCGCCGATAACCCCGGCGTGGGGGCTGTGGCCAGCTTTATTGGCACCGTGCGTGACGTCAGCGATGGCACGAGCGTCAGCACGATGGAACTCGAGCATTACCCGGGCATGACCGAGCGCGCGCTCGAGAAGATCGAGGCCGCCGCACGCGAGCGCTGGCCGCTGCTCGGTGTCACGATCGTGCACCGCGTGGGCCTGCTGCAACCGCTCGATCAGATCGTTCTGGTGGCCGTGGCCTCGGCGCACCGTGGCGCCGCGTTTGCCGCGTGCGAGTTCATCATGGACTACCTGAAGTCCGAGGCGCCTTTCTGGAAGAAGGAAGAAACGCCCGGGGGCGCGCGCTGGGTCGATGCGCGCGTTTCCGACGACGCGGCGCTGCGCCGCTGGGGCATCGAATCGTTCAACGCAGATCCAGACAACAACAAGGACGAATAAATGGGTCCGATGGGCTTTGTGGCGGTCGGCATTGGCGCCGCCGTTGGCGCCTGGCTGCGCTGGGGTTTCTCGTTCATGTGGAATGCCGTGAATCCGGCGATGCCGTATGGCACGCTGGCCTCGAACCTCGTCGGCGGTTATCTGATTGGTCTGGCAGTTGCATTTTTCGACACCCATCCGTCGCTGCCGCCCGAATGGCGCCTGCTGGCGGTTACGGGCTTTCTTGGCGGTCTGACCACGTTCTCCACGTTTTCGAGCGAAGTGATCGGCAATCTGCTGGCCGGCGACTATCGCTGGGCGCTGGCCCACGTGGTGCTGCATCTGGGCGGATCGCTGATGCTGACCGCGTTTGGCATCTGGTCGTATCGCGTGCTGTCGTGACGTGACGTGTTGCCCCCGGGCCTCGGGGTAGACCTTAGGTAACACTACGTATCGCTCAACCCATCGTTTTGCGACGCAAGACCGGCTAACATTCACGAGCCGGGCAGCCACGTGCATGAGGCGTCGCATGCTGCCGCATCAACGGCGCCTCTCCGCAGCCCCGCATTTCATCCCGCTTTCCCCTGGCAGTTTGTAGTTGTCTCACCAACCGAGCCCCGCTCGGCCTTCGTGCCGTCTGGTCGAAAACAAGAAGGAGACATATCAATGCAGCAGAGCCACAAGAACCACCCTACAAATCTGTCACACCCGTCCGATCGTTCCACCGATCGCAAGGTTCGCCGCGCCAGGCGCCTGACCGCAATTTCCGGCGCCGTGGCTACGCTGGCCAGCCTGACGATGGCCGCCTGTGGCGGCGGTGGCGGGCCCGGCAACAGCAGTGGTGGCGGCGGAAACGTCACGCCAAACATCAAGCCGGCATTTGTCGTCGGCACGGTCGGGGTCAAGACCTTTGACGGCAACTCCGACGACCTGTTGACCGCCGGGCTGGGCAAGGACGGGCTATCCGCCGCTGCGCCGGCGTTCGCCAATCCGAACGCGCCAACTGCCGCCGAACTGCGCCGCAATGCGATCTGGACCAACTACCGCGCCATCGTGGACGTTCAGGCGGCGGGCGGCTATGGGTCGCTCTATGGCCCGAATGTCGATGCCCTTGGCAATGTGACGGGCGGTCAGGGCAAGATCCCGGGTACCGAATACATCGCATTCGCCGACGACGGTACCGGCCAGCAGAACGTGACGGTTATGGCCCAGGTGCCGGATTCGTTCGATATCAGGAACCCCTGCATCATTTCCGCCACTTCATCGGGCTCCCGCGGCATCTATGGCGGGATCGCGGTTGGCGAATGGGGGCTCAAGCGCAACTGTGCCGTGGCCTATACGGACAAGGGTACCGGCGCCGCGCCACATGATCTGGATACCGATACCGTGCCGCTGATCGACGGCACGCGCCAGAGCCGTTCGGCCGCAGGCAAACTGGCCCAGTTCACCGCGCAGCCGGGCGGCGGCCAGACGCTGGCGGGCTTCACCGGCACCTTCCCGCACCGGCTGGCCTTCAAGCACGCGCACTCGCAGCAGAACCCGGAGGCAAGCTGGGGCGCCAACACGCTGCAGGCGATCCAGTTCACGATGTGGGCCATCAACGACAAGTTTGGCCAGACGAACACGGACGGCACGCGGCAGGCGACGTTTACGCCCGCCAACGTGCTGGTGATTGCCTCGGCAGTCTCCAACGGCGGCGGCGCGGCCATTGCTGCCGCCGAGCAGGACACCACGGGCCTGATCGACGGGGTGGCCGTCGGGGAGCCAAACGTGAACCTGCCGCCGACGGCGGGCGTCATCGTCAAGCGCGGCGGGGTGCAGGTTGCTGCATCTGGCAAGCATCTGTACGACTACACGACCATTGCCAACCTGTACCAGCTTTGCGCAGCCCAGGATACGAGCCTGACGAACGCACCGATGTTCAGTTCGACAGGACCGGGGCTTGCCCGCTGCGCATCGCTGGTCACGGCCCCAAATAGCAAGGTGACGGGCGGAACGGCTTCCGCCCAGACGGCTTCCGCCCTGGCCGCCCTGCACAACGCGGGCTGGGAGTCCGAATCGGATGAGCTGTTTGCCTCGCTCTCGGCCCTGGAAGTGGCCAGCTCGATCTCGGTGACCTATGCCAATGCGTATTCGCGCGCCAGCGTGACGGACAGACTCTGCAACTACAGCTTTGCCTCGCCGGGTGGTGCGACGGCGACCCCGGTGGCGATCCCGGCGGCTTCCTTGGCGGGCCTGTTCTCGACTGGCAATGGCGTTCCGCCGACTACCTCGGTCACGCTGATGAACGACGCCAATCCGTCCGGCCCGATGCGCGATTTCTTGTCGAATTCGCCGTCGAATAACACGGCCGACGCCAATCTCGACGGCGCGCTGTGCCTGCGCAATCTGTTCGACAACACGAACCCGGCGCTGATGACCGGCATCGGCCAGACCTACCGCACGGGCAACCTGGGCGGCAGGCCGTCGATCATCGTGCAGGGTCGCAGCGACGGGCTTCTGCCGGTGAACCATACGTCACGTCCGTATCTCGGCCTGAACAAGAGTGTCGAGGGTAACGTCAGCAAGCTGTCGTATATCGAGGTGACGAATGGCCAGCATTTCGATGGGTTCATTGATGTGCTCCCCGGGTATGCCGCAAGGTACATCCCGATGCACGTCTATCTGAACCGGGCGCTCGATGCGGTCTACGCGAACCTGCGCAATGGCACGGCGCTGCCGGCGTCCCAGGTGGTCCGCACCACGCCGCGCGGCGGGGTCAACAACGCCACCGTCGGCCCGCAGATCCTGCCGTCGAATGTCCCGCCGATCGCCGCCACGCCAGCCGCCGCCGACGCGATCACGGTCAGCGGTTCGACCGTGAACGTTCCGAACTGAGTCATCCGGAACAGGCAGTGGAGGTTGCCCGCCATGCGCATCGGGCACGCATGGCGGGCGTATTGCCGACGCCCTGGTCGACACCTTGGTCGACACCTTGGTCGACGCATTGTTCGACAACCCGGTCGACGTCTTGAAATGCCATTCTCAAGCCCTATCTTTCGGAAGTAGCGTGTCCGGCAGGGCATACGCGAAAGGCAACAGAGCTTGCCGGCGTAGCCCTCGCATCAGGACACACTTTCCTAGAGAGAGGGATCCTAATGCGAATCGACAAACTGACCACCCGGTTCCAGGAAGCGCTGGCAGAAGCCCAGAGCCTGGCGTTGGGCAATGACAATCAATACATCGAACCACAGCACCTGCTGCGTGCAATGCTGGCGCAGGACGACGGCGCCGCCCGCACGCTGCTGTCGCGCGCCGGCGTAAACGTGGCCGGCCTGCAGAACGCGCTCGACGCGGCGATTCACCGCCTGCCGCAGGTGCAGGGCACGAACGAGGTCCAGGTAGGCCGCGACCTCAACAACCTGCTGAACGCCACCGAGAAGGAAGCCATCAAGCGCAACGACCAGTTCATCGCCAGCGAACTGTTCCTGCTGGCCGTGGCTGACGACAAGGGCGATACCGGGCGCATCGCGCGCGAGAACGGCCTGTCCCGCAAGTCGCTGGAGGCCGCGATCACGGCCGTGCGCGGCGGCGACACCGTCAATAGCGCAGACGCCGAGTCACAGCGCGAGGCGCTCAAGAAGTACACGGTCGACCTGACCGAGCGCGCGCGCGCCGGCAAGCTTGACCCCGTGATCGGCCGCGACGACGAAATCCGCCGGGCGATCCAGATCCTGCAGCGCCGCACCAAGAACAACCCTGTGCTGATTGGCGAACCGGGCGTGGGCAAGACCGCCATCGTCGAAGGGCTGGCGCAACGCATCGTCAACGGCGAAGTGCCGGAGACGCTCAAGAACAAGCGTGTGCTCGTGCTTGACATGGCCGGGCTGCTGGCCGGTGCCAAGTATCGCGGCGAGTTCGAGGAGCGCCTGAAGGCCGTGCTCAGCGACGTGGCCAAGGATGAAGGGCAGACCATCGTCTTTATCGATGAGATCCACACGATGGTGGGCGCGGGCAAGGCCGAGGGCGCGATCGACGCGGGCAACATGCTCAAGCCGGCGCTGGCGCGCGGCGAGCTGCACTGCATCGGTGCGACCACGCTGAACGAGTACCGCAAGTACATCGAGAAGGATGCCGCGCTGGAGCGCCGCTTCCAGAAGGTGCTTGTCGACGAACCGACCGTCGAGGCAACCATCGCCATTCTGCGTGGCCTGCAGGAGAAGTACGAACTGCACCACAAGGTGGAGATCACCGATCCGGCCATCGTGGCCGCGGCGGAGCTGTCGCACCGCTACATCACGGACCGCTTCCTGCCGGACAAGGCCATCGACCTGATCGACGAGGCCGCCGCGCGCATCAAGATGGAAATCGACTCGAAGCCCGAGGCGATGGACAAGCTCGAGCGCCGCACGATCCAGCTCAAGATCGAGCGCGAGGCGGTCAAGAAGGAGACCGACGAGGCATCGCGCAAGCGTCTGGAACTGATCGAGCAGGAAATCACGCGGCTGGAGAAGGAATACGCGGACCTGGACGAGATCTGGCGCGCCGAGAAGGGCGCCGCGCAGGGTGCGGCCGCGCTGAAGGAAGAGATCGAGAAGATCAAGCTCGAAATCACGCGCCTGCAACGCGAAGGCAAGCTCGACAAGGTGGCCGAGCTCCAGTACGGCAAGCTGCCGGAACTGGAAGGCAAGCTGCAGGCGGCAACCAAGGCCGAGGCCAGCGAGCAGAAGCACCAGAACAAGCTGCTGCGCACGCAGGTTGGCGCCGAGGAAATCGCCGAGGTTGTCAGCCGTGCCACGGGCATCCCCGTGGCCAAGATGATGCAGGGCGAGCGCGAGAAGCTGCTCAAGATGGAAGATCGCCTGCACCAGCGTGTGGTGGGTCAGGACGAGGCCGTGCGGCTGGTGTCCGATGCGATCCGCCGCTCGCGTGCCGGCCTGTCGGACGAGAACAAGCCGTATGGCTCGTTCCTGTTCCTTGGGCCGACGGGCGTGGGCAAGACCGAGCTGTGCAAGGCGCTGTCCGAGTTCCTGTTCGATTCGGAGGAGCATCTGATCCGCATCGACATGAGCGAATTCATGGAGAAGCACAGCGTGAGCCGGCTGATCGGCGCGCCCCCGGGGTACGTGGGTTATGACGAAGGCGGTTACCTGACCGAAGCGGTGCGCCGCAAGCCGTACGCGGTGATCCTGTTCGACGAAGTCGAGAAGGCGCACCCGGACGTGTTCAACGTGCTGCTGCAGGTGCTTGACGATGGCCGCCTGACCGATGGCCAGGGCCGTACCGTGGACTTCAAGAACACGGTGATCGTGATGACGTCGAACCTCGGTTCACACATCATCCAGGCGATGGCCGGCGAGCCGCAGGAAGCGGTGAAGGGCGCAGTCTGGCAGGAGGTGCGATCGCATTTCCGGCCCGAGTTCCTGAACCGGATCGACGAGGTGGTGGTGTTCCACGCGCTTGACCAGAAGAACATCGAGTCGATCGCCCGCATCCAGCTCAAGCGCCTGCAGACGCGTCTGGCGCGCATGGACATGACGCTGGACGTGACCGACCGCGCGCTGGAGAAGATTGCCAGCGCAGGCTACGACCCGGTGTTCGGCGCCCGCCCGCTGAAGCGCGCGATCCAGCAGCAGATCGAGAATCCGGTGGCCAAGGCCATTCTGGAAGGCAGGTTTGCCGCGAAGGACGTGGTGCCCGTGGACTACGAGGACGGCGAGTTCACGTTCGGCCGGATGGTGCGTTAAGGGCGGTTGTTGCCTTGCACGATTGAAGGACCTCTGCGGCGATCCCCCCAACTATTGATACATGGTTGGGGGGCGCTGTCCCCCAACACCCCTTGATGAGGGGTGTTTTTTTGCCGTTTCGTGATGCTCCATACCGGGCGTGGTTCAGACATGCCCCAGCAATTTCCACCAGAGCGGGCCGACAACCAGCCAGACGACCATGTATATGAGGCTCATCACGAAGCCCGCCTTCCACCACTCTCCCTGAGTAACGTAGCCCGCACCATACATGACCGGACCGGAGCCGATGCCATACTGGGTCAGGCAACCGTTGATATTGCTCAGGATGCCGAGCGCGACCGCCGCGGTGAACGGCGGAATGCCAGCAGCGACCATCAGCGCCATGGAGAGGGGGAAGAGCGCGCTGATATGCGCCGTTGCGCTTGCGAAGAAGTAATGGATGTAGCAGTAGATCGCTGCCACCATCATGTAGACGCCCAACCTGTGGTAGCCCTGGAGGTGGACCCCGAATTCCTTGCCGAACCAGGAAACCATCCCGTATTCATTGAGCTTGGACGCCAGCATGATCAGCAGGCCGATCCAGATCATGGTGTCCCATGCCGCTTTCTCGTTCAGGGCGTCCTGCCAGGTCAGCACGCCGGTAATGAACAGCAGCGACACGCCGAGTGCGGCCGCCAGCGTCGCACTGATCTTCAGGTCCTCGCCGAAAATCCAGAGCACCAGCAAGCCGACGAAGATGACCGCCATGATGATTTCCTTGGCGGAAATGGGTCCCAGGGCCGTGAGTTCTCGCTGAGCAAGGGCCGTCGCATCGGGGGTCTCGCGGACCTGCGGCGGGGCGATCCAGAGCATGGCTATCGGAATGATGGCAAGGCACAGCAAGCCAGGGACCGACGCTGCCACCGCCCAATCGAGCCAGCTAATCGAGACGCCCTGGTCCGCCGCCAGTTTCACCGTAAGGGGGTTGCCTGCCATCGCCGTGATGAACATGCCCGCAGAGATGATATTTGCATGGAAGGCGCACAGGATCAGGTAGCGCCCCACCTTGCCGCGGGATTCCGGGTCATCCGCATGACTGCCGAGGACTTCGGATATTGCCTTGGTAATCGGCAGCATCACGCCACCGGCGCGGGCAGTGATGCTGGGCATGGCGGGCGAGATAATGAGTTCAGTGAGGGCGAGGCCATAGCCCAGACCCACGGTTCGCTTGCCCAACAGGCGCATGAACAGCAGCGCGATGCGGCGCCCCAGTCCCGTCTTGATCACGCCGCGGGAGATGAAGAAGGCGAGCATGACCAGCCAGACGAGATCCGTGCCCGTAGACTTGGTCACGTCCGCAAACGACAACACGCCAACCAGTACACCCACCGTGGACCCAATGATTGCCACCGCCGACATCGGCAGCGGGGCTGTCATGATGCCGGCAATGGTGGCGACAAACACCGCGAACATGTGCCAGGCTTTCGCGTCGAGGCCGTCCGGCGGCGGCAGGAACCAAAGGATGATGCCAATCCCCACCGGGACGAGGTACTTCCAGAGATTGCCGAGATGCCCGATCGGCGGTGTCGACGTTGATGTATGTGGAGACGATGAAGCCTTGACGTGTAATCCAGCCATGATCAACCTCCTGCCGCTGGTGCGGCGGTTCCTCCTGTCCGAAGCGCACGAAATGCCCCTACCGTCCAGGGAGTACGCTGTCGGTTGCCTCCTTGACGATGTGCGCGCTGCGCTGCAGGGCCTCGTGTTCGGCGGCATCGAGCTCCGGGTAGGCCAGTAACCTGGCGCCGGCGCCATTAACGACCATCGGCAATGACAGACACACGTCTGGCACGCCTTCGACTTCGGCATGCACGGTACCAACTGTCAGAATGAGATCGGTGTTGTGCACGAGTGCCTGGCAAATCCGGCCAATCGCACTGGCAATTCCGTAGTGGGTGGCGCCTTTTCCTTCCTTGATGAGCTTGGCGGCCTCATGGACGGAGCGCAGGATCAGGTCGCGGCTGGCGGGCCCCAGTTCCTTCCCGCTTCTCGCAAGGAACGTTTCGAGGGGCATGCCGGAGACGGTGGCGCCGGACCAGGCGATCACGGCAGATTCCCCGTGCTCGCCAAGAACGTAGGCGTGGATTGCCGGCGCCACGATGCCGAGTCGCTCGGATAGAAGTGATCGCAGCCGTCCAGTGTCGAGCGAGGTGCCGGTACTGATAACCCGTTCCCGCGCACACTGCAGGCGGTCATGCACAACGCCCGCCAGCACATCGCATGGATTGGAGGCGATCACATATATCGCATCGGGCGCCAGAACTGCCGTCCGATCCACGATACCAAGCATGATCTCCGCATTGGTCCTGGCCAGGTCCAGTCGCGTCTGTCCGGGTTTCACGCCTGCGCCAGCGGTGATCACGATAATGTCGGCGTCGCGTGCGTCCTCATAATCGCCGGGATAGAAGCGATTGTGCCCCCAGAATGCGGCGGCATGAGCGAGGTCGAGAACCTGCCCTTCGGCCCGAATTCGTGCGACATCAATGATGATGATTTCCGCACTGGGAATCGCCGCAGCGGAAAACAACGCCGCGGATCCGCCGACCAGCCCGGCGCCAACGAGGACAATCTTGGGTTGCCGCATAGCGTACCTCTGCAGTATTCCCTGATAGATATTAGTGACCCACAGTCAATTCCCCAAACTGTTGGGCAGTTCCTGCTGCGCTGCACACGGCCTTGGACGTTGTGCGCATCGCACCGCAGCATCGGAGCAAGGGGTCTTCATTAGCTCTTTTGGCCAATTGAGTACCACGCCAAGACGAACTACGTTGATTACTGGGAAATAGTGTGGACAGAGGCGCATACGACGCTTCTGCGAACTGACCAACAAGTCGACGAAGCCGAAGAAGAGAAGAGTGAGAACTCGTCGCGAGCGGTCTGAAACACGGGATCGGATAGCACCGAGGGAAGATCATGATCGGGTTCGTCAATACGCGGACTCATGAGCGGGCTCAGGCACGCGCTCAGGCACGCGCAGATCTCAGGCGCGAGGGGTGCCATCCATGCTGCTGAATGTTCTCCTGCTTTTCGTGCCAATAGCGGTCGCGCTCGAGGTCTTCGCGGCCAGCCAGCATCTGCTCATCTTCATCGTTTCGGCTGTGGCGATCCTGCCCCTCGCGCAGAAGATGGGGCACGCGACCGAACAACTGGCGGAACATATGGGAGAGAGCATTGGCGGGCTCCTCAATGCGACGTTCGGCAATGCGGCCGAGTTGATCATTGCGCTGGTTGCGTTGCATGCCGGGCTCCACGAGGTAGTGGAAGCCTCCATAGTCGGCTCCATCGTCGGCAACCTGCTTCTGGTCTTCGGCGCCGCCATGCTGGCCGGAGGCAGCCGCTTTCACGAGCAGCAGTTCAATCCACGCGGTGCGCGGTCCCAGGCGACCATGCTTATCCTGTCGACCATTGCGCTGATCCTGCCCGCTTCTTTCGAAGCGGTAGAAGGCAACTCCTCGACTTTGGGTCAACTCAGCGTGTGGATCTCGATTGCGCTGCTTGTCGTCTACGCGCTGTACCTGATGTTCTCGCTGATCACGCACCCGGAGCTGTTCCGGGGCGCCCACGCGTCGGGGGATCAGGATGAAGCTGCAGAGTCTCGTTCGTCGATCGGACGGGCCCTTGTGACGCTGCTGATCGCAACTGCTGGCACCGCCTGGATGAGCGAGATCCTGGTCGGATCGATATCGCCGATGATGCAACGGTACGGGCTCAGCAATATCTTCGTCGGCGCCTTTGTGGTGGCCATCCTTGGCAATGCTGCCGAGCATGCCACCGCCATTACCGCCGCGCTGAACAACCGCATGGATCTTTCGTTCTCCATCGCCGTTGGCTCCAGCGTGCAGGTTGCGCTATTCGTCGCGCCGGTGCTGGTACTGGCTAGCTTGTTCCTTGGCCCGATGCCGATGGACCTGGCGTTCCGTCCGGCCCTTGTCCTGATCGTAATCCTTGCGGTGGTTGTCACTGCCCAGATGGCAAGCGATGGGTACGCGGACTGGTTCAAGGGGGTGCAGTTGCTGGTCGTCTATTTCACGCTGGCGCTGACGTTTTTCTATTTGCCAGCCTGACAGGCAGGTTTTCAAAACGGCGGACTCGCTGGCCGGCCTCCGGTGTCAGCGAAATACCCATGAGCGGGGCGATGGCATGTGCCATGGTCAGGCTTCTGCGGCCTGTTTTTCGGCACAATAATCGCTTCTCGCATTTCCCCACCCTGGAGCAATCCCATGGCTCACGGCGAGCACAAGTACCAGACCACGGTCGAATGGACCGGCAATCGCGGCACGGGAACGTCGGCATATCGAGATTACGGGCGCGACCACGTGATCCGCTCGGGCCAGAAGCCCGAGATCCCCGGCTCGTCCGACCCCTCATTCCTGGGAGACCCCGTGCGCTGGAACCCGGAAGAGTTGTTGCTGGCGTCGGTGTCGGCCTGCCACAAGCTCTGGTACCTGCATCTGTGCTCCGAGGCGGGCATTGCAGTGCTGGCTTACGTCGACGATGCGGAAGGGACGATGATCGACAGGGCCGGTCCCGGCAGGTTTACCGAGATCGTGCTGCGCCCTCAGGTGACCATCCGGGCCGGCGACGATCAGGAAAAGGCGTACCACCTGCACCATGTGGCGCACGAGAAGTGCTACATCGCCAATTCGGTCAACTTCCCGATCCTGTGCGAGCCGACCATCGTCACAGCCTGACACTGCCGGACAGCCTGCCGGCTTGACCTACGACGACACCATCAGGCCATAACGGCAGGCAACTTGTACGAATGTGTGGCAGATCGCTCGCCAATGCCTGGGGGTTGACTTGTGTCAACTCTAGAACGGGGGCGGGTCGCTAATATTCGAACCGTCATGGAGATGCGGGGGCGCTCTTCATGACTTGTCTACCCGTTTCCGGAATGGAAACTTGACCCGCAGCACTTCTCCAGTGCTGCGGGTTTTTTCTTTTGTGCGTGTCTTTTTGCGCAGCCCGGTCAGGCGACGCGCAGACTATCCACCACCTTGCGCAGGAATGCCTCGCAGGCGGCAAGCTGGTCGAGCGAGACAAACTCGTCAGGCTTGTGGGCCTGCTGGATATCGCCAGGGCCGCAGACCACCGCAGGGATGCCAGCGCGCTGGAACAGGCCAGCCTCGGTGCCGTATGCCACCTTGCTGGTATCGCGATCGGCCGTCAGCGCGCGTACAAGCTGCGTGATGGCATCGGTTTCCGCGGCATCGAGCGACGGCGCGGCAGCGATCTTGCTGATTGCCATGCCCGCGTCAGGGTGCTCGTTGCGCATCTTTGGCAGCAGCACGTCGTTGGCGTAGGCCTGGATTCTTGCCAGGATCGCTTCCGGGTCCACGCCCGGCAGGTTGCGGAACTCGAACACGAACTCGCATTCGGCGGGGATCGTGTTCAGCGCAATGCCGCCCTGGATCGTGCCCGTCGACGCCGTGGTAAACGGCACGTCGAAGGCCTGGTCATACGGGCCGTTGGCCTTGAACTCGTCGGCAATGTCGCGGATGAAGCAGATCAGGCGCGCGGCATACTCGATTGCATTGACCCCCTTTGGCGTCAGCGACGAGTGTGCGGCCTGGCCCTTGACGCAGCAGCGGTACGCGTTGATGCCCTTGTGCGCCACGATCACTCGCATGCTGGTTGGCTCGCCGACGATACAGCCCGCCGGGCGCACGCCACGGTCGCGCAGTTCGGCCAGCATGTACGGCGCGCCCATGCAGCCGATTTCCTCGTCGAACGACAGCGCATAGTGCACAGGCTCACGCAGTTTGGCATCCAGGATCGACGGCAGCAGTGACAGGCTTGTGCCGATGAAGCCCTTCATGTCGCAGGTGCCACGGCCGTAGAGCTTGCCGTCACGAATCACGGGCTTGAAGGGATCGGATGTCCAGCTCTGGCCGTCGACGGGCACCACATCGGTGTGCCCCGACAGCACGATGCCGCCGTCGGTGGCGCCATTGGCCGCGGGAATCGTCACGAACAGGTTGGCCTTGTCGCCCTGCGGGTTGTAGCTCAGGTGCGGACGCAGACCCTTCGTCAGGAAGTGGTCGCGGACGGATTCGATCAGGCCCAGGTTCGAATGGCGCGACGTGGTGTCGAACGATACGAGGCGCTGGGTCCATTCGAGCGCGCTGCCACGTTTTAGCGCGTCTGTGGCAGGGGATCGGTTGTCGGCTTGGGCTTGCATGGGGCTGGAAACGGTTGATTCTTCAAGGGTCCGATCGTACACCTGCGACAAGCGTCAGGCCAACTGCCGCAGCGTGTGCTTGATGGTCTGCGCGCGCGCGGCCACATCGGGCATCTTTGCCTCGATGCGCAGCTTGTCCTGGCCAGCCAGCTTGATATGGCGGTTCTTCTGCACGAGGTCGATGATGCGGATCGCGTCGATCGGCGGGTTTGGCACGAACTGCATGCTGACCGTGGCTTCGCCCGCATCGATCTTGCGCACGCCAAGCGGCGCGGCGGCAATGCGTAGCCGGTGCGTCTCGATCAGCGCCTGCGCCTGCGCGGGCAGCCGGCCAAAACGGTCGATCAGTTCCTCCTGGATATCGTCCACGCGCTCGCCCGATTCGCAGTTGGCCAGACGCTTGTAGAGCGACAGGCGCTCGTGCACATCGGCGCAATAGTCGCTCGGCAGCAGGGCAGGCGTGCCGAGGTTGATCTCGGTGGTGGCGGCCAGCGGCGCCATCAGGTCAGGCTCCTTGCCAGCCTTCAGCGACTTCACGGCGGCGTTGAGCATGTCCGTGTAGAGCTGGAACCCGATCTCGTGGATGTCCCCGGACTGCTTGTCGCCAAGCACCTCGCCCGCGCCGCGAATTTCAAGGTCGTGCATCGCCAGATAGAAGCCGGAGCCAAGCTCCTCCATCTGCTGAATGGCCTCAAGCCGGCGCTGCGCCTGCTTGGTCAGGCCTTCGACGTCATGCACGAGCAGGTAGGCATAGGCCTGGTGGTGCGACCGGCCCACGCGGCCACGCAACTGGTGGAGCTGGGCCAGGCCGAACTTGTCGGAGCGGTGGATCAGGATCGTGTTGGCGGTCGGTACGTCGATGCCGGTTTCGATGATCGTCGTGCAGAGCAGGATATTGTCGCGGCGGGCAACGAAGTCGCGCATCACGCGTTCGAGTTCGCGCTCGTGCATCTGGCCATGCGCCACGGCAATGCGGGCCTCTGGCACCAGCTCGGCCAGCTTGGCACGCTTGTTCTCGATCGTCTCCACCTCGTTGTGCAGGAAGTAGACCTGTCCGCCGCGCTTGAGCTCGCGCAGGATGGCTTCCCGAATGATGCCGTCTTCCTCGCGCCGCACGAACGTCTTGATCGCCAGCCGCTTCTGCGGCGCCGTGGCGATAACCGAGAAATCGCGCAGGCCTTCCAGCGCCATGCCCAGCGTGCGCGGGATCGGGGTCGCGGTCAGCGTCAGTATGTCAACCTCGGCGCGCAGCGTCTTCAGGGCCTCCTTCTGGCGCACGCCAAAGCGGTGTTCCTCGTCGATGATCACCAGCCCCAGGCGCTGGAACTTCACCTCGTCGGACAGCAGCTTGTGCGTGCCGATCACGATATCGACGGTACCTTCATTGATCTGCTTGATCGCCGCGTCGACTTCCTTCTTCGTCTTGAAGCGCGACAACTCGACGATGCGTACCGGCCATTCGGCAAAGCGGTCGGTGAGTGTCTGGAAATGCTGCTCGGCCAACAGCGTGGTGGGCGCGAGCATCGCCACCTGCTTGCCGCCAAGCACGGCCACAAACGCCGCGCGCAGCGCGACCTCGGTCTTGCCGAAGCCGACGTCGCCACAGACCAGCCGGTCCATCGGCTTGCCCGACGTCATGTCGGCGATCACGGCGGCGATGGCCGCTGCCTGGTCAGGCGTTTCCTCGAAGCCAAAGCTCTCCGCAAACGCTTCATAGTCCTTGGGCTGCAACGGGAACGCGAAGCCCTCGCGCGACGCACGGCGGGCGTACAGGTTCAGCAGTTCGGCAGCCGTATCGCGGATCTGCTGCGCGGCGCGGCGCTTGGCCTTGTCCCACTGGCCCGTGCCGAGCGAATGCAGCGGCGCCGTTTCCGGATCGGCCCCGGAATAGCGCGAGATCACGTGCAACTGGTGCACGGGGACATAGAGCTTGCTGCCCTTGTCATAGTCGAGGTGCAGGAACTCTTCATCGCCCTGGCCCATGTCGAGCGTGACCAGGCCCTGGTAGCGGCCGATACCGTGCTCGCTGTGTACTACCGGGTCGCCGATCTTGAGTTCGGCCAGATCGCGCACCATGGCGTCCACGGTGCTGGCCTGTTCCTGCTTGCGCCGCCCCGCGCGCCGCGCGGTGCCCGCGTAGAGTTCGGCCTCGGTCACGAACGCCAACCGCGCTGCCTGCAACGCAAAGCCGCTCTGCAGCGGCGCCACGACGATCGAGAAATGCGAGTCGCCCGCCAGGAACGCGGCGAAGTCGTCGACGACAACCGGGCGCAGGCCGCTTTCGGCGAAAAGCTGCATCAGCGTTTCGCGGCGGCCCGCCGAGTCCGCGCACATCAGCACGCGCGTGGCCTTGTTCAGCAGCAGGGATTCCAGGTTGACCAGCGGGTCTTCGGCGCGGCGATTGACGGACACGTCCGGCAGGTGCGCGGCGAAACCTGGCGCGTCGACGGTCCCCGCTTCGCCTTGCAGGATCAACCGGGCCAGCGGCTTGGCGCCGACGAAGAACTGTTCTTCAGACAGGAACAGGTCCGCCGGGGGCAGCAGCGGCCGTTCGCGGTCATGCCGCATGAAGTTGTAGCGCTGGGTAGTGTCGGCCCAGAAGCGGCGAATCGCCTCGTCGACATTGCCTGCGAAAGCAAGCTGGGTGCCGGCTGGCAGGTAGTCGAACACCGTGGCGTTCTGCTCGAAGAACAGCGGCAGGTAGTACTCGATGCCGGCCGACGGCACGCCGTTGCCGATGTCCTTGTAGATTGGCGACTTGGTCGGATCGCCTTCGAACACTTCGCGCCAGCGGCCACGGAATGCCGTGCGGGCAGCTTCGTCGAGCGGAAACTCGCGGCCGGGCAGCAGGCGGACTTCCTTGACCGGATACAGGCTGCGCTGCGAATCGGGATCGAATGCGCGGATGGTCTCGATTTCGTCGCCGAACAGGTCGATCCGGTACGGCAGCGCCGAACCCATCGGATAGAGGTCGATCAGGCCGCCGCGCACGCTGTATTCGCCGGGCCGCATCACGGCGCTCACATGCTCGTAGCCGGCCAGCGTGAACTGCGCCTTCAGCGCGGCTTCGTCAAGCCTGGCGCCCTGCTTGAAGAAGAACGTGTAGGCCGCCAGGAACGAGGGTGGCGCCAGGCGGTAGAGCGCAGTCGACGCCGGTACGAGCATGACATCGCACTGGCCGCCCTGGATATCGTGCAGCGTGGCCAGACGTTCGGAGACAAGGTCCTGGTGCGGCGAGAAGCTGTCGTAAGGCAGCGTTTCCCAGTCCGGCAGCAGGCGCACGCGCAGCTCAGGCGCGAACCATGGAATCTCCTCGGCCAGACGCTGCGCGTCGACGGCATTGGCGCAGACCACGGCCACCATCGGCACACTGCCGCGATGCTGGCGCGCATAGGCGGCGACCACGAGCGCGTCGGCGGAACCGGTCAGGCCGGTCACGGTGTGGCGCAAGCCCGGTTTGATCAGCGGCAGGGGGGCAAACGGAAAGGCGGCTTGGTTGTCAGGCATTGGCAGCAGAGACGCTTGAAACGACAACACCCCGCCGGCGCTTGTAAATGCAAGTCACGGGTGGGGGCACGGTCATGTCCGTCCGCTGCTGCGAGGTTCGCGTGGCGGCGGGCAAGGGCCGTATTATAGAATGCGCACCGGCTGGCCTGCAGGCCGGTTTCCGATATTCCAAACGCCACCTACTTGTGTCCGATCGCCGCTTTGCCCTGATTCCCTGTGCCGGTACCGGCAGCCGTGCCGGCGGCGCCGTCCAGAAGCAGTACCAGACCGTGGCCGGAAGGCCGATGATCTGGTACGCACTGGCCGCTTTCTCCGCATGCGAGGCCATCAACGCCACGGCGCTGGTCCTTGCGCCCGACGACATGCCGCTGGAGTCCCGTTTCGGCGCCGCCACGTTTGCCGGACTGCGCTTCGATACCGCGTTCGTCGGCGGCGATTCCCGCCACGCGTCAGTGCTGGCTGGCCTGCATCACCTGAAGCACATCGGTGCGGCCGATACCGACTGGGTGCTCGTGCATGACGCCGCGCGCCCGGGCCTGACGCCGGCCATGATCGATACGCTCGTGCGTGCCGTGGAGTCCGACGATGCCGCGAGCGAGCCGATCGGCGGCATACTCGCCGTGCCGGTGCCGGATACGCTCAAACGCGCCGATGGCTCGGCCCGCATCGGGTCGACGGTGCCGCGCGAGGGGCTGTGGCAGGCACAGACGCCGCAGATGTTCCGCATTGGCGTACTGCGGCAGGCATTGGAAGATGCACTGGCCGCGGGTGCCGTGGTGACCGACGAGGCAAGCGCAATCGAGCGCCTGGGTCTGCATCCGCGCCTGGTCAACGGGTCGCTGCGAAACTTCAAGGTGACGTATCCCGAGGATTTCGCGCTGGCGGAAATCCTGTTGCAACCCGGCACAACCCCACCCGACGCGTGAGCCACGTGGGCCACGAGATCCATCCAGACAAGGAGTTGCATTGAATCCGTTCGATTTCCGCATTGGCCAGGGCTACGACGTGCACGCCCTGGTGCCGGGCCGCAAGCTGATCCTTGGCGGCGTGGATATTCCGCATGACCGCGGGCTGCTGGGCCATTCCGATGCCGACGCGCTGCTGCACGCCATAACCGATGCGCTGTTCGGTGCCGCCGCTCTGGGCGACATCGGCCGCCATTTTCCCGATACCGACCCGAAGTTTTCAGGCGCCGACAGCCGTGTGCTGCTGCGTGAAGCCGCACGCCGCGTGCGCGAAGCCGGGTACGAGATCGGCAACGTTGACGCGACAGTGATCGCGCAGAAGCCCAAGCTCGCGCCGCATATCGGCGGCATGGTCGCCAACCTGGCGGAAGACCTGGGTCTGCCCGCCACGCGTTGCAACGTGAAGGCCAAGACCAACGAGAAGCTTGGTTTTGAAGGGCGTGAGGAGGGGATCGTTGCGCAAGCGGCGGTGCTGATCTACCGCCGCACTGGCGACGCTCAAGACTAGGAGGCCGCTTCAGAAAGAGTCTGGCGACGCCGGCATTGTCAGACTGCTGGCGCCGCTGGCGCGGGCGGGTCTTCAGCGGGGATGGGATAGACGTAGTCGACCAGCCGCGCCATGGCGCCATGCCGCGCGCCGGCTTCGGTGTGTTTGTCGAAGCCCATCTGCTGGCAGAGCTTGTTGGCCGAATCCATTTCCGGCATCGTGCGGCAGACCAGCGATTTCGACCCAATATCACGGGCACGCTGAATGCAGATCTGCATCAGTCGATGACCGAGGCCCAGTCCGCGCGCCTGCGGGCTGACCGACAGCAGTCGCGCTTCCGGCTGTGACAGCACCACCGTGCTTCCGTCTAGTGCCGGCACGGTTGCGCCGGGATGGCAGAACAGCACGGCACCGCTGATGCCGTGATCAGTCTCCGCCACCCACCATTCCATGTCGGGATTGTCCTTGGCAGCAAGCACGGACTGCATGCCGCGCTGGAATGACGCGCGACAGTCTTCCATGATTTCGAGCTCATATTGCCCGTAGGCCTGCTGGGTGACGGCTGCGATATCGCCCCAGTCGTACGCCGCGGCCAGACGAAAGCGGAAGCGGGGCGAAGTATGTGAAGGCAAGGTGCTCATGGCAGCAATGAAAGTTACGGGACCTTGAAGTGGATTGTAGGCCGTCCGATGCACAAATGCATCGGTGGGGACCATGACATCCTCGTGAAGGCCGCGCGTATCGCATGCGTGCCATGCGCACGGCCGGCGCAACGCCGAAAGGCGCGGCCGGCATGCTCAGTTTCGTACTTCTCTTATTCTGCGGCGATCACATTCGCGGCGGCGCCGATCACTGCGGCAATGCGGCCCACGTCACGCAATTGCTGTGCGCTCATGCCTTGCTCGTTCTTGAGCAATTCATAGTGGGACTTCACGCAGAAGTGGCACTTGCCGACGATCGATGCGGCCAGCGCGTACATCTCGAACCGGCGCTTGTCCACGCCACCATGTGTGGCGTACGCGTTCATGCGCAGCCCCGCGGGCTGGCTGGCCAGGTCCGGGTCCTCTGCCATCTCGACATACGGATACCAGATGTTGTTCATGCCCATCAGGGCCGCGGCCGTCAGCGCGCCATTCACTTCCTCGGGCGACAGCACGTTCGCGTTGCGAATGGTGTCGACGATCACCTTGCTCTTGGCGGCGAAGGCTGCGGCCAGTGCCACGCCAACGGCGTCATTGCCTTCCAGCGACGAGCGCGCAATCGTGCCGTCCACGTTCAGGCGGATGTCCTTGGCGTAGTCGGGGATGAGGCCTTTAATCGTGCTGAGGAATTCCATTTATTTCTCCTATCGAACGGGGCTCAAAAAACCCGCACATAGCGGGTTTCGGCGTGGAAGAGCGCGGGCCCTTCCACGTGTAGTGCCGGATCGCTTGAGGCGTTCTGGCAGGCAGGGGCCAATTACAGCGTGGCGCCGCCGACAGCGCGGTTGCACGGGCACAGTTCGTCCGTTTGCAGACCGTCCAGGATACGCAGGACTTCTTCCGGGTTACGGCCAACGTTCAGGTTGTTCACCGACACGTGCTGGATCGTGTTGTCCGGATCGACGATGAACGTGGCGCGCAGGGCCACGCCAGCGGCCTTGTCACGCACGCCCAGCTGGTCCATCAGCGAACCGGTCACATCGGCGAATTGCCATTGGTTCAGCTTGTTCAGGTCCTTGTGTTCACGACGCCATGCCAGCTTCACGAACTCGTTGTCGGTCGAGCCGCCCAGCACGATCGCGTCACGATCGGCGAAATCGCCATTCAGCTTGGCGAAGGCCACGATTTCGGTCGGGCACACGAACGTGAAATCCTTCGGGTAGAAGTAGATGACCTTCCACTTGCCTTCGAACGACTTCTCGGTGATGTCTTCGAAAGCCGACTGGCCGTTCTCTTCGTGGTTGTTGAAACCAGGCTTGACACCAACGATGTGGAAGGCTTCGAGCTTGTCACCAACGGTCTTCATGAACTTCTCCTGATGCGGTTGAGCAGAGTGGGGTGCGCTTTGTGCACAGTGCATTTCCTTGATGCAATGGAAACGCCACTGGCGCAAATGCAACAAAGTGCCGATTATGCGTCGTCAGAGGCGTGGCGGCCAATTGATATTCTCAAACGGGCCGATAGGTAGCACCAGCCTTTGGCTGGGGCGAGACGAGGCAGCGGGGAAGTATGCCATGCACGACCGCGCATGACGGCCGGAAAGGGAAATTTTCAGAGGAATCTGAAATTGATCACGCCGCCTTCACGCATGGCTGCTACGCGGGGCAGCAGGCGCATGAAGGCGGCGTGCAACGTCGGCGCTGCGCGATCAGGCAGGCGTGAGGGCGGACTGCTCGCGGCGGGTGCGGAAGATGATCAGCGTGGCCACCAGTCCGCAGGCGGCGGCGAACATCAGCCACAGACCGGGCGCGGCCTTGTTGCCGGTTGCGTGGATCAGGTAGGTCGAGATCGCCGGCGTGAAGCCGCCGAACAGTGCCGTCGCTAGGCTGTAGGCCAGCGAGAAGCCGGCGGTGCGCACGGCGGGCGGCATGACTTCGGTCAGCGTGACGACCATCGCGCCGTTATAGCTGCCATACAGGAACGACAGCCACAGTTCCACCATCAACAGGCGTTCGAACGACGGTGCGGCCACCAGCCAGGATACGGCCGGGTAGGCGGTCAGCAGCGTGGCCAGCGTGAAGAACACCAGCAGCGGCTTGCGGCCGATGCGGTCGGACAAGGCGCCCATCAGCGGCAGCCAGATGAAGTTCGACAGGCCCACGCACATCGTGACAATCAGGTTGTCCACGTCATCGAGCTTGAGCACGGTCTTGCCGAAGGTCGGCGTGTAGGCCGTGATCATGTAGAACGACACCGTGGTCATCACCACCATCAGGCAGCCGGCGATGATGATGCCCCAGTTGTCCAGCATCGAGCGGTAGATCTCGTTGACGCTTGGGCGATGCTTGCGCGCACGGAATTCCTCGGTTTCCTCGAGCGAACGGCGGATCAGGAACAGGAACGGCACGATCAGGCAGCCGATCAGGAATGGCACGCGCCAGCCCCAGCTATCCATCTGTGCCGGTGCCAGCGTTGCGTGAAGGATCACGCCGAGCAGGCCCGCAAAGATCACGGCAACCTGCTGGCTGGCCGATTGCCACGCCACGTAGAAGCCTTTCTTGCCGGGCTTGGCGATCTCGGACAGATAGACCGAGACACCGCCCAGTTCCACGCCGGCGGAGAAGCCTTGCAGCAGGCGCCCGAACAGCACCAGCAGCGGAGCGGCTACGCCTATCGTGGCGTAACCGGGCACCAGTGCGATCAGCAGCGTGCCGAGCGCCATCAGCAGCAGCGTCACGATCAGGCCCTTGCGTCGGCCGTGGTGGTCGATATACGCACCGAGGACGATCGCGCCAAGCGGCCGCATCAGGAAGCCGGCCCCAAACGTGGCCAGCGACAGCATCAGCGATGCAAATTCATTGTCCGAAGGAAAGAATGCATGCGCGATGGCGGCGGCGTAGAAGCCGTACACCATGAAGTCATACATTTCCAGGAAGTTGCCGCTGACAACGCGGAACACGGTCCGGAATCCGTGCTGTGAGTGGGTAGTGCTGCTGGGCATGGCTGTCTCTCGATCACCGCCGGTGGGGCCGGCGGCATGTTTTTCGGTTTGATCAGCCAGGGCGATTGGGGACTGCGGCAGGTGCGCCATGGCTGGGGATGCAACGGTATGCATCGGAACCTGTCAATGGGCCGCAGTGTGCGCCGAGTCGCTGTCAAACGCCTGTCAACGAGCTTACAAAACCCTATCAAATGCTGTCGAAAACCTGTCAATGCGGCGCATCGAAGACATTCGCCGCCATTTCTCGTGACAGGGGGGCTCAGGCTCGCCTGAAGAAGGCGCTGACAACCAGTCCGGACCGGGGGGGAGGGCGATTGGCCAGGACTAGCCGGCCGCCGTTGCGCTGCAAGATGCGATTGACGATGGACATGCCAAGGCCGGCACCCTTGGCCTCGCTGCGCGCGACGTCGAGGCGGTAGAACGGCCGTGTCAACAGCGACAATTCCTCGTTCGGTACGCCCGCACCGTTGTCGGCCACGGTCAGAACGGCTTCCTTGTCATCCACGCGCGTGGAAATCTCCACGTCGGCCATGCCGGTCTCCTCGTCCTTGGCATAGCGTCGCGCGTTTTCGACGAGGTTATCCAGAATGCGCTGGATCTCCATGCGGTTGGCCACGGCCATCACCGGGCCGTTGGACCGCACGTGCACGCGCACGTCGTCATGCGCCGCGTAGACGCCGACGGACTCCTGCACGAGTGCCGACAGGTCTACCGGTTCCACCACTTCCTGCCCGGGGCGCGCGTAGTTCAGGAACTGGCCGATGATCGCGTCCATCTGCTCGATGTCGGTGATCATGGCGTCGCGCGTGGTGTTGTCCACCGGCGACATCTCGGTCTCCAGCCGCAGGCGTGTGAGCGGTGTGCGCAGGTCGTGAGAAATGCCGGCCAGCATGACCACGCGATCGTCGTCAAGCTGGCGCAGGTCGCGCACCATCTGGTTGAAGCTGCGGTTGGCCTGTGCCACTTCGCTGGCACCCTGTTCGCGCAGCGGCGGCGGATCGCCCCCGGTGCCGATCTGGCGGGCGGCATTGGCCAGCCGCTTGAGCGGATAGTTGACGCGCGCGGTGATGAAGGCCGCGCCAATGATCGACAGCAGCAGCGCGGCAATACTCCACCACAGCCACTGGATGCCGGGCACGCGTTCGAAACGTTCCGGACTGATGGCCACCCAGTAGTCATCGCCTTCGATCTCGAAGCTGACCCACACGCCGGGAATATCGTTGACGGTGGTGGCGATAACGGTGTCCTCGCCCAGCCGGCTGCGGATTTCCTGCTGAACCAGTTGCGTCAGGAACGGGTTGGCGGTTGGCGCAGCGAAATCGTCGTCCTTCTCGCGCGGATAAACCTTGATGCCTTCGTTCTGGACGAGGTCGAGCAGCAGGAACCGGCGGCGTGCCGGGTCAGAATAGAGCAGGGCAGCGCGGGTGAGCTTGACCACGCTGACGACCTGCATGGCGATCTGCTGGGCGCGCGGTGCGCGTTCGAAGAGCCGGTAGCTCTGGAACCAGATGCCCAGCGAGATCGCCAGCAACAGGGCGATAAGCATGAAGGTTCGCCAGAACAGCGAACCAAAGAACCGCGTTGCGGTACGGCCGAGAGCGGTCGCCACGATGCTGCTGTGCCGACCGGGATTACTTCACGCCATCAGGGATGAAGACATAACCCAGGCCCCAGACCGTCTGGATGAAGCGCGGGTTGCCCGGATCGGGCTCGATCAGCTTGCGCAGGCGAGAGATCTGCACGTCCAGGCTGCGGTCGAAGACTTCGTATTCGCGGCCGCGTGCCATTTCCATGAGCTTCTCGCGCGACAGCGGCTGGCGCGGATGGCGCGCAAAAACCTTGAGCACCGAGAACTCGCCCGTGGTGAGCGTGATTTCCTCGTCGTTCTTGGTCAGCGTGCGGGTGGCCAGGTTGAGAACGAAGTCGCCAAACGCGAACGTTTCCGGCGTTTCCGACGGGGCGCCCGGTACTTCGGCAGGGCCCTTGCGGCGCAGCACGGCGTGAATCCGCGCAATCAGCTCGCGCGGGTTGAAAGGCTTGGGCAGATAGTCGTCGGCACCCATTTCCAGGCCGACGATGCGGTCCACATCCTCACCCTTGGCGGTGAGCATGATGATCGGCGTCTGGTCGTTGGCCCCGCGCAGGCGACGGCAGATGGAAAGGCCGTCTTCGCCCGGCATCATCAGGTCCAGCACGAGCAGGTCGAAGCGTTCGCGCAGCCAGAGCTTGTTCATGGCTGTGGCGTTCTCCGCCACGAGGACCGTGAAGCCCTGCTCGCCTAGATAGCGGCGCAGCAGGTCGCGCAGGCGCGGGTCGTCGTCCACGACGAGAATCTTGTGGCTGGTATTTTCCATGGCGGTATCTTAGCGATTATCGCTTTCGCTCAAAATGGCTTAACAAAACGTTACATACTTTACCCCGTGGTATGGCGGCGTGCACCTTTTGTGCATTTACACTCCGCAAACCGTATTCCTGATACCGATTTTCGGCGCTATCCGGAAACGGACACCACGGGCATTCCACGATCCTTGTCGACGGCACTGGCACCACAGCCTTCCCGTCTCCAGCATAAGGCGAGGCGGGTGGCCGGCAGGTGGATGACCGTCGAAACTGCCATTATCCAATGAAAGTGAAGCTAAACCGGCACGGGCATACCCTGCATCACGCGGCGTACGCGCGAGCAGTCTGTCTGGCCGGGCTGACCCTGCTGCTCTCGGTCGCGCCCTGCGCGGCGCAAGCCCAGTCGGCGGGAATGGCGCATCTGCTTCACTCTTCGAAGGCCCAGCCATCCGCGGCTGGCCAGGGCGGCAGCACCCCGTCGGCGGAACGCGGCCGTTCGTCTGCCCGCCGTGGCGACAAGGCCGAGTCCGAACGGGACATGGCCGAACGCGCCACGCGTCAGGGCCAGCGAGGCGGCAATCCCAAGCTGTCTCCCGACGAACGCAAGACACTGCGCAAGAATCTCTACGATCTCAGCCGCGAGATGTACCAGGGCGGCTAGGAAGCCGCTTCGGTTGATTCTGGCGTTGCCGTACGTTGCTGCTTCAGTACTTCAGTACTTCAGTACTCCAGTCCTTCACCCGGAAATGCCGCAGGAAGTCGACAAAGACTTCGGCGGCCTGCTGGGCGTCTTCCTCGGTGATGGTCTCCAGCGGATTGTGGCTGATGCCGCCGTTGCCGCAGCGCACGAACAGCATGGCCACGTCGGTGATCCGCTGCATCATCATCGCGTCATGGCCTGCGCCTGACGGCAGTTCGAACACTTCCTGTCCGCGCTTCTTCAGCACCGCGCCGAACTGATCCATCAGCCAGCGGGCGCACGGCGCATTGTTGACCGGCGTCACGCGCTCCACAGTGGCTTGCAGGCCGCGCTTCGCGGCGATCTGCTCGATGCCGGTGAGGATATCTGCGATTGCGGCTTCACGAATGCCGTCCTCGCCCGCGCGGATGTCCATCGAGAACGTACACGCGGCCGGAATGACGTTGCTCGACCCGTTCGGCACCTGCAGTTGGCCGACCGTGCCGACCAGTGTCGGTACCTGCGCGCAACGCGATTCCACCAGCAGGATCATCTCCGCAGCGCCGGTCGCGGCATCGCGGCGCATGCCCATCGGCGTGGTGCCGGCGTGGCTGGCAAGTCCTTCCACCTGCACCTGGAAGCGGCTGCTGCCGGCAATCTGCGTCACGATGCCGAGCGGCAGTTCGCGGTGCAGCAGCACCGGGCCCTGTTCGATATGGACTTCGACAAATCCGGCCAGTGCCGATGGATCGACGGCCGCCGCGCGCAGTGCGTCCAGGCTGCCCGAGCCCGGCAGGCCGGATTCGGCCAATGCCGCACGCATCGTCACGCCGTCGGCGTCCGAGCGGTCGAGCAAGGCGGGGTCGAAGCGGCCCGCCAGCACGCTGCTGGCCAGGAAGCTGGTCTTGAAACGCAGGCCTTCCTCCTCGGCAAAACCGACCACGTCGAAGTGATAGGGCAGGCGGATGCCGGCATCGCGCAAGGCGCCGACCACGGCGATCGGCAACAGGATGCCTAGACGGCCGTCATATCGGCCGCCGTTGCGCACCGTGTCGAAGTGCGATCCCGTCATCAGCACCCGGGGATCGGCCACCGCCGGATCGGCGGCGTAGCGGCCAATCACGTTGCCGATGGCGTCGATGCGCACCGTCATGCCGGCGTCTTCCATCCATCGCGCCAGTTGGGCCTGCGCCTGGCGATGGGCCGGTGTCAGGAAGGCGCAGGTCAGGCCGCCCTCCATGTCCGAGAAACGGGCAAGCGCATCGGCACGATCGAGGATCAACTGGCCGAGGGATGATGCAGCGGTGGTCATGGCTTTAGCGACAGGAAAGCAGTGAGGTTCAACCGTTCTTCAGCCAGGTCTTCCAGGCGATCCAGAGCTTGCGCATCGGCGTCAGCGCAATGCGCTGGCTCAGGACCTGGAATTCGCTGGCCTCGATTTCGTCAAGCAGCGCGTGCTGGATCGCCGCGAACGCGAGGCTGGCACGCTGGGGGCGTCGGTCCGGTCGGGGCAGCAGGGCCAGCGCCTCGCGGTACAGATCCCGCGCCTGTGCGGCCTGCTCGCGCATCAGGGCGACGAATCGCTCCGAATGGCGTGATTGCAGGATGTCTGCGGCGGGCACCTCGAAGCGCTGCAGCGTATCGACGGGAATATAGATGCGTCCGTTGCGCGCGTCCTTGCCAACTTCGCGCAGGATTCGAACCCGCTGCATGGACAGCCCAAGCTTCTCGGCGGATTCGAGCGTGCGCGGATCGGAGAAGCCAAGCACGCGCGCCGCCAGCTTGGCAAGCGTGCCGCCCGTGGCGCGGCAATAGCGGGCCAGCCCGATCTCGTCGAGGTAGCGCGATTGCGCCAGATCCATCTCCGTGCCATCGAGCACTTCGGCCATTTCGGTCTGCGGTAGTTGGCCAAGGTGCGGTTGCAGCGCCTGACAGACGGGGTGCGATGCGCTGCCGTCATAGAGGCGCCGCAACTCGGCGCGCCACCAGTCCAGGCGCTGGTGGGCCAGCCCGGCGTCATGACTGTCATCGATGATGGCGTCGAGTTCCAGGCGCCATGCTTGCAGGGCGGTCAGGGCGCGGCGGCGTTCGGGGGAAAGGAGCAGGCTGCTGTAGTAGAAGCTGGAGCCGCTTTGGGCGGCCTTGTCCTGGCAATACTGATCGGGCGTCACGCCAATCTCTTTGAATGTGGGGCGGCGGGGGCGGCGCCAAAGCCGCGAATTGTAACATCGGACGCATTTTGCCGGCGCCGTCGGGTGCGATGTGGCGGCATGTGGCGCCCGCTGGTGCGGTATTCGTCGCGAGATATGTCCATTCGTCATCCGGCGTTTGACGCACTCAAGGTCGATCGCTATATTACTGACCGGCTAGTTATTTATTTCCCTCTTAGCTCCTCGGGTGCTCGCCGAAGCACTCGAAAGTTATCCCGAAGTCGCATTCCAGATAGTTGCTTGCCCGGCGGGCAGGTGGCTGCCGGCTGCATCCGTTCCACCGATTCGAACTCGCTTGTCCATGCCAGTGCCTTACGCCAGGCCGGAAGTTGCGGCCGTAGACATTGAAGTCCTTCCGCCGCTGCCGAAGTCCGGGCAGCGGCGCGATTGCCGCAGGAAGCCAGCCGCGGCAGCGCTGGTGGTGCTCGCGCTGTCCGCGTTGGTGACGCTGGCAGGCTGCGGCAAGCAGGCCGAGCCTGCGGAATACGTGCGGCCCGTAAGACTGATGCAGTTGAGCCCCGCGGCTGGCAAGACGGCGTTCGAGTTCTCGGGCGAGGTGCGGCCGCGTGTGGAATCGCGCCTTGGGTTCCGTGTGGGCGGCAAGATTGCCGCCCGGCTGGTGGATGTAGGCGCCACGGTGCGCAAGGGGCAGCCACTCGCGCGGCTCGACCCAACCGATCTGGCGCTGGCCGAAACCGGCGCGCGTGCCCTGTTTGATGCGGCCAAGACCGACCGGGATCTCGCCCTGTCGGACCTCAAGCGCTACAACGAGCTTGCGGCCAAGGGCTTCATCAGCGCGGCCGAGCAGCGTCGCCGCCAGGCTACCTACGATTCCGCCGCATCGAAGCTGGAGCAGGCGCAGGCCAATCTGCGCAACCAGTCGAACCAGACCGCCTATGCCGTGCTGACCGCTGATGCCGACGGCGTGGTGACGGCCATCGATACCGAGGTCGGTCAGGTCGTCACACCCGGCCAGCCCGTGATCCGTGTGGCGCAAACCGCCGAGAAGGAGGTGGCGATCGGCCTGCCGGAGGATCAGGTAGACATGTTGCGCGGCGTGTCCGAAGTGTCGATCCGCACGTGGTCGGAGCCGGACCGTGCACTGCCAGGGCGCGTGCGCGAGATTTCTGCGGCTGCCGATCCGGTTACGCGGACCTATCCGACGCGCGTATCCGTGCCGAATCCGCCCGCCGACCTGCGCCTGGGCCAGACCGCCGTGGTCACGTTCATGCGCAACGGCGACAGCGCGGCAATTCGCATCCCGCTGACGGCCCTGCTGCAGGATCGCGGCAACAACCAGGTCTGGGTCTATCAGGCAGAGCCGGGCGGAAAAGGTGGTGGAGGTACGGTCAAGCCGGTGCCGGTCACGCTTGGCCAGGCCGACGGCAATCTGATCGAAGTCCGGCAGGGGCTGACGCCGGGCCAGACCATCGTTACCGCGGGCGTGCACCTGCTCAAGCCGGGCCAGAAGGTCAAACCGATGCAGAGCGTTGCGCCAGCCCAGCCGGCGTCGAATCCGGGTGCGCCGCTGGCCGCCCTGGAAAGCCGCCTGGGCTGAGGGCGGCGCATGGAACATTCCCGGTTCAATTTGTCGCGCTGGGCGCTCGAGCACCAGCCGCTGACGCGCTATCTGCTGGTCGTGCTGCTGATCGGCGGCCTGCTGGCGTTTTTCCGGCTTGGGCAGGATGAAGATCCGCCGTTCACGTTTCGCGTGATGGTGGTGCAGGCCCTGTGGCCTGGCGCAACAGCCGAACAGATCGCCGTGCAGGTCACCGACAAGATCGAGCGGCAGCTTCAGGAAGTGCCATACGCGGACAAGATCCGCAGCTTCTCGAAACCCGGCGAAACCACGGTGATCTTCCAGCTTGCCGACAATGCGCCAGCAAAGGACACCGCCCAGATCTGGTACACGGTGCGCAAGAAGATCGCCGACATCCAGCAAACGCTGCCGCAGGGCGTGCGTGGGCCATTCTTCAATGACGAGTTCGGCGACGTCTACGGATCCATATACGCGCTGTCAGCCGACGGCTTTACCTACAAGGAACTGCGCGAGTACGCGGACCTTGTGCGGCAGGAACTGCTGCGCATCCCCGCCGTGGCCAAGGTCACGCTGCTCGGACTGCAGGACGAGAAGCTTTACATCGAGTTCAACCAGGCGCGCTTTGCGCAGCTTGGCCTGGATATCAACGCGATTGCCAACCAGATCGCCGAGCAGAACAACCCCACGGGCAGTGGCGTGCTGGTGACGCCGACCGACAACCTGCAGGTGCGCATCACCGGGCAGCTTGGCGGCGTGGGGGATCTGCAGAACCTGGTGCTGCGGGGGCCGAACGGCATCGCCAATATCCGCCTTGGCAATATCGCGCATGTATATCGCGGCTACGTCGATCCGCCGGTGAGCCGCATGCGCTTCAATGGCAAGGACGTGATCGGCCTTGGCATTTCAATGGAGAAGGGCGGCGACATCATCGCGCTTGGCCAGGAACTGCGCCGCGTGACTGGCGGCCTGCGCAACCAGTTGCCGGTGGGCATTGAACTGGATCAGGTCCAGGATCAGCCGCAAGCCGTGAAGCGCTCGGTGGGCGAATTCGTGCGCGTGCTGATCGAGGCCGTGGTGATCGTGCTGGGCGTGAGCTTTGTCTCGCTCGGCCTGCATACCCGGCCACTGCGCCTGGATGTGAGGCCCGGGCTGGTTGTGGCGCTGACGATTCCGTTGGTGCTGGCCGTGACGTTCCTGTTCATGAACATCTTCGGCATCGGCCTGCACAAGATATCGCTCGGTGCGCTGATCATTGCGCTGGGCCTGCTGGTGGACGACGCGATCATCGCCGTCGAGATGATGGTGCGCAAGCTCGAAGAAGGCCTCTCGAAGATGGAAGCGGCCACCTTTGCGTACACGTCCACGGCGATGCCGATGCTGACCGGCACGCTGATCACTGCGGCGGGTTTCCTGCCCGTAGGGCTGGCGAGGTCGACCGTTGGCGAGTACACGTTTGCGATCTTCGCCGTCACCGCACTGGCGCTGGTGCTGTCCTGGCTGGCCGCGGTCTATTTCACGCCCTATCTGGGCTATCTGCTGCTCAAGACCCGAGCGAGCGACGGGGGGCACCACGAGGTTTTCGATACGCCGTTCTATGCGCGATTCCGTGCGCTGGTGAACTGGTGCGTGACGTGGCGCAAGACGGTCATCGCCATCACGCTGGCGGCGTTTGCGCTGGGCCTGTTTGCCTTCAAGTTCGTCGAGAAGCAGTTCTTCCCCGATTCGAGCCGCCCGGAACTGATGGTGGAGCTCTGGATGCCGGAAGGCACGAGCTTCGCGCAGACGGAAGCCGAGGCGAAGCGCTTTGAGGCGGCGATGCGGCGTGACAAGGAAGTGGAAAGCCTGACCACGTTCGTCGGCACCGGCGCCCCGCGCTTCTATCTGCCGCTGGACCAGATCTTTCCGCAGTCCAACGTGGCCCAGGTCATCGTGATGCCGGTCGGGGGAGAGGTGAGGGCGCGCGATGCGCTGCGCAAGCGCGTCGAGCAGGTACTGGCATCCGAGTTTCCGCAGTTGCGTGGCCGCGTGAAGCTGCTGCCGAACGGGCCTCCTGTGCCCTATCCGGTGCAGTTCCGCGTAATCGGTCCCGATGCGGCCGGGGTGCGCCGTGCGGCCGATCAGGTGCGCGCCATCATGACGGCCAATCCGAACACGGTCGGCGTCAACGACAACTGGAACGAGAACGTGAAGATGCTGCGGCTCGAACTCGACCAGGACAAGGCGCGCGCGCTTGGCGTAACCACCAACGCGATCGCCCGCGCCACCCAGGCCGTGCTGACTGGCGTGCCGGTGGGCCAGTATCGCGATGCGGACAAACTGATCGACATCGTCATGCGCACGCCGAAGACCGAGCGCGACACGATGTCGGACCTGAACAACGTGCTTGTGCCAACCAGCACTGGCCGTGCCGTGCCGCTGACGCAGGTGGCGCGCGTGACCCTGAAATCGGAGCCCGGCGTGATCTGGCGCGAGAACCGCGACTTCGGCATCACGGTGCAATCCGATATCGTCGATGGCATTCAGGGGCCTACCGTGACCGCGCAAATCGATCCGAAGCTCGAACCGATCCGCGCGAGCCTGCCCCCGGGGTACCGCATCATGATTTCTGGTGCGCAGGAGGAAAGCGGCAAGGCCGGCGCGTCCATCGCCGCGCAGCTGCCGCTGTGCATTTTCCTGATCTTCACGCTGCTGATGCTGCAACTCCACAGCTTCTCGCGCACCGTGATGGTGTTCCTGACCGGGCCGCTTGGCCTGATTGGCGCGGCCGCCACGCTGCTGCTGTTGCATGCGCCAATGGGCTTCGTCGCGCAGCTTGGCATCACGGCGCTGCTTGGCATGATCATCCGCAACTCGGTGATCCTGGTCGATCAGATCGAACAGGACATCAAGGCCGGCATGCCGGCGTGGCACGCCATCGTCGAATCGGCCGTGCGCCGCTGCCGGCCGATCCTGCTGACGGCTGCCACTGCGGTACTCGCCATGATTCCGTTGTCCCGCTCGACCTTCTGGGGGCCGATGGCAGTGGCCATCATGGGCGGGCTGATCATTGCCACGGTGCTGACGTTGCTGTTCCTGCCCGCGCTGTACGCGGCGTGGTTCCGCGTCAGGCCGCCAGAGGGCGGGCCGGGCGTGCTGGCTGGATGAACTCGCGCGCCATCGCGCGTGCGGCGGGCAACTACTGGGTATCTACGGCCTGCGCTTCTTCCACTCGTAGTCCGGCGGTGGGTCTGCGGCTCCCGGCTTGCCCACCGCGTTCGGGTTTTCCGAGCACAGCGTCACGAAGCTCACCGGCTCGCCCGCAAACTGCCGTCGGCGCAGTGCTTCGGCAAACTGCAGCGCGTCCTTGAGGGAATCGCCCTGGAACGACTGCGCGTGTGGGGACAGACCATCGGCGGTGGCCTCGGTCCAGTAGATCATGTACATACGGGAATCTCCATGTGACGCGGGCCCTGCCGTGGCCCGCGACGCCAGCATGGTATCCCGGTCAGGCCAGCCACGCGCGCAAGACCAGCGCGGCGCCCGAGAACAGCACGATCACATTGACTGCCCGCAGGAACTGCTCGCGCGACATGCGCAGCGTGATCCTGCGCCCGGCCCACAGGCCGAGCATCATGGCCGGCGCCAGCGCCACGGCCAGCTTCGGCAGCGCGGCGCCCGCGTAGACGCCCGCCAGCAGAAACAGCACCAGCCGGGTCAGCGTAGACAATCCAATCAGCGTGGACTGCGTGACGCGCATGGCGTCCTTGTCGAGCCGGCTCGACAGGTAGATCGCATACAGAAAGCCGCCGCTGCCGAACATCGCCGAACAGATGCCGCCGACAAGCCCGAACGGCACGGCGGCAGCCGGGGCGAGTTGCGCGGCAGGTCGCCTGCCAAGCAGCGACCAGAACGCGTACGCAGTGACAAAGGCGCCCAGCACGGGCGGCAGCAAGTCTGCACGCAGGCGCAGCAACAGCGCGGCGCCGATCAGGCTACCTGCCAGCAGACATGGCACGAGCCGCCGCAACTCGGCGCGATCTGCGGCGTGACCGTCCCGCGCGAGATTCAGCAGCGCGGCCGAGCAGTCCATCAGCGCCAGCAGCGGCACGATCTGTGTCACCGGCATCACGTAGGCCAGCACCGGGGCGGCCACCAGCGCAGTGCCGAATCCGGCGATGCCAAAGATCACATAGGCAACGACCAGCGCGGCGCTCATGGCTGCGTAGGCCGGCAGCGTGGTGGCGGGAAGCAGGGTGGAAAGGTCCATCAAAGGTCCATCAAAGGTCCATCAAGGGTCTATCAGTCAGGCGGGTGGAACGGCGATTGGAGGAACGATCAGCCTAGCGCCCACGGGCCTGCCAATCGATCGCAATTGCAGCGCGTTGCCATCGCAAATCGGCATGGCAGCCGCAGGCGCGCTCCAGCATCTCGACGTATCTCGACGCTAGGGCTCGTGGCACACTCACGCCCATGACGCCATCCCTGAAGCAGTTGCGCTACTTTGTCGAAATCGTCGATTCGGGCAGTTTCAGCCTGGCCGCCGAACGGCTGTTCATCGCCCAGTCCGCGCTGAGCCGGCAGATTCGGGACTTGGAAGCCGTGCTGCAGGTTGAACTGCTGCTGCGCAAGCCCCGACACGTGGAGCCCACGGCCGCCGGCCAGGCGTTCTACGATTCGGCGCGGCGCATTCTTTCAGAGCTGGCGGATGCGGCTACACAGGCCCGCAACGTGCAACGCGGAGGAGAAGGCGGGCTGCGCCTGCTGCATTCAAGTTCGGTGGTGCTGACCCCGCAGCTTTGCGCGTGGCTGCAGCACTGGCAGACGCAGCATCCGGCCGTGCGCTTCGAAATTGCGCAGGCTTCGTCGGAGCAGCAGTCGGTCGATATCGAGGAGGGCCGTGCGGACCTTGGGCTGGCCCGCGAGCCGGTCCTGCGGCGCTACCCGAATATCCGGATCGACCCCCTGCATGAGGAACGGCTGGTTGTCGCCATCGGCATGAATCATCCGCTGGCGCGGCAGCAATCGTTGGCGCTGCATGCGCTGCGTGATGTCCCTTTCGTATCACTGCCGCACCCGGAGCGCGGCGGGCTCAGCTACCGCGTGGCGCAACTCTGCCAGACAAGCGGCTTCTACCCGATCGCGGCCGGTGCGGTCTCTCGCAAGCTTTCACAGCTGTCGCTGGTCGCGGCAGGGTTCGGCGTGGCCGTGGTCCCCGAATCGATGCAGTGGTTTGCACCAGAAGGGATTCGCTTTATCCCGCTGTCCGACGCGGGCGCGACAACGCGGGCGGTTGTGCTGTCTCGCCGTGACGCGCCCCCGGCGGTGGCAGGGCTGCGGGCGCTGGCCACAGCGGAGCACTGACCCTCGGGCGCTTCCATTGGCTGCCGCCTTGCGTTACAATCCGCTTCCTCATTGCGCCGCAGGCAGAAGTTGCGCCAGCGGCACGAACGGTGTTCCGGCGCTCAGTCGCCACAAGCAATAAAAGGCGGGCAGTTCCAGCCGCCTTTTTTGCTTTGTCGAACACCGACCAGGGACCGCGAGGGTGGCGAAATTGGTAGACGCACCAGGTTTAGGTCCTGACGCCAGCAATGGTGTAGGGGTTCGAGTCCCCTCCCTCGCACCAAGTTACCTTTCAAGCACTTCCCCGCATCACCCCACAATCACCCACAAACGCTTGCCCCACAAGGCCTGACGGGTATTCGTGTCTCTGATTCGATCGCGCATTCGCGCACAAAGAATCACATATAATTCCGCCGTCGCCCCCAAAAATCCCCCACGGAGCCCCCGCGACATCGTTTTAGCGTCTCAGGTGGAGGCGCACAATATCGCGCACCGGACGTTCGTGAGCGCGTTGGGCTGCTCGTGTTGATCGCGATGGCATGCAACCAGCGTCCGAGTCCCTGTCCACATCCATACCCTGCAACGTCATGCAGAAGATGGGCACCGGGTCACGCGTCTTCATGGAGGCAAACGATGGCACGAGTTCGCGTTAATGGCTTCACCATCTCGCTCGACGGATATGGAGCTGGTCCGAATCAGGACATCGACAATCCGCTCGGCGTTGGCGGGACGGAACTGCACCAGTGGCTAGTCCCAACACGCACGTTCCAGCGGACCTTGTTTGGCAAGGACGGCGGTACGACCGGGGTTGACGATGATTTCGCCGCCCGTGGCTTTCAGAATGTTGGAGCCTGGATTCTTGGGCGGAACATGTTCGGGCCCATTCGTGGGGAGTGGCCGGACATGAACTGGAAAGGCTGGTGGGGAGATAGTCCACCGTATCACGTTCCAGCCTTCGTCCTGACCCATCATGCTCGTCCCTCAATCGAGATGGAGGGCGGCACGACGTTCCACTTCGTAACAGGTGGCATTCGCGAGGCGCTTGATCGCGCACGCGAGGCCGCTGCCGGTATGGACGTGCGGATCGGCGGCGGGGCGAACACAATCCGGCAGTATCTTCGAGAGGGCCTCATCGATGAACTGCACATTGCTATCGCGCCGGTGCTGCTTGGCCGGGGAGAATCGCTGTTCGAAGGTGTTGACCTGCGGGCTCTGGGGTACGAATGCGTCGAATCCGTGGCGTCGGAGAAGGCCACGCATGTCGTCCTGCGGCGCCAGGGGCACGCGGACGCATGACGCAGCGCCGCGCGCTTCGCGCGGCGCCTTGCTAAACGTGTCGCAGGTTGCCTATGCGTCGGGCGCCGCGTCCTTGGTGTCGGGCGCCGTGTCCTTGGATGGCGCGGCCGCAGGTTTTGCCCGGCCAGCGCGGAGCTGTTGACCTCGCCGTGCATCGGCCTCTGTGACAGATCCGACTTCCTGGCCGGCAAGGTCCACGCGCTGGGCACCCTCGGTCAGGCACGCCCAGTAACGTGCGCCACGGCACCAGGTCCGGATTGCGTCGCGCAGCTCGGCCTCGGTCAGGGAGAGTGACTTGGCGTGAGTCAGCAGATCCTCGAAGATGCCGATCTTTAGCGGCACCTTGGGCGCAGGATTCTTTGGAAAAGCTTTCGGAAATTGCTTTTGCAGCTTGCCAATCGTGTGAACGACCGGGTCGACACGCGTCGCCGGATTGGATGCAGGCGCCTGGCGGGGGCGGGGCGTCTTTGCCCGCGACTCGCTCTTTGCCTGTTCGGCAGGCGCCTTGCGGGGGCGGGGTGTCTTTGCCCGTGCCTCGCTCTTTGCCTGTTCGGTCAGTTTTGCCTTCAATGCTGCCAGTTGTTCAAAGCCCATTGTGTCCAGCCTCGTGATGAACGGCGGATTATACGGGAGCTGATACAACCCCGAGCACCTGCAGCGAGAACCTCCATGTCCAGGTCCCGGTCACGGGCAGAACCTCGACAGGGTCGAGTGTCCTGAGCGTCTCATGGACAGCCCGCCGAGGTCACTTTCTTTGAGCCCGACGGCCATGACTGATCGCTATTCCACGTTCGCCCAACGCGCTGATTACCACCGTTCCATGTAAGGACGCAGATCGAGTTCGAACGTCCAGGCATCGCGTGGCTGCGTATGCAGGTACCAGTAGTTGTTGGCGATGTGGTCGGGATTCAGGATGCCGTCTTGCGCCTTGAGCGCGTAGCGTTCCGGGAATGTGTCGCGGATGAACGCGGTATCGATGGCGCCGTCCACCACCACATGAGCGACGTGGATGTTCTGCGGCCCTAGTTCGCGCGCCATGCTTTGCGCCAGTGCGCGCAGGGCATGCTTGGCCCCGGCGAACGCGGCAAAGTTGGCGGCGCCCCGTAGCGCTGCAGTTGCGCCTGTGAACAGGATGGTGCCGCGACCGCGCGCCACCATCCGCCTTGCCGCGGCCTGCGCATTGAGAAAGCCGCTGAAGCAGGCCATCTCCCAGATCTTGAAGTACTTGCGCGGCGTTTCTTCCAGAACGCTGCATGGAACGTTGGCGCCGATGTTGAAGACAAGTACTTCGATCGGGCCGTGCTCCGATTCGATCTGTTCGAACAGGTCCGCCACGGCTTCTTCCTTGCGCGCATCGCTACTGTAGCCGTAAGCCTGTCCGCCTTCGCTGCGGATGCTGTCGACAAGCGGCTGGAGCTTGTCTGCGGTGCGGCGGGTGACGCAGGCAATATAGCCCTCTCTGGCGAATCGTCTTGCGATGGCACCGCCGGTGGAGTCGCCGGCACCAATAACCAGGGCCACTTTGGGTTGCGCGGAAGTTGAGGTCATGCTGTCTCCATTAATTAACGATCGTTTGGTAAACGAACGTTAAGCCAGCAGTGGGAAGGTGTCAAGCAGCCGCACGTGGAGGGTCGATCAGTCCTTGCCGCTGGCGGCCAGCGGTATGGTCTTGGCGAGAAAGCGGCGGCTGGCGGCCAGGATTTCCTTGCGGGTCTTTTCGCTTTCGACAGTGCGGGCCACCACCAGCGCGCCAACCAGCTGCGCGATCAGTGCCCACGCGGCGTCGGCGTCTCCGGTTCGCGCGCTCCAGCTTTGCTGGGTCTGCTTCAGGGCTTGCTCCACCGCCTGCCGTACTGCTGGCACGGCACGTGCGATCTCCGCGCCCAGGGTCGGCAGAATGCAGCCAACCTCTGGCGTCACCGCATGGAAAGTACTCAGATAGTCACGCACGCACTTCGCCACGTGGTTTTCGGGGGACTCTCGATGCCCGGCCATCATGTCGCAGCTCTTCTGCATTTCCTGTTCGACGATGGCCCCGAACAACTCCTGCTTGGACTGGAAGTGGCTGTAGAAGGCGCCGCCGGTCAGGCCGATGGACGACATCAATGCATCCACGCCGGTCGATGAGAAGCCTCCCTTCTTGGCGATCGCACTGCTAGCGTCAAGAAGCTTCTTGCGGGTTTCCTCCTTGTGGGTACGGGTATAGCGCATGGCATTGAGCGGGCAGTTGACATTGAACCAACCATAGCATAGTGTCCGTTAACCAAACGATCGTTAAGTAAAAGGAGGAGGCATGACGAAGGCGGTGGAGTTCTTTTTCGATGTGGGAAGTCCGGCATCCTATCTGGCGTGGACGCAGCTCCCGGGGATATGCGAACAGGCGGGAGCCAGTCTGGTCTACAAGCCCATGTTGCTTGGTGGTGTGTTTCAGGCCACTGGCAATGCTTCTCCCGCGACAATCCCGGCGAAGGGCCGCTATGTGTCGCACGACCTGGCGCGATTCGCGCGCCGCTATGGTGTGCCATTCGCTTCGAACCCGCATTTTCCGATCCTGACGTTGACGCTGATGCGTGCGGCGGTCGGCGTGCAGGTGCGCCAGCCGGAGCGGCTGGACAACTACCTGTCGGCGGTATTCCAGGCGCTTTGGGTGGAATCGCTCAATCTCAATGACGCGGACCTTGTTGCGCGGACACTCGAACGTGGCGGCTTTGATCCGGCGCAGGTGGAGCAGTGGGTGAGCGACCCGGAGATCAAGGCAGCGCTGAAGGCCAATACCGACGAAGCGCTGCAACGCGGTGTGTTCGGTGCGCCGACGATGTTTGTCGGGCACGAGATGTTCTTCGGCCAGGACCGGCTGGATTTTGTCCGCGAAGCACTCGGCTGACGCCAGGCAGAAACTGGCCCGCGTCTGGCCAGAACCGCCTCGCATCGTCTTGAACAGCCCGTAGGCAAGCTCTGCCGCTGTCCTGTAGCGATCATGGGCTTGCCTACTCGAAATCCGGCTCCCCTTGCCAATCGAAGAAGTCCGGCATCTGGTCTGATACGCGATTCGGGAAATGCGCGGGACGCTTTTCAAGGAAACTTGCGATGCCTTCCCTGGCATCGTCCGACTGGCCGCGCGACTGGATCGCGCGGCTGTCCAGCTTGTGCGCGTCCATGGGATGAGCCGCACCTGCCATGCGCCAGATCATCTGGCGCGCCATGGCGACCGATACGGGGGCAGCGTTATCGGCAATCTCCCTGGCGATGGCATAGGCCGCCGGGAGCAGATCCTCGGGCGCATGGAGCGAGCGCACGAGTCCACGCTCGTGCGCTTCCTGCGCGCTGAACACGCGACCCGAAAAACACCACTCAAGGGCTGTTGAAATGCCCACGACGCGCGACAGGAACCATGACGAAGCGGCCTCCGGCGTGATGCCGCGCCGCGCAAACACAAGGCCAAACTTGGCGTCGGTCGAAGCGATACGGATGTCCATTGGCAACTGCATGGTGACACCGACGCCAACTGCCGCGCCGTTCACGGCGCCGATGACCGGCTTGAGGCTGCGGAAGATGCGTAGCACGACGCGACCGCCGCCGTCGCGCTTCACGCCGGTGGAACCGTAGCGCTTCTCGTAGTCGAAAGTGGAACCGCCGCTGGAAAGGTCGGCCCCGGCGCAGAAGGCGCGGCCGCTGCCCGTCACAACCACAGCGCGAACATTGTCGTCGGCGTCGGTCGCATCGAACGCGGCGATCAGGTCTTCACACATCTGGTGCGTGAATGCGTTCATCTTCTCGGGCCGGTGCAACGTGATCGTGGCGATGCCGTCGTGCACGGCGTACTGGAGCGTCTCGAAGGTCGGGGGCGTCGTGGTGGTCATGGTCACGTCCATGTTGAAGGGTGCGTGCAGCCTAGCATCTGCGCCGTCATCATGGCACGGGGCTTCCGCGGCGCGGAATACGTGGAAGACCCGAAACACGCCATGGCGATCTTGGCGGATTGGAAGCGGGCAGGCCTAGTAGAATCCCGTCTCTCCAGTTCATACAGACGGTTCCAGGCAAATGGCAGTCACGCGAAGCAGAAAACAGGCAACCCTGATCGGGCTTGTCGCGGTCCTTTTGTGGAGCTCGATTGTCGGCCTGATCCGCGGCGTCAGTCAGAGTTTCGGCGCTACGGGTGGGGCCGCCCTGATCTACACGGTCGCGTCCGTCCTGCTCTGGCTGACCGTTGGCCCGCCGCGTACGCGGGTGCTGCCGCGGCCTTACCTGGTCTGGGGAAGCCTGCTGTTCGTTTCCTACGAGCTGTGCCTGTCGCTGTCCATCGGTTACGCCAATAGTGGCAGGCAGGCCATCGAGGTGGGCATGGTCAACTATCTCTGGCCGACCTTCACGATGCTGGCCGCCATCGCGTTCAACAGGCAGCGAGCCAACTGGCTGATCGTGCCGGGGGGCATGGTTGGCATCCTGGGAATCTCCTCGGTGCTTGGTGGCGATCAGGGTCTGGACATGCCGAGCATGGGCCGCAATATCCAGGACAACCCACTGAGCTATGGCCTGGCCTTTGCTGGCGCCGTGATCTGGGCGGGCTACTGCACGGTGACAAGCCGGTTCGCCCAGGGCAAGAATGCCGTCACGCTGTTCTTCATGCTTACGGCGCTGGCGCTCTGGGGGAAGTACCTGTTCACGGGCGGTGAGGCGATGGCCTTCAGCCTGACGGGCGTCATCTATCTGGTGCTCGCCGCATGCGCCATGGGCTTCGGCTACGCGGCGTGGAACGTCGGCATCCTGCAAGGCAACATGACCGTGCTGGCTGGCGCGTCGTACTTCATCCCGGTGGTATCGGCCGCGCTGGCCGCCGCGTTACTGCATGCGCCGCTGTCGTTCGCATTCTGGAAGGGCGCGGCGATGGTGTGCGCGGGCTCCATACTCTGCTGGCTGGCAACGCGTGGCAAAGGTGAGCGTGTAGCGTCATCGTGAAGCCCCGGTAAGTGGACGGGGCGCGTCCTGTGTATCGCGGTGGCGACTTGTGGGAATGTGCTGAGAACCGGTGGAACGTAGCGCCGCATGCACGTGTGAAGGGACCTGGCACGACCGATAAATCACCCTGCGCGATTTTCGCCCGGGATGCGAGTGCGGCTTTTTCAGTTACCGGGCAATCCTGACTAGACTGGAAATGGAGCGGATCACACTCCATTACCTGCAACCTGAACTCATCCGCAAGGATGCTCAAGAAGGGGGCACCATGTTACAAGCCAGTGAAATCCAGAAGCGCTTTACTCATCTGCAACACACGGTCAGCGAAACATCGAAGGCCGTCCACGCCGATTCAACGATCCCGAAGGACTTGATGAGCTGCATGGACGAACTCGACAAGGAATGCAAGTCCGCGAAGAAGGTCATGTCGTCCCGGAACGAGGGGAGAATCCGTCAGTGCGTTGATGATCTCGAACGGATTGGTGATCGCGCGGAACGCGCTTGCCGTGAGGCCGACAGCCTCAACAATCGGGTCAAGGACGCAGTCAGCTCCATGCATCTGGAGCTTGCCGAACTGAAGGGCGAAATGCACCTAAAGGGCGAAATGCACTGATCCACGGATAGTTGCGGCCGAACCTTGATCTTGGGCGCCGCAAACAAATTGGGCTGAGCCCGCGCAATACGGGACTCAGCCCGGGGCAAGGACGTATCGGGCCCAAACCAGTCTGTTTCCCGACGTTGAGCGTTGCAACAGCCTGTGTTCCATTCTGGAACACCTTGGGTGCTCATTTGGGCCGCCATGGGCATGGCGCATCGGGCCGCAATGCGCGATGTACCTTCCTGATTCCCGCTGAACCCGTTACCGGCAAGGGGTGGCCCGGGTTTTGCAGATGACGCATGGACCCAGCGCAGATCAGACCAGAACGCTGGGGTCGTCACTCACCATCAGGAGACAGTCCATGCGTTACGCCCATCCCGGCACTGCCGGCGCCATCGTTTCGTTCAAACCGCGTTACGGCAACTTCATTGGCGGCGAGTTCGTGCCGCCGGTCAAGGGCCAGTACTTCACCAACACCACGCCGGTGACCGGTGAGGTGATTGCCGAATTCCCGCGCTCGACGGCCGAGGACGTGAACCTTGCACTCGACGCCGCTCACGCTGCCGCAGACGCCTGGGGCCGTACCTCGGTGCAGGACCGTTCGCTGATCCTGCTCAGGATTGCCGACCGCATCGAGCAGAACCTGGAACTGCTGGCCGTGACCGAAACGTGGGACAACGGCAAGCCGGTGCGGGAAACGCTCAACGCGGACATCCCGCTGGCGGTGGACCACTTCCGCTACTTCGCCGGCTGCATCCGCGCGCAGGAAGGCTCGGCGGCGGAGTTGAACGAGCACACCGTGGCGTACCACATCCATGAGCCGCTGGGCGTGGTCGGGCAGATCATCCCGTGGAATTTCCCGCTGCTGATGGCGGCGTGGAAGGTGGCCCCTGCGCTGGCTGCCGGCAACTGCATCGTGCTCAAGCCGGCCGAGCAAACGCCGCTGGGTATCAACGTGCTGATGGAAGTGATCGGCGACCTGCTGCCGCCGGGCGTGCTGAACGTGGTGCACGGCTTCGGCAAGGAAGCCGGCGAGGCGCTGGCCACCAGCAAGCGCATTGCCAAGATCGCCTTTACGGGATCGACCCCCGTGGGCTCGCACATTCTCAAGTGCGCGGCCGAGAACATCATCCCGTCGACGGTGGAACTGGGCGGCAAGTCGCCCAACATCTACTTCGAAGACATCATGCAGGCCGAGCCGAGCTTTATCGAGAAGGCGGCCGAAGGCCTGGTGCTGGGCTTCTTCAACCAGGGCGAGGTGTGCACGTGCCCGTCGCGCGCGCTGGTGCAGGAATCGATCTACAGCCGCTTCATGGATGCGGTGATGGCAAAGGTGGCCGCCATCAAGCGCGGCGACCCGCTGGACACCGAAACCATGGTCGGTGCGCAGGCCTCCGAGCAGCAGTTCTACAAGATTCGCAGCTATCTGGAGATTGCGCAGGAAGAGGGCGCCGAATGCCTGGTGGGCGGCGATGTCGAGGTGATGCCCGGCAACCTGTCCAAGGGCTACTACATCAAGCCGACGCTGCTCAAGGGCAACAACAGCATGCGCGTGTTCCAGGAGGAGATCTTCGGCCCGGTCATCGCCGTCACTACCTTCAAGGACGAGGCGCAGGCTGTCCAGATCGCCAATGACACCGAGTACGGCCTGGGTGCCGGCCTGTGGACGCGCGATATCAACCGCGCCTACCGCGTGGGCCGCGCCATCAAGGCGGGGCGCGTGTGGACCAACTGCTATCACCTGTATCCGGCGCATGCGGCGTTTGGTGGCTACAAGAAGTCGGGCGTGGGCCGCGAGACCCACAAGATGATGCTCGACCACTACCAGCAGACCAAGAACCTGCTGGTGAGCTACGACACCCAGCCGCTGGGCTTCTTCTGATGGCGTAGCAGGACGCGACAGGCGCGCGGCCATCGACACGCGCACCTGTCGCCACCGGCGCAGGCCAACGGACCTGCCCGGGCAGACACTAGAACGATATTCGGAGACAAGGCTATGGGCCGCCCCTGTGTGCAGCGGCGTTGGCCACCTCATGCCGTCCTGCGGCTGTGTTACGCAGGCGCCGTGGCATGTGGACCCACCCTGGCGTCCGCGCAGACCCCCCAAAATGACGACGCGGTCATTACGCTGGCGACGGTAACGGTCGTCGGTACCACGCCGCTGCTCGGCGTAGGCACGCCGCTGCCGCAGGTATCGGCCAACGTGCAGACGGTACGCGGCAGCGATCTGCTGCGCCAGCACCGAACCGTCCTGACGGACGACTTCGACAAGAACCTGCCCAGTGTCGATATCAACGAAGTGCAGGGCAACCCGTACCAGACCGATCTGCACTATCGCGGCTTTACCGCATCGCCGGTGCTGGGCACACCGCAGGGACTGTCGGTATTCGTCGATGGCGTGCGCGCCAACGAGGCTTTTGGCGACGTGGTGAACTGGGACCTGATCCCGCGCATGGCGATCGACACGATCCAGCTGATTCCGGGATCGAATCCTACCTACGGCCTGAACACACTCGGCGGCGCGATCACGATTGCCACCAAGAACGGCAGGGAGAACCCGGGCGGCTCCGCAGAGGTGGCCGGTGGCTCCTGGGGCCGCAAGATGTTCCAGGCGGAACAGGGCGGGACGATCGGCTCCAACCTCGACTACTACGTGGCCGCCACCGCGTTGAACGACAACGGATGGGCCGATCACAACGCCAGCCGCATCCGTCAGGCGTTTGGCAAGCTTCGCTATACGGGCGCCGATACCACGCTGTCGCTTGCCATGGGAGGCGCCGACAACACGCTGCAGGGGTCGCAGACGATCCCCCGTTCGTTTCTCGATAACCCGGCCCAGGCCTACACGTTCCCCGACCAGAACAAGAACAGTACGGCGTATGTCACGCTGTCCGGCGACCATTTCTTCAACGATTCGCTGCAACTGAGCGGCAACCTCTACTACCGCCATTTCCGGAATACCAATTTCAGCAGCAACGTCAACAGCGACTTCGGCAGCGTTGATGCGAACGGCAACGTCGACCAGGTGCAGTCCAACAACACCCAGTCGGTCATCGCCACGGACAGCTATGGCGCCAGCCTGCAACTGACCCGGCTTGGCACCGTTGCCGGGATGGAGAACCAGCTTGTGGTGGGCGCGGCGGCGGACTTCGCGAACTCCGGCTTCACGCAGGCCTCGCAAGACGCGTACTTCACCGATGCGCGCGCGTCGGTCGGCATTGGCGGCTTCACGCAAACCACCAACGCGAGCACGCGCAACGCGAATCTCGGCATATATCTGAGCGACACGCTGTCGCTGAGCAAGCAATGGACGCTCACCCTTTCCGGACGCTACAACTGGTCACGGGCCGCAATCAACGACGAAAGCGGCGCGCAGCCGCTGCTCGACGCCAATCACACGTTCTCGCGCTTCAATCCGGCTGTCGGCATCAACTGGAATCCGACATCGAACCTGACCGCCTACGCGACCTACAACGAGGGCATGCGTGCGCCGACCGCCATCGAACTGGCCTGTGCCGACCCGGCCGCGCCGTGCTCGTTGCCGAACAACTTCATCGCCGATCCGCCGCTCAAGCCGGTGGTATCCAGGACGTTCGAAGTCGGCATGCGTGGCCGCGTGGGCGAAGCCACGACGTGGAGCGCCGCCGCATACCGCACCACGCTCGACGACGACATCCAGTTTGTCAGCGCGGGCGCGGCAAGCACGCTGGGGTTCTTTCAGAACGTGGGCCGCACGCAGCGCCAGGGGTTCGAGCTGGCCGGGCACACGGTGATCGGACAGTTCGGCATTGGCGCCAGCTACAGCTATGTCGATGCCACTTATCGCTCGGCCTGGACGGAACATAGCCCGAGCAATTCCAGTGCCGATGCCAACGGCAATATCAACATCAAGCCCGGCGACCACATTCCCGGCATCCCCGAGAGCACGATCAAGCTCAGGGTCGACTACAGCGCCACGCCCAGGTGGAAGATCGGAACCAACCTGATCTGGCGCGGCAGCATCTATGCGCGCGGAGACGAGAACAACTCGGACGCAAACGGCAAGCTCTCCGGCTACTTCCTGGCGGATCTGGACACCACGTTCCAGGTGACCAGGCAACTGCAGATCTTCGCCACTGTCACGAACCTGTTCAACCGCCGCTATCAGAGCTTCGGCGTGCTTGGCACCAATGTGTTCACGGGGCCGAACCATACCTTCGACGCCGCGAACCCGGTCAACGAGCAGTTTGTTGCACCGGGCGCGCCGCGCAGCGTGTGGATCGGTCTGCGGTACGCGTGGAAGTAGTGGAAGTAGTGGAAGTAGTGGAAGTAGTGGGCCGGAAGGAGGCGCGCCACCTGTTCCATTTCGAAGCAGAACAGGTGTTGTGTCCCCGCATGGCGCACATCAACACGCATTGGCGCACCTGAAATCGCGCTTTTCGCGGTGCTTACCCGGTGGCATGGGATTTGCCATGAGCCGTCAGGTGCGACGGTCGCATCAACCGATTTTGACAACGACGAGAGAGACAAAGGAGACAACGATGAGGACAGTACGAGTGATCGCGTTGGCGGCAAGCTTGACAGCATGCCTCGCCGCTTACACCGCTTACGCAGCAACGCCCCCCGTAACCGACGCAATGATCGATGCCGACGCGAAATCGCCCGGCGACGTACTGAGCTGGGGTATGGGGCCGCAAGGCCAGCGCTACTCCGCGCTAACCAAAATCAATACGAAGAACGTCAGCCAGCTGGTGCCGGCGTGGTCGTTCTCGTTTGGCGGCGAGAAGCAGCGCGGGCAGGAGGCGCAGCCGCTGGTCTACAACGGCAAGATGTTTGTCACGGCGTCATACTCGCGCATCTATGCGATCGACCTGAAGACCGGCGCCAAGCTCTGGAAGTACGAGCACCGCCTGCCGGAGGGCATCATGCCGTGCTGTGACGTCGTCAACCGCGGGGCGGCGCTCTACGACAACCTGGTCATATTCGGCACGCTTGACGCGCAGCTGGTTGCGTTGAACCAGGACACCGGCAAGGTGGTCTGGAAGGAGAAGATCGACGATTACGCCGCTGGTTACTCGTACACGGCGGCGCCGCTGATCGTGAAGGGCATGGTGCTGACCGGCGTATCGGGCGGCGAGTTCGGCGTGGTGGGCCGCGTGGAAGCGCGCGATGCCAAGACCGGGCAACTGATCTGGACCCGCCCCACGGTTGAAGGTCACATGGGCTACAAGTACGACAAGGACGGCAACAAGACCGAGAACGGTATTTCCGGAACGCTGAATGCCAGCTGGCCCGGCGAGACGTGGAAAACCGGCGGCGCGTCGACCTGGCTCGGCGGTACCTACGACCCGCAGACTGGCCTGGTCTATTTTGGCACCGGCAACCCGGGACCGTGGAACAGCCACATCCGCAAGGGCGACAACCTGTATTCGTCCTCGACACTGGCCATCGACCCGGACACGGGCAAGATTGTCTGGCACTACCAGAACACGCCAAATGACGGCTGGGATTTCGACGGCGTCAACGAGTTCGTGACGTTTGACATGGATGGCAGGCGCGTGGGCGGCAAGGCCGACCGCAACGGCTTCTTCTATATCAATGACGCAAAGACCGGCAAGCTGCTCAACGCCTTCCCGTTCGTGAAGAAGATCACGTGGGCAACCAGCATCGACCTCAAGACCGGCCGCCCGAACTACAACCCGGAAAGCCGCCCCGGTGACCCGGCCGCCGCCAGTGGCGAGGACAAGAAGGGGCAGTCCGTCTTTGCCGCGCCGGGTTTCCTTGGCGGCAAGAACCAGATGCCGATGGCGTACAGCCCGCAAACTGGCCTGTTCTACGTGCCTGCCAATGAATGGGGCATGGACATCTGGAACGAGCCGGTTGGCTACAAGAAGGGCGCGGCCTACCTCGGTGCCGGCTTCACCATCAAGCCGCTCAATAGCGACTACATCGGCGCGCTGCGCGCAGTCAATCCCAAGACCGGCAAGATCGAATGGGAGATCAAGAACTACGCGCCGTTGTGGGGTGGTGTGATGACGACCGCGGGCGGTCTAGTGTTCTGGGGCACGCCGGAAGGCTACCTGAAGGCCGCCGATGCGAAGACTGGCAAGGAGCTGTGGAAATTCCAGACCGGCAGCGGCATCGTGGCGCCGCCGGTCACCTGGGAAGAGGGCGGCGAGCAGTTCGTGGCCGTGGTCTCTGGCTGGGGTGGTGCTGTGCCGCTGTGGGGCGGCGAAGTAGCCAAGCGTGTGAATTTCCTGGAGCAGGGTGGATCGGTCTGGGTGTTCAAGCTGCACAAGGGCTGATACGTATCGATGGCAGCCATGCGCCCGTGCGGCGCATGGCATCGGCCGATTCACGGTTTCATGGAGTCTCGGAAAGTGAAGATGTTCAATGGATACTTCTCGTTGTTGGCGCTGGCGTCGACGGCAATATGCGCGACATCAGCGCATGCGGCGCCAGACATGCAGGCTCTTGCCGAAAAGAGCGGCTGCTTTTCGTGCCACAGCATGCAGACCAAGGTAGTGGGGCCGGCGTTTGTCGACGTGGCTGCCAAGTACAAGGGCGATGCGGAAGCACCGGCCCGGCTGGCGCAGAAGGTGCGCGAGGGCGGCAAGGGCGCGTGGGGCCGCATTCCCATGCCGCCGCATCCCAATCTCAAGGAAGACGAAGCCCTGCAACTGGTGAACTGGGTGTTGAGCGCGGGATCGTGACGCTCCGTGATTGGGCCGCTCGCGTCCCGATCGTTGATCGGGCGCGAGCGGCTTTTGTCATGACTGCGGATAAAGCTGCGGCTAAAACGGCGGCTATGGCTGCGCCAGGCGGCGCGAATTGACATCCGTGCGGAACACGATGGGCACTTCGGGAGCGCGAAGATCGGACTGATGCCCGCAAGCGTTCATTGCGGCGGTACGGCCTTGCAGCACCGTGGCCTGCAGCACCGCGTGATCGGGCGAATGTCCGCAAACCGGATCGGTCCGTGCGGCGTCGCCGGTCAGCAGGTAGGCCTGGCAGCGGCAGCCGCCGTAATCGTCCTCGCGTGATGAGCACGAGCGGCAGGGCTCGGGCATCCAGTGCGTACCGCGGAAGCGCTGGAACGCAGGGCTTGACTGCCAGATCTCGTGCAACGGTTGCTGGAGAACATTGGGCAGGTCCAGTCCCGGCAGCATGCGCGCCGAGTGGCATGGCAACGCGACACCGTCTGGCGCCACGCCCAGGAACGTTGTTCCCCAGCCGTTCATGCACTTCTTGGGGCGTTGCTCGAAATAGTCGGGCACCACATACAGCACCTTGCAGCGGTTGCCGATGCGCGCGCGGTAGTTGTTCACCACTGCCTCGGCCTCCCGAAGTTGTTCCTGCGTCGGCATCAACGCCAACCGGTTCTCCCACGCCCAGCCGTAGTACTGCGTGTTGGCAAGTTCCAGGTACTCGGCGCCAATCTCCAGCGCCATGTCGATGATGGCCCCCACGTGCGGCAGGTTGTGCCGGTGCATCACGCAATTCATCACCATCGGGTAGCCGTGCGCCTTGATCATGTCCGCCACACGGCGTTTCAGGTCGAACGTGCGTGTACTCGAAAGAAAATCGTTGAGTTCGCGCGTGGAATCCTGGAACGATAGCTGGATATGGTCGAGCCCGGCGGCACGTAATGCGCCGAGCCGGACGTCGGTCAGGCCAACGCCGGACGTCACGAGGTTGACGTAGAACCCGAGCCCATGCGCGTGCGCGACCAGTGCTTCCAGATCCTTGCGCAATAGCGGCTCACCGCCGGAAAGACCAAGCTGTACGGCCCCGAGCGCGCGCGCCTGGGTGAATACATCGCACCACTGGTCAGTGTCGAGTTCCTGGTCGTGCCGGGTGTAGTCCACCGGGTTGGAGCAGAACGGGCAATGCAGCGGACAGCGATAGGTCAGTTCGGCCAGCAGCCATAGCGGCGGGCCCGGGAGCGGCAACGGCTTGCCCTCAGGCGAGCCAGCCGCGTTCGGTTGCATGTTTGACAAAGGCATGTACCTCCGGAGCAATGCCCTGCACGCCGTATTCCGACTGCAGGTCGTCGATCAGCATGTCGAGCGTGTGAGCACCGTCGCAGCGCTGAAGAATCGCGGCGGCGCTGTCATTGAGCGTGACCATTCCCTCTGGGTACAGCAGGACCCAACTCTGCTGCATCTCTTCCCATTGCAGCCGGAAGGTCCGTTGCAGTGTGGGTCTGGCCGGGTCGGATACGGATGGAGTCATGGGCGGGCCTGTTGGATCGCGTCGAGCATCGACCAGAGGATGTCGAGTTTGAACTGCAGAATCTCCAGCGCGCGTTGCTGCTGCTCCGGTGTGCGGAAATAATCCAGCGTCACGCGCAGACCGTGTTCGACATCGCGCGAGGCAAGCGGGATGCGTGATCGGAAATATGCCAGCCCTTCCGGCTGCACCCACGGATAGTGCTCGGGCCAGCCGGCAAGCCGTTCCTTGTGGATGTCCGGCGCGAACATCTCCGTCAGCGACGAGCACACCGCCTCTTGCCACGGCGCACGCCGTGCGAAATTGACGTAGGCGTCCACGGCAAAGCGCACGCCCGGCAGCAGGTGCCGGTGAGACCAGAGCGCGTCCCGCGTGAGCCCCACGGCCTCGCCCAGACGTACCCAGCTTTCGATGCCGCCCGGCTGGGACTCGTTGCCGTCGTGGTCATGAATGCGGACGATCCACTCGCGGCGCGTGTCGCGGTCAGGGCAGTTGGAGAGGATGGCCGCATCCTTGAGCGGAATGTTGACCTGGTAGTAGAAGCGGTTGGCAACCCACGTGCGGATCTGCTCCGGCGTGCACTCGCCGGCGGCCATGCGCAGGTTGAACGGGTGATGAATGTGATAGCCCGCCTGCTTCGCGCGCAGTTGCGCCTCGAATTCTTGGGCGGTCCGGGCAACAGGATGTGTCATAGCGAAATTTCCATTCCGTCGTAGGCAACCTCGATGCCGTGTGCCTCCAGTTCCCGGCGTTGCGGCGATTCCTCATCGAGGATCGGGTTGGTGTTGTTGATGTGGATGAGCACTTTGCGCACCGCAGGCAGGCGGTCGAGCGTCTCGATCATGCCGCCCGGTCCGGACTGGGACAGGTGCCCCATGTCGGCGGCAGTCTTGGTGGAAAAGCCGAGCGCTATCAGTTCGTCGTCATGCCAGCACGTGCCGTCCACAAGCACCACGTCGGCTTCTGCCAGTTCCTTGAATACGTGCGGTTCGATACGGGCGAGCCCCGGTGCGTAGAACGCGTGCCGGCCGCTCTGCCGATTGACAATGCGCAGGCCGATGTTGTCACCCAGGCGGTGTGCGTTGCGGCTCGGGGAGTAGGGCGGCGCCTTGCTTTCCAGAGGCACTGCGGTCAGTGCCACATTTTCCAGCGGCGGCACCGCGAAGGCCGTGCCATCGAGCGGAAGCGTGTGGGTATCTAGCCCGCAGTAATACGACAGCATGCGCGTGAGCGGGAACGCCGTGGAGAGATCGTCAAGCACAGCCGTCGAGGCATAGACCGGCAATGCTTGCCGGTGCTCGCGCAGCATCAGCAGGCCCGTCACGTGGTCGATCTGCGCGTCGATCAGCACAACACCGGCAATGCCGGTATCGCGTGGGTAACGCGCCGGCTGCAACGCCGGGGCGCTGCGCAACTGGGCCAGGATGTCGGGGGATGCATTGACGACGATCCAGTTCTGGTCGCCATCACCAAGCGCGATCGAGGACTGCGTGCGCGGCGTGGCGCGCACCGTGCCACGCCGCACGCCGTCGCAATTGCGGCAATTGCAGTTCCACTGCGGGAAGCCGCCGCCAGCGGCCGAACCTAGAACCCTGAGTATCGTCATGACGCCAGATCGATGGTTTTGGCCGAACCGTGCAAGAAGCCGGCCAGGTGATGGTGCAAGCGGAGTCGAACAAAAAAGCCCGCCATGAAGAACTAGCGGGCTTGCGGGAGCGCTGCGTGATCAGTTGCTCGACTTCAGCGGTTGGCGATGTACATCGTGATCTCGAACCCCAGTCGCAGTTCGGTATAGGCAGGCGTTGTCCAGTTCATGTCTCCTCCTCGAGGGTTGGCATAGTTAGTGATTGCAGTGGGTCATTCCACGGTTGCCCCGGCGACTCGCCGAAAGCAACCGTACTCTCAGGAGGCAACATCCATGCCCGTTCCCGCTCCGTCCGCGTTGTTGGCGTCCTTCGAACTGCGCACGCCGGATGGCCATTGCATTCACGTTCGGCAATGCGGGGTGGATGGCGGCCAGCCGTGGCTGGTGCTGCATGGCGGGCCGGGTAGCGGTTGCCAGCCTTCGATGGCCGCGTGGTTCGATCCGCTCCGGCATCGCGTGGTGCTGCCTGATCAGCGCGGCGCGGGTCTCTCGCGGCCTGCAGGCACGCGGCGCCGCAATACGGTCACGGCGCTGCTGGCCGACCTGGAGCAGTTGCGTACCGCGCTTGGCATCGAACGCTGGGGCGTGGTTGGCGGGTCCTGGGGGGCGGCGTTGGCGCTGGCCTATGCGGATCGCTTCCCCGGCGCCGTGGCGGCACTGGTACTGCGCGGGGCTTTCCTGACGGGATTCGATGACGTGCAGGCGATGTTCAACGCGCGCGGCGCGGGCCGCGACCTGCTGCGTGGGATTGATCGGCGGCGGGAGGGGCTTCCCGCGGCGCGCGGACGGCTTCTTGCCGTGTCACGCGTGTTGCAGGGCGGTACAACTGTTCAAAAAATGAACACTGCCATGCGATGGCAGGCTGCCGAACGCCATCTGCTGGGTCTGGCGGGGCGCGGGGAGCGTCAAGGATGGCAACAACGGACCGCCATGCTGCGCAAATACCAGTTGCAGGCGCACTACCTGTATCGGCGCGCAGGGCTTGGGAAGTCCACGCTATTGATGGCTGCCGCGCGTATCGGCCGGCAGGGCGTGCCGGTCACGTTGCTGCACGGCAGGGCAGACCGCGTTTGCCGGCCGGGCAATGCACTGCGCCTGCAAGCGGCCATGCCGCAAGCCCGCCTGGTGTGGGTGCCGGGCGGGCATCTGGCTGCGGGGGAGATGGCTCAGGCGCTTGGCGCGGCCATTCGCGCGTCTGGCTGGTCAGTTGCCGCGCGGCGGCTGGCCTTCGGCCTCGTCGATCCTGCGGTAGACGGTATTGCGTGAAATGCCGAGCGCCTTGGCTGCGGCCGAGATATTGCCGTTATGCGCCTTCACCGCTTCGATGATGGTCATGCTTTCGATGTCGGCAAGCCGCTTGGGCTGGGTGCCGCCGGCTGCGGCGGCAGGCGGCGCAGCCGAGGTCGCACTGCTGGCGGTTGGCTGGGCTGGTTCGATTGGTTCCGCGCCATGCCGTGCGTGCCAGTCTTCGAGAAAGTCGTCCGGCAGGTGGTCTTCCGTGATTTCCGGTGCTCCCTCCGCCATCAGTTGCGCCGTGCGCAGCAGGTTGCAGAGTTGGCGGATGTTGCCCGGCCAGTGGTAACTACGGAACAGTTGCATGACGGATTCGCTGATCGGCAGCGCGCCGTCCCCCTGTTCCTGCTGCAGCAGCTTTTCCGCTACGGCATCCAGGTCGCCACGTTCGCGCAGCGCCGGCAGGCGCACAACCAGACCATTGAGGCGGTAGTAGAGGTCTTCCCGGAACTGGCCGCTGGCCACCATCTCGCGCATATTGCGGTGGGTGGCGCAGACCACCGCAACGTCCACCTGGATCAGCTTGTTGCTGCCCAGTGGCGATACCGCGCGTTCCTGCAGCGCGCGCAGCAGGCGCGCCTGCAGGTGCAGCGGCATGTCGCCGATCTCGTCCAGGAACAGCGTGCCGCCGTTGGCCAGCACCATCTTGCCGATGCCGCCTTTCTTCCGGGCGCCCGTAAATGCTCCCTCTTCGTAGCCGAACAGCTCGGACTCGATCAGTGCTTCGGGAATCGATGCGCAATTGACGGCAACGAACGGGCCGGCGCGACGCGGGCTGTCGGCGTGAATCGCGCGGGCCAGCAGTTCCTTGCCCGTGCCGGTCTCGCCCAGCACCATGATCGTGATGTCCTTGCCGATGACCTTGCGCAGCTTGCCGATCACGCTCTTGATCTGAGCGTCGCCGGTATCGAGCGCATCCAGGCCGGCAGGCTGTCTTGCCAGTTCGCCACAGGGCTGGCGCACCGGCGCCGTATTGCGTTCGCCGGTCATATTGCCGCCAAGGGCGCCAGCCGCGATCTGGCTGGCGGGGCGCTTCCATTCAACGCGCCCATTCACCTTGACGCCGCTCGGAAGCTGCAGCTGGACGATGCCGGCAGGTGCTCCACGCTCCATATCGATCAGTTGCGACATCGACAAGCCGAACAGCGACGAGAACGTGTGCGCGTGCAGCGCCCCGATCGAAAGCCCCAGCTGGAACACGCCACTGCGATTGGCCGACAGGAAGCGCCCGGCGGGCGTGAAGGCGGCAATGCCTTCGACCAGCGTGCCAATGAATTCCGGGCGCGAGTGGAAATGGATGCACACCACGTCCTGGAACGTGTTGGCGAACAACTGGTTTTCGATCATCTGCGCCGACATGCGCACCAGCGCCATGGTGTGCTTGTGAAAGCCGCGATGATCGCCCGTCACATCGAGCGCGCCAACCGTCTTGCCATACGGATCGAGGATCGGTGCGCACGAGCAGGTGAGGAACCGGTTGGCTTCCAGGTAGTGTTCGGAGCCGTGGACCAGCGTGGGCTTGCCATCGGCCAGCGCCGTGCCGATGGCGTTGGTGCCCCGGCTTTCCTCCGACCATAGCGCGCCCGGCTGCAAGGCCACCTTGGTGGCCTTGGCCAGGAAGTCATCGTCGCCCAGCGAATGCAGGATCAGTCCGCCCGTGTCGGTCAGGATCACCATGCTCTGGGTGTTGACGATCTGGCTGTAGAGCGTCTCCATGACCGGCAGCGCATGCGTGAACAGCGATTGGCTGCGCTCGATCTGCGTTTTCAGTTCGCTTTGCTGCACCGGGCAGAAATCGGGCGATTCATATGACCGCAGGCCATACGATTTCGAGCGCTCGTGCGATTGCGCGATCAGTTCAGGCTGATCGCTTTCCGGGGCCTCACCGATTGTGGGGCCGTCGGTAGCCCGCTGGGGGGCTGCCGCGTGGGGAATCATGGATGTCTCCTTTACGTCGCCCGCGATCTATGCGCGGGTCGCCCGGATCGTCCTGGAAGTTGCGCGATCCGGAAGTGTTGCGTCATGACGCAAGACACATGCCAGGGTGTTCCATTCCTGAGCAACTGTGCCATCCATTTTTCGATTCCCTGGCTCCCTTCGAGCCTGTGCCTTCGGTTTGGGGCCAGGTTCGTACTTGGTATGGCTCTTGCGGAAATGTCTCCATAACGCATTTCAACGACAAACAGGAGACACTCTTGAACACACCACGAAACATGTTCGCGCTACTTTCCCTCTGCGCGCTTCTGGCCGGGGGATTGCCCGCAACCGCAACCGCACACGGCGACGTAACGCCGCAGGCCGTGGACACGCACACATTACCCCAATTGGGGGCCGAATGGCGTCCGGATAATCCATACCGGACGGGTGAAGCCCATGACGAGGCACTGCGCATCGGATCGTCGGCGTTCAACCAGAATTGCGCGCGTTGCCACGGTCTGGAGGCGATCTCCGGCGGCATCGCGCCCGATCTGCGCAAACTCGACATCGACTGCATGTCGCTGGCCGATCCGAAGAAGAAGGAAGCCTGCTTCGGCGAGATCTCCCAGTATTTCACCACCACGGTACGCAAAGGCCGCACGCGCGACGGCCGGGTCTACATGCCTCCGTTCGATGGGGTGCTGAGCCAGGAAGCCGTCTGGGCGATCAAGACCTATCTCGAGTCCCGCCGCGTACAGGAGTGAGGCCGCGGAGCAGTGCGGCCCGACCACCGTGGCCGCACCGCCAACCGGGCCCCAACGGATACCCATTCGCCAGGAGAACTTTCATGAACCCCCGTCCTTGGCTGGACTCGCTACGTAGGCTTGCCGTGACCGCCGCCCTCGCCGCGCTCACCGCCGCCCCCGCGCATGCCGACATGGCGAAAATCCGCGAGACAGGCACGTTGAAGGTCGCGCTGTACAAGGACATGCTGCCGTTCTCCGGTAACGATGGCGGTCAGTTCACCGGGATCGATGTGGCGCTGGCAAACGCGCTTTGCAAGCAGATGGGGCTGTCGCCTTCGCTGCTGCCGTTCGACGCCGACGATGACAGCATGTCGGACGATCTGCGCAACATGGTCTGGAAGGGCCATTACCTCGGGTATGGGCCGGCGGATGTGATGCTGCATGTGCCGGTCGATCCGGTCTTTATGCGCCAGAACGGCGAGGTCCTGATCTTCGCGCCATACCTGCGGGAAAATTTTGTGCTGGCCTATGACCGCGAACGTGTTCATGAGGTCAGCCGCTTCGAGGATCTGACCGGGCAGCCGACCGGAGCGGAGCGCGGCTCCGCTGGCGCCAATGCGTTGCTCTCGAGCGCGCAGGGGGCGCTGAGCAGCAAGGTGAAGATCTACCCGGAAGCCGACGATGCACTGCACGCGCTGTTTGCCGGCGAGATCGCCGCTGCGATGGTGACGCGCGCGCAGTATGAAAGCGCGTTGAAGGCGCGGGGACACTCCGACGACCGCTTTGCGGTAGCCGAAATCCAGTCGCCAGTGCTGCCCGTGCGCGGCTGGGCTGTTGGCATGGCGGTCAAGGCGGATCAGCGTGCACTGGCGGAAGCGTTGGAAAGCGCACTCGAAGCACTGCGCGCCAGTGGCGAACTGCAGCAGATCTTTGCGCAGTACGGGGTGTCGCTTGTGGCGCCGTGAGACGCCCGCCTGAAGATAGGCGATGTCTGGCGCACATTTGAATGGCTGCGCGTGTGCGCTGGCCGGTGGGGAATGTCCGGTGGCGAACGCATTACTTGCTGCCCCAACACCTACAATGGTTCACGTGGGAGAAAGGAGCGTGATCCATGCGCTTGCCCGGGACACCCGGCGCGCGACTGCCAGGCATCGCCATCACGGCCGGGGTCGTCATAGCCAGTCTGATCGTGATCGGGCGCGTCACCGGCTTGCTGATCGACTGGCTGTGGTTTTCCTCTGTCGGCTACGGTGACGTTTTCTGGACGATCCTTGTCACCCGCGCAGTCCTGTTCGGTACCGTCTTCGCCGTCTCATCGTATGCGCTGTGGATGTCAGGATGGCTGGCGCACCGCCATGCAAGGCGTCTGGGCGCGCGCGGTGCGGAAGCGGGTTTGCCTCCAGGGGTGCCGGAAGTCCTGAGCGAACTGGTCGCCGAAGTCACGCAGCATCTGCGCTGGCGCACCGCCATCGCTGGCGCGGCCGTCGTGTTGGGCCTGCTCATCACCACAACCGTCGATGCCACGGACTGGGACATCGCGCTGCGCTTCCTCAGGCAGGTACCGTATGGCAAGGCCGATCCAATATTCGGCAGGGACATCGGCTTCTACCTGTTCTCGCTGCCTGCCTATGTGGCGGTCAGAAACTGGCTGCAACTGCTGCTGGTTGGATGCGCGGGCATTGCCGCCGTGGTGTACGGGTTGCGCGGCGATATCGCGATCATGCTGCCGCCGCGCAGGTTGTCGCCAGCCGCCGCACGGCATGGCTCGATACTCCTGGGCCTGTTCTTCCTGCTGCAGGCCTGGTCTTACTGGCTCGATCGCTTTCTGCTGCTCTATGGCGACAACGGTGTCGTGGTGGGCGCCGGCTATACCGATATCCACGTGCAGTTGCCCGTGCTGTGGTTACTTGTAGGACTTGCTACCGCTGCCGCAATCGCGACATGGGCCAATATGCGCTGGCTCGACTATCGCGTTCCCGCCGTTGCGGCGCTGACGATATTCGGCGGCGCAATCGTACTCACACTGATCTACCCGGCGCTGTTCCAGCGGTTCTACGTCAAGCCAAACGAACTGCAGTTCGAGACGCCGTATCTCAGGAACAATATCGCGCTGACGCGGGAGGCCTATGGCCTGACGAAGATCGCGGTCAAGCCGTTTCCGGCCGAACAGAACCTGAATCTCGCCGCGATCGAGGCCAATCGGGCAACCATCGACAACATCCGGTTGTGGGACCAGCAGCCGTTGCGCGATACCTATGCGCAGCTGCAAGAGATCAGGACCTATTACCAGTTCGTTTCGACGGACATCGACCGATACTGGCTCAGTGCCGGCTACCAGCAGGTGATGCTGTCGGCGCGGGAACTGGAGCTGTCGCTGCTTCCGGCCAACGCGCAGACCTGGGTGAACCTGCATGTGCTGTTCACCCACGGCAATGGTGTCGTCATGTCGCCGGTCACGGAGAAATCGCCGGAAGGGCTGCCGACCCTCTATCTGCAGAATATTCCGCCTGCCGCCACGGGCGGGCCGGCCATCCAGCAGCCGCGGCTGTATTTCGGCGAAGGCCGCAAGGACTATGTCATCGTCAATGGCAGTACGCCGGAGTTCGACTATCCCAAGGCCGCGGAGAACGTCTACACGACGTACAAAGGGCGAGACGGCATCGCCATAGGCAGCCTGGCGCTACAGGCGCTCTTCGCCTGGCAGTTCAACGACCCCAACATCCTCGTGAGCGAGTACGTTGCGCCGGAAAGCCGAATCCTGCTCCATCGCAATATTCAGGATCGGGTGCGCATGATCGCGCCGTTCCTTGCCCTGGACCACGATCCCTATATCGTCGTGAGCGACGGGCGCCTTTTCTGGATTCAGGATGCGTACACCACCAGCCGGTGGTTCCCATACTCGGCGCCGGGTTCGGGCGATGGCGACAACTATCTGCGCAATGCGGTGAAGGTGGTGATCGATGCCTACAATGGCACGGCCGATTTCTACGTCAGCGATCCTGCCGACCCGATCGTGCAAACCTACCAGCGTATCTTTCCGGGCCTGTTCAAGCCGCTGGGCGCGATGCCCGAGACACTGCGGCAGCATATTCGCTACCCGGAGGACCTGTTCCTGGTTCAGGCGCAGGTCTATCGCGCGTACCACATGGAGGCACCGGAAGTCTTTTACAACCGCGAGGACCTCTGGCAGTTCCCGAGCAAACTGGCCGATATTGACTCAGCCAAGGCTCCCGCCACGCCGATGATGCCGTACTACATGATCGCGCGCCTTCCCGCCGAGCCACGTGCCGAGTTCGTCCTGATGCTGCCGATGGTGCCCAGCCGGCGAGAGAACATGATTGCCTGGCTGGCCGCGCGTTGCGATGGCCCGGAGTACGGCAAACTTGTCGTCTTCACGTTCCCCAAGGACAAGCTGGTCTACGGCCCGTTCCAGATCGAAGCACGCATCCAGCAGAACACGGAAATCTCGCAGCAGATTTCGCTGTGGAACCAGATGGGGTCGCGCGTCATCCGCGGCCACCTCCAGGTCGTGCCGATCGAAGGCTCGATGCTTTACATTTCGCCGCTCTATCTGCGTGCGGAATCCGGGCAATTGCCCGAGTTGAAGCGGGTAATCGCCGCCTATGGAGACCGTGTGGTCATGAAGGAAACCCTGGGCGAGGCCCTGGCGGCGCTCTTCCAGGAGACCGCTCCAGCCGGGCTGCCGTCCGGCGGTGGCGCGGAAGCCGTGGATAAGCGCGCCCGCGATGCACTGGCCCACTACAACCGCGCTATCGACCGATTAAAGGCCGGGGACTGGAGCGGCTTTGGCGCCGAACTCGATGCCCTGCGGCCGCTGCTGGAAGCGCTCGGCAAGGAAGGCGCCGATGGACGGAAATAAGCGGCGCCAGGTATGCGTGTGAACCGGCTTGCCGGCTGCTCAGCTATCGAGCGATTCGAGCGTAAAGCTCGCGCCGCCATCCTGCCCGAGAAGCTCCACCAGCTTCGGCATGGCGTCCTGCAGTGCCGCCTTCAGCGTCCAGGGCGGGTTGACGATGAACATGCCGCTGCCATGCAGCCCCAGGCCGCCCTCAACTGGGTGCTTGACCGTCAGAGTCACGTGCAGCCAGCTCTTGAGCGGCAGGCGCTTCAGCTGGGCCGGCAATTGCGTGGACTCCCGGCGCTGCACTTCCGGGTACCAGATCGCGTAGACGCCGGTTGCAAAGCGTTCCAGGCCGGCCTTCAGTGTGTCCAGCGTGTGCGCGTAGTCCTGCTTGTCCTCGTAGGATGGGTCGATCAGCACCAGCGCGCGGCGTGGCGGGGGAGGCAGGATCGCCTTGATGCCGTTGAAGCCGTCGCCGTCATACAGCATGACCTTGCGGCCGGCGCCGCGGAAGTTGTCGCGCAGGACCTGGATCTCGGTGCTGTGCAGTTCGAACAGGCGCATGCGGTCCGCATCGCGCAACATCTGCCATGCCAGCCAGGGCGATCCCGGATAGTGCTTGAGGCTGCCGTCCTCGTTTAGCGTGCGCACCTGGTCCAGGTACGCCTCGAGCAATTCGGGCAGCGGCTGGCCACCGGCGGATGCGCGCCAGAGCGGGCCGATGCCGGTCTCGAACTCGGACTTCTTCTGGGCGTAGGCGTGATCGAGCGCGTAAAGGCCTGCGCCCGCGTGCGTGTCGATGTACCAGAATGCCTTGTCCTTCTGCGTCAGGTAGTCCAGCAACTGGACGACAACGGCGTGCTTGAGGACATCGGCGTGATTGCCGGCATGGAAGGCGTGACGATAACTGAGCATGGCGGAGGTATGACGGCGCGCAAACTTCGGGCAGATATGGCTTAGCGGGGAGTGCGCAGGAAGGGCGCTATGCTACCATCCGCCGCCATTTCCGGCCGTACAAATCCTTGCCATGCCTCGTGCTCTTGAGCCCGCCGAGCCCATCCTGTCCGAAGACGGAACCCCATATTCGCCGCGCTATGACGATGTCTACCACAGCACGCGCGGCGGGTTGGCGCATGCGCAGCACGTGTTCCTCGGCGGGAATGGCTTGCCCGGCAACTGGGCGGGCCGCGAGCAGTTTGTCATCGTGGAAACCGGCTTTGGCCAGGGGCTCAACTTCCTGGCCACGTGGCAGGCATGGCGCGACGATCCGCAGCGCTGTCGGCGCCTGCACTTTGTTTCCATAGAAAAGCACCCGTTTACGCGCAATGGCCTGGCGCAACTGCATGCCGGTCTCGGCGGCCTGCTGCCGCTTGCGGACCAATTGCAGCAGCAATGGCCCGACGCGCTGCCCGGGCTGCACCGTCTTTCCTTCGAGGACGGAGCCGTCACGCTGACGCTGGCGCTGGGCGATGCCGAGTCGATGCTGCCGAAGCTTGCGCTTGGAGCGGATGCCTTCTACCTCGACGGCTTCTCGCCATCACGCAATGCGGACATGTGGTCCGATGGCGTGTTCTGGGGTGTGGCGCGGCTGGCCCGCATCGGCGCGACACTGGCAACCTATACAGCGGCCGGCTTTGTACGGCGTGGACTCAGGGCTGCGGGATTCGACGTAAACAAGGCGCCGGGATTCGGCGGCAAGCTGCACATGACCGTGGCGCGTTTCGCGCCGCCCTGGAAGAACCGTCGCCACGCGCCGCCAGCGGCGGGCCAGTGGGCCGATCGGCATGCAATTGTGATCGGCGCAGGGCTCGCGGGATGCGCCGTGACCGAGCGCCTGGCCGCGCGTGGCTGGCGTATCACGCTCTTTGATGCACATGACGCGCCGGCGAAGCAGACGTCCAGCCATCGGGCAGCCGCGATGCATGCGCATGTTTCGTCCGACGATACCCTGCTATCCCGGCTGTCGCGCGCGGGAAACCTCCATGCGCTGCGCGCGTGGGCGGCGCTGGAGCATGCTGGGTATCCCGTCGACTGGCACGGCTGTGGTGTGCTGCAGATTGGCGAGGACGATGCCGAGAACGCGGCGCAGCATGCTGCGCTGGAGGCGCTTGGGTTCCCGGAGTCGTTTGTGCGCTGGATGTCGCCGGAAGAGGCTGCCGAGCGTCATGGCGCGACGGTCCCGCGTGGCGGACTATGGTTTCCGCAGGGCGGCTGGGTGGCCCCGCCTGATATTTGTCGCGCGCAACTGGCGAAGGCTGGCGGCGCGCTGAATGCCCGGTTTAATTGCCGTGTGGCGGCACTGCGCCAGATCGACGATGGCTGGCAGGCGCTGTCCGGGGACGGCACAGTACTGGCCAGTGCGCCAGTTCTCGTGCTGGCCAATGCATACGAGGCAGAGCGGCTGGTGTCGGGGCAATTCCTGGCGTTGCGCAGGGTACGCGGGCAATTGACCGATCTGTCCCCAGAGCAACTCGACGCGCTTGGCGGCTGGCCCGATTGCGTGGTTACTGGCAGCGGCTATCTGCTGCCGCGTGCGGAAGCGGGCGGGGCGCGCATGGGGTCGAGTTATGAGCCAGACGACGGTCCGCTTGTCGAGCGCCCGGAGGTGCATGCCGCCAATCTCTCCCGGCTGGCGTCGATGCTGCAGGATCGAGCCGCGCGCATCGCCCGGATCGACCCGTCGGCCCTGCACGGGTACGTCGGCGTGAGGACCGTGACGCACAATCGCCTGCCGCTGGTTGGCCGGATGGCCGACGAAGCGCAGGCCCTGGCCCATACCGGCGCCTTGCGCGGCGCGCATCTGCGCGATCTGCCGCGCTTGCCGGGCTTGTATGCGGCACTTGCATATGCGTCGCGCGGCCTCACATGGGCAGCCTTGTGCGCAGAACTGATCGCCTGCCAGGTAGAGGGAGAGCCGCTACCGCTGGAGACCGATCTGGCGGACGCAATCGACCCCGCCAGACTGCTGCTGCGCGCGCTCCGGCACGGCCGCGCACTTGATCCCCAAATCGCGGATCCCGGACTGGATACCGCTGACTAGGGTAAAAACTGCCGGAAGCGAATGAAAACCGTGCGATAATCCGCGTTTTCCGTTTGCACGGAGACCCCCGCTCGCGATCACTTGTCGCGGGCAGGACGGTGTGCAGGCGGTTGCGCTGACTACAACATTTCTGGATTGGATTAACGACCATGTCGAACGTCATTGAAAACCTCGGCAAGCTGGACCGCAAGGTGACCCTGGCTATTCCCAAGGCCGAAGTGCAGAAGGAAACCCAGGAACGCCTGGTACGTCTGTCGAAGACCGTGAAGATGTCCGGCTTCCGCCCGGGCAAGGTGCCGATGAAGATGGTCGAGAAGCAATACGGCCAGCAGGTGGAGTTCGAAGTCCGCTTCGACAAGGCCGCCCGCAAGTTCTTCGACATCACCCAGGCCCAGGACGTGAAGGTGGCCGGTCAGCCGAAGTTCGACATCAAGACCGACGGCGTGTCCGAAGACGAACTGGCCTTCGAAGCCACGTTCGAGGTGTATCCGGAAGTCAAGATCGGCGACCTGGCGTCGGCCGAAGTGACCCGCACCAAGACCGACATCAGCGACGCGGAAATCGACAAGACCGTCGACATCCTGCGCAAGCAGCGCGTGCACTTCCACGCCCGCGGCGAGGCCGGCACCCACGGTGACGGCGGTGCCGACGTGGCCGCCCAGAATGGCGACCGCGTGACGCTGGACTTCGTCGGCAAGATCGACGGCGTCGAATTCGCCGGCGGCAAGGCCGAGGACTTCGTGTTCGTGCTGGGCGAAGGCCGCATGCTGCCCGAGTTCGAGCAGGCTGCGCTGGGCCTGAAGGTCGGCGAGAGCAAGGCGTTCCCGCTGACGTTCCCCGAGGACTACCACGGCAAGGAAGTGGCCGGCAAGACCGCCGAATTCACCGTGACGCTGAAGAAGGTCGAGTGGGCGCACATGCCGGAAGTGGACGATGCGTTTGCCAAGTCGCTCGGCATCGCCGACGGCAGCGTGGAGAAGATGCGCGCCGACATCCGTGAAAACCTTGAGCGCGAAGTCAAGCGCCGCACGCACTCCATGCTGAAGGACCAGGTCATGGAAGCGCTGCTGAAGGTGAGCGAACTGGACGTGCCGAAGGCGCTGATCGAGCAGGATCAGCAGCGCCTGGTGGAAATGGCCCGCCGTGACCTCGAGCAACGTGGCATGCCCAACGCCAAGGACATGCCGATCCCGGCCGAGATGTTCACGCAACAGGCCGAGCGCCGCGTGAAGCTGGGTCTGATCCTGGCCGAGATCGTCAAGGCCAACGGCCTGGAAGCCAAGCCGGACCAGATCAAGGCCGAAATCGAGGACTTCGCCAAGAGCTACGAAGACCCGAAGGAAGTCATGCGCTGGTACTACGGCGACCAGCAGCGCCTGGCAGAAATGGAAGCCTACGTGCTCGAAAACAACGTGGTAAATTTCGTGTGCGACAAGGCCAAGGTTTCGGACAAGTCGGTGTCGTTCGAAGAACTCACCGCCGCGCCCGCACAAGCCTGAGGTCGGGGCATGGCCGGAAGCCGCAAGATCCTTGCGGCGCCGGCTTCCGCCAATCGGCCTCGCGCGCTGGCCGATTGGCGCCATTCCTGAATTTCTGGAGAACCTGCATGACCCGCAATGATTTGCTTGATCGTCTCGCCACCACGCAGGCTTCTGCCCTGGAGACCCAGGGTCTGGGACTGGTGCCGATGGTCGTCGAGCAGTCCGGCCGGGGCGAGCGCGCGTACGACATCTACTCGCGCCTGCTCAAGGAACGTGTCGTCTTCATGGTCGGCGAAGTGAACGACCAGACTGCCAACCTGGTAGTGGCCCAGCTTCTGTTCCTCGAAAGCGAGAATCCCGACAAGGACGTGTCGCTGTATATCAACTCGCCTGGCGGATCGGTATCTGCCGGCCTGGCGATCTACGACACGATGCAGTTCATCAAGCCCGATGTGCAGACGCTGTGCATGGGTATGGCGGCCAGCATGGGCGCCTTCCTGCTTGCGGCCGGTGCCAAGGGCAAGCGCAGCGCACTGCCGAATTCGCGCATCATGATTCACCAGCCGCTGGGCGGTGCGCGTGGCCAGGCTTCGGACATCGAAATCCAGGCACGCGAGATCCTGTATCTGCGCGAACGCCTGAACAGCATCCTGTCTGAAGTCACGGGTCAGCCCGTGGAAAAGATCGCGCGAGATACTGACCGCGACAACTTCATGAGCGGCGACCAGGCGGTGGATTACGGCCTGATCGACAAGGTGATTAGCCGCCGCGGTTGAGGCCGAGCAGCCGGTGTGTCGGCATGCCAGCCCGGTCGCAATCCAGATGGATTCGGCCACCGGCTGGTGCCCGGCAATGCCGGGTAAATGCTGCAGGGCTGTTAGCCGTAAATGGCGAAGGCTACACCGGAACGAGGCCGTGCGCCTCGTTTTTGCGTTTTGCCCCACACAAAGGGGATGCCGCCGACTGTGCCAATTGATTTGGCGTATGATGCGTTTAATGCGTTTCCCGCTAGGCCTCCCGCCCTGCGGGAACACACTGCTAATGTGACTGATTCCTATGGCGGATAAAAAAGGTTCATCTGGCGAGAAGCTTCTTTATTGCTCGTTCTGCGGCAAGAGCCAGCACGAGGTGAAGAAGCTCATCGCCGGCCCGTCGGTGTTCATTTGCGACGAATGCATCGACCTCTGCAATGAGATCATCCGTGACGAGGCCGCCGCGACCGACAAGGACGCCACGGCCGCCGCGCGCTCGGACCTGCCCACGCCACACGAGATCCGCGAAAGCCTTGATCAATACGTGATCGGGCAGGAACAGGCAAAGAAGATTCTTGCCGTCGCCGTCTACAACCACTACAAGCGCCTCAAGCACCTCGGCAAGAAGGACGATGTCGAGCTGTCCAAGAGCAACATCCTGCTGATCGGGCCGACCGGCTCGGGCAAGACGCTGCTCGCCCAGACGCTGGCGCGCCTGCTCAACGTGCCGTTCGTGATCGCGGACGCGACCACGCTGACCGAAGCGGGGTACGTGGGTGAAGATGTCGAGAACATCATCCAGAAGCTGCTGCAGAATTGCAACTACGAGGTAGAGAAGGCCCAGCGTGGCATCGTCTACATCGACGAGATCGACAAGATCTCGCGCAAGTCCGATAACCCGTCGATCACGCGTGACGTGTCGGGTGAGGGCGTGCAGCAGGCACTGCTCAAGCTGATCGAAGGCACGATGGCCTCTGTGCCGCCGCAAGGTGGCCGCAAGCATCCGAACCAGGACTTCCTGCAGGTGGATACCACCAACATCCTGTTCATCTGCGGCGGCGCGTTTGATGGCCTTGAGAAGGTCATCATGCAGCGTTCGGACAAGACCGGTATCGGTTTTGCCGCGCAGGTGCAGAGCAAGGAAGAGCGCGAGGTCAGCGAAGTGCTGCCGCAGACCGAGCCTGAGGATCTGATCAAGTTCGGCCTGATTCCCGAGCTGATCGGTCGTCTGCCGGTGGTGGCTACGCTCGCCAAGCTTGATGAGGAAGCCCTGGTGCAGATCCTGATCGAGCCGAAGAACGCGCTGGTCAAGCAGTACCAGAAGCTGCTGGCCATGGAAGGCGTGGAACTGGAGATCCGTCCGGCCGCGCTGTCCGCGATTGCGCGCAAGGCCATCCGCCGCAAGACGGGTGCCCGCGGCCTGCGTTCGATTCTCGAACAATCTCTGATGGACGTCATGTACGACCTGCCAAACTACAAAGGCGTGCAGAAGGTGGTGATCGACGAGAACACCATTACTGGCGACGCCCCACCGCTGCTGATGTACGAGGAGCAGCAACCAAAGGTGGCCGGCTCTAACTGACGACCGCGCCGGACTCACGTGGTGGTTACCATACCGGCGGAAATTTCAAGCGGCCGTTCGCAGGGAAGCGAACGGCTTTTTTCATCAATTCAACAAACGAACGGGAGCAAACGCGGGTATGCTGTTTCACAGTGGGTCGCAAGTGCAGTTTGCAGCACGTTTATCTGCGTACGGAATTGATGATGGGTATCTTGCAATCGATTCCCGTGACCCTATTTACGCCTTAAATGACTGACTGGGGAAAATGATGTCCGGAACACAACTCCTCCCGGCTGAGCCGATTCGCCTCCCACTGTTGCCGCTGCGCGACGTGGTGGTGTTTCCGCACATGGTGATCCCGCTGTTCGTGGGTCGCCCGAAGTCCATCAAGGCGCTTGAGACTGCGATGGAGTCGGGCAAGAGCATCATGCTCGTGGCCCAGAAGACGGCGGCCAAGGATGAGCCCACCGCCGATGACCTGTACGAGGTCGGCTGCATCGCCAATATCCTGCAAATGCTGAAGCTGCCCGACGGCACCGTGAAGGTGCTGGTGGAAGGTACGCAGCGCGCGAACATTACCGAGGTGAGCGAGGACGATTCGCACTTCATGTGCGAAGCCGTGCCCGTGCCGCCAGCCCCGGTCGAATCCGCCGAGACCGAGGCCCTGCGCCGCGCGATCGTGTCGCAGTTCGACCAGTACGTGAAGCTGAACAAGAAGATTCCTCCCGAGATCCTGACGTCGTTGTCGGGTATCGACGAGGCCGGTCGCCTGGCCGACACGATCGCTGCGCATCTGCCGATCAAGCTCGAGCAGAAGCAGAAGATCCTTGAGATGGTCAAGGTGACCGAGCGCTTGGAAAGCCTGCTGTCGCAGCTTGAAGGCGAGATCGACATCCTGCAGGTGGAAAAGCGCATCCGTGGCCGCGTCAAGCGCCAGATGGAGAAGAGCCAGCGCGAGTACTACCTGAACGAACAGGTCAAGGCGATCCAGAAGGAATTGGGCGAGGGTGAAGAGGGCGCTGACCTGGAAGAGCTGGACAAGCGCATCAAGGCTGCCCGCATGCCCAAGGAGGCCAAGAAGAAGGCCGATGCCGAGTTCAAGAAGCTCAAGCTGATGTCGCCGATGTCGGCCGAAGCGACTGTCGTGCGGAACTACATCGACACGCTGGTCAATCTGCCGTGGCGCAAGAAGAGCAAGGTCAACAACGACCTTTCCAACGCCGAACGCGTACTCGACGAAGATCACTATGGCCTGGAGAAGGTCAAGGAACGCATTCTCGAGTATCTTGCCGTGCAACAGCGCGTAGACAAGGTGAAGGCGCCGATCCTGTGCCTGGTTGGTCCTCCGGGCGTTGGCAAGACCTCGCTCGGCCAGTCGGTGGCGCGCGCCACGAACCGCAAGTTCGTGCGCATGGCACTGGGTGGCGTGCGTGACGAAGCCGAGATTCGCGGCCATCGTCGCACGTACATCGGTTCGATGCCGGGCAAGATCCTGCAGAGCCTGTCGAAGGTGGGCGTCCGCAATCCGCTCTTCCTGCTCGATGAAATCGACAAGATGGGCATGGACTTCCGTGGCGACCCGTCGTCCGCGCTGCTCGAGGTGCTGGACCCGGAACAGAATCACACGTTCCAGGACCACTACATCGAAGTGGATTTCGATCTGTCGGACGTGATGTTCGTGGCGACGTCAAACTCGCTGAACATTCCGCCGCCGCTGCTGGACCGCATGGAGGTGATTCGCCTCTCGGGTTACACCGAGGAGGAAAAGATCAACATCGCCACGCGCTACCTGCTGCCCAAGCAGATCCGCAACAACGGACTGAAGCAGGGCGAGATCGAGGTCGACGAATCAGCGATTCGCGACATCATCCGCTACTACACGCGTGAAGCCGGTGTGCGTTCGCTTGAGCGCGAAGTGTCGAAGATCGCTCGCAAGGTGGTCAAGATGCTGCTCCTGAAGAAGGAGTCGGGTTCGGTGAAGGTGGATTCCGAGAACCTGGACAAATTCCTCGGCGTGCGCAAGTACGACTTCGGTCTGGCTGGCAAGGAAAACCAGGTTGGTCAGGTCACTGGTCTGGCGTGGACGGAAGTCGGCGGAGACCTGCTGACGATCGAAGCGGCGATCATGCCGGGCAAGGGCAACATCACGCGCACGGGTTCGCTGGGCGACGTGATGAAGGAGTCGGTCGAGGCCGCTCGCTCGGTGGTGCGTTCGCGGGCGCGTCGCCTGGGTATCGCGGATGAGATGTTCGAGAAGCGGGACATCCACATCCACGTGCCTGAGGGTGCCACGCCGAAGGATGGTCCGTCGGCCGGTATCGCCATGACGACCGCGCTGGTGTCGGTGCTGACCGGCATCCCGGTGCGTGCCGATGTGGCGATGACGGGCGAGATTACCCTGCGCGGCGAGGTCCTGCCGATTGGCGGACTCAAGGAGAAGCTGCTGGCGGCCCACCGTGGCGGTATCAAGCTGGTGCTGATCCCCGAAGAGAACGTGAAGGACCTGGCGGACATTCCCGATAACGTCAAGAACGCGATCGAGATCATGCCGGTGCGTTGGATCGACAGGGTGCTGGAGCTGGCACTCGAGCGCAAGCCCGAGCCGCTGGTCGAGGAAGTGGCCAAGCCTGCAGAGGTGGCGGACAAGGCAGCAGCCCAGGTGGAGCGCATCCATCACTGATCGATGGACGTTGTAGACAAGAGCGCCGCAGGGTCAAACCTGCGGCGTTTTTGTTTGCGGAAGCGCAGTTGGCGAGACGATCAATCGTGTGATGAGAAGATTATTGCAATCAACGCTTGGCAAATCGAAAACTCTCGTATTACAATCGCGGCCTCGCAACGCAAACAGCGGCAACGAAGCAGCAACCGCCGAGTCGTGCGAAGCGAGATTACCCTGCAGGCCACAGGCTTGCGATGGTCTAGTGGGTGCTTAGCTCAGTTGGTAGAGCGGCGCCCTTACAAGGCGTAGGTCGGGGGTTCGAGCCCCTCAGCACCCACCACTTCACCATTGCAATGCGTCGCCATCAAGGGGCCGACACGGAGTGGTAGTTCAGTCGGTTAGAATACCGGCCTGTCACGCCGGGGGTCGCGGGTTCGAGTCCCGTCCACTCCGCCAACAAGAAGAGCCCGCGCAAGCGGGTTTTTTTGTGCCTGGAATTTCCGCCGCCATGATGAACATTGGCGAGTTCCCAGGCAGGTAAAACTGCCCTGTGGATGTTCCTGATTGTTGATGCGAGAGCGCTACCTGATCCCTTCGGGCGCACTTTCAGACCAGTACAACCCTCGGCTCCTGCTAGAATCGCGGAGTTTGTCCTTCGAGCCACCCCTTTTCCCGAATCAGCATGCTTGATTTCGTACGCAATAACCGGCGCCTGATGCTTCTTCTGCTGCTGGTGCTTGTCTTCCCGTCGTTCGTGTTCTTTGGTGTCGAGAGTTACTCGCGCTTCATGGACAGCTCGCACGATGCCGCCAAGGTTGATGGCCGCGCCATCACCGTGCAGGAAGTCGACAACGTGGTGCGTGACCAGAGCGAGCGCATGCGTCAGATGTTGGGCAACAACTATGACCCGCGCATGTTCGAAGGCGCTTCCGCGCGCCAGGCCGTGCTGGACCAACTGATTCAGCAGCGCGTCATTTCCGAGGCCACGCAAAAGAAGCATCTGACGGTTTCGGATGCGCAGGTCCTGGCCGCCATCCAGAGCATTCCCGCGATTGCTCAGCTGCGCACCGCCGACGGCAAGTTCGACGAGAAGGCCTACGTGCAGCTGCTGGCCGCCCAGGGCATGACGCCGGACCAGCTCGATGCGCGCATGCGCTTTGAACTGGCCACGCAGCAGCTTGGTGGCGCGGTTGGAACGACGGCCTTCGTGCCCAAGTCTCTGCTCGACCGCCTGATCGCCATCCGCGACCAGCAGCGCGACGTGCAGGCCATCGTCATTAAGCCGGCCGATTTCACGGCCAAGGTGACGCCTGACGCAGCCGCGCTCAAGGCGTACTACGAATCGCATCAGTCCTCCTACACGACGCCCGAGCAGGCCAAGGTCGAGTACGTCGTGCTGTCGGGCGACGCTCTGGCCGCCAGCCAGGCGGTAACGCCCGATGAGCTGAAGTCGTTCTACGACAGCAACATCCAGCGCTTCCGCACGGAAGAGCAACGCCGTGCCAGCCACATCCTGATTGCCGCACCGAAGGATGCCAAGGAAGCCGATCGGAAGGCAGCCAAGGAAAAGGCCGAGAAGCTGCTTGAAGACCTGCGCAAGCATCCCGAGACGTTCGCCGAAGTCGCGAAGAAGAATTCGCAGGATCCGGGATCGGCAGAGAAGGGTGGCGACCTCGGCTTCATGGGGCGTGGCGCGCTGGTCAAGCCGTTCGAGGACGCGATGTTTGCCCTCAAGGAAGGCCAGATCAGTGATGTCGTGGAGACGGACTACGGCTACCACATCATCAAGCTGACAGGCATCGAGCCAGCCAAGACGCAACCGCTCGAGGCCGTGCGTCCGGAGCTTGAGGCCGAACTGAAGAAGCAACTGGCGTCGAAGAAGTATGCCGAACAGGCCGATGCATTCGGCAATATGGTCTACGAGCAGTCTGACAGCCTCAAGCCGGCCGCCGACAAGTTCAAGCTGACGATCCAGACCGCGGACAACGTCACCCGCCAACCGAACCCGGCACTGGGCAAGGACAATCCGCTCAACAACGAGAAGGTGCTCAAGGCGCTGTTCAGCGACGACGCCATCAAGAACAAGCGCAATACCGAAGCGGTTCAGGTTGGCCCGACCACGCTGGTCGCGGCCCGCATCGTCGACTATCGCCCGGCCGCAGCACGCAAGTTCGAGGACGTCGAAGCGCAGGTGCGCCAGGCCTACATTGCCCAGCAGGCTGCAGAACTCGCCCGCAAGGACGGCGAAGCGCGTCTCGATGCGCTGAAGAAGAGCGGCAGCGCCGACGGTTTTGGTCCGATGATGACTGTGTCGCGTGCCAAGGCTGACGGTCTGACCCCGAAGGCAGTGGACGCGATCATGCGTGCCGATGCTACGAAGTTGCCGTCGCTGGTGGGTGTGGACCTCGGAGCCGGTGGCTATGCGATCTATCGCATTGCCAAGGTCGGCACGCCGCCGCAGGCCAATCCGGGCCAGCGTGAAGCCGATGCACAACAACTGGCCCAGCTTGCCGGCCAGACGGAACTGGCGGCCTACTATGACGCCCTCAAGGCCGGTGCAAAGGTGAAGATCCTGCATCCGGTGAAGGCAGAGGACGCCGCTCCGGCCAGCGCGCCGGCGGCAAACTGAAGCGGTTCCGGCTCTCTCGCCAAGAAAAAACCCCTGCGGGTCCACGACCCCAGGGGTTTTTTGTTTTTGCGTTCGGGCGATGCTGGCGCGGTGGCCGGCGATTCGCTAGGTCTCCTTCTTCAGCAGGGGCTTCAGCCGTGGCCACACATTATCCAGCAGCGTCGGCTGTGCGGCGGAAGTCGGGTGGAGGCGGTCACTCTGGAACCACTCCGGTCGCGAGATCACGTTGTCCAGAAAGAAGGGCACCAGCGCGGTACGGTTTTCCTTTGCCACCTTGGCATACAGCGCGAAAAAGCGTTCGGCGTAGTCCTGGCCATAGTTTGGCGGGATACGCATCCCCACGAGCAGTACGATGGCTCCTGCCTTCTGCGCATCGGTGACGATGGTCCGCAGGTTCGCCTCGGTGGATTGCAGCGGGAAGCCGCGCAACGCATCGTTGGCGCCGAGTTCGACAATCACCACGGCGGGCTGGTACCGCTTGAGCAGGTCGGGCAGGCGTGTCTTGCCGCCGACGGTCGTCTCTCCGCTGATGCTTGCATTGACGACGCTATAATCGAACCGCTCCGTGCTCAGCCTGGCCTCTAGCAGGCTGACCCAGCCGGTGCCGCGTGCGATACCGTATTCCGCGGACAGGCTGTCGCCGAGCACCAGCAATGCGCGCTTGCCATCGGGCAGGGCGCGTGCTGGCAGCGCCGCCGTCACAAGTACCATGCTCAACGCCGCCAGCACCTGCCGGCGCCTACCGTTTGTCATCCTCTCGCGCATGTCCTCATCCATTCTTGCTGTCGAGTCACTGGGAAAGACCGTAGCCGATACGACCGGTTCGCTGACGATTTTGCACGACGTATCGTTTTCCGTCACGGCGGGCGAAACGCTGGCCATCGTCGGGGCTTCGGGCTCCGGCAAATCCACGCTGCTGGGTCTGCTGGCCGGCCTTGACCTGCCGAGTACGGGATCGGTGAGGCTGCAGGGCCAGGATCTGTTCCAGCTCGACGAAGACCAGCGCGCCGCATTGCGCGGGCGCCATGTCGGATTCGTATTCCAGTCGTTCCAGCTCGTCGGCCATCTCACCGCGCTGGAGAACGTCATGCTGCCGCTTGAACTGCGCGGCGAAACGGATCGCGTACGCGAACGGGCCATCGACATGCTGGAGCGCGTGGGCCTGGGCCAGCGGTTGTCTCACTATCCGCGCACGCTGTCGGGTGGCGAGCAGCAGCGCGTGGCATTGGCGCGCGCATTCGTGGCACGGCCAGACATCCTGTTTGCCGACGAACCGACCGGCAGCCTTGACACCGCAACAGGCGAGGCCGTTATCGCGTTGATGTTCGAGTTGAACCGCGACGCCGGTTCGACGCTGGTGCTGGTCACCCACGACCGCTCGGTGGCAGCGCGATGCGGGCGCATCCTGACGATCGACGCCGGCCGCGTGGCCAGCGACGAGTTCATGGACGCAGGGGTCTGAGCGGCGGGTTTCGCGTCGGGCTGTGCGCCAGGTGGCGGTCAGTTGCGCGCCAGCGAACGACGCGCGCGGGCAATCAGCGCCGTAGTCGATGCATCGTGGGGTGCCGTTTCGCTGCCGCTGAGCTCGGCCTCGATCGGGCGCGCCAGGATCTTGCCAAGCTCCACGCCCCATTGGTCGAACGAGTTGATATTCCATACCACGCCCTGCACGAACGTCCGATGCTCGTACAGTGCAATCAGGGCGCCAAGCACATGAGGCGTCAGGTTCTCCATCAGCAGCGTATTGCTTGGACGGTTGCCCTCGAACACCATGTGCGGAATGCGCGATTCGTCCGTCACGCCCGCCGCGCGCAGTTCATCGGCGCTGCGGCCGCGCATCAGCGCCTCGGCCTGGGCGAAGCAGTTGGCGAGCAGTTTGGTGTGATGTCCGGGCAGTTCGCGCGGCGGCACCAGCGGCGCCACGAAATCGACCGGTACGATCTGCGAGCCCTGATGAATCATCTGGAAATAGGCGTGCTGGCCGTTGGTGCCGGCCGAGCCCCAGACCACCGGAGCGGTGTCGGTATCGATCTTGCTGCCATCCAGTTGCACTGACTTGCCGTTGCTCTCCATTTCGAGTTGCTGCAGGAACGCCGGAAACAGTTCGAGCGATGTCGAATAGGGCGCCATGCAGCTCGTTGGCATGCCGAAGAAGTTGCGGTACCAGACGCCCAGCATCGCCATCACCACGGGCATGTTGCTGGCCAGCGGCGCGGTGCGGAAGTGATCGTCCATGGCACGGGCACCGAGCAGCAGATCCTCGAACACGTCGAAGCCGATGGCCAGTGCGATCGACAGTCCAACCGACGACCACAGCGAGAATCGCCCGCCGATCCAGTCCCAGAACTCGAACATGTTGGCAGGGTCGATGCCGAACCTGACCACCGCCTCGCGATTCGTGGACACCGCGACGAAATGCCGCGCAAGCTGGCTCTGCGTCACGCCATGCTGCAGGAACCATTCGCGCATGCTGCAGGCGTTGGCCATGGTTTCCAGCGTGGTGAACGTCTTCGAACAGACAATGACAAGCGTGCGCGCCGGATCCAGCCGCACGAGCGTCTCCGCCAGTTCGGTGCCGTCGACATTCGAAACAAAATGCATGCGCGGCCCGCGCGGATCGGCAAGGTGGGCCAGCGCCCGGCACACCATGCGTGGGCCCAGGTCGGATCCGCCAATGCCGATGTTGACGATATCCGTAATCGACTGGCCCGTGGAGCCGGTCCACGCGCCGCTGCGCACACGCTCCGCAAAATCGCGCATGCGGCGCAGCACGTCGTGGATGGCGGGCATCACCGAGACGTCATCGACCTTAAATGGGGCGTCAGGCAGCGCGCGCAGCGCCACATGCAGCGCGGCGCGGTCTTCGGTGGCGTTGATATGCTCGCCCGCGAACATCGCGTCGCGGCGCTGGGGCACGCCAGCTTCCTCGGCCAGCTTCATCAGCAGCGCAAAGGTTTCCGGCGTTATGCGATTCTTGGAGTAGTCCAGGAACAGGCCGGCGGCTTCCAGCGAAAACGCCTCGACCCGCCGGGCGGCCCCGGCTTCGGCAAACCACTGCTGCATCGGCGTTTCGCGGATGGATTCGTAGTGTTGACGAAGGGCGTTCCAGGCGTGGAGTTCAGTCGGCATGCGTTCTTCAGAAAATCGGGGGCGAAAAGCTGGCGTTCGGAGCCGGCGATGGCAAGTATATCGCCACAATGTGATCGCAAATGCCGGAACTGGCAGCAAAAAGTAACGACACTTGCGGTATCGGCGATTTCCGGTCTGCGGCAATGTCATTACCTTAGCAGGCCGTGGCTGCCTGCCCTATCGGAGATTGTCCGACGAATCTGGCGTCTGGCGGGTCACGCGGCGGCGCCTGGCAGAGGACCAGATTCAGGCCAGACTCAGGTCGCGCCGCCTTGCAGCAGTGAATTGAAGATCGCTCGGGCGGGCAGACAAAGTTCGCTTGCCGTCATGCCGGCCGGGCCCGTGCCCGATGCAACGAGGCGGTCCGCCGCACGGCCGTGGATCCACACCGCCGCACGTGTGGCAGAGACGATCGGCATGCCTTGCGCGAGCAGTGCGCCGATCATGCCGGCCAGCACGTCGCCGGTGCCTGCGGTCGACAACGCCGCATTGCCGGTGGGATTGATCGCCGGCGGCGCGTCATCGGCCGAGGCGATGATCGTCCCCGATCCCTTGAGCACAACCGTGGCCTGCCAGCGGGCTGCGAGTGTGGCGGCCGCTTCAAGCCGGTTGCGCTGGACGTCTGCCACGCCGCTCCCCAGCAGGCGTGCGGCTTCCAGCGGATGCGGGGTCATCACGTGGTCGATGCCACTGTCGACAAGCTGCTGCGCGAGGGTACTGTCGGCGGCCAGCAGGTTGAGCGCGTCGGCATCGAGCACCAGCGGTATCGCGGGCGTCGCGTTGGCGCAGATATCGATCAAATGCGCCAGGTGCTTGCGGGCGGGGGCGCCGTTGCCCATCCCGGGGCCCACCACGATTGCGGACATGCTGTCGATCGCAAGCTCGGCCAGCGCGTGCAGCATCAGTTCCGGCTGAACCGGATCGATGACAGGTGCCGGTTGTGCGAGAAAGCCCACATGGACACGTCCTGCCCCCAGATGCAGCGCTGCACGCGCGCCAAGCAGCGGCGCTCCCGTCATGCCATGGTTGCCGCCGATCACGGCCAGGCTGCCGAAGCTGCCCTTGTTGTCCGAGTGCTCGCGCCGGGGCAGCGAGTGGGCGAAGCCGGGCGGCTGGTTGACCACTGCCATCGGGTGTTCGGCGGGCGGGTATTCGAGTCCGAGCGGTGAGATGTCGATGTCGCCCGCGCAATCGCGGCCGTCCAGCGTCAGGAGGCCCGGCTTGGCCGCCAGGAACGTCAGCGTGCGCCGCGCACGTACGGCCGGCTGTCCGGCGCCGGTGTCGGCGAAAAGTCCGCTCGGGATGTCGAGCGCGAACACCGGCAGGTGCGACGCATTGAGATGGTCGATCCAGCGCGCCAGATTGCCGCTGGCCGGGCGGTTGAGGCCGATACCAAGCAGGCCGTCGACGATCGCCACGCAGCCGGTTGGCCACGGCGGCAGCGCGGTGTCGGAATCATCGGGAAGCACCAGCAGCGGCACCCCGGCGGCGCGGGCTTCCAGCCATGCGCGTGCCGCATCGGCAGGCAGGCGGTCGGCCTCGCCGATCAGCCAGGCCTCCACCAGGCGCCCGGCCCGATGCAGGCGGGTAGCGGCCACCAGTGCGTCCCCGCCATTGTTGCCCGGGCCCGCCAGGCACAGGATGCGCCCGTTCGGCACCCATGTCTGGAGCCAGGCAGCCGCTGCGGCGCCCGCGCGTGACATCAGCGTGAATGGCGCGGTTGCGGCAAGTCCTGCGTGCTCCACACGGCGGATCGTCGCCATGTCGTACAGCGGCGTGACGTCCGTGCCGGCAGCGTCCAACGCTATCAGTTCCGGCGTTGCGTCGGGGTCTGGGGATGTCGAAGGTGGAACGGCAGGGCTCATGGCGGTATCAGGCAAGGGCCAGCCGGTAGCGTGCGGGGATCAGCCCATCCATGTCAATGCCCAGCCCGCACGTTGCCGAGGTTGAGGACCCCGAAGGCGTGCGCGCTGGCGGCGGTGCCGATGCGGTGAACCGGGGGCGACTTCCTACCTGCGGTAGGCGTCGAGGATGGCCTTGCCGTCGTCGCCGGCGTTCCTCGCCCAGTCGGCAATCATCATGTCGCCCACCTTCTGCATGTCGGCCTTGAGTTGCGGCGACGGCGGCGCCACCGTCATGCCGTTCTTCGACAGCGTGCCCAGGTACTCGCGCGTCTTCTGTTCCGATGCCTGCCAGCCGCGTTTTTCGGCATCGGCCACGGCCTTCAGCAGCGCATCCTGGGTGGGCTTGTCCAGAGCGTTGAAGGCCTTTTTGCTGACCACCAGCATGTTCTTGGGCAGCCAGGCATCGACCGTATAGAAGTACTTGACCGACTCCCATACCTTGGTGTCAACGCCAGTGGCGCCCGACGACATGAACGAGTTGACAGTGCCCGTGGCAAGCGCCTGTGCGAGGTCAGCGGCCTGGATGGTCACAGATTGGGCGCTGACCAGTTCGGCGATCTTCGCCGTGGCCGGGTTGTAGGCGCGCCATTTCAGGCCCTTCATGTCAGCGGCGCTGTTCAGTGGCTTGTTCGCGTAGATACCCTGGGGCGGCCAGGCCACCGCGTAGAGCAGCTTCATGCCCTGGCGATCGAGCACCTTGTCGGTGACGGCCTTCGAGGCTTGCCAGAGCTTGTAGGAATCCCCATAACTCGTGGCCAGGAACGGCACGGCGTCGACGCCGAAGACCGGGTTCTCGTTGGCGAGTGTCGACATCAGGATCTCGCCCATCTGCACCTGGCCGGTCTGCACGCCGCGTTTGATCTCGTTGGCCTTGAGCAGCGAGCCGTTCGGGTGCAGCACGATCTTCAGCTTGCCGCCGGTGGCTTTTTCCACGTCATTGGCCATCTGCTGCAGGTTTTCCGTGTGCAGGTTGGTCGCCGGGTAGCCGGTCGGCAGATCCCATTCCGTATCCGCCCTTGCCGCCGTGGAGACCAGCAAAAGGCCCGTCGCCGCAACCGCCGCAACTGCCCCAAATGCCAATGCCTTGACTCGCATCACGATCTCTCCCTGGTGTTGCGCGTGGGCGCCTGCCCGACTGCGCGGGTTTGACTCCTGGAACTACCGGCGTCCATGTCTCACACATTGGGACATGGGCGGTAATGCGATCACGGCTTGGCGATGGATCAGCCCTCGCGCCGCGACGGATAGACGATCAATTCCAATGCAAGCGCCGTGCCCAGCAGTTGCGCGTCGCGCATCGGGCCGTGGGACAGCATCAGGCCCACCGGCAGTTCATCCGGTGCGTGACAGGGCAGGGACACCGAGCAGCCGTCGAGGAAGTTGAAAGCGGAGGTATTGCGCAACAACAGGCCGTTGGTGCGGTAGAAGAGGGCATCGTCGCCAACCAGCGGGGCGATCGGCGGGGCCACCATTGGCACGGTGGGGCAAACCACGGCATCGAACGGCGCCATGCGTGCCTCCATGCGTACGATCCAGTCAAGCCGCGCGCGGTGCAGGGCGATGTAGTCGGCCGCGCTGATCGATGCACCGCGTTCGATGCGCGTCAGCACGCGCGGGTCGTAAAGGTCGCGGTGGGTGGCCAGCAGCGCGCGATGGTGCGCGTAGGCCTCCGGCGCGGAGAAACCGCCCGAGGCATTGAGGCCGGCCAGCTCGGAAAGCTCGGGCATGTCGATGTGTTCGACGCGCACGCCTGCTGCGGAAAGCCGGCCAATGGCCCGGTCGAATGAGCGCGACACCGCATCATCGAGGTCGTCCAGCACAAGCTGGCGCGGAATTGCCAGGCGGATGGCATTGGCGGCCGTCATGCGCGGAATGACCGGCGCATCGGCAATTACGCTATCCACGACGATGCAGTCGGCCAGCGTGCGCGCCATCGCGCAGGCTGTGTCCAGCGTGTAGGAGAGCGGGAACGCGCCGGTCAGCGGCACGCGGCGCGAGGTGGGCTTGAAACCGGTGATGCCGCACAGGGCGGCGGGAATGCGGATCGAACCGCCGGTGTCGCTGCCGAGTCCGGCCACCGCCGTCCCGAGCGCAACGGAGACCGCCGCACCGGACGAGGACCCGCCCGGAATCCGTGCAACCGTGGCGTCGCACGGATTGACCGGTGTGCCGAAATGGGGATTGATGCCGACGCCCGAGAAAGCGAACTCGGTCATGTTGGTGCGGCCGACCAGCGCCGCGCCGGCCTCGCGCAGCCGGGCCACCACGGTGGCATCGGCGCGTGCCGGGGCCGCATCTTGACGCGCCGCCGACGCGGCGCGAGTAACCTCGCCGGCGATGTCATAGAGATCCTTGACCGAGACCGGCAGGCCGGCCAGCGGATGGAGCGGCTTGCCGGCGCGATCGGCGGCGTCGGCGGCCCGGGCTACCTCGATGGCGGCATCGAACGTGGTGTGCAGGTAAACGGCCTGACCGGCGGCGCTGGCGGCCCTGGCGGCGGCATCGGCAATCAGGTCGGCACGGCTGGTGGTACCGGCGCGAAAGGCGGCGTGGAGCGAGGTAATGTCAGGCAGCATGACGGTTTGCGAGGGCGTGACTGGATAAAGGCGTCGCGGAGCAGGACCGCTTTCACGCGTTGCCTGTGAGTATCAAGAAACGCAAGGGTAGCAAGAAGCGCTTCGCACGAACATAGGGATGGACGCTATGCCATGTGAGCAAGGATGCGCCGGGGGATGGCCGATGTCGCTGGCGCAGGCGATACTCTCCCGATCGCCGCCAGATGGCAGCTAGATGGCCGCTGGAAGGCCGGTAGCCTGGCGGGCTGGCCTGCAGGCCTCACTTCATTTCCAGGAGCGTCATGGACCAAAAAACGCGGCAATCGGATTGGGCCGCACTGCATGCGGCGTTGCGTCTGCCGCCCGTGATTGCGTTGCACAAACTGGATTGGCAAGGCGTTGACGCGCCCCCTTTCGCCGCGGAGCGACTACCCGACTCGCTACGCGATGCCGCGCCTGGCCGGCAAGGTCAGTACCGCGCCGGCCGGCATTGTGCGCGTCATGCGTTGGCACGGGCCGGCGCGGGCAACGACGCGCCGCCAATGGGCAGCGATGGCCTGCCGGTCTGGCCCAAAGACTGGATCGGCTCCATCAGCCATACCCGGGGCAAGGCGGTGGCACTGGCTTCCGCTACCAGCCACGCCGTTGCATTGGGTGTCGATGTCGAGTGCTGGCAGCGGCCGGATCGGGCCGCGGAGATCGCCAGTTCAGTGGCCCGCCCGCAGGATATCGAGGCTGTCTCGGCCAGAGCCCGCCTTTCCATGGCCAGCTCCGTGACGCTGCTGTTCTCGGCCAAGGAGTCGTTGTACAAGGCGCTGTACCCCACCGTGCGCCGGTTCTTTGATTTCGACGCGGCGCGGTTGGCGGCGTGCGGGTCGGACTATATCGACCTGGCTCTTGCATGTGACTGGCACGCGCGGTGGCCCAGGGGCACCGAGTTTCGCCTGACGTTCGCCACTGGGTCAACGTGGGTCGTCACCGCGCTGCATCTGCCTGTGAATCGGCATTAGGGAACGATTGGGAGCATTAGGGAATCACCCTGGGGCGCGCTCCTGCCGCAGGTGCAGTGCCACGCTGGCCAGCTTTTCGCAGGTTTCCTCCCATTCGCGCGCGGGGCGGGAGTCGCGCACGATCCCGGCGCCGGCCTGCAGCCAGCAATGCCGGCCCTGGCGGAAGGCCGCACGCAGAACCAGCGCTGCATCCATCGCGCCATTGGCGTCGATCGTCATGACGCAGCCGCTATACAGGCCCCGCGCGGCTGCTTCGTGGCGGCCGATGCTGTCGATCGCCGCGCTTTTCGGAATGCCGGATGCCGTCACCGCCGGAAATAGCGCCGCCAGCGCATCCCAGGCGTTGGCGCCCGCCGCCAGGCGCCCCCGCAGGCGCGATGCAAGATGCTGGACGGTGCCGCGCGAACGCACCGCCATGAATTCGTCAACGACCAGTGGGTTGACGCCACAGATGGTTCTGAGCTCATCCAGTGCCAGTGCAACGGACACCGCATGCTCGGAGATTTCCTTGGCGTCCGACAGGAGATCGCGGCGTAGCCGGGCGTCGACATCGGCATCGCCGGTACGCGCTCGTGTGCCTGCCAGCGGTTGCGTGGTTACGCTGCCGTCCGCCTCGACCTCAACCACGGTTTCCGGGCTGAAGCCATAGGCTTGCACAGTCGAGTCACGCCAGAGGAACGACCGGGCAGGGGTGTTGGCGAGTCTCCCGGCGCGGTAGCTGAGCGGTAGGCTCAGATCGCCGGGCACGGGCAGGCGGCGTGACAGGATGACCTTGTCGTAGCGACCGGCGCGGATTTCGACGATGGCACTGGCTACTGCGGCCTGATAGGCGTCGGCATCGCCCGAGGCCGGGGGCACGGTGATTGGCGCAGTGTCCGGCAGGGCGGGCTCGGCATCGAGCCTCGATATCCAGGCAGCCAGCGGAGCGAGCGCGCCGTCGTCGATGCAGCGGACGATGGCTTGTCCGTGCCGCAGCCGAATCTCGCGTGCTGGAATGATCAACTCTATCAACGGGTCGCCCACGTCACTCGCCTTGCCTTGCAGAAGCCGTGCGAACTCGAAGCTCGCTCGGCCATAGGCGCGCCAATCCTTGATCGGCATCGCGCTCAGCGCCTGGTGCATGGCGGAGCAGGGCGAGCCCCCCGAGATCGTCCTGCCGTCGTGACCGGTCACCGTGCCCGTCGCGTCGCAGCGTACCGTCAACGCGGCATCGAGTCCGATGCTCCATTCCCCGTCGCGCTCGTAGACGGCAAGCACCGAAGCGGCTTCCGATTCGGCAATCCGTACGGCCAGCTCGAGCGGGTCGCTGGAGATCGGCACCGTGGCGCTGTGATAGTGCCTGTTCGGCGTGGCGTCATCGGTCAGGGTATCGTCGGCGAGCGCGATCTCGGTCAGGCGCCGCCGGTCGATCTTCCCGGCGGCGGTCAGCGGCCAGGCATCGAGCCACAGGATCTGGTCCGGCAACTGATGTGCGGCCAGACCGTATGCAAGCAGCGCCGCGCGCAACGCGGCCGCATCGGGCCGGATGTCTTCCTCGTTGCCGGCCTGCAGGCAGGCACCGATGCGTTCGCCCAGCAGTGCGTCCGGCACGGGCACGACGACGGCGTCGCGTATGCCCGTGCATGCGCACAAGGCTGTTTCGACGACTGCGGCTGGAATCTTCTCTCCTGCCCGCTGTATCTGTTCCTTCACGCGGCCCACCACCACGACGTTGCCGTCGGGACGCCGCAGCACGAGATCGCCCGTGCGGAAGAAACCGTCGGCCGTGAAGGCGCGTGCGTTGTGTGCGGGTGCGCGGTAGTAGCCGCCAATCGTGTATGGCCCACGCGTGAGAAGTTCGCCGCTGTTACCGTCGGGAACCTGCTGGTCCTCGGAGTCGACGATACGAAGCAAGTCCTCCGACGACAACGGGCGGCCCTGGGTCTCGAATAGGACGTCGGGCGGATCGCCGGGCCGCGTATAGCAGAGCAGGCCCTCTGCCATGCCGTAGACCTGCTGCAGCGCGCACCCGAGGCGGTCGGAAATCGTGCGCGCCGCTGCCGCATCGATCCGCGCGCCGCCTACCTGCACCATCCGCAGCGAGGAGAGGTTGCTGGTCTCCCACTCGCGCGATTCCGCCCACAAGCGCGCAAGCGGTGGCACCAGTGCCACGTGGGTGACGCGTTCGCGCTCGATCAGCGGCATTGCCTCGTCGCATTGTGCGTACGGACTCATGACCACGGTGCCGCCTGACGCCAGCGTACCCAGGATGCCGGGGCATCCGAGCACGAAGTTGTGGGCGGCCGGCAGCACGGCAAGGTAGATGGTGTTCGCATCGAAGCCACATAGCGATGCCGAGGCGGTGAAGTTGTAGAGATAGTCCCGATGCGTACGGGGAATCAGCTTTGGCGTGCCGGTACTGCCGCCGGACAGCAGAAGCAGAGCGATATCATTCGCGCGCCTGACGTTACCGATGTCGATGTCTCCGCCAGCCGCCGCAACCTGATCGAGCGTGAGGCAGGCGGTATCCGCGTCGGCGGCGTTGGCGGCGTCACCATCGACGATCACGTGACGGAGGCCGGGCTGCTGCGCGCGGATCTCGATGGCAAGCATCTGAGGATCCCCGGGCGCTACGATCCATGCCACGGGCGCCGCGGTTGCGCAGAGCGAAGCGAGGTCCTGACGGCGCTGGGCCGGCAGTGCCAGGATGGGGTATGCACCAAGCCGGATCAGGGCCAGCAGGGCAATTGGGAAGCCGATGCCATTGGGCAACTGCAGCAGCACGTGATCGCCTGCCGTGATGCCCAGTGTGGCCAGGCCGCCGGCAAGCTGCCGCACACGGTCTTCGAGTTCAAGATAGCTCAGGCGCTGATTGCCAGCCACCAGCGCGGTACGGTGGCGATGTTGCGCCACCCATGCCCGCAGGTGCATATCGAGCGTGTCATCGGAAGCGATAAGGGCGTCGAGGTTGGTTGTCATGGTGCGTTCAGCAGGGTATGGGCAGGTGGAACGTCTGCCGTAGCAGCTTCAGCAGCGCGCGAGGGCGCCGGGGAATGTAGAAGTGGTCTCCAGCCATGGCCGCCACCCCAAGCGGCCGCGCGAGCCATGGCAGCCACGCCCGTACTTCATCGGGGCTGGCTTCCGTGTCATGCGTGCCATGAATCAGCAGCGTGCGGGTCTGGATTATTCGCGGGGGCGCTTGCGTGTCGGCCTGGGTGTTGAATAGCGCGTAGCTCTCCGTGGCCAGAAAGTCGGCGCGCAAGAGCGGCAGGAACTGGGCCAGCAGGGCGGGATCATCGCGCAGCGCGGCGTCGCATCCGCCAATATCGACAAGGGCATCGATAAAGGGCTGGTCCGCCAGATGGCAGAGTCGCCGGCGACCGCTCAGTTGCGGTGCGTGGCAACCGGACAGCACCAGCCCGGCCGGGGCGACGCCGCGCGTTTCCAGTCGCCGGCAGGTCTCGAAGGCGACCTGCGCGCCCATGCTGTGTCCCAACAGCAGCAGACGATGGCAGTCGTGGGCGTGCCGTTGGGCGATATCGTCGGCCAGTTCCGCCGCGAGCGCATCGATCGATACATGGGGTGACTCGCGCATGCGCTGGTCGCGGCCTGGATACACGGCCAGGGAGATTGCCATGCCGGAGTCATCGAGGTTTTGCCAGTGGCGGAATGCGCCGCCGCTGGCACCGGCGAAGGGGCATACCGCCAGCCACGGTAACGTCGAGGCATCGGGCGGCGTCAGCCACGGCTTGAGCATTGGCGTCAGCATCCGGGTCTGCCTTTATCCAAGGGTTCTGGCAGGCGCGTGATTTCCAGCCTTGGCGGGGCGGGCAGCGCGACTTCGCGCGCCGGGCCCGCGGCACGCTGCACACGTTGCCATAGGCGCGCAAGTGCCAACTGCCACGCCGGCGTCAGTGCTTGTGACAGTGCGCCATCCGCAATGGCCGCAGCCGTGTCGGCCAGCAACAGCGCCACCCCGCGCGGCGCATCGATCTCCAGTGCGGCCTGCCAGGTTGCCGGTGGTGCGTGCAGCGTCACCGATGTGGGTTGCATCAGTCCGTGGTCGGCCGGCGCGTTCGCCAGCCACGGGCTGCTGGTGTCATGGTGGCCGGGCAAGGCCAGCGTTGGCGTCCACGTGACAGGCCCGTGCGTGGCGTCCAGCGACAGGTAACCTGCTGGCCATCCAAGCGTGATGCGGTGCATGACCAGGCTATGCATGTCGGGGTCCGTGGGATCAAGATAGTTCTGCAACTGCAATAGCGCCTCGGAGCCCGGCCGTTGCATCGATTGCATCAATCGCAGCCGTATGGTCCGGAACGGGTGCTCTTCGTCGTCGCTTGCACAGCATTGCGTCACCTCGATCTCGTCGGGCGATACGTTTATGGCCTGTGCCAGAAGGTCCAGGCTTGAATACAGCAACTGCCTGCTGGTGGCCAGGTGCGCGAATTCAGGCATCGCGCCGCCCGCGCTGTCCAGTACCCGGCGCGCTTGCGCTATCCAGGCGCGGCCAGCCGGGGTATGGGGATAGTGCGAGTTGATCCAGCACAGGCGGCCGGCTAGTGCCGCCACGGTCTGGAGCCGCTCGACTTCAACGGGATGGAGCGGGTGTTCGATGATCACATGCAGGCCGCGCCGCAGCAGGTTTTCGGCAAGCACACAGCCATCTCCGCCCATCGCACCTCCCCGGACCACGACACATGCAAGATCGAGGTCCAGTGGCAATTCGGCCAGTTCGGTGTAAAGCGGCACGCCGTGCGCGTGTGCCAGGCGGCGCGCGCGCGAACTGCCGCGGGCCAGCATGCCTGCCAGCACAGGCTCGGGCAATGCGCCGCCGACCGGGTCCTGCTGGAACGCGTTGAGGTATACCTCGCCAAAACGCGCCCCTACGACCAGAACACGAAGTGGACGAGTCACGGTGTGTCCCCCTTGTACGCGGTGGCGGCATCCCATTCGCGCCACAACGCGGCGACGCGAGCCACTACGTCGACATCCAATAGCAAATCCCAATGGCCGGCATCGACCCAATGCTGGTCGAACTGCGCGTTCGCCGGGCCTGCAGTCCATGCATGCCAGTCGTCGTCAGCCGCTCGCCAGTGCGCGGGCCGCCGGCGGGCGTCGATCCGCAGGCACGGCACCAGCGGTGCTGTGGGCGCGGGCGCCTGCGTCAACAGGCCCAACAGGTGCGCCACCAGATCGAGTCGGGCCTTGCCGTCCTTGCCGTCCGGCCATCGCCGCGCGGCATGCATTTGCGCCAGGAACCAGTCGGTCTGGGCGGCTGGCTGCCATTGTTCGAAGGCGGAGGGCAACTCGATCGCCGCGGGTCCCTGGCAAAGCAGTCGCAGCAAGGCCGCGTGGTTGGAGCAGTGAAAGTCGGCGCGGCTGACGGGATCGAGCAACACCACGCGGACGGCTTCGCCTGCATCGTGCAGCCGCTGCGCGGCTTCGGCGGCCAGGAACGTTCCATAGGACCAGCCCAGCAAGGTGTACGGGCCTCGCGGCTGTGCGTGGCGAATCGAATCGACATGGCGCTGCGCGAGCGCGCCAAGCGTGGCCACTGACAGTGCACCTTCGGCATCGAGCCCGCTTACCGTGCAGCCAAGTGCGCCCGCGAGTTGATGATAGGCCGCCACGCCACCGTCGGATGCATGACAGGCGAACACGGGGCGCGGTTCGTTGCCACGCGCCAGCACATGAATACCGGGGATTTCGGCCTGCGCAACAGCCATCATTGCCGCGCAGAAGTCCGCCAGGCGTGGATGTTCGAACACCTGCCGCAGGCTCGCGGGGCCGATGCCCAGGCGATTGACCTGCGCAACCATGCGTGTGGCGATCAGGCTGTCTCCGTCGCTACGGAAGAAGTCGGTATCCGGGCCGACAGGCCGTGCCAGCAGCGCCTCCCATACCGCGCTGACGGCTTGCAGTGCTTTCGGGTCGACCACGGTCGGCTCGACGACGGCCGGAGCTTTTCCGATGTCCTTGGTGCCGGTTGGCAATATCAACGGCATTGGCGGTGCGGGCTCGGGCAGTCTTTCGCACTGCTGCCAGCGTGGCGGCGACAGATCCGGATAGGAGGTGCGGAGATGGGCTGACAATGCTTCAGGATCGAACCGTTCCGATCGCGTGGCTTGCGCCACGATCAGGTGCTGACGCCAGTCGCCATCGGCTGGCCGAGGCCATGTCAGGGTTGGCGTCAGGCCTGCGTCGCGCAGCGCCAACGTCCATCCGGACAGGTCGAGCATCGGATTTCCGTCGATGGCACGCGCATCGTCGAGGCCGTTCAGTGACTCCATGAACCCGATGCTGGCGCGCTGCAGGGCGCTGTCGCGCTCGGTGGCCTCGACCAGCAGAAGGTGCCCGCCGGGTCGCAACAGCCTCCGCAGGCGCTGCAGACTGCGCGTGACGTCGGCGACGTCATGGAGCACGTTGACCGCGATGATCGCATCGTAGCCCTGCGCCGGATGCGCGGTGAAGTCTGTCGCACGGTTCAGGTCCAGCATGCTGTAACGCATCGGTGGTGCATTACCGAACTGGATGCGAGCGTGGTCGAAGAACAGGCGCGAAATGTCCGTGAAGTGATAGATCTCCAGCCGGTCGGCCAGTGCCGGCATGATTCGGCGCGTGGTGGCGCCGGTTCCGGCGCCGACCTCCAGGACACGGAAATCGCCGCGTCCATCGCTCAGTTGCGCAACCATCGCGCTGACTGCGTCATTCAACGCAGCGGCCACTGGGTTGTCCCGATAGAACGCGTGCGCAATGGCATCATCGTCGCCGAGCAGCAGGTGCCGCGCCGACGTATTGCCCTGTAGCAGCCCGTCATGCGCTGCAAGGCAGCGATCGAGGTACTGTGCGATGGTGGCAAGCCACGCTGGCGCCGGTGCCGGCAGCGATTGAGATGCCGATGGCGCAGGCGCTTCCGCCGCACGGTAGTGGAGGCCGTCGAATGTGAGGCCGCCGCTGGCGCAGAGCAGGCTCAGCCACTGCCGAACGATTCGGGCTGTTGTGGCGGTGGCCCCGAGCCGATCGACGACAGCCTGGACCGTGTATCCGTCAACTGGATTGGCGAACAGTCCGTGGCGGCGCAGCGTGGCGTGGATGCCTTCGCGTGCGCGTTGTTCGAGAGCGCGCCAAGCCTCGCCGAACTCGGTCAGGATCGGACCTTCGATGCGCGGCAATGCACGGGTATCGATCGCCACGTCCGGCGATGCTGGGGAACCGGCGATATCGGTGGCATCGGCGGCCACGACCCACGCGCACGGCCCGGAGCCGTCAGGTGCGAGTCGGATCTCGGCGGCGCGAACCATTGGGTGGCAACGCAGATGCGCCTCTACGTCACGCAGGTCGATTGCGCCAGGCCAGTCACCCGGAGGCCTGGCCGCGGGATGGGGAATCCTTGCCGGTGTTGGAGTTCCGCCCGGCGCGACGAGGTCTTCCGGCTGCGCTGCGATGGTGGCCAGTGCCTCGGTGTACTCCGCGAAGAGGCGCTCTGCCACGCCGGGGCCAAGGACGTCGTCCATGCAATACCAGTGGTAGACCAGATCGCCGTCGATCTCCATGACCTGATGGTCGAGCCAGACCTGCGGCGTTTGCGTGAACACGTGTATCGGCTCGCCCAGAAGATGCGTGAGTGCGCGCTCGATCGGTTGCCCATCAAGCGTCATGCCCAGCATGCTCGTAAAGACCACCGGCATTGCGGGCAAGCGGTGGGTGCTGTCGTGAGAGCCGTGACCACCATGCATGCGTGTGTAGCTCCGCAGCACCTCCACGCCGTTGACGCGGCTATGCGCCAGCCGTTCCCATAACCTCGCCTGTGTCTGCTCGATCATGGCGCGTAGCGGGGCGCTGCGGTCGATGTCGAAATCCATCAACAGGACTGATGTGAAATCGCCGATCAGCTGATTGACTTCCGCGTGCAGGGGCTGGCGGTCGAAGAACGTCAGGTTCAGCGTGAAGTCCGGCCTGCGGCACGCGCGTGCCAGCACGCAGGCAAACACGGTCAGCAGCCCGGCCGATGGGGTCACGCCCCAACCCTTCCACAGAGTGGCCAACCGGGTCCATGTCTGCGCGGGGAGCTGCCCCTGGCGCGTCGTGATGCGCGGCGGGCCTTCCGCGGCGTTTGCCGCCATCGGCAATTGTGGCGCGGGCGGAAGCGTATGAAGCGCAGCTTGCCAGTAGCGCCACGACGCCTGCCATTCAGTTGTCTCGCGTTGGGCCTGGACCGCGAGTACATAGTCGCGGAACGACAGGCTCGGCGGCGGCAGGCGCTGCCCCGCGTATGCGGCGGACAGGTCGTCCATCATCACCTTGAAGCTCTGCACGTCGAACTGCAGCAGATCGAGGTTCATGTGCAGCCTCAGGCGTCCTTCGCCAAGCTGCGACACCCGTACCTCGAACAGCGGCCATTCACCGGCGCTCGGCACGGCGCCGGCCATGCGCTCGCGCGTGTCGAGCAGGTGGCGTTCGCGTGCATGGGTGGAAAGGGCGTCGAGCGCGTCGATCTCCATGCGATAGGTCGGAACCTCCGGCAGTATGCGCTGCATGCCGTTGTCCTCGACAACCATCCGCAGCATGTCGTGTCGTGCGATCAACGCGTTCCATGCCTGCTCGAAGCGCGCGATATCGAAGCCGTCGGGGCTTTGCCGACTTTGCAGGCCGTGTGCCGAGCTATCCAGATCCCATTCGAACAGCACGTGACAGGCCATTCCGCCTTGCAGGATCAACTCCGTGCGGCCGAGCCAGTAGGCGTGCTGGATCGGCGTGAGCGGGAACGGCGCATGCCGGTTGACGGGGTCGGGTGTCAGCGTTGGGGCCGTGTCGGCATGATCTGGTTTCTTCACGTACACAGCCGTGGCGATCAGTTTGCCCAGGCCATCGAGTGTCATGTCGCGGTACGCCTGCGCCGGGTCCAGTCGTATGCCGGTGGCGCGGCGGATTGCGCTGTTCAGTTCGAGGAACTGCAGCGAGTCAAGCCCCTGTTGCAGCAGGTCCTGTCGTGGCCGAAGCTGGCCGGGATCATTCATGCGCAGTTGAAGGGCGATCCGCGCGCGCAGCCAAGCCTCGATGGCGGTCAGGTCTGTGGTGTGCTGGCCGGACACATGCAGCGCAGGCACGGTGCTGTCTGCGGCGCGATCGCTGCCGCGTGGTTCTGCGCTGGCTTTGCCGTGCGAGCCTGCGCCGATCGGTCCGGCTTCGATCCCGACGCGAGACGCCAGTGGATGGGACAAAGCGAGCCGCATCGCGATATGGACCGGAGCGCCGCGCATGATGGCCTGGTCAAGATGCCAGCGCCCTTCGGCCGTACTGATCGTTTCCATGCCGGCCTCGGCAAGCCGTTCTCGCAGGGCGGCATTGGCCGCGCGCCCGATCTCGCCCCAGGCGCCCCAGACCAGCGAGATGACTGCCATGCTGCCCGATGTTTCGCGTAGCGCCATGCCGTCGAGATAGCCACTCGCCAGCGCATGGGCGCCCTGACCCGGCGTACCCAGCGTAGCAGCGGCGGAAGAGTACAGGAGCAGATAACGGGCGCCGTGCGCGTGCAGCGCCTCGCGCAGTGCTTCAGCGCCGGCGGCCTTGACGCCAGTGACCGCCGAAATACGTGCTGCCGTCAACTGGGTCAACGGCGCGTCGTCAAGTACGCCCGCCGCATGGATCGCGCCGCCAATGCCACCGTCTGCATACAGCGTGGCAATACAGCGCGATACCTGGGTCGTGTCCGCTGTATTGCACGGCAGCCAGAGCACCGTGCAGCCAGACCGGGCCGACAGTTCTTCTCGCCACGTATCGTTGCACTGCTTTGGATCGGGACCGCGCGGCGCCAGCAGTGCGATGCGTGACGCGCCATGCGCCGCCAGCCACGCGCATGCCATTCTTCCCAGGCCTCCAAAGCCTCCGGTGACCACGTGCCACCCGGTGCCGCGCAGCCAGCCGGGCGGCACCGGCGAGGCGCTTTCCGTGACGGGCATCAGTGACGGGACGAACACCGTTCCGTTGCGTACCGCGATCCATCGCGCTCCCGCGGCCACCGCGCCTTGTCCGACCGCCAACGCGCTGCCGTCGTCGTCGTCAGGGATATCGATCACGGCCAACGCGCGGTTGGGCTGCTCGGCGGCGGCGACACGCATCAATCCCCAGATCGCGTGGTGCGCCGGCCAGACTGGGCCGTGACCTGGTGGCGCGCAGGCGTTGCGTGTCACCACGATCAGTGCGTCCTGAGCGGCGTTGGCAAGCGCGTGGCGCAACGGCTCGGCCAGCGCGGCCAGCGTCGAGGCTGGAGCATCGTGCGTGGCAATCTCGACCACGGACGCATGGACCGCGTCTGTTGGCTCGCACGGGAATGGTTGCCATGTCTGCTCGAACCGGGTGTCCGGAGCAGGCCGCGCAATCGGCAGGCCGCTCGGTGCTGCGTCTGACGCAGTGTGCGCGGCGGCTACAGGCTGCCATTGCGCCTTGCCATCGCGCGTATCCAGCGTAATCGTGGCTGCGCCAAACGGGCCGTCATGCCACCGCAATCGCACGCTCGCAAGGTCGTTTGGCGTGGCGTCCGGCGCTTGCCAGATCATTGCCTTCCGGTGACCTGCGCGATTTCGCAACGCCTGCGCGGCCGCATCGAGCTGTGCGTGCCAACGGGCGGAATCGGCGGCACAGGATGACCAGTCGGCAACATATGTGTTGGCATCGGTCTGGTAGCCGAGCACGGGATTGCCGGTGTCGGTCACGCCGGATGTGGCGCGATCAAACGCCGCCGCGTGCTGCGGGGGATCCGATGCGCGGGCCAGCAGGATATGCTCGCTCATCGTAGCCGTGGGGGTGCCGTTCTCGGGGAGCCATCTCGTCTGCACGAAGCCGGCTTCGCGGCAATGCTCGGCCCACCGATCCGTAGACAGAAACAGTTCGCCGCCGCGAGCCGCCTCATCCTGCAGCGGTGCTACCAGTGGTCCGAATACGAAATCGAACAGCCGCATCGGCTGCGTGATCTCGCGCATCATCAGGTGCCCGCCGGGCTGGAGCAGCGTATGCAGCATGGCCAGCGCATGCCCTGCGTGCCGCGTGGCATGGATGACGTTGGCGGCCACGATCAGGTCGTACTCGCCAGCGGCGAACCCCTGGATGGCGGGGGCCTTCTCGAGATCGAACTCGCGATACTCGACGAAGTCGTAGTGGCCGAACCTGGCTTGCGCGCGGCGCGTGAAGACGGCGGAAATGTCCGTAAACGTGTAGTGGACGTCCACGTGTGGCGCGAGGGCATCGAGCAGCAGCGTGGTGGTGCCACCGGTGCCGCCACCAACCTCCAGCACGCGAAACGGCTGCCCATTTTCCCTTGCGTGCACCAGTCCGTCGGCCACGGCCGCGGCGATCTGGTTGAAGTAGTGGCCGAAACTGAAGTCACGGTACAGCACCTCGACGCCGGTCTCGGCCGAATCGGGAAAGATCACGGCTACAGGGTCCACGTCGCCGCGCATCATGGCGTGCAGTTGGCTGCCGCCACGCGCGATGGTGTCGGCGATGACGTCGAGACCCTCGCAGCAATCACGCAGTGTTTGCAGAAGCGTCTGATGCTCGGCGTAAGGTACGGTGCCCGTTGCCGTGTAGCGCCCGCTGTCATCGCAGCGGTAGTAGCCGTCCTCCACGCAGCTTCTCAGCAGGCGGGCCAGCAGTTGCCGGTGCCGTGGCTGCAGCCGGCCGCCACGCATGATGTCGGGTAGTGTCACCCGTTCATCGATGGCGTCGCCCACGCATTGCCTTACCATCGTGTCGACGTAGATCCCGTGCAGCGCCGTGGCACAGCGATTGAGCAAGGCCAGGCGCGGCAGGTCGAGCGTGGCGGCAGCGGAAATGGCGACTGGCCGTCCCGAGTTGATGGCCTTGTCGGTGTCAGTTGGCGTGCCGGCACTGGACGGATTGGCAGGATTAGACGGGCCCGACGCGGAATTTTCGTCGCAACCGTCGTCGTACCAGTAGCGAGTGGTATCGAATGGATAAAGCGGCGCCGCGGCGCGCGGTGCGCGGCAGGGCAGCAGTTGCGGCCAGGACAGCGCCGCGCCGCCCGCAAACAGGCTCAGCAACGCATCCTGCTGTGTTTCTGTGACGCCTTGTCCGCGTCGCGCGCTTGCGATCCATTGGCGCGCGGGGAGTTCGTGATCGTTACCCGGGCCGTCAGTCGTTGCCAGGATATCCGCGCGTGATCCCATTCCGGTGAGGGGTGCGTCGGGACTCAGTTCCAGGCAGACGCTCACGCCTTCGGCGACGGCACGGCCCAGTGCCTGGTGATACCGCACCGGGTCACGTACGTGGCGCCGCCAGTAGTCCGGACGGTTCAAGGTATCGGCATCGATTGCTTCACCCAGCAATGTTGACCACAACACCACGCCATTGCCGGTTTCGGCGCGCACGGTGGCAGCGGCCTGCGCATAGGCGTCGAGCATGGGATCGAGCAGCCGCGAGTGCGCTGCCCCGGACACCGCAAGCCGGGCATGTGCGATACCGTCGGCATCGAGTTCGGCGGCGAGTGTATCGATGGCAGCCGCGGCGCCGCTCAGTACCACGTGCCGCGCGCCGTTCCAGGCCGCGATATCGACATCGCATCTGGCGATGCAGGGCTGCAGCGTGACGTCGTCGGCGAATGCGGCCAGCATCGCACCGCTTGCGGCATGTGCCTGCATCATCCGGCCGCGCGTTACCACCAGCGGCAGAATCGCTTCGGGAGTGTAGTGTCCGGCCACGACCGCTGCAGCGTACTCGCCGACGGAATGACCGATGACGGCGTCGGGACGGAGGCCGATGGATTGCCAGTGCGCGGCCATCGCGAGTTCGAACGCGACGATGGCGGGCTGCGCGAATGTCATATCGGCAAGCGCGGCGTCGGCGGAGGGATGGGTGCCGTCCATGACCGCCCGCAGCGGCAAGGGCAGCAGCGGGTCGCAGATGGCGCAGCATCGCTCGATCATGCCGTCGAAGGCGGCGCTTTGCCTCGACATGGCCATACTCATTCCGGGCCACTGCGTGCCTTGGCCGCCAAACAGCCAAAGATGTTGCCCTTGTCCCTGGCCGACGTGCAACACGACATCGCTCACGTTTTCGGCAAATGCGGCCAGTGCCGGGCGTGCTTCGTCGATCAATGGCATGGCCAGGCGGCAGTTGAGGTCCAGCGCCCGGCCTTGCAGCGCCGCCGCGGCCAGACCCGCCGGGGGGGCTCCCGCATCCCATGCCTCGGCATAGGCCGCGGCCATTCGTCGTAATGCCGACGGACTGGCTGCGCTGAGCAGCAGCGCGGGCGTTTCGGCATCATCGATCGACACACTGCGCGGGGCGGCGGGAGGTGCCGATTGCACGATCACGTGGCAGTTGGTGCCGCCAATGCCGAACGACGACACACCGGCCGTGCGAACTGCACGGGGCCACGGCTCCGGTGCGTAGATCAGGGCCAGCGGCGATTCATCGAGGCGGAGCGCCGGATTTGGCGTTTCGGCGTGCAGGCCTGGCGGCATCGTGCCGTGGTGCACGGCCAGCACGGTCTTGATCAGGCTTGCAATTCCCGCTGCGGTATCCAGATGGCCCAGATTACCCTTGACCGAGCCGATGCGGCAGCGCGGTGCGGACGGGTCTCGCGCGGCCAGCGCACCGCGCAGTGCCTCGATTTCGATTGGATCGCCGAGGGGCGTGGCAGTGCCATGTGCCTCGATCAGATCGACGTCGTCTGCGGCGATACCCGCCACGGACATGGCTTCACGGATGACTTCGTGCTGACCCGCCACAGAAGGGGCCGTATATCCGACCTTGCGTTCGCCGTCGTTGTTGATGGCGCTACCGCGCAACACGGCCATCACGGTGTCGCCGTCGCGCATGGCGTCCTCCAGGCGTCGCAGAACAACGATGCCAAGCCCATGGCCTGCATAGGTGCCCTGTGCGGCGGCATCGAATGGCCGGCACGTGCCGTCTGGCGAGAAAATCATCCCCGGTTGATACAGATAGCCGGCTTCCATTGGGAAGGAGACCGCCACGCCGCCTGCCAGTGCCATGTCGCATTCGCCCGAGCGCAGGCTCTCGCATGCCAGGTGCACGGCTACCAGGGAACTGGAGCATGCGGTCTGGACCGTCAGCGCTGGGCCTGTCAGCCCCAGCTTGTATGCGGTACGCGTGGCCAGATAGTCCTTGTCGTTGCCAAGCAGTGACTGAATGCCACGGACCTGCGAGGGCCCCGCGTCGCGAAATGCCTGTAGTGCCGGATAGGTGCTCATACGGCACGCGGCGAACACGCCGGTGCGATGGGGCACATGGCGCGGCGCGTACCCTGCATGTTCGAGTGCGTGCCAGGCGGCTTGCAGGAATAGTCGCTGTTGCGGATCGAGGGATTCGGCATCGGCGCGCGAGTAGCCAAATAGCGGGGCATCGAACTGGTCGGCGGCTTCGATCGTGGCTGCCACGGGCACGTAGTCGGGGTCGTCTGCCAGCGCCGGGCTGACGCCGGCCGCGCACAGCGTTGCGCGGTCGATCCTCCGGCTGCAGTCACGGCCGTCGAGAAGATTGCGCCAGTAGGCGTCGGCATTGGGGGAGGCGGGAAAGCGGCAGGCGAGACCCACCACCGCGATACTCTCGGCCAGGGCCGATGATTCATACTCCGGAACGCTCATGGATGGGTCTCCGAAACGATGGGGGAGGTTGGCGCGGATTCGTCGGCGAGAGGCTGGTTATGGGGCCAGCCAAGGAGCCAGCCAAGGGGGCTGGCCAAGGGGCTGGACAAGACGTCGCGCGGCCAGCAGGCTTGCGCATGCCAGCACGGCCAGCAGCCCGAGCGCAATGCGGTAGCCGGTGTGATGGATCAACTGCAGGATGCCGATCGACATGACGATGGCCACTGCGGCATCCACCGACTGGAACAGCGCGTAGTCGGCGGCCGGCCGCGCAGGGCGTACCTGGTCCATCAGCAGCCGATAGACGAAGACGAACGCTGCTGCCGCGGCGACGTTGGACAGCGTGATCAGCGTTATCCAGCCCGGCAGGCCAAGCACTGGATAGCCCAGGCATCCGGCGGCAGGAATGGCGATGTGTGCGGCCAGCAGGCATTGGAGACCGGTGGCGAGTCGTACGCGCCTGGCAATCCAGCCGCCAGCGACGATGCCGAGTGCGCTGCCGCCGGTTGCATAGAGTGCCAGCGCGGCACCGGCTTCAGACATCGTCATGCCAAGGTCGATCAGTATCGGTGCCTCGATGGCCATCATCGCCCGCATGGACGGAAAGGCAACCGCCGCAAGACATAACCCGGGCCACAGGGAACGCCAGGTCTCACGCCATCGCGCACGTGGTGACATGGCGGCTGCCGCAGGAGCCTTCATGAGGCTTGCTGCGCTCCGCGGCAACGGCTGACATAGCCGCAGCGCCGGATAGAGCAGCAACAGCGACACCACACCGAGCGTACTGAGCGCGACGGTCCATCCTCCCCACTGTGCGACTGCCAGGAACAGCGGCGGACAGGCCAGTATGCCGATGTAGCTGCCTCCGACCTGCGCAATACTGGCGGCCGGGCGGCTGGCGGTGGTGGTGGTCCCGATGACGATGCCATCGGCGTAGATGTCATGCGTGGCCGATAGCGTGGCGAGCCATAGCAGCGCGATTACCACCATGAGCGGGGCATCGCCCGGCGTCAGCCATCCGGTGGCGAAAAGCGTCAGCGCCATTGCCGCCTGCAGCAATGCCAGGCTGCCCAGGTATCGATTGCCGCGCAACGTCAGCGCATGCCGCTCCGCCCACCCCGCCCAGAGACCCTTGAACACCCACGGCAGCATGGCCAGAGAAAGATAGCTGAGCGTGGCCAGGCTCCAGCCCTGCTGGCGGAAATAGGCACTGGCTCCGCGCGCGATGAGCGCGGTGATCATGCCCTGATGCACGTAGAAGCACCAGAAGGGCATCAGTTGGCGCGAGGCTGGCTTCATTGCGGCGCTCCGTCGGCCGAGTTGCCTTGCCGCCGCCGTTCGCGACGCAGCCTCGGTTGCGTCCTCGGTTGACGCTGGTCCGAGCCGGGACCGTCGGGCGTGGATGCACCGGATTGGGCTGACAAGTGTGTGGCAAGCGCGCGCGGCGACGGATGGGCGAACAGATCGGTCACCGCCAGCGTGCGCCCTGCCTGCCGCAGCCGTGCATGCCATTGCACGAGCTGCAGGGAACTGGCGCCGGCATCGAAGAAATTGGTGTCAGGCTCGATCGGTTGGCCAACGATTTCGCGGAACATGACGCGCAGGTCGCGCAGCAGCGTATCGGAAACGATGGCCGGCGCCGAGGACGACGAAGACGCGGGGTCGGGCAGCCATGGATCCGCCGACTCGGCGGACTCCGGGGTGAGCGGCACGGCGCGTGTCACCAACGTGTCGAGCGGCAGGTGCCATGCGGCATCGCTGCTGGCAAGCTGGCGCAACAGCGCTTCGTATTGATCGAACATTGCCGCGAGTTCCCCAGGCGGGAACAGCGCTTCGACGGCGTCCCAGTTGAAGCACAGGTCACCGTCGGATTCGTAGACTTGATGATCGAGCCAAACCTGCGGCGTCTGTGAAATGCCCCAGTTCGGGCGCAGCCAGCTTCCGTGATGCAGGAAGCGTCCGCCGTCGAAGCCCAGCGCGCTTGTGAACACGACCGGCATCGTCGTGGCGGCATTGCCGGTTTCGCGTGCCATGTCCCGCATGACACGAATGGCGGAGTAGTCGCGCTGCGGAAGGTCGTCCCAAAGCTGCTGCTGCAGTCGCTGGGCGGTGTCCAGCCAATTGGCGCCCGGTGTCCAGGCCAGCAGCAATAGCGATGTGAAGTCGCCAAGCAGGCGCTCGACATGCGGATGCACGGGGGGACGGTCGAACAACGTCAGGTTCAGGGTCATCGCCGGCCGGGTGCTCCAGGCCGCCAGCACCGTGCCGAATGCGCATAGCAACACGGCTGAGGGGGTCATCCGCAATGGTGCGGCACGTGCCTTCAATCGTTGCCAGTCCGCGGCTGCCATCCGTGCTGCCAGGCGTATGAAGCGGGGAGGGCCGATGCTCGCCGGGTCTGCGGCCAGCCGAAGGCCCGGCGCCTTTGGCAGCGTCGCGATGCGCGCGCGCCAGTAGCGTTGGCTTTCGGTGCAGGAATTCCGGGTCGCGTCGATGGCCAGCCGACAGTCGCGATAGCTTGTCTCGATCGGTGGCAAGGGCGCGGCCGGATCGACGTAAAGCTGCTCCAGTTCCGCAAGCAGAATCTGCATGCTCAGGCCGTCGAGCAGCAGATTGTCGAGCATCAGGTAGACGCGGGTATGGGCGCGCTCCGGCGTGGTCACGAGCTGGATGTCGAACGTGGGCCAGCGCGCGGGATCGAGAGTCTGGCGCGATGCCCGCGTACGCAGCGACAGCGCGTCCTGCCCGTCGAGATCCGGGACGACGTGTCGCGCGATCCGCAACGGCGGCACCTCGCGCAGTACCTGCAGCTGTCCGTCGCGGATCACGGCGCGCAGCATGTCGTGCCGCAGAATCAGTGTCTCCCAGGCCCGTTGCATACGGGCCTCGTCGAGATCGGCCACGTCGAATTCGACAAAGAAATGTGCGCCGACGCCGCCAAGCGGGAACCCGGGCTGCCGGCCGGCAAGGTACGCTTGCTGGACGTCGGTCAGCGGCACTGGCAGATGGCGGTCGCCAGCCGCCGGTGTGGCGCGCGTGACATCTGGTGGAGCAGCGTCGGCGGGAACCAGCGTGGCGGCGAACGCGGCCAAAGTGGGGGCCGCAAACAGGTCGGATAGCCTGCCTCGATAGCCGCGACGGGCCAGTTCGCCGATCAGGCGTGTGGCCAGCAGGCTGTCGCCACCGGCCTCGAAGAAATGACTGTCCCGATGCGGGGCGGCAACATCGAGCCATTCGGACCAAAGCGAGGCCAGCAGCCGTTCGGTGTCGCTCGTGGGCGGCTGAGTGGGCGCGGCAACAGGTGCGTTGCCGTCGTTGGTCAGCGCTGCCAGCGCCTGGTGGTCGATCTTGCCGTTCGCGGTCAGCGGTAGTGCATCGAGCCAGAGCAGCCGGTGCGGCACCATGTAGGCGGGCAATGCATGGCGCAAGCGCTCTCTCAGGGTTTCCGCGTCAGGGATGTAAGCGTGCTCCGGGGCGCGAAGCGTGAACGAGGAGAGGTTGCCGTGATGCCACTTGTGCGAGCACGGCAGGGCCGTGTCCGCGAACAGCGTCAGCCATGCCTGTGCGGATTGCACCTCGGTATCTTCGAGCAGAGCGGCCGTGACCAGTGCCACGGCAGGCATGGTTGTCAATTCCAATACATGAATCCATGCCCCCGGTGCCGCGAGCCGAGCCGCCTCCAGCATGATTTCACGCGGCACGGCACGCCGATGCAATACGTTGTTGAGCAGTACGAGGTCTGCATGGTGCCGGTGTTCCGTGCTTGTCAGCTTGCTGGCGGTGAACACGTGGGCGTGAGGGAACGCCGCGAGTCCGGCTCGCAAGCGAAGCATGTAGTCAGATGAAGGGTCCGAGATCGTGTAGGTCAGTTGGGCCGGCGTCAGGCGCTCCAGCAGCTTCGCGGCCAGCAGGCCCGAGCGGCCGTATGGCTCCACGAGTCGCACTGGACGGCCAAGTTGCCGGGACAGATCGGCGATGGCGGTGGCCAGCGTGGCCAGGGCGGCCTGCATGTCCGGGTTGCGCGCCAGCTGTGCCTCCGGGGCCAGTTGGTCATGGTCGAGCAGGGCCTGTGGCGGCATTCGTCCTGAGAGGATGGTCTCGAACATGTCATGAAAGCCGTTGAGCGCGTCAGTCAGGTCGGTTCGGCGCGCGCCGTCATGAGAATTCGACGGTTGGGCGCGATCTCGCAGCCATGCGTTCCAGCGGGCCATCAACGGGATATAGCGTGTGTCAACCGTTGGCGCGGGCCGGCGCCCGAGGTAGGTGCGCAGAAATCCGGCCACGCATGCGTTATCGTCGGGTGTGGCCTGTGCGGGCGCGGGGTCGGAGTCGGATCGCGAAATGCCGGGCGCGAAGTTGCCAGGCAATGCGGGATCGCGGGCAAGGATGCGGCCTAGCTGTGAGGCGTCGGCCACGACGCAGGCGGCCAGGCGCTTGTCGCGATCGCCAACGGCGAAGGTGATGGCATTGCGTACGCCGGGGATGGCCAGCAACGCCGCATCGATCTCTCCGAGTTCCACGCGATGGCCGCCGACTTTTACCTGGCGATCGCGCCGGCCCAGGAACTCAAGCGTGCCGTCCGGCCAATAGCATCCCAGGTCTCCGGTGCGGTACCAGCGCGAGTCGGCGGATTCGACGAACTGCGTGGCTGTGCGCGCCGTGTCGTTGTAGTAGCCGAGGGCCACGCCGGTGCCACCAATCCAAAGCTCTCCAGGCACCCAGTCCGGGCAGTCACGGCCATCGGGGGCCACCACGCGGTAGCACTGGTTGGCGAGCGGATACCCATAGGGAATCGAACGCCAGTGTGGAGGCAGGTCCCGCACTTCCTGCACGTTGGACCAGATCGAGGCCTCCGTAGCACCACCCATGGCCACCAGCAGGCCATCCGCCCGGAAGTGGCGGTATCGGCCGGGCAGATCCAGGCCGATCCAGTCTCCCGACAACATCACGGCACGCAGCCCGGCGGGCTCATTGCGGCCCATGCCTTCGGCATAGGTCAGCAGCATGTCGAATAGCGCAGGGACCGTATTCCACAACGTGACGCCGTGGCGTGCCATGGCATCGCACCAGGCTCCGGGATCGCGGCGCTGGCATTCGTCCACGAGCACCAGCGCGCCCCCGGCGCCGAGCACGCCGAAGATGTCATAGACCGACAGATCGAAATGCAATGCAGACAGCCCCAGGACGCGGTCATCCGGGCCGACGCCATAGCGCTGGTTGATGTCGGCGCAGGTATTGAGCGCGCCGGTGTGCGAGATCACGACGCCTTTCGGCGTGCCGGTGGATCCACTCGTGTAGATGATGTAGGCCGGGGATGACGGATCGCGCAGGCCGTGTGCGTCGCGCGGTTGCAGCGGTTCTCCGCGTATGGCGGCTTGCCATGTGAGTGCGCTGCTCTCGTCGGCGTCGCCGGCGTTCGCGCAAGTCAGTACGAGCGTGACGTCGGCGCCGTTGCAGATGGTGTCGCGCCGTGCGCGGGGCTGGTCCGCGGCCACTGGAACGTAGACTGCCCCCGCATGCAGAATGCCGAGCGCGGACACCACCTGCCCGATTCCCTTTTCCATGCAGATCGCCACATGATCGCCGGGGCGTACGCCGCGGGCGCGAAGGCTGCCCGCGAGCCGCATCGCCATGCTTGCGAGGTGTCCATAACGGATGATGTCGTCACCATGGATCAGCGCGATCGCGTCCGGAGATTGGGTCGCACGTGCAAAGAAGGGGGTATGCAGGCAGCCGCCGGGGATTGGCGCATGGGTCTGGTTGGCGCGTCTGCGGACGTCGTGCTGCCTGGCGGGCATCGGGTCGGCCAGTTGCCGCTGCCATGCGGCCGCATTGCCATCCGCCAGTGTCCGCACCAGTGACGTATACCCCTCGAACATCGCATCCACCAGGCCCGCCGGAAACAGTGCGTCGTTGGCATCCCATTGCAATATGGCTGCGTCTCCGTGCTCGTAGGCAAGATGGTCGAGCCAAACCTGTGGGGTCTGGGAAATGCCCCAGTCGGGGGTGCCAAGAATGCCGTCCGGATCATGGCCGAAGAGCGGGCGGCCGAGGTGGCTTGTGAAGACAATGGGAGCGCCGTGCGGATGCTGGTCTCCGCGGCGCAAGGCGCGTAGCACCTCCACGCCAGACCATTGCCGATGCTCCCAGGCGTCGGTGAACGCGGCCTGGTTGGCGCGGGCCATGACATCGAACGGATCGGAACCGCCCTCGAGGGCCAGAAGCAGAATGTTCGTGAAATCGGCCACCATTGTGTCAACGGCCGGGTGTAGCGGTTCGCGATCGAACAGGGTCAGGTTGACCAAGGCGCGAGAGGCGGCGCTCCAGCGCGAAAGCGTGGCCGCGAAGAGTGTTGCCAGCGCCATCGTCGGTGTGACGCCGCATGCGGCGGCCCTGGTGCGAAATCTTCTCCATGCGGTGGCGTCAAGGGTGAATTGGCGTCGCGACATCCGCACAGGGCTTGCGCGACTGGTGTCCGTGGCCAGCGGCAGTGCGGGTGCGGGAGGCAGATCGGGCAGACGTGCTTCCCACCAGTCTTGCGCGGCCTTGCGCGCGGCGGCCTGCGTGGCCTGCCATTGATCGAGATAACTTCGGAAGTCATACTCGGCCAGTGCCGATGGAAGCGCACGGCCTGCAGCCAGCGCCGCCAGTTCCGTGAATATCCGTGAAAAGCTCGCGGCATCAGCCACCAACAGGTCAAGATTCACGTGCAGCCTGTGCCGCCCGTCCGGCAGCAACGTGAATTGACAGTCAAAGGTTTCACCGCGTTCGACATCCAGCACGCGATGACCAAGCCTGTTACGTAGCGCTTCGAGATGCTGCACGATCTCCGCGTCGTCGGCATCGCGCAGGTCATGGACTGTCAGCCGCTGCCATGCGGGTTGCGGCTCCCAGCGTTGCAGCCCGTCGGGCAGGAATCTCACGCTTAGCATCGGGTGGCGGGCCAGCAGGGCGGCGATGGCGCGTTCCAGCGCGTGCGGCGTCAGGCCGCTGTCGCCGAGAAACTCCTGGTAGAGGTGGCAGCCGACTCCGCCGAGCGGCTGAGCAGGATCGCGGCCCACGAGATATGCGTGCTGCACCGGCGTCAGGGCGAACGGTTCGCCATCTGTCATGCGAGGCAGCGTGACCGGCGGCATACCCTCGGCCCCGGCCCGGGCCGGGTGCGTTGCAGTTCCGGGTTCGGCCAGGATCGACAACCAGCCGGTCAATGTTGGGGCGGCGTACAGATCGCGAAGTCTGACCTGGTGTCCGTGCTTGCGCAGCCTGTTCACCCATGCCATCAATAGCATGGAATCCATGCCCAGCCGCAGCAGGTTGTCGTTAGCGCCGAGGCGGGCAGGGTCCAGGCGTAGCTCGGTGGCAACCGTACGGTGCAACCATTCTGACGTGCTTTCTGACGTGCTTCCGGGCATGGAGTCGAAGGAGGACGAAGTCATGGCTGAAGTTGGGTTGATGTGGACGAATCGTGCGTGGCGGGCGGCGATGCAGGGCAGGGCGCAGGGCACGATTCAGGCGCCTGCTGGCGCTGCCAGAGTCGCGCGTAGCGGCCTCCGGCGGCCAGCAGGTCGTCATGCGTGCCCTGTTCGACTAATCGGCCGTCGTGGAGTACGAGGATCTGGTCGGCATGGCACAGGCTGTGCAGCCGGTGACCGACCATCACCACAGTGCGGTCACGTAGCGTGGCAAGGCTGCGTGCGACAGCGGCATCGGTCACGGGGTCAACGCTGGCCGTCGGCTCGTCGAGCAGCAGAATCGGCGCGTCGGTCAGCAACGCACGTGCGAGTGATACGCGTTGACGCTCGCCGCCGGAAAGCGCCACGCCTTGATCGCCGAGTTCGGTGTCGTAGCCCATCGGCAGTTTTTCGATGAACGCATGGGCCTGCGCAAGCCGTGCGGCCGCCATTACGTGTTCGCGCGTGGCGTGTGGCGCGCCAAGTCGCAGGTTGTCGAGGATCGTCCCCGGGAAAAGGACAACGTCCTGAAGGACCACCGAGACAACCTTGTGAAAATTGGCGCTGCCGATCTGGCGAACGTCGGATCCGCCGATACGGATGGCGCCGCTGTCAACGTCCTGGAAGCGCGCCAGCAGATGCAGCAGCGTGGTCTTGCCCGCTCCGTTTGCTCCGACGATGGCCGTCAGACTGCCCTCGGGAATGCGGCACGAGACGTCGTTCAGTGCCTTCGGTACCTCATCCATGCCATCGGCGTTCGCGCCGGCATGAATGAAGTCGATATGATCGGCGACGATATCAAAGCGTCCGGGCTGGACTGGCGTTGCGGGCTCGGGCAATGGCGGCACCATCAAGAGCGCTTCAATGCGATTCATGGCGTGTTGCCCGAAGCGCAGCAGCGTCGCCGCCACGCCGATGTCATAGAGCTGGCGGTACATCGGCAGGGAGAGTACGGCGAACAACAGTAGCGTTGCACCCGGCAGGTCGCCTGCGGTGACCCACCACACGGCCAGTAAGGTGATCAGTACGAAGCAGCCTTCGGTGGTCGCGCCGAACGCGGCAATCCATGCGGCGGGCCGCAGTTCCAGCGCCAGTGCGTGTTGTAATTGCTTGTCCAGCGCCTGTGTCAGTCGATGCCAGCCGTAGCCGAAGCGGCCGTTGTAGCGATGCACGCGCAAGGTTGCCAGATAGCCATGCAGTTCCGCTTGCATCTCGGCTGCTGAATCGAGCGCTCGTGCGCCCGCTCGCGCAACAGTCCGTTGGCCGTGCCACAACGCCAGCAGTGAAAGCGGGAGCACCAGCATGGCCGCTGCAGCGAGTCGCATGTCGATCCAGGCCAGGAAGGACAGCATGAATCCGATGGCGGCCACACTGCTGGCGAACATCCCGAGACAATGCGACCAGATATGTTCCACGGTCTCCATGTCGGCGTTCAGTCGAGCGCCGAGATCGCCTTCGCGCGAATCATGGAACCAGCCGAGCGGTAATCGCAGAAGGTGGTTGGCGAGGCGCAGCCGGGCGGCTGCCATCATTGCATAAGTTCCTGCAAAGGTGGCCTGCATCGCCTTGGCGCCAACGAAGATGCGCGCCAGCGCGATCATTACGAACGCGGCTCCGATAAACGAAATCGTGTGGAGGGACGAGGTGTCGTGGATGACATCGGACAGCAGCTTGTAGATCAGGGGAATCGGCAGGGCGACCAGAAAGCCTTCCAGAACTGACAGCAGCAGGCCGATCGCCACGCGGGGGTCGCGCCGGGGGGCGAGCCGGTATCCCGAGCGAAAGAAAAGCCCGATCATTGGCCGGCCCTCGGTTGGGCCGACTCTGCATGGCACTGCCAGAGGGCTCGATAGCAGTCGCAAGAGCGAAGCAGGGACTCGTGCCTGCCTGTGCCGACCACGCGTCCCTGGTCGAGCACCACGATCTGGTCGGCATCGGCGATCCTATGCAGCCGATGCGCGATGACGAGCACCGTGCGGTTGGTACGCAATCTGGCCAGGGCCTCATGAATCAGCGCGTCGTTCTCCGCGTCGGCGAACGCGGTGGCTTCGTCGAGAATCAGGACCGGCGCATTCTTTAGCAGTGCCCGTGCAATGGATAGCTGCTGGCGCTCGCCTGCCGAAAATCGGGCGCCACGCTCGCCGATCGTCGTATCGAGGCCCTGTGGCAGGCGTGATACGAACGCGTATGCCTGAGCCGCGTGCAATGCATCGATGATCTCCGCGTGCGAGGCACCCGGGCGGGCGGGCAGCAGGTTGTCCAGCACGGTGCCGTGCATCAGTTGCACGTCCTGCCCGACCACGGCGACCCGGTCCAGCAGTGCGTCGATCGGCCATGCACGTAGCGAGCGATTGCCCAGTAGCACGTCGCCATCGTCGGGGTCGAACTCGCGCGCTGCGAGCCTTGCAACGGTGGTCTTTCCCGCGCCGCTGGCCCCGACGATCGCGGTAATAGTGCCGGCCGGGCAGATGAAACTGGCGCTATCCAGGGCACGCCTCGGCCCATAGGCATGCGAGACGTTGCGGAACACGATATCGAGCGGCGCGGCAGGTATTTCCGCATCGATGGATTCCGCCAGAGGCGGTTCTTTCAGCAGTGCATTGATACGCGCGAGCGCGGCCATGCGGTGGCGTTGTTCGCCAATGGCGAAGGTCAATCGCACCAGCGGCATCAGCACCGCGGGTGCGACCAGCAGGAACAGGATGAACGTGGCCGGGTCGAGCGTGCCTTGCGTTGCACGCCAACTGCCGACAACAGCCACGACCAGCAGGCTGCTCGACAACGGCACGCAGAAGCCTTGCCAGGCCCAGCCGCTTGCGCGCGCGATGCCCGCCACCCATTCCGCCGCCTCATGCACCGTGTTGCGTAGTGAGCCGAACGTTTGCGCCGATAGGCCGAAGCAACGCGCGACATGGATGCCCCGGACGAAAGTGCCGGTCTCTTCGGCAATGCGCCGCTGAAGGACGCTCCAGTGCGCCAGCCGCTGCCCCGAGCGATGAAACAGTGCCGTCTGTGCCGCCAGTGCGAGCGGTAACGGGGCCAACGCCGCCAGCGCCAGTGGCGCATCGATGGCGAGCAGCCATGCCAGTGCGACCGGCGGCAACACGATTGCCGCGGCCGTGTCCGGCAGCAGATGCGCCATGAAGCCTTCCAGCGCGCCGACATCGTCCGCGACGGTTCGACGCAGTCCGCTTGGAGAGTGCCGCTCCACAGCATCGAGCGGCAAGCTCCCGATGTGCATGGCCAGGCGGAGTCGTAGCTGGCGCGTGGCGATCATCGCGCCAGCGTGTGCGGCCGCATGGCTGGAGGCCGTCAGGGCCCAGCGTAGCGCGATGGCGCCCAGTGCCAGCCAGCCGAGCGACATCAGGCCGCTGGCGTCCGGCCGTGGGGCGAGCAGCGAGAGGGCCATGCGGTGCAGACACCAGAGAGGCACGAGACTCAGGATTGCAGAGGCCACTGCTGCGGCAATGGCACCACCTAGCGGCCAGGGAGCCATCCGCACGAGATCCGCGAATTCTAACGGTGCATGCGGCTCGTTTGGCACGGTCGGCGCGGGCAACTGGCTCACAGCACGCTCCAGCGCATGTCCAGCCCCACGATGCGCCCGGTGTTGATGGCCGCCAGCGCGTTGTTGGGGCCGGCATGGTACGCCTGGGTCCGATAGATGCGATCGAAGACGTTGAGCGCGTAGACGCCGATTTCCAGATGTTTGTGCGGGCGCCAGCCGACACGAAGGTCGACGATCGTGTAGCTCGGTTGCTCCAGCGTGTTTGCCACATCCAGGTACTGCGGCCCGGTCAGACGCACGGCCATCCCCGGCGTGACGGTACCAAGGGCGGTGGCGAAGGTCCCTTGCATGTCGAGACTCAAGCCGAAGCGCGGCACGTTGGGCACCAGGTTGCCTGACACGGGCGCGCCATCGACGGTGGCGCCGGAATCGCGGAACACCGATCGGTTGACGAAGCCAGCAATGCCAACGGACAGGTTGCGGCGGAGTTCGGCACGTACGTCGAACTCGGCGCCATAGGCGCGGGCCTTCCCCGCGTTGCGCAGCGTCTGCATGCCGACTGGCCCTGCGTACAGTTGCATGTCGCGTGTTTCGGTGTCGTACAACGCGCCGCTTGCACTCAGACGGCCGCGTTGATAGCGCGTGCCGAGTTCATAGCTGATTGACCGCTCGGGATCGAAGGCGCTGGTGTCCTGGGCGCCAGCCGGGGCCAGGTTGAAGCCTCCAGGCTTGTAGCCCTGGGCCGCACGCGCGTAAATGCGCCAGTCACGAGATGGCAGATAGCCGGCGGAGACCTGGCCGAGCACATTGGTGCGGCTGTCACTTCCGGTCGCGGTCGGCGAGCCGGGGGGCGTGACGAGCGTATCGGCCTTGTCGTGCGATACGCGAATGCCCGCGCCTACGTCGACGGCCGATGTGATGTGCCAGGTGCCGTCGGCGTAGGCGGCCAGCGCGTCCTGCGTGGCATCGGATGCCGTGGTGCCCGGATACATGCTATAGGACGAAGCGCGTGCGAGTGTCACGTGCTGGCGGTAGAGGCCAAACACGCCGTCCCATTTCCGCGCCTCGCCCTGTGTGGCCAACCGGATTTCCTGAACGTCCTGCTTCCATCGTTCAGGTGATTCAACGACGCCCGGACCATATGCGAACATGCGCGAGAAATGGACGTTCTGCCATGCGGCGTTCGCAGTGAGGGTCCAGTCGGTGCCGCTATACGTGGCGCCAATCGATTCGCTGTTGCCGCAGCGGCGAATCCTGGGGTCAGGGGTGCCAGGCGCCGCCACGATGGTTCGCTCTCGCGTGGCATCGAATGGAACATAGACATCCTGATAGGCGGTCGTGCAGTCGCCTGTCAGCGCGAGCCGGACTTCCCATGGAGCGCCCTGAGGCGCGAGCCGCAACCGGGCGGCACCGGCTTCACTGCGGCTGCCGCCAAGATTGTCGGTGCCGGTCGACGGGTTGCGCAGATTTCCCGGCTGATCCTGGGTAAGCGCGGTCACGCTCGCAAACAATCCATCGGCGAGCTTCCCGCTGGCCGATGCCTTGGCGTTATAGCCCGAGTGGCTCGATATGCCACCGCTCAAGGTGGCTGATGGCACGGCATCGGGCACCAGACTGACGATGTTCAGGACGCCACCCTGCGCGCTCTTTCCGTAAAGGGTGCCTTGCGGACCCTTGAGCAGTTCTACCTGGGCCGGGTCGATCAGTGCCTGATACGTTGACACCGGCAGTTGCGGCACGCCGTCGATGTAGATCGAGAGGGTCGGATTGTAGAAGTCTTGAGAGGTGATCCCCCGCAGGGAAATCCTTGGATAGAGCAGACTGCCGCCCTGCGACAGCGTCACGCCGGGCAGGACACGATCCAGATCCGTAGTGTCCCTGACCTGATGGGCGTCGAGCTCCATGTCCGTGACGACGGTGGCGGCGGCGTTCAGGTGGCCCAGCGGCTCGCCCCGCTTGTCCGCACTGACCACCACGGGTGGCAGCGGTCGGGTTTCGGTGTCCGAGAGTGTTTCCGCCAGTGCGCCGCTTGCCATCGCCTGCTGGACCAGCATCGCGGCACCTGATATCCCCAGTCGCGAGAAATGCAAAACGTATTTCTTCTTCATGTAACCCCTGTCTTGATGACTTTTGTTCGAGTCGGAACAAGGTACGTTCGGGGCTTGCGCTACAGGAGCACGATCGGGCAAGATGCAGCACGATCCTGTTAATGAGAATCACTCGTATTGATGGTGTGAGCGAAAACGTGGACACGACATCGAACGCATTCGCGGCTGTTCCCTACTCGGGGCGCGTTGAAGACCTGCCGGCCGACGTCGCGCACTGCGCGCTGAGTGGCGGGCTGCGGGTGGCCGTGATCGACGGCGTGCTGGCACGGCAGGAGCGCCGCGTGGCAAGGTTCGACAGGCATGTGGCGCTGGCGCTGATGGTGCAGGGGACCGGGCACTACCAGATGGAAGGCGCGAGCCTGCCCTGCGTGTATCGGCCCGGGTCGTGCTATCTGAGCTGCGCGTGGGAATCCGCGCGTGGCGACGATGTGTTTCCCGCCTATAACCAGCGCAAGATCGTGCTGCTGCAATATCAGGCCGACTGCCTCAGCTTGTTCGAGCGGGGCGGGTATCCCGAGCCGTCAGGCGGCGAGTTCCATTGCCACCCGAACAGGGCGGCATGGGTCGTGCGCATGCCCATGCCGCGGGTTTTGTGTCAGCTTGCGGACGAACTGCTCGCACATGGCATTCCAGAGGCGCCGCTGGCTCGTTTGAAGGTGGAAAGCCGCGCGCTGGCGGCGCTGGTGACGATGGCGGAGTCTCTCACCAAGGGAAGCCTGGCAGACGCCGTGAGTGGGGATGCGTTGCAGCCCACTGCCCAAGATGAGGGCTCCGCGCTGACGGGTCGCGAACGCCGTCGTTTGTGCATGGCCCGTAGCTATATCCAGGCGCATTGCCTGGAAACGATCAGTGTACTGGGGGTGGCCAAGGCCGTCGGGATCGGTGAGTCCGCGTTGCAGACCGGCTTTCGGGCCTTGTTCGGCTCAACGGTTTATGACTACGTGCTTGAACGGCGCCTGGCCGAAGCCGAGAGGCTGTTGCGTGAAAGCATGCTGTCGATTGGCGACGTGGCATGGCGCAGTGGCTTTTCCCATGCCAGCCATCTCGCGCGTCATTTTCGCCGTCGATATGGGATGTCGCCAGGCGACTACAGGCGGCGCTAGTCGGCGCCAGGCAGTGAAGGCAGGTTGTAGCTGGTGTACCTTCAGTCCACCGTCTCCAACGCGTATAGCGCATAGAACGGCACGCCGAGTATCAGGCGGGAGAGCGGGCCCAGTATCGAGTAAGGCAAGCCATAGTCCTCCATCACGCGGTGGGCGCCAGCGAGCTTCAGTCGGGGGTGGGCCGCCACCAGTTCGGCTGGCTTGCGCGGGCCCCAATGGAATTGCGCGCCGGTTTGACTCACCGATGGATGATGGCGCGCCCGCCCTGCGGCAAGCCAGCACATGACATCGAATGCCAGCACCGATCCGGCGGGAGCGCGGTCGCCGAACGTGGTCAGGATTTGCCGCACCGTTTCCGGCCGCAGGTACATGAATACGCCTTCGCTGAACAGGAATACGGGCTGGCCGGCGCGCGTCTGCGGCAGGGCCAGTGCATCCCACCAGCCAGCGTGTTCCAGATTCAGAGGGCGAGTGACATGGCGTGAGTGAATGTCCGGCACCAGTCGTCGCCGTAAAGTCAGCACTTCGGGCAGGTCGGCGTCGGTCATGTGGACTTGCCCATTGTCGAGCCATTGCAAGTAGTGGCTTAACCCTGCCCCGAGGTTGGCGACATGCCCGTCAGGCCACCGCTCCAGGTACTCCGAGGCCAGCGCGCGAAATCTGCGCGTGCGCGCCAACACGCCAAAGGTGCTGTGCCGGTCGGCGATCCAGCGCAGGCCGTCGTCCCCAATCGCTGCGAGGATGCGTCCGGCGTGAATGTCGCCAACGGCCACGCGCGGGAACAACGCGTCTCCCAGGGCGCGCGCTGCCAACGGAATGCGCAGCGTGGATGGGATCGCGGACAGCGTTGATTCGGGAATTGCGCCAGCCAGATTCTTCGTCATGACGAGGTTCCTTTCGCAGTGCGGCGGCCATCATAAACGAGAAGCGTTCGCAATTGCGTTGATCCGTGGCAGGGCGAAGGGGTAATCGTCGGTGTTCGGTGAGCAGAAATATGCAGGGTTTCCGCGCAAACTGACGATAAACTGTGCGCCGATTGCGAGTGTAGGAGTCCGTGAATTCACGATTCGCGGCCGCAATTCGCATCGAAATTCCAGAGAAAGGAGACACTTCCCATGACACGCAAGCCCGTTCCGGATCGCCCGGCCGACGCAGCACCCGAGGCTGGTGCCCCGCGCGTGGCGCCGCTTGCGCGGGCTGCCGGGGTCAATATCGTGTCGTCGTCGCACCTGGTATCGGTGCGCAGCCCGGAGCTGTCGGAGTTCGAGTTCGGACTGAACACGGCCTACAACGCATACAGCCGCTGGGTGGTCCGCTGCATGGGCGCGGCTGGCGTGCGCGACCTGACGTTCCTCGATGTGCTGGTGCTGCACCACGTCAATCATCGCGGGCGCGCCAAGCGGCTGGCCGATATCTGCTTCGTGCTCAATGTCGAGGACACCCACCTGGTCACGTACTCGCTCAAGAAACTGGTGGGCCTGGGGCTGGTGGAGGGGGAGCGCGTCGGCAAGGAGGCCACTTATGCCACTACGCCGTCTGGCGCCGAGGCTTGCGCGCGGTATCGCGAAATCCGCGAGCAATGCCTGACGAGCAACTTCACCGAGGGCAGCGACGAAAACGTGGAAATTGGCGAGCTGGCCCGCCTGCTGCGCGTGCTGACCGGCCTCTACGAACAAGCTGCGCGCTCCGCCACGTCACTTTAAATATGTGATTCATTAAGCGCTATTTTGGGGTCGGGTGTGACAATGGCGATGTGCTGGACGCCATTGTTGTCGGCTTCCCTTCGGCAATGTCTGTCGGAGCCGCATTGCGCAATGCAAAAAGCGGTCGCCGACAAGGTACAATAGCGGCTTTCCGCCAGCCGGCATTCCATTCAGCAGTGTCGGCGGCCGCCTGCCCCGACCCTCCTACGCCTCCCGACCGTAACGATCATGGCGCATTTCTCGTGCTTCCCCGGCGCTTTGGCGCTTTCCGCCTTCCGCCAACAGCGTCTGCTTGCCGCTCTTCAACAAATCGACGCCGATATTGAATCGGTGCACGGCCAGTTCGTGCATTTTGTCGATTCGAACACGCCGCTGTCGGCCGAGGACCAGACCCGCATTGCTGCGCTGCTGACCTACGGTGCGCCGTTCGCGGCCCAGACCGAGGGCGACCGCTTCGTGGTGATTCCGCGCTTCGGCACCATTTCGCCGTGGGCCAGCAAGGCTACCGACATCGCCCACAATTGCGGCCTGACCCACGTGCACCGCATCGAGCGTGGCATCGAGATCACCGTGATCTGCAAGAAGGGCCTGCTGCGCGGCCGCAAGTCGCTGGATGCCGGCACCCGTGCCGCCGTGGCGGCGCACCTGTTCGACCGCATGACCGAAACGGTGATCGGCACGCGCGAAGAGGCTGCCGGGCTGTTCCAGGAACTGCCGGCCAAGCCGCTGCTGTTCATCGATATCTCGGCGGGCCGCAGCGCGCTGGTGGACGCCAATACGGCGATGGGCCTGGCGCTGTCCGAGGACGAGATCGATTACCTGCTGGAAGCGTATGGCAAGCTCGGCCGTAACCCGACCGACGTCGAACTGATGATGTTCGCCCAGGCCAACAGCGAGCACTGCCGCCACAAGATCTTCAACGCCACGTGGACGATCGATGGCGTGGCGCAGGACAAGTCGCTGTTCGCGATGATCCGCAATACGCACCAGCTGAACCCGCAGGGTTCGATCGTCGCGTACTCGGACAACTCGGCCGTCATGGAAGGTGATGTGGCCGAGCGCTGGTTCCCGCGTGGCGCTGATGAGAAATACGGCCGCCACGAGGCGCTGACCCACACGCTGATGAAGGTGGAGACGCACAACCACCCGACCGCGATCTCGCCGTTCGCGGGTGCCTCGACGGGCGCCGGCGGTGAAATCCGCGACGAAGGCGCAACCGGCCGCGGCGCCAAGCCGAAGGCAGGCCTGACCGGCTTCACGGTGTCAAACCTGATGCTGCCCGACGCGATCGAAGCGTGGGAAAACGCGCGTGACGCGGCCCAGCCGGTGGACCATCGCAATCCGGATGACAAGCCCGGCGTGACCGGCAAGCCCGACCGCATTGCGTCGCCGCTGCAGATCATGATCGACGGCCCGCTCGGCGGCGCTGCGTTCAACAACGAATTCGGCCGTGCCAACCTGGGCGGCTACTTCCGCGTCTACGAGCAGAACGTGGGCGGTACCGTGCGCGGCTATCACAAGCCGATCATGATCGCCGGCGGCATCGGCAACATCGACGGCTCGCACACGCACAAGGACCCGCTGCCGGCTGGCACGCTGCTGATCCAGCTTGGTGGCCCGGGCATGCGTATCGGCATGGGCGGCGGTGCGGCCAGCTCGATGGCGACCGGCACGAACACCGCCGATCTCGATTTCGATTCGGTGCAACGTGGCAACCCCGAAATGGAGCGCCGCGCGCAGGAAGTCATCAACGCCTGCTGGCAGCTTGGCGACGATAACCCAATCCTGTCGATTCACGACGTTGGCGCGGGCGGTATTTCGAATGCGTTCCCGGAACTCGTCGATGGCGCCGACCGTGGCGCGCGTTTCGACCTGCGCCAGGTGCACCTGGAAGAGTCGGGCCTGTCGCCCGCCGAGATCTGGTGCAATGAGTCGCAGGAGCGCTATGTACTGGCAATCGCGCCGAACGAACTGCCGCGCTTCCAGGCGATGTGCGAGCGCGAGCGTTCGCCGTTTGCCGTGGTGGGTATCGCCACGGAAGAGAAGCAACTCCAGCTCGTCGACGCCGATGTGGATGCCGCGCTGAAGGAACACCATGCGGTGAACATGCCGATGGACGTGCTGCTGGGCAAGCCGCCGCGCATGCATCGCGATGTAAAGCGCGTGGAGCAGGATCTGCCGGCCGTCGATGTGACCGGCATCGCGCTGGAGCAGGTCGTACGCGATGTGCTGCGTCACCCGACCGTCGCGAACAAGTCGTTCCTGATCTCGATCGGCGACCGTACCGTGGGCGGCATGAATGCGCGCGACCAGATGGTTGGCCCGTGGCAGGTGCCGGTGGCCGACGTGGCCGTGACCACGCTCGACTACAAGGGCGTGGCAGGTGAGGCGATGACGATGGGCGAGCGCACCCCGCTGGCCGTAATCGATGCGCCTGCATCGGGCCGCATGGCAATCGGCGAGGCTCTGACCAATCTGGCCGCCGCGCCGGTCAAGGATCTGGGCAAGGTCAAGCTGTCGGCCAACTGGATGGCGGCCTGCGGCGTGGCCGGCGAAGACGCCAAGCTCTATGACACCGTGCATGCCGTTGGCATGGAACTGTGCCCGGCGCTTGGTATCAGCATCCCGGTCGGCAAGGATTCGCTGTCGATGCGCACCAAGTGGTCCGACGCGGATGGCGACAAGGAAGTCGTGGCGCCGGTGTCGCTGATCATCTCGGCCTTTGCTGCTGTCGATGACGTGAACCAGACGCTGACGCCCCAGCTGCGCACGGACCTTGGTGAAAGTGTGCTGATCGCAGTCGACCTGGGTCGTGCGAAGAACCGCATGGGCGGCAGCATCCTCGCGCAAGTGACCCAGCAGGTGGGCGACAGCGCGCCTGACGTCGATAGCGCCGAGGACCTCAAGAACTTCTTCAACGTGATCCAGCGCCTGAACCGTGACGGCAAGCTGCTGGCCTACCACGACCGTTCGGACGGCGGCTTCATGGCCACCGTGGCGGAAATGGCGTTTGCGGGCCACTGCGGCGTCTCGCTGAACGTGGATATGCTCGCGCTTGATCCGAACCAGGAGCAGGACTACGGCGACGCCAAGAACTGGGCGCAGCAGATTGCGGAACGCCGCAATGACCAGACGCTGCGCGCACTGTTCTCGGAAGAACTCGGTGCGGTGATCCAGGTACGCCTGGACGAGCGCGACGCCGTGTTTGGCGTGCTGCGTGAGGCGGGCCTGTCGGCATGCAGCCACGTGATCGGCAAGCCGAACGCGAATGACCAGATCGAGGTCTATCGCGATGCCAAGAAGGTGTTCGGCGCGGCTCGCTCGGATCTGCAACGTACCTGGAGCGAAGTCAGCTGGCGCATCGCGCGTCTGCGCGACAACCCGGCGTGTGCCGATAGCGAATACGACCGCGTGCTGGACGCTCAGGACCCGGGTATCAGCCCGGTGCTGACGTTCGATCCGGCCGAGGACATCGCCGCGCCGTTCGTCGTCACGGGCAAGCGTCCGCGTGTGGCGATCCTGCGCGAGCAAGGCGTGAACTCGCAGATCGAAATGGCCTACAGCATGGATCTGGCTGGCTTCGATACGCACGACGTCCACATGAGCGACCTGATCGCCGGCCGCGCCAACCTGGCCGACTTCAAGGGTTTCGTCGCGTGCGGTGGCTTCAGCTATGGCGACGTGCTGGGCGCCGGTGAAGGCTGGGCCAAGACGATCCTGTTCAACGGCCAGATGGCCGAGCAGTTCGCGGCGTTCTTCAATCGCCAGGACACGTTCGCGCTGGGCGTGTGCAACGGTTGCCAGATGATGAGCAACCTGGCCCCGATCATTCCGGGTGCCGGTGCCTGGCCGAAGTTCACGCGCAACCAGTCGGAACAGTACGAAGCGCGCTTCGTGACCGTTGAGGTGCAGCAGTCGCCGTCGATCTTCTTCGCCGGCATGGAAGGCAGCCGCATCCCGATCGTCGTCGCCCACGGCGAAGGCTTTGCGGACTTCTCGCAGCAAGGCGATATCGCCAAGACCAACGTGGCGCTGCGCTTCGTCGACAACCATGGCGCGGCAACGCAGACGTATCCGCTGAATCCGAACGGTTCGCCGCAAGGCATTACGTCGGTGACCACCGTTGATGGCCGCTTCACCGTGCTGATGCCGCACCCGGAGCGCGTGTTCCGCACCGCGACGATGAGCTGGGCGCCGGACGCGTGGAAGCAGATCGCCGATGGCGGCAGCCCGTGGATGCGCATGTTCCGCAATGCACGCAAGTGGGTGGGCTGATACGGCTCACTTCAAAAAGAAAGGCGCCCGTTTTGGGCGCTTTTTTATTGACGACTGGTGTTGACGATTGCGAACGGCCAGACGTCTCAGGCCACGACCGGATTGGTAGCTGTGGCCGATGGCTCCGCTGCAGGTTCGGCAGGCTCGGCGGGCTGGGCCGTCTGCAGGCGAGCACTCCATGGCAGGTAGCGCGAATAGAGCAGGCGCATGCGATCCGACCCAGGCGGCACGGCGATTTCGCCGCGGATCTCCATGTAGGCGATGGTTGCCTGAAGCAGCTTGGATTGCGCGTAACGGTCACGCACGGGGAGGTGAGGATGCAAACTGCGCCACCGCCCGCCAGTGCATTCGATATTGGGCATCCCCAGCGCGCAATACACGACGCCGCTGGAGAAAAGATGCCACATGTGCCAGTAACCGCTGGTCACACCCATTGTCTAGATACCCTTTGAATCCTGAGTCTTGGTTGCGCGAGGGCGCAACGCATTGGTTCAGATATTACTGAGGGCAGCGGCGTGTGGGAACCGGCAGATCGTATCAAGATGTGCCAGCGCGCCTATCCACGCACACCAGATAAAAAAACCGGCGCACAGGCGCCGGTTTTTTGTTGCAGACAGCGGACTACCAGCAAATTACTGGATCTTTGCCTTGTCCTTGAGCGACTTCATCATCGCCTGGAACTGCTCACGCTGCCAGCCCTGGTCGCCCATCAGCATTTGCTGAAGCTGAGGCTTCACTTCCTCGAACGACGGGATCTTGGCGTCGCGCGTGTCAACCAGTTCGATGATGTGCCAGCCGAATTGGGTCTTGACCGGCGTATCGGTCATCTGGCCCTTTTTCAGGTTGACCATCGCGGCCGAGAACTCGGGCACATAGCTGCTGCTGTTGGCCCAATCGAGGTCGCCGCCATTGGCTGCGGAGCCGGTGTCCTTCGACGAAGCCTTGGCCACGTCCTCGAACTTGGCGCCGGCCTTGATCTTGGCGATCAGAGCCTTGGCGTCGGCTTCCTTCTCCACGAGGATATGGCGGACGTGGTATTCCTTGCCGTTGCCAAACTGGGTCTTGATCTTGTCGTACTGCTTGCGCAGTTCTTCATCGCTGGCACCGTGGGTCCGGACGTAGTCCTCGAACACCGCGCCGGCCAGCACGTTCAGACGTGCCTGTTCCAGTTGCTCCTGCACGTCGTCGCGCTGGATGATGCCACGCTTGTTGGCTTCCTGCAGCAGCAGTTCGCGGTCGATCAGCATGTTGCGTGCACGATCGCGCAGCTCGGGCGTTTCCGGTTGCCCGGTGCCGGCGATCAGCTTGTCCACCTTGGCCGAAGGAATCGGCTTGCCATTCACAACGGCGGCATTCTGGGCGATTGCGGGCAGGCTGCCAGCAGCAAGCACAGCCGCCAGGCTGAACGAGAGGACGGAGGTCTTCATGGGGTCAGGTCTGAGAGTTGCGAGTAGCGTCGCGTGATGCTTCGCGTGATTGATATTCTTGGTCGGTGTAGGCGCTGACAGCCAGCGCATGGATTTGCGAGGGGAACAGATCGCGCAGCGCATCATACACCATGCGGTGCCGCGCCACGCGAGAATGGCCTCCAAACCGCTCACTGACGATCAGGACGTTGTAGTGGCCCCCTCCGGAAGCCGCGCCGGCATGCCCGGCGTGAGCCGCGCTGTCGTCCTGAACGGCCAGGCGGGTGGGGGCGAGCGCTGCGTGCAGCAGCGCCTCGATGGTGGCGGGATCGGCTGCCATCCGGGTTCCTTCGAAAACGTTGAACTGGGTCCGCCTGTGCGGGGCCTGCTTACTCGGACGGGGTTTCCTGGATATGGCGCGAAAGCCAGATGCTCTGCACCACGATGAACACGATCATCAGGCCCATGCTGCCGAACAGCTTGAAATTGACCCAGGTGTCGGTTGAGAACTGGTACGCAACGTACAGGTTCAGCACGCCCATTGCAGCGAAGAAGCAGGCCCACGCGGCATTGAGGCGGCCCCACATCGGCTCGGGCAGTGTGACCTGCTTTTCCATCATCGCGCGGATCAGGTTCTTGCGCCATCCGATGACCGACCCGATCAGCGTGACCGCGAACAGCCAGTACAGCACCGTCGGCTTCCATTTGATGAAGGTCTCGTTGTGCAGCAGGATCGTGGCGCCGCCGAAAACGCCGATGATCAGCAGGCTGATCCACTGCATCGGCTCGACCTTGCCGTGCCGGAAGCGCACCCACGCAATCTGGAACACCGTGGCGCCGATGGCAACGGCCGTTGCGGGGTAGATGCCGAACAGCTTGAAGGCGATGAAAAACAGGATGACCGGAAACAGGTCGAAAAGAAATTTCATGCGGACGAGGTCAGGTTGGCGGGCCGGCGTATCGGGCTGGCCCGCAGGCGATCCGCGTGGCGGATCGGTCTTGCGCCCGGTGTGCGGGTGTCGTCACCCGCGGTCTGCCGGATCGCGATCGTCGAATTTTAACGCAGCCGAGTTGATGCAATACCGCAGACCCGTCGGCGCGGGGCCATCCTCAAAGACATGGCCGAGGTGGCTGCCGCATTCCTTGCAGCGGACTTCCACGCGCGTCATGCCGTGGGTATGGTCCACGTGCTCCGAGATCACTTCGCCATTGATCGGCCGGAAGTAGCTTGGCCAGCCACAGCCGGCATCGAACTTGGTGGCCGATTCGAACAGCGGCGTACCGCATCCCACGCAGTGATAGATGCCCTGGTCCCAATGGTCCCAGTACTGACCAGTGAACGGGCGCTCGGTGGCGGCCTCGCGGGTCACGCGGTACTCGATATCGGACAACTGGTCACGCCATTCGGCTTCGGTCTTGGTGGTGGTCATGGTCATTCTTCCTTGGCAGGGGCAGTTCCCTCAATTACGACGAGCAGCTTACTTCCAGGCCCGATGCCCAGTCGGGTGGCAGCGCCGCATAGTGTTCCGCTTCGGGCTGCTCGTCGAAAGGCTTCGACAGCACGGCCAGCAGCCGGTCCACTTCAGAAAAATCTTTCTCGCGAGCAGCGCGGATGGCGGTTTCCGCCAGGTGGTTGCGCAATACGTACTTCGGATTCACGGCCAGCATGGCCGCGGCGCGCGCCGCATCATCGGACTGCTCGGCTTGCAGCCGGGCACGGTACTCCGCCGCCCAGGCATCCCAGGCCGCGCGATCCAGGAACAGGTCGCGCACTGGCGCGTCTTGCGAGGCATCGTGCGACGAGATGCGGCCAAGACTGCGCCAGAAGATCGTGTAATCCACGCGATTGGCGTGAAGCACGCGGAACAGGTTGGTCATCAGCGCTTCGTCCTGGTCGTGCTCGCTGCGCAGCCCGAGCTTGGCGCGATAGTGGCGGAAGAACGCTGCGGCGTAGCGGTCGCGGAACGGATCCAGTGCCTCGCGCGCGGCAGCCACGGCAGCTTCCTTCTCCGCCTCTGGATCGGTGGCTTCCGCATCGCGCCACAACGGTAGCAGCGCCTGTGCCAGGCAATGCAGGTTCCAGAATGCAATCTGCGGTTGCTGGCTGTAGGCGTAGCGGCCCTGCTGGTCAGAGTGGTTGCAGATGTGATTTCCGTCGAACGCATCCAGAAAGCCGAATGGACCGTAGTCGATGGTCAGCCCCAGGATCGACATGTTGTCCGTGTTCATGACCCCGTGGCAGAAACCGATGGCCTGCCAGTGAGCCACCAGGTCCGCGGTCAGCAAGGACACCTCGCGCAACAGCGCCTGGTACGGATTGGCCGCGTCGCGGCACGCCGGGTAGAAGTTGTCGATGACGAAGTCGGCCAGTGCGCGCAGGGACGCATGGTCTTCGCGCGCGGCGAAATGCTCGAAATGTCCGAACCGGATGAAGCTCGGCGCCAGGCGCGTGACCACCGCTGAAGTTTCGATCGATTCACGGCGCACGGGTGCATCGGAACCAATGATCGACATCGCCCGGGTGGTCGGCACGCCGAGCGAGTACATGGCTTCGGAGCACAGGTACTCGCGGATCGATGAACGCAAGACCGCGCGGCCGTCGGCCATGCGCGAATAGGGGGTCAGGCCGGCACCCTTGAGCTGGATTTCCCATGGGCCGTCCGGCATGCGTGCCTCCGCCAGCCGGATGGCGCGGCCATCGCCAAGCTGCCCGGCCCAAACGCCGAACTGATGGCCCGAGTACACGGTGGCCAGCGGATCTGCCCAGTCCGGCACGGCATTGCCGATGAAGGTGTCGATGAATGCGGGGTCCTTTGCTGCATCGCGCAGGCCCGCTTCGGTCCAGCCCAGCAGGGCCGCGGCGGCTGGTGCCACGCTGACAACGTAGGGCGATGGCAGTGGCGTCGGGGCGAGTCGCGTAAAGAAGCGCTCGCCGAGCGCGGCAATGCCAGGGCTCGTGCCGAAGGGTACGTCAAAGGGGGTTCGCGTCAGGGCGTCAGTGGCTGCGTTGGGCATCGGGGCGGCTGTCGGGTTGCTGGGCTATGCCTCTGTCAGACAGGTCTGAGATGGGTCTGCCGCATGCCCTGTTCAAGTGCGCATGCATCGAATGCATGGTGATAGGGGAAAACGACATATTGAGGCGCATCAGGGCTCGCAGTATTGTACTTGCACCGGTTTTCCCCTGTCGGCCAAGGGTCTCCGTGGCTTCGCAGCCCACATGAATAGCGAAGCAAATAACGGACATCAATCCCATGCATGACAGGGCTCGCGTGTAGCGATAGACAAGGCACTGCACGCATTCAATCACATGTAAAACGTCACCGAGTTTTTTGTTTTTGCAGGGCAAGGGAACAATCGGCCAAAAATAAGCACGGTTGTTCGTTTTTCGCGCAGACCATTACAAGACTGGAGACCGCTTCATGGCATTGATGGGTCAAATGATGAGCGCGCCGCTGCTCATTTCCTCCATCATCAGGCACGCTGCACGCTATTACGGCAGCACCGAAATCGTCTCGCGACGAACCGAAGGCGACCTCCATCGCTATACCTACCGAGACTGCGAACTGCGTGCGCGCAAGGTGGCGCAGGCGCTCGAGGCGCTGCGCGTGCAGCAGGGTGAGCGCGTTGGCACGCTGGCCTGGAACGGGTACCGTCACCTGGAGATCTACTACGGCGTGTCCGGCATGGGCGCCGTGTGCCATACGATCAATCCGCGCCTGTTCCCGGAACAGATTGCCTACATCGTCAACCACGCGGATGACCGCTACGTATTCTTCGACAGCACGTTCCTGCCGCTGGTGGAAGGCGTGGCGCCGCATTGCCCCAATGTGAAGGGCTGGGTGCTGATGACCGACCGGGCCCATATGCCGGCGGAATCGAAAGTCGATCTGATCTGCTACGAGGATCTGCTCGACGCGCAGAACGGCAATTACGACTGGCCGCAGTTCGACGAAAACCTGGCATCGAGTCTTTGCTATACGTCCGGTACCACCGGAAACCCGAAGGGCGCGCTTTATTCGCATCGCTCGACGGTGCTGCACTCGTATGCTTCCGCGCTGCCCGATGCGCTCGGCTGCTCGGCGCGTGACGTGATCCTGCCGGTCGTGCCGATGTTCCACGTCAACGCCTGGGGCCTCCCGTACTCGGTGCCGCTGGTCGGCGCCAAGCTGGTGCTCCCCGGACCGAAGCTTGATGGGGCATCGCTCTTCGAGTTGTTCGAGCAGGAGGAGGTGACGTTCTCCGCCGGCGTGCCGACCGTCTGGCTGGGCCTGCTGCAGTACGTGCAGTCGAACAAGCTCAAGTTCTCGACATTCCGCAAGACGGTGATCGGCGGCTCGGCCGCGCCTCCGGCGATGATCCGCGCGCTCGAGGCGCTGGACGTGGAGGTGATCCACGCATGGGGCATGACAGAGATGTCGCCGCTGGGCACGTCCTGCAGGCTGCTGGCGAGCCACAAGGACCTGTCCGAGGACGAGCGGCACAAGATCCTGGAAAAGCAGGGACGCGTGATCTTTGGCGTCGACATGAAGATAGTCGATGGCGAAGGCCAGGAGCTGCCGTGGGATGGCAAGGCCTTTGGCGATTTGCTGGTGCGCGGGCCGTGGGTTATCGACCACTACTTCCGAAATGACAACAGCCCGCTCGTGGATGGCTGGTTCCCCACCGGGGACGTGGCCACGATCGACAAGGAAGGCTACATGCAGATCACGGACCGCAGCAAGGACGTGATCAAGTCCGGCGGCGAGTGGATTTCGTCGATCGACATCGAGAACGTGGCAGCCGCCCATCCGGCCGTGCACATGGCCGCATGCATCTCCGCCTATCACCCGAAATGGGACGAACGCCCGCTGCTGGTTGTCGTCAAGCGGCCCAACATGGACGTCACGCGCGAGGAACTGCTTGGGTTCTTCGAGGGCAAGGTCGCCAAGTGGTGGATTCCCGATGACGTCGCGTTCGTCAGCGAGATACCGCTGACCGCCACCGGCAAGATGCAGAAACTCAAGCTGCGCGAGCAGTTCAAGGACTACAAGCTGCCAACAGCCTGAGGCCCGGCGCCCGGGAAGCTGTTCACTGACAACGCAGCAGCAGGCATTTGCGCGGATTCATCGAGGGGGATCCGCGCATCGGCGGCCGGCCACGCAAGGGGGCGCGGCCACCGCAAATCGCCAACGACAACAAGTGAAGGAGACAGGTATGACCAAGTTGCGTCCGCTGGTAACCGGTGTGGCAGCTGTTCTGGCACTGGGTTCCGCGCTGGCATCGGGCATGGCAGCAGCCGAAACGGTGAAGATCGCATTTATCGATCCGCTTTCGGGCCTGATGGCCCCGGTGGGGCAGAACCAGCTCAAGAGCTGGCAGTACGTGGCCGACGTGGCCAACCAGAAGGGCTGGGCCGGCGCGAACAAGTTCGAAGTGGTGGGGTTTGACAACAAGCTTTCACCGCAGGAGAGCCTGACCATTCTCAAGCAGGCCGTCGACCAGAATATCCGCTATATCGTCCAGGGCAACGGCTCGTCAGTGGGGATGGCGCTGGAGGATGCCGTGGCCAAGCACAACGAGCGCAACCCGGGCAAGGAGATCATCTACCTGAACTACGCGGCGGTCGACCCGGACATGACGAACAGCAAGTGCAACTACTGGCACTATCGGCTGGACGCCAACTCCGACATGAAGATGGAGGCACTGACCACGTATCTGGCCAAGGACCCGAACGTCAAGAAGGTCTACCTGATCAACCAGAACTACTCGTTCGGCCACCAGGTGGCCCGCGCGGCCAAGGAATACCTGAAGCGCAAGCGTCCTGACATCCAGATCGTCGGCGAAGACCTGCATCCGCTGGCACAGGTGAAGGATTTCGCGCCGTACGCGGCCAAGATCAAGGCTTCCGGCGCCGATACGGTGATCACGGGCAACTGGGGCAGCGATCTTGCGCTGCTGATCAAGGCGGGCAAGGACGCCGGGCTGCCGGTCAACTACTACACGTACTACGCGGCCACCACGGGCGTGCCGACGGCCATGGGCGCGGCCGGCGCCGAGCATGTCAAGTACGTGGGCTACTACAACCCGAACAACCCTGGCTTCAAGGGCGGCGATATCGTTGAAGGCTTCAAAAAGAAGTACAACGACGATTTCTATGTGATGGCGGCCTACTCGGGCATCGCCTTTCTCGCGAAGGCTATCAAGGACACCGGCTCCACGGACCCGGTCAAGGTTGCCAAGGCGATGGAAGGCATGAAGGTCGACAGCATGAACGGCACGGTGGAGATGCGCAATTCCGACCACCAGGCCCAGCAGTCGCTGGTGGTGGCCACCTGGACCAAGGTCAACGGCAAGGACATCAAGTTCGACCAGGAGAACACTGGCTACGGCTGGAAGACCAACGCGCAGCTTGACCAGTTCGTGGCCGCGCAGCCGACGTCGTGCCAGATGAAGCGACCCTGAAGCGGGAAGAAAAACAGAGAAGGGCAGGCCAGGGTTCCCGTTTGCGCGGGAACCCCGGACAATGCGAGTTTTGTCGGGTCAGGCTTCGGTACTGAGGACTTGCCGTGGAATTTTTTGTCATCTCGCTGTTGAACGGCGTCAGCTATGGCCTGCTGCTGTTCATGCTGTCGTCGGGGCTGACGCTGATCTTCAGCATGATGGGCGTGCTGAACTTCGCGCATGCCAGCTTCTACATGCTCGGCGCGTACTTCGCGTACACCATCGCCAGCAAGATCGGTTTCTGGCCGGCACTGATCTTCGCCCCCTTGCTGGTGGCTGGGGCCGGTGCCCTTGTGGAGCGGTTCGGCCTGCGTACCGTGCACAAGTATGGCCACGTCGCCGAATTGCTGTTCACGTTTGGCCTGGCCTACCTGATCGAGGAAGGCGTCAAGCTGGTCTGGGGCCTGGCCGCCGTGCCGTACCGGATTCCGGCGGAACTCGACGGGCCACTCTTCACGGTCTTCACCTCCTCCTTCCCCAAATATCGGGCCTTCATGATGCTCGTGTCGCTGGGCATGCTGGTGGCGATCTACCTTGTGCTGACCCGCACGCGCATCGGCCTGGTGATCCAGGCTGCGCTGACGCATCCGGAGATGGTGGAAGCGCTTGGTCACAACGTGCCGCGCGTTTTCATGATGGTGTTTGGCGGTGGCGCGGCGCTGGCGGGGCTGGCGGGCGTGATCGGCGGGAATGCATTCGTGACGGAGCCGTCGATGGCCGCGGCGGTCGGCTCCATCGTGTTCGTCGTGGCGGTGGTCGGCGGCATGGGCTCGCTGGTCGGCGCGTTCATTGCGTCGCTGCTGATCGGCGTGCTGCAGACGTTCGCGGTGACGATCGATGCGTCACTGGCTGGTCTCCTTGGCGGCTTTGGCATGACGGTCACCGACGCCACGCCGCTCAGTTCGTTGTGGAAGCTCACCGTCGCGCAGGTTGCGCCAGTTATGCCATACCTGCTGCTGGTGGTGATGCTGATCTTCCGCCCGCGCGGGCTGATGGGTACCCGGGAGAGCTGAGCGATGGAGTCGACGACGATGCAACAATCCTCCGAGCCGGTGGTCACGGGCCGGACCATGCGCTATCGCCCGCTGAATCTGGCGCGCTGGCTGATCTGGGGCATGACGATCGTGTTGATGCTGGTGATGCCGCTGATCTTCAGTGGCGGCTTTGCTGTGACGCTGCTGTCGCAGATGGGCATCATGATCATCTTCGCGCTGTCGTACAACATGCTGCTCGGGCAGACGGGCATGCTGTCGTTCGGGCACGCCGTGTATTCGGGGCTGGGGGCCTTCATTGCCGTACACGTGCTGAACATGATCGGCGCGGGCAAGGTCTGGCTGCCTGTGTCGATGCTGCCGCTGGTGGGCGGGCTTGCCGGGGCGTTCTTTGGCGTAATTTTCGGCTACGTGACCACGAAGAAATCGGGCACCACGTTCGCGATGATCACGATGGGTATTGGCGAGATGGTGTTTGCCAGTTCGCTGATGTTCCCGGACTTCTTCGGCGGGGAGGGTGGCATCTCGACCAACCGCGTGGTCGGCGAGCCATTCCTCGGAATCACATTCGGCCATGGCCGCCAGGTCTACTACTTGATCGCCGCGTGGTGCCTGTTTTCGATGGTGGCAATGTATGCCTGGACGCAGACCCCGCTGGGCCGCATCGCCAATGCCGTGCGCGACAACCCCGAGCGTGTGGAATTCATTGGCTACAACACGCAGCGCGTGCGCTACCTGGTGCTGATCCTGTCGGCGTTCTTCGCTGGCATTTCCGGGGCGCTGTCGGCCATCAATTTCGAGATCGTGTCTGCCGAGAACGTCAGCGCAGTGCGCTCCGGCGGTGTGCTGCTGGCGGCGTTCATTGGTGGTGCGGGTGTGTTCTTCGGCCCCGTGATCGGCGCCATCGTCTTCACATTGTTCGCCGTCGCATTGTCCGACCTGACCAAGGCATGGCTGCTTTACCTGGGCCTGTTCTTCGTGATGATGGTGATGTTTGTGCCGGGCGGCATCGCCAGCCTGCTGATGATGCAGATGCCGCTGCTGGCGAAGAAGCAGTTGGGCCGCATGCTGCCGTACTACGGGCGCGCAGCGGTGGCTGGCGCGGTGCTGCTGGCCGCGCTGATCCTGACCGTCGAGATGATCTACAAGGTGCAGGTCGACAGCGGCAATGGCACGGACATGTCGCTGCTTGGCATCGGGTTCGATGCCGGCAAGCTGACGCCGTGGATCGTGGCAGCCGCGTTGTGGGCGCTGGGGTATGCGGCGTGGCGCTGGGCGACTGCACAGGTACGCGCGCATCTCGATGCGATCCAGGCTCAAACCGGAGGGCACGCATGACGACGCCCGCACTTGAATTGTCCGACGTTCGCAAGCGCTTCGGCCAGACCGAGATCATCCGGGGTGTCACGCTGACGATTGGCAAGGGCGAACGCCACGCGCTGATCGGCCCGAACGGGGCGGGCAAGTCCACTACGTTCAACCTGATATCCGGCCGCTTCGCGCCGACATCGGGCAGCGTGAGGCTCAATGGCCAGAGCATCGCCGGGCTGAGGCCGTTCGAGATCAATCGCATGGGGCTCTCGCGCAGCTTCCAGATCACGAACATCTTTCACAGGCTTTCGGTGTTCGAGAACCTGCGTTGCGCGGTGCTCTGGTCGCTTGGCTACAAGTACTCGTTCTGGCACCGGCTTGCCGAATTGCGCGATGCACGCGACCGGGCCGATGAAGTGCTCGAACTGATCGGCATGGAACATCGGCGCAACACGCAGGCGGGTCTGCTGACCTATGCGGAGCAGCGCGCGCTGGAGATCGGCATCACGATCGCCGGCGGTGCAGAGGTGATCCTGCTCGACGAGCCCACCGCGGGCATGAGCCGATCGGAATCCGACCATGCTGTCGAACTGATCCGCAAGGTCACCGTGGGCAAGACACTGGTGATGGTGGAGCACGACATGAGCGTTGTGTTTGGCCTGGCCGACCGGATCTCTGTGCTGGTCTACGGCGAGGTCATCGCCACCGATACACCCGAGGCGATTCGCAACAATCGCAAGGTCAAGGAAGCCTATCTGGGCACCACGCTGGACGAACCGGTCATGGAGGGGGCGCACTGATGGGTAAGCGCATGCTGGAAGTCACAGGTCTGCACGCCTACTACGGCAAGAGCCATATCCTTCATGGCGTGGACGCGCACGTCGACGAAGGCGAGATCGTCGCGCTGCTTGGACGCAACGGCGTTGGCCGGTCGACCATGGCCAAGGCGATACTCGGCATGGTCAAGGCGGAAGGCTCCGTGCGCTTTCGCGGCGACGAGGTGCTCGGACGACGCACGTTCGAGATTGCGCATGCCGGCATCGGATATGTGCCGGAGAACCGCGACATCTTTCCAACTCTGACCGTGCGTCAGAACCTGCTGCTCGGCGAGAAGCGCAATCCTCGTCAGACAAAACCGCGCTGGTCCGTGGAGGACATGTACCGCATGTTTCCGCGGCTCAAGGAGCGGGAAAATACGCCGGCAGGTGTGTTGTCGGGCGGCGAGCAGCAGATGCTTACGCTGTGCCGCACGCTGATGGGCGACCCGGATCTCGTCCTGATCGACGAACCCACCGAAGGCCTGGCCCCGATGATCGTCACGCTGGTCGGCGATTTCCTGAAGACGCTCAAGGAGCGCGGTATTTCCGTGCTGCTGATCGAGCAGAAGCTGGCCATTGCCCTCGATATCTCGCAGCGCGTGTACGTGATGGGGCACGGCCATATCGTCTTCGAAGGCACCCCGGCCGAACTGAAGGCGAATGCACAGATTCGGAAAGAGTGGCTGGAGGTGTAGGGGCCTTGCGCCTGCAACGGGTCAGGCGAACGCCGCGGCCACAACTGTAACGAGGCAGAGGGGTAACGCCCAGAGCCAGCGGTGCCGGATGCGGCCGCCCGGCAGAAGCATGGCGGCCAAGGCCAGCAGGGATGTACCGAGGGCAATCGCTATCGGCCAAAGGTACTCCCGATGCCAGCCGGTAAGCAGGTGGCGGACCATCGCTTGAGCGACGATGATGGCGTAGGCCGATGTCAGGGCGCGTGCAAGTCGTTCAATACCTGACGAGAACATCCATATCCTTTCCATATTTGATGAAGGCGTCCACGAAGTGCGGCATCTGGGACGTCAGATCAATGCACCCTGCCGATCCCGGTACGGCCCCGCCATGGATTGAGAAGTTCGCCCTCCCCAATGTCGCGGTGTCGTGGCGCGGTCGCAGCCAGACGCGACGGTCACCCCAGGCAAACCGACATCCGGGCCAGGCGCCGGAGAATTTGATAATTCCGAGTGCACCAAGAATGCAGGCGCTTCGGTTTAGTGGCGAATAGTCTTCCCAGCGTTGGAGTTCGGACTGCCTCGCAACGTAGAAGCCTTCTGGCAGTGGCCCCTTGTCCTTCAAGTACTGGTGCTGGCGATGCTGATAGCCAGCGCGACCGGAAACTGCTCGCCACTGCCAACGGGTGATGCCGTCCTCTATCCACATGAGTCTTGCGCCATCGAATTCGAGCTTGGCGCGGCGAGATTCCATGCGCCGTACGGTTTCCTCAAGTCGGAGCATCTCCACCATCGTTGAAACGGAAGCTCCCTGGCTGATGAGACCGTACTTGGCTCGATATGCCTCCCACAGTTGTGCTCTGAGATAGCGACTTCGCTCGATTTCTCCCACAAATCTGCTCATTCCGGCTCCCGAGTCATCTTGGATCAGCGGACAGTATCGGCAGCTTGCGAGAGGCGTATTGCCGCTGGTCAACCAGTATCAGAGTTCGCGCACTTGATCCTGCGCAATCACAGTCCCGCCCATCATCACTTTGAGAATCCGGCACTAGGCACCCGTCGCCCCCAAGCCTAGGATGAATCGCGTTGTCGACTCGCACCGGCGCATCCGCTGCGTGCCCGACACGTCTTTTCAACTTTTCATGGGGCTTTATGAACGGGGCAATCGAGCTGTTCGGCTGGTTTGTGTTTAACGTAGCGCTTCCATTGGGTGCGCCGTTAGCACTGCTGCCGTTAGCCCGGATCCCGAGCTTTTTCCGTGCCCATCGGCGCGGGATCGTGCGCTATGCGATCAAGGATGGGCAACTGCTGTGGGCAGTGATACCGATGAGTGCAAGCGCATGTTACTTGCTGGCGTCTGCGCTCGATGAGCCTGGCGGACCGCGGCAGTTCATGTGGTTTGCCATCGCGTCCCACGTGACGGTCATTGTCGTAGCGTCGGTGCTAGTGCTGTTCGCCACTATGGACGCTCATCAGCGCGACGCTGCCGGGCATGCGCCGGAGCAGAAGATCCCGCGTTTCTGGTTCTGGCTCGCCGGCGTCAGCGGAGCCATTCATTTCCTGGGCTATGTGGCGCTGGTCAGGCCGAGCCTGTAGCCGTTCATCCAATCCACTTGATAGGAGTGCTTATGACAAAGTTCATCATCAGAATGCATGAAGACAAGGTGTTTTTCTCAAGGGTCATGACCTGTGTAATGACCGCCCTGACACTGCTTGCCGTTGTAACCGTGGGTGCGGGATTCGAGTATCTGATGCGTGGTCAGTGATCAACCCACATGGCAAGAGCGCCCGCAATGCGGGCGCTCGTTCCTTCAATGCTGCGGCTCATGCCAGAACCAGCGATCAACCCTTTTTCACCAGTTCGAACGGCATGTCCTCGTAGTCGATGACGCGTGTCTTGCGCACGATGCGGTAGCCGAGCCACAGCGCCAGGAATGCCGGGACACCGATATAGGTCGACACAATCTCTTGCCACCTGCCCGGAATATCCGTGAACGCCTGGTAGTTCTGTCCGCCCACGATAACCAGGCACAGCACGCCCGCGAAAATCGGGCCGAACGGGTAGAGCGGTGACCGGTAGGCGAGGTCGCTGACCTTGTAGCCCTGGTACAGCAGGCCCTTGCGGAAGCGATAGTGGCTGACGGCGATTCCCAGCCATGCGAAGAAGCCAGTCATTGCGGACGTGTTCAGCAGCCACAGGTACACGGCCTTGTCGCCGAACAGCGATGTGAAGAAGCACAGCGCGCCAACGCCCGTGGTGATCAGCAGCGCATTGAACGGTACGCCGTTGCGCGTGAGCTTGCCGAGTGCCTTCGGCGCGCGGCCGCTTACGGCCAGGCCATAGAGAATCCGCGTGGATACGTACATGCTCGATGTTCCCGCCGAAAGCAGGGCGGTCAGCACCACGGCGTTCATCAGTCCCGCGGCAAACGCGAGCCCGGCGTGCTGGAAGACCAGTGCAAACGGGCTGACGCCGACATCGGTGACGTCGTTGCGCAGCAGGTTCGGATCGGTATAGGGAATCAGCACGCCGATGATCAGGATCGCCACGACGTAGAACAGCAGGATCCGCCAGAACGTCTGCCGGATTGCGCGCGGGATCGTACGCCCGGGGTCTGCAGCTTCACCTGCAGCCACGCCCACCGTTTCGGTTCCCTGGAATGAGAATCCGGCGATCATCGCCACCGAGAATAGTCCCGGCAATCCGCCGACGAACGGGGCTTCTCCCGTGGTGAAGTTGTGCCAGCCCGATTGCGGGCCACCCTTGAGGATGCCGAAGATCATCAGCACGCCCACGCACAGGAATACCACCACGGTGACCACCTTGATCATCGCGAACCAGTACTCGGCTTCGCCGAAGCCCTTCACCGAGAACGCATTGAGTGCAAACATAAGCGCCAGGAAGGTTGCGCTCCAATAAATGCCGGGTACGTCAGGGAACCAGTACTGCATCACTAGCTGCGCGGCAGTCAGTTCCACGGCGATCGTCACGGCCAGGCTGAACCAGTAGTTCCAGCCCAGCGCGAATCCGAAGCCTTCGTCGACATAGAGTGCGCTGTAGGTGACAAATGATCCGGCAACCGGCATGTGCACGGCCAGTTCGCCCAGGCTGGTCATCAGGCAATAGACCATCAGTCCAATCAGGCAGTACGCCAGCAGCGCCCCACCGGGGCCGGATTGTGCGATCGATGCGCCGGAGGCAACAAAAAGGCCGGTTCCAATGGCGCCGCCCAGGGCGATCATGGTCAGGTGGCGCGCCTTGAGGTTGCGGCGCAGGTCGTCGTGCTCGACAACCGGGTGTTGATGTGGATGGTCGTGGGTAGACATCAGGGTCGCTGGATCGTCGGAGGGCGGATGCTCTAGGGGTGTCTTGTGGACACGTGGCAGCCTCCCCGAAAAAACGAAAGGCGCGAGTCTACCGTGACTTTTTCGGCGATTCGAGGTGCGCACCAAATAAAGTCGCCAGGCGTGCCGATTACGCCCTCAAAGTGGCGTGGCAGGCATAAGAAGCAGGGTTGTCTACGGGTTCCCCCTGAGGGATTCGTGCGTTGCACAGGATCAACATGAATGCCGGAAAAAGCCGGCATGAAGGCCGCGCATGACGCCGTTTCCATGGTCGAAAAATGAAATTGAACGACCGTGCTATTTTGTGTATGCTTGATTCGCTTTCGAGCCAGATGGCTTGTGTGGCAAGGGATTGCGGGGCATAACACGACCAACCCGCGATTCTGGCAGTACCTTCATTCGAGAATTCGAATCCCGAGACAACTTCAGATACCAAAGGAACGCGTATGACAGCGCAGTATCAGGTTCAAGACGGCGTAGCCGTCATTACGCTCGACAATCCCCCCGTTAACGGCCTCGGTCACAGCACCCGCCTGGGCATCGTCGAAGGCTTGACCCGTGCGCTGGATGACGCGGCTGTCAAGGCAGTGGTCATTACCGGCGCCGGCAAGGCTTTCTCGGGCGGCGCCGATATCCGTGAATTCAATACGCCCAAGGCCACGCAGGAGCCGACGCTGCATTCGGTGATCCGCGCGCTGGAGGCTTCGACCAAACCGGTCGTCGCGGCGATCCACTCGGTCGCCATGGGCGGCGGCCTGGAACTGGCCCTTGGTTGTAACTACCGCGTGGCCGCAAAGGGCGCGCAGATCGCGCTGCCCGAAGTCAAGCTCGGCCTGCTGCCGGGCGCCGGCGGCACGCAACGCCTGCCGCGCGTGATTGGCCTGGAACACGCGCTGAACATGATCGTGTCCGGCACCGCAATTCCCTCGGAGAAGTTTGCCGGCTCGAAGCTGTTTGACGAGATCGTCGACGGTGACGTGCTGCCCGCCGCTGTCAAGTTCGCCCAGGGCGTGGCCGCCGCGCCGGGCCCGTACCCGAAGGTGCGTGACCTGAAGGTGCGCCACGAGAACGCCGAGGGCTTCCTGGCATTCGCGCGCAATACCGTGGCTGCAGTGGCCAAGAATTTCCCGGCGCCCGCCAAGTGCGTGGATGCGGTGGCGGCTTCGCTGAAGTCGTTCGAAGCAGGCCTGAAGGAAGAGCGCGACGGCTTCATGTACCTGGTTGGCACGCCGGAATCACGCGCGCTGCGCCACGCGTTCTTCGGTGAGCGCGCCGCCAGCAAGATCCCGGACGTGCCCGAAGGCACCCCGGTGCGCAAGATCGAGCGCGTTGCCGTGATCGGCGCAGGCACCATGGGCGGCGGCATCACCATGAACTTCCTGAACGCCGGCATCCCCGTGACGATGCTGGAAATGAAGCAGGAAGCGCTGGATCGCGGCGTGGCCACGATCCGCAAGAACTACGAGAACAGCGCCAAGAAGGGCAAGCTGACGCAGGAGAAGGTCGAGCAGCGTATGGGCCTGCTGACCACCACCATGTCCTATGAGGACATCGGGAATGCCGACCTCGTGATCGAGGCCGTGTTCGAGGAAATGGGCGTCAAGGAAACCGTCTTCAAGAAGCTGGACGAAGTGATGAAGGACGGCGCGATTCTGGCGTCCAACACCTCCACGCTCGACGTCAACAAGATTGCCTCCTTCACGCGTCGTCCGCAGGACGTGGTCGGCATGCACTTCTTCAGCCCGGCAAACGTGATGAAGCTGCTGGAAGTGGTGCGCGGCGAGAAGACCGGCAAGGATGTGCTGGCCACCGTCATGCAGATCGGCAAGAAGATCAAGAAGACGGCCGTGGTCTCGGGCGTTTGCGACGGCTTCATCGGCAACCGCATGATCGAGCAGTACAGCCGCCAGGCCGGTTACCTGCTCGACGAAGGCGCGCTGCCCGAGCAGGTGGACAAGGCCATCGAAAAGTTCGGCTTCGCGATGGGCCCGTTCCGCATGGGCGACCTGGCCGGCAACGACATCGGCTGGGCCATCCGCAAGCGCCGCGCGGTGGACAAGCCGGACATCCAGTACTCGAAGACCGCCGACAAGCTCTGCGAAATCGGCCGTTTCGGCCAGAAGACGGGCGCCGGCTGGTACGACTACAAGGCCGGTGACCGCAAGCCTTACCCGAACCAGCAGGTCAACGACATGATCGTCGAGCACTCGAAGGAGCTCGGTATCACGCGCCGCAAGATCTCGGACGAGGAAATCGTCGAGCGTCTGGTGTTCGCGCTGGTGAACGAGGGCGCGAAGATCCTGGAAGAGGGCATTGCCTCGAAGGCATCGGACATCGACATGGTCTACCTGACCGGCTACGGCTTCCCGCTGTTCCGCGGTGGCCCGATGCTGTATGCAGACCAGGTTGGCCTGTACAACGTGGCCCAGTCCATGAAGCGCTACGCCAAGGGTTACCACGGCGAAGCGTGGCAGGTGGCCCCGCTGCTGCAGAAGCTGGCCGACGAGGGCAAGGGCTTCAACGGCTAAGACATCCTGGCGTGATTCGAAAGGGGTAACGGGACCATGGCCTACGGCGCGCAGGATTGCCTGCTGGTGATCGATGTTCAGTATGACTTCATGCCGGGCGGTGCGCTGGCCGTGCCGCATGGCGACGAGGTTGTACCCGTGATCAACCGGCTGGCACAGGCATTCGAGCATGTGGTGCTGACGCAGGACTGGCATCCCGCCGGCCACGCGTCGTTCGCCACAAGCCATGTCGGCGCGGCGCCGTACCAGACCATCATGCTGCCGTATGGCGAGCAGGTGCTGTGGCCGGACCACTGCGTGCAGGAAACCCGGGGCGCCGCGCTGCATGCGGACCTGCGAATCCCGCACGCGCGCATGGTGATCCGCAAGGGCCACCATGCCAGCGTGGACAGCTACAGCGCTTTCCTGGAAGCGGACCGCACGACAAGGACCGGGCTGGCAGGGTATCTGCGCGAGCACGGCGTCAGGCGGGTGGTCTGCGTCGGGCTGGCAACGGACTACTGCGTGGCCTGGAGCGCGCTCGATGCGCGTGCGGCAGGTTTCGATGCGGTCGTCGTGGAAGATGCATGCCGTGCGATCGACCTGAACGGGTCGCTTGCGCTGGCATGGCAGGACCTGGCCGAGGCCGGTGTCCGGCGCACGACGTCCGACGAACTGCTGTCCGGTGCCGGTACACAGAATCCGTGGCTCCCTGAATCCTGAAACATCACGCCGAACAAACCGAATATTTCTCGCAAGTTTGCAAGACACCAAGATACCGAGGAGCAACACATGAACGAGGCAGTCATCGTATCCACGGCGCGTACCGCGCTGGCCAAGAGCTGGAAGGGCGCTTTCAACATGACCCACGGCGCCACCCTGGGCGGCCATGCCGTCCAGCACGCCATCGCCCGCGCCAAGATCGAAGCCGGTGAAGTGGAAGACGTGCTGATGGGCTGTGCCAACCCCGAAGGCGCCACCGGCGCCAACATCGCGCGCCAGATCGCCCTGCGCGCCGGCTGCCCGGTGACCGTGCCTGGCGCCACCGTGAACCGTTTCTGCTCGTCTGGCCTGCAGACCATCGCCATGGCCGCGCAGCGCGTGATCGCCGATGAAGGCGATATTTTCGTGGCAGGCGGCGTGGAATCGATCTCGTGCGTGCAGCAGGAGATGAACCGCCACATGGTCCAGGAAAGCTGGCTGACCAAGAACAAGCCGGAAATCTACTGGAGCATGCTGCAGACCGCCGAGAACGTGGCCAAGCGCTACAACATCGCGAAGGAGCGCCAGGACGAATACGGCGTGCAGAGCCAGCTGCGTGCCGCAGCCGCGCTGGAAGCCGGCAAGTTCAAGGACGAGATCGTACCGATGACGGTTCTCGCGGGCGTGGCCGACAAGGCCACCGGCCAGCTGTTGACCAAGGAAGTCACGATCGACGCCGATGAAGGCATTCGTGCCGACACCACGCTGGAAGGCGTGTCGAAGATCCGCACGGCAATGCCCGGCGGCGTGATCACGGCTGGCAATGCGTCGCAATTCTCGGACGGCGCCTCGGCTGCCGTGGTGATGAATGCGCGTGTGGCGGCGGCCAAGGGCCTGCAGCCGCTCGGCGTGTTCCGCGGCTTTGCCGTAGCCGGCTGCGAGCCCGATGAAATGGGTATCGGCCCGGTGTTCGCGGTGCCGAAGCTGCTCAAGAAGGCCGGCCTGAAGGTTGACGACATCGGCCTGTGGGAACTGAACGAGGCGTTCGCCGTGCAGGTGCTGTACTGCGCCGACAAGCTCGGCATCCCGATGGATCGCCTGAACGTCAACGGCGGCGCAATCGCCGTGGGTCACCCGTACGGTGTGTCGGGCGCTCGCCTGGTCGGCCACGCGCTGATCGAAGGCAAGCGCCGCGGCGTCAAGTACGTCGTGGTGACGATGTGCATCGGCGGCGGCCAGGGTGCCGCCGGCCTGTTCGAGGTGCTGTAAGGCTTCGTTTCCCCTCTGTGTGATCTCCCCTCTCCCGCGTTGCGGGAGAGGGGCCGGGGGAGAGGGCAAGCGCATCCATTTGCCACCGCGGCAATTTGAACCGCGTTTCCTTCTCCCCCAACCCCTCTCCCGCTGAGCGGGAGAGGGGAGCCTTTCCCTCATGCATATCGAAGGCCATTGCCTGCCCTTCGTTTCAGCCCGGAGCCTTGCATTCCATGTCGCTGATTCTTTCCCGTCGTGACCTCAACTTCGTTCTGTACGAATGGCTCAATGCCGAGGACCTGACGCAGATTCCCCGTTTTTCCGATCACTCCCGCGAGACCTTCGACGCTGCGCTCGATACTTGCGAGAAAATCGCCACCGACCTGTTCGCCCCCCACAACAAGAAGAGCGACGCCCAGGAGCCGCATTTCGATGGCGAGACGGTCACGATCATCCCCGAAGTCAAGACCGCGCTGAAGGCGTTCTGCGAAGCCGGCCTGATGGCCGCCGGCCAGGACTACGAGTACGGCGGCATGCAACTGCCCGTTACGCTGGAGAAGGCCGCATTCGCGTACTTCAAGGCCGCAAACGTGGGGACGAGTTCATACCCGTTCCTGACCATCGGCAACTCGAACCTGTTGCTCACGCACGGTACGCCGGCGCAGATCGACACGTTCGTGCGTCCGGAACTGGAAGGCCGCTTCTTCGGCACGATGTGCCTGTCCGAGCCGCAGGCCGGGTCGTCACTGTCGGACATCACCACGCGCGCCGATTACGAGGGCGAATCCCCGCTGGGCCAGCAATATCGCCTGCGCGGCAACAAGATGTGGATCTCCGCGGGCGAGCACGAACTGTCGGACAACATCGTCCACCTGGTGCTGGCCAAGATCCCCGGCCCGGACGGCAAGCTGATCCCTGGCGTGAAGGGGATTTCGCTGTTCATCGTGCCGAAATTCCTTGTCAACGAGGACGGATCGCTGGGCGAGCACAACGACGTCGTGCTGGCTGGTTTGAACCACAAGATGGGCTATCGCGGCACCACTAATTGCCTGCTGAACTTCGGCGAAGGCATGAAGTACCGGCCGAATGGCAAGGCCGGCGCGATCGGCTATCTGGTTGGCGAGCCGCACAAGGGCCTGGCCTGCATGTTCCACATGATGAACGAGGCGCGCATCGGCGTGGGCCTTGGTGCGGTGGCGCTCGGCTATACCGGCTACCTGCACGCGCTGGACTACGCGCGCAACCGTCCGCAGGGGCGCCCCGTCGGCCCGCAGGGCAAGGACCCGGCCAGCCCGCAGGTGAAGCTCGTCGAGCACGCCGACGTGCGGCGCATGCTGCTGGCGCAGAAGAGCTACGTCGAAGGTGGGCTTGCACTGAACCTCTACTGCGCGCGGCTGGTTGACGATGAGCACGCGGCCAAGGCGGCTGGCGATGCTGACCGGCATCGTGAACTGTCGCTGCTGCTGGACATCCTCACGCCGATCGCCAAGAGCTGGCCTTCGCAGTGGTGCCTCGAAGCGAACAACCTGGCCATTCAGGTCCACGGCGGTTACGGCTACACGCGCGAGTACAACGTCGAACAGTTCTATCGCGACAACCGTCTGAATCCGATCCATGAAGGCACGCACGGTATCCAGGGTCTGGACCTGCTGGGCCGCAAGGTGGTGATGCAGGATGGCGCTGCGTTCCAGTTGCTGGCCAGGCGCGTGGCGGCCACCTGCGGTCGTGCGGCTGCCAGCGGTGACAAGGTGCTCGGCGAACAGGCCCGTGCGCTGGGCGCCGCGGCCGCACGGCTGGCCGAAGTCACGCGCACGCTGTGGTCGGCAGGGGATACAAACGTGACGCTGGCCAATGCGTCGGTCTATCTCGAAGCATTTGGCCATGTTGTCGTGACGTGGATCTGGCTCGAGCAGGCGCTGGTGGCGCATGCCGCGCTGGCTGGTGCGAACGGCGAGGATGCCGACTTCTATCGCGGCAAGCTTGCGGCGGCGGCGTATTTCTTCCGGTTCGAACTGCCGAAGGTGTATCCGCAACTGGACTTGCTGGCATCGCTCGACCGCACGACCCTCGACATGCAGGACGCCTGGTTCTGACCGGCCAGCGTCGACAAGAAAGAAACACGAAAGAAACAGGAGACATTCATGAGAACCATCCAGCAATTGTTCGACCTCAAGGGCCGTACAGCGCTGATCACTGGCGGCTCGCGCGGTCTGGGGCTGCAGATCGCCGAGGCACTGGGCGAGCAGGGCGCCCGCGTGGTGCTGTCGGCGCGCAAGGCCGATGAACTGCAGGCCGCGCAGGAACACCTGCGGGCACGTGGCATTGCGGCCGATTGGATTGCCGCCGACGGCTCGCGGGACGAAGAGATCGCGCGCCTTGCCGACGAGGCGATTGCGAAGCTCGGTCATGTCGACATCCTCGTCAACAACGCCGGGGCAACCTGGGGCGCTCCGGCCGAGGATCACCCGATCGAGGCCTGGGACAAGGTGATGAACCTGAACATCCGCGGGCTGTTCCTGCTGTCGCAGCGGATCGGCAAGCTGTCGATGATCCCGCGCCGTCATGGCCGCATCATCAACGTGGCGTCTATCGCCGGTCTGGCCGGCAACCCGCCGGGATCGATGGACACGATTGCCTACAACACCTCGAAGGGCGCCGTGATCAACTTCACGCGTACGCTGGCGGCCGAATGGGGCGAGCACAACATCACGGTCAACGCACTGGCCCCGGGCTTCTTTCCGTCGAAGATGACCAAGGGCTCGCTGGACCGCATTGGCGTGGACAAGATGTGCGAAGGCGTGCCGCTGCACCGCCTCGGCGATGACGAGGACCTGAAAGGCGCTGCGCTGCTGTTCGCGTCGGATGCCGGCAAGCACATCACGGGTCAGATCCTGGCGGTGGATGGCGGCGTCAGCGCGGTCTGATTGCTTTTGATTTGCTCCCCTCTCCCGTAAATGGGAGAGGGGAGCGGACACAAAGCGCATAATCACGCCACGGTTTTTCCTACGCCCCCACCATGACGCAACGCCAACTTAGCATCCCATTCCTCGCCGACCTCGGCGTACTCTGCAACTACATGGAAGGCGGCCGCAGCGAGATCGAACTCGACCTGCAGGAGCGCCACCAGAACAGCTGGGACATGGCCCATGGCGGCGTGATCATGACCCTGCTGGACGTGGCCATGGCAATCGCCGGACGCTCGGCGGATGCCGAAGGCCGCGGCGTGGTCACCATTGAAATGAAGACGAGCTTCATGGCGCCCGGGCGGGGCAAGCTGACCGCGCGTGGCCAGACCGTGCATCGCACTTCGACGATGGTCTTCTGCGAGGGAGAAATCGTCGATGCCGACGGCAAGATCGTGTCGAAATCGTCCGGCACATTCAAGTACATCAAGCGCATACCGCCGAAACGGGAAACCGGTGCGGCCGATTCGGGCGCGG